>JANNRI010000120.1:0-17638 GCA_031401195.1 Burkholderiales bacterium
CGAGGATGGCCGCAGCGGCAGCGTCAGCGCCACGCTACCGATAGTCGATGCGAAGCTCTTCCCGTCCATGAAGAAGGCGGCCTGACCATGGCCGCGCGCAAGATCGGCGAGGTCATCCTCGACGTCAAGAACATCAGCCTGCGCTTCGGCGGCGTGAAGGCGCTCACCGACATCAGCTTCGACGTGCGCGAGCACGAGGTGCGCGCCATCATCGGCCCCAACGGCGCGGGCAAGAGCAGCATGCTCAACTGCATCAACGGCGTGTACACGCCGCAGCAGGGCCGCATCAGTTTCCGCGGCAAGACCTTCGACCACATGAACTCGCGCGAGGTGGCCGAGATGGGCATCGCGCGCACGTTCCAGAACCTGGCCCTCTTCAAGGGCATGAGCGTGCTCGACAACATCATGAGCGGGCGCAACCTGAAGATGAAGACCAACCTCTTCCAGCAGGCACTGCGCAACCCGTGGTTCTCGTCTGCCGAGAAGGAGGAGGTCGAGCATCGCGAACATGTCGAGCGCATCGTCGACTTCCTGGAGATCCAGGCCTATCGCAAGACCCCCGTGGGCCGCCTGCCCTACGGCCTGCAAAAGCGTGTCGACCTGGGCCGGGCGCTGGCCATGCAGCCACAGGTGCTGCTGCTGGATGAACCCCTGGCCGGCATGAACGTGGAGGAGAAGCAGGACATGAGCCGCTTCATTCTCGACGTGAACGACGAGTACGGCACCACCATCGTGCTCATCGAGCACGACATGAGCGTGGTGATGGACATCTCCGACCGCGTGGTGGTGCTCGACTACGGCAAGAAGATCGGCGACGGCACGCCCGGCGAGGTGCGCGCCAACCCCGAGGTAATCAGCGCCTACCTCGGCACTTCACACTGAACGCAGCACAGGTCAATTCACATGGGTTTTTTCCTCGAAGCGCTGATCGGCGGCCTGATGACGGGCATGCTGTACTCGCTGGTGGCGCTCGGCTTCGTGCTCATCTTCAAGGCCAGCGGGGTGTTCAACTTCGCGCAGGGCGCGATGGTGTTGTTCGCGGCGCTCGCGATGGCGCGCTTCTCGGAGTGGTTTCCGGCGCTGCTCGGGTTCGAAAGCAAGCTGCTGGCCAATGTGCTGGCCTTCATCGGCGCCGCGCTGGTGATGTTTGTGCTCGCCTGGCTGATCGAACGCCTGGTACTCGGGCGGCTGGTCAACCAGGAGGGCATCACGCTGCTGATGGCCACTCTGGGCATCACCTACTTCATGGACGGCTTCGGCCAGACGCTGTTCGGCAGCGACATCTACAAGATCGACGTCGGCCTGCCCAAGGACCCGGTGTTCCTGATGGAAAACGTATTCCAGGGTGGCGTGTTGATCAACAAGGAGGATCTGTACGCCGCCGTCATCGCCGCCGTGCTGGTGCTGCTGCTGTCACTGTTTTTCCAGTACACCAGCACCGGCCGCGCGCTGCGCGCCGTGGCCGACGACCACCAGGCGGCGCAGAGTATCGGCATCCCGCTCAACCGCATCTGGGTCATCGTCTGGACCGTCGCGGGCATCACGGCGCTGGTGGCCGGCATCATCTGGGGCAGCAAGCTGGGGGTGCAGTTCTCGCTGAGTCTGGTGGCGTTGAAGGCGCTGCCGGTGGTCATACTGGGCGGCCTCACCAGCGTGCCCGGCGCCATCATCGGTGGGCTCATCATCGGCGTGGGCGAGAAGTTGTCGGAGGTCTACGTCGGCCCGAGCTTCGGCGGCGGCATCGAGATCTGGTTCGGCTACGTGCTGGTGTTATTCGTTCTTCTCGTGCGGCCGCAAGGGCTGTTCGGCGAGAAGATCATCGACCGGGTCTGAGGCGGCCATGCTGTACAGAGAAAACGGCCAGTTCAAGACCAGCTATACGAGCGATCAGCAGGTCTTCCCGATCGCGCAGGACCGCATCGGCGTCGCGCTGCTGCTGGCTTTCGCCTTCGTCGGCGTGCCGCTGATGGCCGACGACTATCTGTTCAAGGCCATCCTGATCCCGTTCCTGATCCTGGGTCTCGCCGCGCTGGGCCTGAACATCCTCGTCGGCTACTGCGGGCAGATCTCGCTGGGCACCGGTGCTTTCATGGCGGTGGGGGCTTATGCGGCTTACAACCTGTTCGTGCGCATCGACGGCATGCCGATGCTGGTGGCCATCATCGCCGGCGGCTTCGTCGCGATGGCGGTCGGAGTCGTGTTCGGCATCCCGTCGCTGCGCATCAAAGGCCTGTACCTGGCGGTGGCCACGCTGGCCGCGCAGTTTTTCTGGGACTGGGCCTTCCTGCGCATCAAGTGGTTCACCAATAACTCGAGCTCCGGCTCGGTGTCGGTGTCCAACCTCGAACTGCTCGGCTGGAAGATCGAGGCGCCGGCGGAGAAGTACCTCTTCTGTCTGGGCGTGCTGGTGGTCTTTGCGGCAGGCGCCAAGAACCTGGTGCGCAGCCACATCGGGCGCGAGTGGATGGCCATCCGGGACATGGACGTGGCCGCGGCCGTCATCGGCATCCGGCCGGTGTACGCCAAACTCACGGCGTTTGCGGTTTCCAGTTTCATCGTCGGCGTGGCCGGCGCGATGTGGGGCTTCGTGCACCTGGGTTCGTGGGAGCCGGCCGCCTTCTCGATCGACCGCTCATTCCAGTTGCTGTTCATGATCATCATCGGCGGCCTGGGCTCGATCATGGGCAGCTTCTTCGGCGCCTTCTTCATCGTCGTGCTGCCGATCTTCCTGAATCAGGCGCTGCCGTGGCTGGGCTCGCTGGTGGGTATCGCCATCAGCACGGCGGCGGTGTCGCACACCGAGTTCATGATCTTCGGCGCGCTGATCGTCTTCTTCCTCATCGTCGAGCCGCATGGGCTGGCACGGCTGTGGTCGATCGGCAAGGAGAAGATGCGGTTGTGGCCCTTTCCTCATTGATGCCGGCACGATGCGCGTAAACCCCAATCCCGGCGGCGCCCCGGATACGTTCTAAAGATTGCGTTTCACCCTGCACGGACGCGTGCCCTTTCCCTCTCTCACCACCCTCTGGAGGCAGACATGAAGATTCGAACCCTCGCCCTCGCCGCCGCCCTGGCAGCCGCCGGCGTGAGCAGCGCCTGGGCCCAGGCCAAGGAGCAGTTCTTCCCGGCGCTCGTCTACCGCACCGGCGCCTACGCCCCCAATGGCGTGCCGTTCGCCAACGGCTATGTGGACTACCTCAAGCTGACCAACGCGCGCGGCGGCATCAACGGCGTCAAGGTGATCTGGGAGGAGTGCGAAACCGGCTACGCCACCGACCGCGGCGTGGAATGCTACGAGCGGCTGAAGGGCAAGAACGGCGGCGCCACCGTCATCCACCCGCTGTCCACCGGCATCACCTTTGCGCTCACCGAGAAGGTGCCCACCGACAAGATCCCGCTCATCACCGCGGGTTATGGCCGCAGCGAGAGCACCGACGGCATGGTCTTCAAGTGGAATTTCCCGCTCGCCGGAACCTACTGGGACGCCGCCGACATCCTGCTGCAGCACCTGGCCAAGAAGGAAGGCGGCTGGGACAACCTAAAGGGCAAGAAGATCGCCCTCGTCTACCACGACAGCCCTTACGGCAAGGAGCCGATCGCGCTGTTGCAGAACCGAAGCGCGATGCACGGCTACGACCTGCAGTTGCTGCCTGTGGCGCACCCCGGTGTCGAGCAGAAGGCCACCTGGCTGCAGATCCGCCAGAACCGGCCCGACTATGTGCTCCTGTGGGGCTGGGGCGTGATGAACAGCACCGCCATCAAGGAGGCCGTGGCCACCGGCTACCCGCGCGACAAGATGTACGGCGTGTGGTGGGCCGGCGCCGAGCCCGATGTCAAGGACGTGGGCGATGGCGCCAAGGGCTACAGCGCGCTCGCGCTGCAGCACGGCGCCGAGCCGAATTCGGCCGTCGTCAAGGAGATGCTGGAAAAAGTGCACGCCAAGGGCCAGGGCACGGGCCCGAAGGAAGAAGTTGGGCAAGTGCTCTACATGCGCGGCCTGATGGCGGGGATGCTGTCGGTGGAAGGCGTGCGCCGTGCGCAGGAACGCTTCGGCAAGGGCAAGGTCCTCACCGGCGAGCAGGCGCGCTGGGGCTACGAGAACCTGGCGCTGGACCAGGCCAAGCTCGACGCATTGGGCTTCAAGGGCGTGCTGCGTCCGATCAGCACCAGCTGCGCCGACCACCGCGGTGATGTCTGGGCGCGGGTGCACACCTGGGACGGCGCAAAGTGGAACTTCACTTCAGACTGGATCCAGGCCGACCAGTCGGTGATCAAGCCGATGATCAAGAGCGCCGCCGACAAGTACGCCACCGAAAAGAAGCTGGCGCGCCGCGACGTCGCGGACTGCTCGAGCTGATCGCCTGAGCCGACCCGAAGGCCCGCACCGCGGGCCTTCTTCCAAGCCTCGCGTGCGGTGCTTGGAAGAACCACAGGGCACCATGAGCATCATCCTCCTCAACGTCAACGGCATCGAGGTCATCTACAACCACGTGATCCTGGTGCTGAAAGGCGTGAGCCTGCAGGTGCCCGAAGGGGGCGTGGTGGCACTGCTCGGCGGCAACGGCGCGGGCAAGACGACCACGCTGCGCGCGGTGAGCAACCTGCTGGCCGGCGAGCGCGGCGAGGTGACCAAGGGCAGCATCGAGCTCAGAGGCGAGCGCATCGAGAAGCTCTCCACCGCGCAGATGGTGGACCGCGGCGTGATCCAGGTGATGGAGGGCCGGCACTGCTTTGCCCACCTCACCATCGAGGAGAACCTGCTCACCGGCGCCTACACGCGCCGTGACGGCAAGGCCGCCGTGGCCGCCACGCTGGACAAGGTCTACAACTATTTCCCGCGCCTGAAACAGCGGCGCGGCTCGCAGGCCGCATACACCTCGGGCGGCGAGCAGCAGATGTGTGCCATCGGCCGCGCGCTGATGGCCAACCCGAAGATGGTGCTGCTGGACGAGCCCAGCATGGGCCTGGCGCCGCAGATCGTGCAGGAGGTGTTCGAGATCGTGAAGGACCTCAACCAGCGCGAGCGCGTGACCTTCCTGCTGGCCGAGCAGAACACCAACATGGCGCTGCGCTATGCCGACTACGGCTACATCCTCGAGAACGGCCGCATCGTGATGGACGGCGAAGCCAAGGCGCTGCGCGAGAACGAGGACGTGAAGGAGTTCTACCTCGGAGTGGGCGGGGGCGACCGCAAGAATTTTCGCGATGTCAAGAGCTACAAGCGGCGCAAGCGCTGGTTGTCCTGAGGGCAGCGGCAATGCCCGACGAACCCGACGAGCCCGACTTCGGCTTCGCCCCACCGCCGTTCAAGGCCGACGAAGCGCTGGTGCAGATCAAGCGCGCGCTGCGCGACCTGAAGCTGGCCGAGCGCGGCAACGCGTACGAGTTGCGCGGCAAGCGCGTGGTGGAGCTCGTGCCGGCGCCGGATTCGATCGCCGTGAAACTGGCGCGCAAGCTCGCACTCACGCCGCAGTGGGACACGCAGGCGGTGAAGACAGCCGCCGAACAACGCAAGCTGCTCGACGACGTGAAGAAGCGTCTTGCGCGCTGGGAACAGGAGGACTGATGCCGCGTCAGGCTGAGGCGGGCTTCGAGCGCCAGCGTGCGCTCGCCGCGACCCTGGTGGGCGCCACCGAAGATGTCAAGTGGGGCGCCGACCTCGTATTCAGCGTCGGCGGCAAGATGTTCTGCGTCTTCCTGCTGAAGGGCGGTGTCGCGTCGAGCTGCTCGTTCAAGGTCGATGACGAACGCTTCCTCGAGCTCACGGGCGTGCCGGGTGTCATCCCGGCGCCCTACCTGGCGCGAGCCAAGTGGGTGCAGGTGCACCCGGGCCACGCACTCGCGCTGGCCGACCTCGATGCCCTCGTTCAGCGCTCGCATGCGCTGGTGGTGCGCGGGTTGACGAAGAAACTGCAGAAGGAACTGGGAGTGCTCGCATGAGCCAGGGTGGACCTCACTACGACGCGCTCGAAATCCGCGACGCCACCGCGCGCGAAACCGCGCTCATGGCCGCGCTGCCGGCGCAGGTGGCCGCGGCCCAGGCCGTGCCGGCGCTGGCCGGCAAACTGGTGGGCGTGCATGCCGCCTCGGTGAACTCGCGCGCCGCGCTTCAACGCCTGCCCGTCACACGCAAGGGCGAGCTGCTCGAGCGCCAGCTGGCGAGCCGTGGCGCAGCGGCCAGCCCGTGGGATCCGTTTGGCGGCTTTTCTGCCATCGGCTGGCGTGCGATGACCACCGCGCGCCGCGGCGCGCAGCGTGTCTACCAGTCACCGGGCCCCATCTACGAACCCGAAGGCGGCGCGCGCGACTACTGGCGCACCGCACGCGCGCTCTACGCCGCGGGCTTGCGCGCCGGCGACCTGGTGCACAACAGCTTCAGCTACCACCTCACGCCCGGCGCCTGGATGATGGACAACGGCGCACAGGCCATCGGCTGCACCGTCTTCCCCGGCGGCGTGGGCAATACCGAGCTGCAGTTGCAGGCCATCACCGAACTGCGCGCCGATGCCTATGCGGGCACGCCGAGCTTTCTGCGCATCCTGCTCGAGAAGGCCGCGGAGATGGGGCTGGCGCTGCCCTCGCTGAAGAAGGCGCTGGTCAGCGGCGAGGCCTTTCCGCCGAGCCTGCGCGACTGGCTGCGCGAGCGCGGCGTCGAGGGCTACCAGGCCTATGCCACCGCCGATGTCGGCACCATCGCCTACGAGACCACGGCGCGCGAGGGGCTCGTCGTCGACGAGGGCGTCATCATCGAGATCGTGCGCCCGGGCACCGGCGACCCGGTGCCCGCGGGCGAGGTCGGCGAGATCGTGGTCACCGTGCTGCACGCCGACTATCCGCTGGTGCGCTTCGGCACCGGCGACCTCTCCGCGGTGCTGGCCGGGCCCTGCCCCACCGGCCGCACCAACCAGCGCATCAAGGGCTGGATGGGCCGCGCCGACCAGACGGCCAAGGTGCGCGGCATGTTCGTGCACCCCAGCCAGGTGGCCGAGGTGCTCAAGCGCCACCCTGAACTGGGCCGTGCGCGCCTGGTGGTCGAAGGCGAGATGGCCAGCGACCGCATGACGTTGCGCGTGGAGTGCGCCCAGGTCACCGAGGGCCTGGAGGCGGCGGTGATCAGCTCGGTGCGCGAGGTGAGCAAGCTGCGCTGCGACGTGCAGTTCGTCGCACCGGGCAGCCTGCCCAACGACGGCAAGGTGATCGAAGACGCGCGCACGTACGCCTGAGGCCGCCTTCGGGCGTTGTAGTCCCACGTCACGGGCGGCCACGCAGTTCCCACACGTGACGGGAGCACGGCGCCGCTAACATGCGGCCCCTTCGCCCTTTTCCTCTCTTGCAGCCAAACCAGACGGAGAACGACCCTTGAAAAGAGCACTCTCGACCCTCGCCGCCCTCGCCTTCGCCACCACGGCGAGTTGGGCCGCTTACCCTGACAAGCCCATCACCATCGTCGTGCCCTTCGCGGCTGGTGGCCCCACCGACAAGGTGGCGCGCGATTTCGCCGAGGCGATGCGCAAGCCGATGGGCGGCGCCACGCTGGTGGTGGAGAACGTCGGCGGCGCCGGCGGCACGCTGGGAGCAGGCAAGGTGGCCAAGGCCGCGCCCGACGGCTACACGCTGATGCTGTTCCACATCGGCATGGCGACCACGCCGGCGATGTACCGCAAGCTCAGCTACAACGGGCTCGAAGACTTCGAATACCTGGGCATGATCAACGACGTGCCGATGACGCTGCTCGGGCGCAAGACGCTGCCAGCCGCAACCTACCCCGATCTCGTGAAGTGGATCGACGCCAACAAGGGCAAGATCAACCTCGCCAATGCCGGCCAGGGCTCGGCCTCGCATTTGTGCGGGCTGATGTTCCAAAGCGCCATCAAGGTCGACATGACCACCGTGCCCTACAAGGGCACGGCGCCGGCCATGAACGACCTGCTCGGCGGCCAGGTCGACATCATGTGCGACCAGACCACCAACACCACCGGCCAGATCGCCGCCGGTTCGGTGCAGGCCTATGCCGTGTCGACGATGAAGCGCGTGAATACGCCGGTGCTGGCCAAGCTGCCCACACTGGACGAAGCCGGGCTGAAGGGCTTCAATGTCAGCATCTGGCACGGGCTGTATGCGCCCAAGGGCACGCCCAAGGCCGTGGTCGACAAGCTCAACGCCGCGCTCAAGGAAGCGCTGAAGGATCCGGACTTCATCAAGCGCCAGACCGACCTCGGTGCGGTGGTGGTGACCGACGGCCGCATGAACGGCGCGGAACACAAGGCCTTCGTCGCCTCCGAAGCGAAGAAGTGGGGCGACGTGATCAAGGCCGCAGCGCAGTACGCGGACTGAGCACGCATGGCCATGCCTGCGCATGGAGGAAAAGCCGCCCTTGCAGGCGGCTTTTCCCTTTCTGCCTGGGGGCTGCCCTTGTTGCTGCTGGACAGCATCGCTGCGGCCGATGCGGGCGCCGCCGGCGCCGTCGTGGTCAGCGGCTCGCACGGCGGCAGCAGCTCGGCGCGTTATGCGATCGCGGCGCGCCCGCATCTGACCGTGTTCAACGACGCAGGTGGCGGGCGAGACGCGGCCGGCATCGCTGGCCTGTCCATGCTGCAGGCCGAGGGCCTGGCGGCGGTGACGGTGGCGCACACCAGCGCACGCATCGGCGAGGCGCGCTCGACGCTGGACGACGGTCTCATCTCTCACGCCAACGCCGCCGCGGCGGCGCTGGGTGCGAAGCCCGGGCAACGCCTGCACGGCTGGCTGGCACCCGTGGCCATGGCTTGAACGGCATCGGCGCGCCGAGCGTGCTCAGCTGACTCAACGCACCGTGAGCGGAATCGTGACTGGCCCGTCGTTGATCAGATGCACCTGCATGTCGGCGCCAAAACGGCCAGCCTGCACCGGCCCCGCGTGCCGCTCGCGGGCAAGTCGAAGCACGGCTTCGTAGAGGGCGCGCCCCCGATCGGCCGGCGCCGCACCAGTGAAGCTCGGGCGGTTGCCGCCCGACGTGTCGGCGGCCAGGGTGAACTGCGAGACGATGAGCAGGCCGCCGGGCGCAGCGGTGCCCGAATCGCCCGCCGCCAGGGCAAGATCAGCCACGCTGCGGTTCATCTTGCCCGCTTCATCGCAGAAGATGCGCAGCTTCAGCACCTTGGCCACCAAACGCTCGGCCTGCGCCTCGGTGTCGGCCGGCTCGGCACATACGAGCACCAGCAAACCCGGGCCGATGGCGCCGACCACATCGGCGCCTGCGCCCGCAGCACAGGCCACTTCGACACGCGCTTGTCGCACGCGCTGCAGCAGGGCCAGCATCTACAGCGGGTCCCGCACGTCGTCGAAGTGCGCCTCCACGCCCAGCGGCAGCAGCTGGATCGTGGCGCGCAACCCCGGCACGGCGCTCATCAGCGCCTGCTCGACCGAGGCCCGCACGGCTGCGGCGCGCCCGAGTGTCCAACCCGCGGGCATGTGCATGTGCAGGTCGACGAAGCGGCGTTGCCCGGCGCGACGCGTCACCACGTGGTCGAAGCGGATCGCCTGGTGCGCGAATTGATCGAGCACCTGGCGGATCTGCGCCTGCGCCTCAGGCTCGAGGGCGCGGTCCATCAGGCCATCGGCAGAGCGCTTCACGAGTGAGGCGCCCTCGCGCAGGATGTTCAGCGCCACGGCGATGGCGATGAGCGGGTCGAGCCACTGCCAGCCCGTGGCCATCACGGCCAGCAGGCCGCCGACGACGCCGATCGAAGTCCAGACATCGGTGAACAGGTGGCGCGCGTCGCCTTCCAGCGCCATCGAGCGCACCTCGCGAGCCTTCTTCAGCATCGACCATGCGAGCAGGCCGTTGAGTACGGTGCTGATGGCCGAGAGCACCAGGCCCCAGCCGAGTTGCTCCAGTGGCTGTGGCATGAGCAGGCGCTGCACGGCGGCCCAGACGATGGCCAGCGCGGCGACGAAGATCAACACACCCTCGAAGCCGCTGGAGAAGTATTCGGCCTTGTGGTGGCCGTAGGGGTGGTCGTCGTCGGGAGGTTGCGCGGCCCAGGTGACCATCGTCAGCGCGAACATCGCGCCAGCGAGGTTGACCAGCGATTCCAGCGCGTCCGACAGCAGGCTCACGCTGCCGCTCACCCACCATGCGCCCGTCTTGAGCGCAATGGTGGCCAGCGCCACCACGATACTGAGCTTCAGATACGAGGCGACCTGCATGCGTCTCGCGCCCTCCTGTCCACTAGGCGCTCAACATCACGCGCGCGAACTTGCGCTTGCCCACCTGCACAACGCAGGTACCGGCCGCCACTTTGAGCCCCTTGTCGCTGACCACGACGCCGTCGATGCGCACCCCGCCCTGTTCGACCATGCGCATGGCCTCGCTGGTGCTGGGCACGAGGTTGGCCATCTTGAGCAAGGCGCCGATGGCGAGCGGCGCGCCCGACAGCGATACCTCGGGGATGTCGACGGGAACGCCACCGGCGGCGCGGCGCTGGAAGTCCTCCAGCGCAGCCGCAGCCGCCGCTGCGCTGTGGAAACGCGCGGTGATCTCACCGGCGAGCATCACCTTGGCATCTTTCGGATTGCGGCCACCCGCCACCTCGGCCTTGAGCTTGGCGATCTCGGCCTCGGGCCGGAAGCTGAGCAGCGTGAACCAGCGCCACATCTGCTCGTCGCTGATCGACAAGGTCTTCGCGAACATGGTGTTCGCATCTTCGGTGATGCCGATGTAGTTGTTCTTGCTCTTGCTCATCTTCTCGACACCGTCGAGGCCCTCGAGCAAGGGCATGGTCAGGATGCACTGCGGCTCCTGGCCATATTCCTGCTGCAGGGCGCGGCCCACCAACAGGTTGAACTTCTGGTCGGTGCCGCCAAGCTCGAGATCGCTCTTGAGTGCCACGCTGTCGTAGCCCTGCATCAGCGGGTAGAGCAGCTCGTGCACCGAGATCGGCGTGCCGGCCTTGAAGCGCTTGGTGAAGTCGTCGCGCTCGAGCATGCGCGCCACGGTATAGCGGCTGGCAAGCTGGATCAAACCGCGCGCACCGAGCGGGTCGCTCCACTCGCTGTTGCGGCGAATCTCGGTCTTCTCGCGGTCGAGCACCAAACCGGCCTGGGCCAAGTAGGTCATCGCGTTGGCCTCGATCTGCTCGCGTGTGAGCGGCGGGCGCGTGCTGTTGCGGCCCGAGGGGTCGCCAATCATCGAGGTGAAGTCGCCAATCAGGAAGATGACCACGTGCCCCATGTCCTGCAACTGGCGCATCTTGTTAAGCACCACGGTGTGGCCGATGTGGATGTCAGGCGCCGTGGGGTCGAGGCCGAGCTTGATGCGCATCGGCACGCCGGTGGCCTCGGCACGGGCCAGCTTCTTCATCCACTCGTCCTGCGGCAGAAGTTCGTCGCAGCCTCTCAGCGACAGGGTCATGGCCTCGCGCACTCGGTCGGTCACGGGGTGGCTGGGCGGGTTGGAACTCATGGCGGCGGGCGGGTCTCGAAGGGCGTCGGGGCGTGGGGGCGTGGCTGTGTGTAGGGAGCGGGTCCGGTTCGAAGGAGCGAGCGCCTCGCAGGCCGCGTGGGCCGCTGGCATACTGGCCCCACCGTGCTGACGGCACCCGTTCGCGCCACGGCCGGGGCGCGAATTCTAGTGGGCGGTCATCGCGGAACCTGGTTTGCACAACATGGCGCTATTCGCAGGGCTGATGTCGGGCACCTCGCTGGATGGCGTGGACGCCGTGCTTGCTGCCTGGTCGGACGCATCCACCCGGCCGATCGAGCTGGCCTTCGTTCACTGCCCGATGCCCAGTACGCTGCGCGCCGAACTGCTGGCCTTGAACAGCCCAGGGGAGAACGAGCTCCACCGCGCGGCTTGCGCGGCCAATGCACTGGCCGAACTCTATGCGCAGGCAGTTGCGGAACTGCTTCGCCTCGCCAGTGTGGGCCCGGCAGATGTGCACGCGCTGGGTGCCCACGGGCAGACCGTGCGTCACCGGCCGCGCGAGTTCGGCGGCAGCGGCTACACGGTCCAGCTTCTCGATGCCGCACTGCTGGCCGAACGTTGCGGTATCGACGTCGTGTGCGACTTCCGTTCGCGCGATGTCGCTGCCGGCGGCCAGGGCGCGCCCCTGGTGCCGGCCTTTCACGCCGAGGTCTTCAGCGGCGGCGGCGCGGCGGGCGCCATCGACGACATTGCCGTGCTCAACCTGGGTGGCATTGCCAACCTCACGCTGCTGCCGGCCACGGGCCCGGTGCTCGGCTTCGATTGCGGGCCGGGCAACATGCTGATGGACCTGTGGTGCCAACGTCGACGTGGCCTGCCCTACGACGCCGACGGGCGCTTCGCAGCGTCGGGCCTGGCGCTGCCAGCGCTGGTGCAGCGCTGCCTGGCCGACCCCTTCTTTGACCGCATGCCGCCCAAGAGCACTGGGCGCGATCTGTTCGATGCACGGTGGTTGGACGCCCACCTTGAAGCCTACGCCGCCAGCGCCCCGCAGGACGTGATGGCCTCACTGGCCGAAGTGACGGCTGTCGCGGCCTGCAAAGCACTGAAGCGGCATGCCCCGCACACGCGGCAGGTGCTGGTGTGCGGAGGCGGCGCCTACAACGCGCACCTGATGGGCCGACTGCGTGCGCTGCTGGAGCAAGACAAAGTGGCGGTGTCCAGCACGGCAACCGTCGGCATGGCGCCCGAGAGAGTTGAGGCCCTGGCGTTCGCGTGGCTTGCGCGCGCGTTTTGCGAACGGCGCCCGGGCAACCTCAGCGAGGTGACCGGTGCTGCCGGCCCACGCGTGCTGGGTGCCTTGTACCCGGTCTGATCAGGCAGTGAACGAAGACCCGCAGCCACAGGTCGTGGTCGCGTTCGGGTTCTTGATCACGAACTGGGCACCCTGCAAATCTTCCTTGTAGTCGATCTCGGCACCCATCAGGTACTGCAGGCTCATCGCGTCGATGAGCAGGGTGACGCCATTCTTCTTCATCTGCGTGTCGTCTTCATTGGCGACTTCGTCGAAGGTGAAGCCGTACTGGAAGCCCGAGCAGCCGCCGCCTTGCACGAAGACCCGCAGCTTGAGATCCGGGTTGCCCTCCTCGGCCACGAGGTCGGCCACCTTGGACGCGGCGCTGTCGGTGAACACCAGCGGCGGAGGCATCTCGTCAAAGGCTGGGCTCAGGGGTTCGGCAAGGGCGTTCATGGCGGGCTCCGGTTCGGCGGGGTGTGCGATTTGCTCAGAATGAAATTCGTGACCTCAGGCGTCGTTTGAGGCGGCCAGCTTCAGCTGCGGCTTGTCTGCGCTCTTGAGGCTACGCAACTCGCCATCGACCGTAGCTCCAGGGTGCATCTCAAGCACATCGTAGCGGATGTCACCCGTGATGCGGGCCTTGGGCTGCAACTCCAGCATTTCCTGGCACACGATGGGACCCTGCACCTCGCCGTTGATGATCACATGCGCTGCCATGACCTTCCCGATCACGCGGGCTTTTTCGCTGATGACAAGGATCGAATGTCCGTCACCCTGGGCAATCACGTCACCCTCGATGCGGCCATCAATGCGCATGCCCTCGCTAAAGTGCACCGTGCCCAGCACGGTCATGCCTTCTCCCACCAGGCTGCGAATGGGAGGGGGCTTCTTCTTTCCAAGACCCATCATCTACGTATCTCCTGTGCCACGCGCACCCAGGTGCCGCGTGTTGGTCGAACTCGCATCAGAGTTTGACAGTCTGCGTGGCCCGGACCGTGCCCTTGGCGTCGATCACCTTCGCCTGCACCGACTTGATCAAGGCGCCCGGTGGCAGTTCCACGACACCCTCCACGCGAGCATATTGTTTGAGTGTGAGCGCCTTGGCGCCCCCAGGCAATGCTAGCGTCCAAGGCCTGCCCTCGAATTGCCCCGAGAGCAACAAGTCGTAGCGACCACTGAATTCGGTCGTATTTCGGCCATGTTGCATCACCAGCATCTGGTAGCGCAGGCGGCCGGGTTCAGCGGGTTCGGCCATCAAGCCCCGCACCTGCAGGCCCTCGCCTTCTGCGGCTGGCAACAGGCGCTCGAAGAAGCCGAGGTCTTGCCGCAGGCGCTGGCTCTCCGCCTCGAGCTGCCGCACCTGCTGCGCCAGGCGCTCCTGCGCTGCGCGTTCAGTGCGCAGAAGGCTCTCCGCCGTGTTGGACAGCGACTTGGCCTGCTGATTTTCGCCGCTGAGTCGGCCGACATCGGCGCGCAGCCGGGCCAGTTCTTCCTTGGCGCCGCGGTCGAGGCCGGCAATTTCGCGGCCGAACTCGAAGGCCCACAACGCGATCGCAGCCGAGAAACCGAGCACCACGGCCGCCAGGGCCCACCGCAGCGGCCACGGCAAGCTGCTGCGCACCATGACGCGTGGAGCGCTGATCGAGAGCCGACGGCGAATGAGTTTCCAGCGCATTGGGCGTGGCGGTCGGGGCCGGCGGTGCCGGCCGCCGGAGCGGGCGGCCCCGGTGGGCCCGCCCGCGTCCCGCGTTCAGCGCTTGCTGAACTGCTTGCGGCGCCGCGCGCCGTGCAAGCCGACCTTCTTGCGCTCGACCTCGCGCGCATCGCGCGTCACAAAGCCTGCGCGGCTCAAGTCGGGCTTGAGGGCCGCGTCGTAGTCGATGAGCGCACGGGTGATGCCCAGCCGCACCGCGCCGGCCTGGCCGCTCTCGCCGCCGCCGCGCACGTTGACCTTGATGTCGAAGCCGACCTCGTTGCCCGTGAGCAGCAGAGGTTGCTTGACGATCATGATCGAGGTCTGACGGCCGAAGTAGGCCTCGATGCCCTTGCCATTGACGACGATCTTGCCCTCGCCCTTCTTCATGAAGACGCGAGCGACGCTCGACTTGCGACGGCCGGTGCCGTAATTCCAGATTCCAATCATTGCACCGTCCTCAAATCGCCAGCGGCTTGGGTTGCTGGGCAGTGTGCGGGTGCGTGGCACCGGCGTACACCTTCAGCTTCTTGACCATCGCGTAGCCCAGGGGCCCCTTGGGGAGCATGCCCTTGACCGCCTTCTCGAGCGCGCGGCCCGGATGCTTGGCCTGCATGTCCTTGAACGCGGTGGCGTAGATGCCGCCCGGATAACCGGAGTGGCGGTAGTAGATCTTGTCGGTGGCCTTGGAGCCGGTGACGCGGATCTTGTCGGCGTTGACGATGACGATGAAGTCACCGGTGTCGACGTGAGGCGTGTAGATGGCCTTGTGCTTGCCGCGCAAACGGAGTGCCACTTCGCTGGCAACACGTCCGAGCACCTTGTCGGTGGCGTCAATCACAAACCATTCATGCTTCACATCAGCCGGCTTGGCGCTGAAGGTCTTCATGAGGTCTTTCGGTTTCGGTCGCTTGGGCGTTGCACGCCGTCACGACCATCTCGCGGCTGTTCAGCCGGGTCATCGCCTTCGGTACCGCTTGTTCAAACTGCGGCCTCTCAGGCGGCAGAGCGCCCCTTTTTGGGTCTTGGGGATCCCTGCACAACAACCACGACTCCCCCGCCGCTGACGGGAAAGCCCGCGAGTATAGCGGAGTGAGGCGCCAGCCGCAAAGCGCGCCTGACGCCGCGGGCAATGACCGCCGGGCAGCCAACCTCGATCCGGTCGGCTAGGATGCGGGAAAACCCTTGCTGGCGGGATGCCCAGTGACCGACCGGAGGCCGAGATGGGCATTCCTGCTGAAGCTCCGATTGATGTCCCGATCGACGCCGCGGCCGCCACCGGCCCCATCGAGCCGACTGGCGAAGTCGCTGTGCGACCGTTTCGCTGGGTGCCCATCCGCAGCCTGGCGGCACGCCATCGTCCACGCATCCTGGCCCACTTGCTGGCCTTGCCGGATGCAGACCGCTACTTGCGCTTTGGCTATGCCGCTGGCGACGCGCAACTGACGCATTACGTTGATTTGATCAATTTCGATCACGACGAAGTGTTCGGCATCTTCAACCGCCGCCTCGAACTCCTGGCAATGGCCCATCTGGCCATGCCGGCGCAGAGCGCCGAGCGCACACAGCCCGAAGCAGAGTTCGGCGTTTCCGTTTTGGCCTCCGCTCGCGGTCGCGGCTACGGCAGTCGCCTGTTTGACCACGCCGTTGTGCATGCCCGCAACCGCCACATCGAAACCCTGGTGATCCATGCCTTGAGCGAGAACACGGCGATGCTGACCATCGTGCGGCGAGCCGGCGCCACTGTTGAGCGCGACGGGGGTGAAGCGCAAGCACGCTTGCGATTGCCGGCCGATGACCTGCTGTCGCACCTTGACGCAATCGTTGAGGGCCAAGCCGCTGAGCTTGACTACCGCTTCAAGGTCCAGGCAAGGCGCATGGACGGCTTGCGTGAAGCGATCGACGGGGTCAGGGACCTGTGGAGCCCGCCCGGCCAGGACCCACCTGCGTAAGACTTCGCCGGATCCCGGACACCGGATTCGGGGATCAGCCCGGGCCCAGCTGCGGTTAACATGAGCCAATTGAAACGAAATGTCGCCCAACCAACCGGCCAGGGCGGCACTTAATCTGGCACCGTCATGGAACCCCTGCTGCCGTGGATCGTTGCGCTGATCGGCCTGCTGCTTGCGCTGATCGGCGCAGTCACATGGCGCCTCACGCGTGCACGCAAGGCCGCGGTGATGCCCTTGCCGACCGACTGGTCGCTGGCGCCGCGGCCGGTGTTCTCGACCGACGAGCGCCGCGTCTATCGCCAGCTGCGCGAAGCCCTGCCGCATCACATCGTGCTGTCGAAGCTGCCGCTGGTGCGCTTTTGCCAGCCGAACGACCCACAGGACGTTCGCTATTGGTACGAATTGCTGGGATCGATCCACGTCACCTTCGCCATTTGCAGCGCCAATGGGCGCGTCCTGGCGGCCATCGACCTTGACACTGACCGCGGCAATTCACGCCGCGTGTTGCAGATCAAGCAATCCGTGCTGGGCGCCTGCCGGGTGCGCTACCTGCGTTGCCCGGTCGACCACTTGCCGTCGGTGGCCGAACTGCAGTTGCTGGTGCCGCAGAGCGCAGCATCGTCGCGTGGCCCGCAGCCAGCGCCGAGTCGGCCGCGCACACGTGACGATGCTGTGCGTGAGGGCTCGTCCCGTCGACGCGAGCGCAACGCCCTGTGGCAGGACTCGAGCTTCTTCCAGGACTCGTTCTTCGCGCCCGACAACCGTGGCGATGCCAGCCTCACGGGCGAGTTCCCGAGTCCGCGCCAGGACGGCGCCGCGGTGCCGCAAGCTTCAGCCTATGGCGACAACGTGCCTGACGACCTGTCAGGTGTGGTCGTTGAAACCGAGCCGCCGCGCTACCCCAGCACGGGCACGCACCACTGATCGAGGCCGGCGCCCGCGCACCCAGAGTGCGCGCTTAGGATGCGCGCATGACTGCTGCAGCGACTCCACCCGGCCCGTCAGCGGGCTATGCCGGCTTGGATCCCGACTGCGTGCTGCGCGCGCTGGATGGCCTGGGTTTGCGGGGCGACGGGCGCCTGCTGCAACTCAACTCCTACGAAAACCGCGTCTTCCAGGTCTTCCTGGAGGACGGCGACGTCGTGGTGGCGAAGTTCTACCGGCCCGGGCGCTGGAGCAACGCGCAAATCCTGGAGGAGCATGCGTTTGCCCGCGAGCTCGCTGGCGAGGATGTGCCTGTGGTGGCGCCGTGCACGCTGTCCTTGGCCGCTACCCCGACCAGCCTCGACCTG
>JANNRI010000121.1:0-78445 GCA_031401195.1 Burkholderiales bacterium
CGGCGCCGAGCGCGACGATGGTGCCGATGATCTCGTGCCCCAGCACGCCGGGCGTGGGGTTGGGCCGGTGGCCGAGGTAGCTGTGGATGTCGCTGCGGCAGATGGTGCACATGCGCACCTTCACCAGCACCTCGCCCGGCCTTGGTGCGCGGATCGGGAACATGCGCAGCTCGAAGGGCGCGTTTGGCTTGTCGTAGACGGCAATCTGCCCCGATTCAGGAAGCACGATGACTCTCCGAAGTCCAGAACGGCAGCCAAGCGCCCGCCGCGGAACCGGCTTTGCCGGGCCGCTGGCGGCGCCCCCTGGGGGGAGGCGGCGCAAGCCGCTTCGGGGGGGTCGTCATACCGTGCCGTTGATGGCGTAGTCGAAGATCTGGTAGCTCTTCAACGGTGCGCCCGCTGCCTTCGCCTTGTAGGCGTCGTTGAGCGGCCGGTTCACGATGAAGGGCACCTTGGCCTCGCTCATGCCGCCGTGGGTGCGCAGGCGGTGGCCCTTCAGGCCGCTGAGGTCGTGGTTCTTGGCTGAGCCACCGATGCACACATGCTCGCGCGCGATCACGGCCACGTCGCCTTCACGGTCGGGCGGCATCTCGAACATGCGGCACGCGGTCTCCTTGTCAAGCGCCAGCTCGATGCCGTCGATGCCGCCGATGTGGTCGATGATCTGGCGCGCCGTGACCTGGCCGCGCGACCACACGCGCACGAAACCACCCAGGGCGCCGTGGTGCGCGACGAAGGCGTCGGTGATGGGGCAGATGACGGTGGTGGCGCCGGCGCCGAACTTCGCGTCGAGCACATCCTGCAGCCAGATCACGTTGGGCTCGCCGGCGGCGTTGCTCTTGTCGCTCATGCCGTGGTCGGCGGTCAGTGCCACGGTGGCGTCCAGCGCCGCCAGGCGACCCGCGCAGTCGTCGAGCTTCTTGTAGAACGTGCGCGCGCCTTCCTCGTTCGGTGCCCACTTGTGCTGCACCCAGTCCGTCAGCGAGAGGTACAGCAGATCCGGGCGGCGCTCCTTCAGCAGCTTGATGCCGGCCTCGAGCACGAACAGGCTAAGCTCCATCGAATACATGCCGGGCTTCTCCATGCCCAGCCATGCGAGCGCGTTCTCGATGCCGTTCTCGGCCAGCGTGCACTTCTCGACGAACTCGCTGGAGAAGGAGACATGGCCCTTGGATACATCGAGTCCTTTCGAGAGCTGCTTGCGCAGCTTGTCCTTGGCGGTGATGGAGACCACCTTGGCACCGGCCTCGGCGAACTTGGTGACGATGCTGTCGCCGCGCAGCAGCTCGGGGCCGGTCATCACCACCGGCTCCCAGGTGCGGGTATCGAGGTAGAAGTTGCCCGAGATGCCGTGCTTGGCGGTGGGCGTGCCGGTGATGATCGACATGTTGTTCGGGCACGTGAACGAAGGCATCGAGCCATCGGCCACGCCGGCGAAGCCCTGGCTCACGAACTTGGCGATGTTCGGGATGCTGCCGTCGGCAAGGAATTGCTGCAGGTAGCGCGGGTCACCACCGTCGATGCACACCACCACCACCGGGCGCAGCGGCCAGCAGTAGGCGATGTCATTGACGGTGACGGAAGGGCGGGAGCTCATGGTCATGCGAATCCGGAGTTGAGGGAGACATGGAAAGCGGGGGAGCGGGGGCGAAAGGGTTCGAGCGCGACGCTCAACGCGCCGGCTTGGCAGGCGCCGCGGCCACGCTGGTGGGCGCGGCCAGCGCCTTGTGCAGCCGCTCGCGGCTGACCAGCACGTGCTCGGTGAGCAGGCGCGCTGCCGTGCCTTCGTTGCGCGCGGCCACGGCTTCCACGATGGCCTCGTGCTCGGCGGTGGACAGCGGGATGTTGTCGGTGCTGCGCGAGATGGTGGCGCGGCGGTAGAGATCGAGCTGGTTGATGACGCCGCGGTAGTTGGCCAACAGCGCGTTGTTGCGCGCGGCGCGCGCCAGCAGGTCGTGGAACTCGACATTGAGGGCGAAGTACTCCTCGGCGCGGCGGCTCTTTTGCACCTGCTGCATGCGCCGCACCACGCCGCGCAGCTGCTCGATCTCGTCGATGGCAATGCGGCGCGCCGCCAGGGTGCCGATGAGCCCCTCGAGCGCGGCGCGCACCTCGTAGAACTCATTGGCTTCTTCGAGCGAGACCTGGCGCACGAAGACACCGCGGTTCTTCTCCACGCGCACGAGGCCGGCCTGGCCGAGCGCGCGGAAGGCTTCGCGCACCGGCCCGCGCGAGACACCCAGCGTGCCGGCGACATCGACCTCGTTGAGCTTGGTGCCGGCGGCGATTTCGCCGGAGATGATGCGACGCTCAAGCTCCTGCTGCGCCAGCGTGGTGAGCGAGTGCTCGCGCAGCATCTCAATGGCTTGCGCGGCAGGGGTCGTGCGGACGGGCGCTGGGGCGGGCGTGGCCATGCGATCTCGGGGCGTGCGGGGGATGCTAGGGTCGGCTTTGCAGATTGTCAACAATCTGCGAAGGCCAAGCTGCGCCAGCCTGAGACGGCTTGAGACGGCCGATGGTGATGGCCACTGCCAGTCGCAGCCCGCGCAGCCCCCGCTGACGCCGATGGCCGTGTGCGCCCCACGACCGGCTCAATCGACAAAGCGCACGCCATGCGTCTGCGCCCGCAGGCGTGGGTCGTGCGAGTACACCGTGAGCGGCTCGCCGCGCAGCGCCTCCCGGCAGCGCGCCAGCGTCTCGTCCTGAAGCCTTTGCATGGCCTCGTGCGTGTAGAACGTGAGGTGCGGCCACAGCAGCACCTGGTTCATCGCGTACAGCTCGGCCATCGGGTGGCCCTGGCGCGCTAGCGGCTCTTGCCCGTAGACATCGAGCGCCGCACCACCCAGGTCGCCGCGGCGCAGCGCCTGCACCAGCGCTTCCTCGTCGACGATCTCGCCGCGCGAGACATTCACGAGCACGGCACCTGGCCGCATCGCCGCCAGTTCGGCCTCGCCGAGCAGGCCGCGCGTGCCGGCGTTCAGCACGCAATGGATCGACACCGCGTCGCAGTGGGGCAGCAGCGCCGCCAGCGTGGGCGCGCGCTCCACGCCCGCCGGCCAGGCGGCCGGGGCGACATGCGGATCGAAGGCCAGCACGCGCATGCGGAAGGCGCCGGCCATGCGCGCCACGTTGCGGCCGATGCGCCCCAGGCCGATCAGGCCCAGCGTCTTGCCGTTCAGGTCGCGCGCCAGCCAGGGCGGCTGCGGCCAGACCCAGCCCTCGCGCTGCATCGCGGCCTGGATGGGCTTGAAGCGCTTGAACGACGCCATCAGCAGCGCAAAGGCGCCCTCGGCCACCGTCTCCTCGGCGTAGTCCGGCACATTCACCACCGGGATGCCGCGTGCGCGTGCCGCGTCGATGTCAATGGCGTCGATGCCCACGCCGTACTTGACGATGGCGCGCAGCTTGGCTGCCGCGCCGATGACACGCGCGCTGATGCGGGCGTAGCACATCAACAGCAGGTCGGCGTCGGCCACCTCGTGCGCCAGCACTTCCTCGGGCGTACCTTCGGGCAGCACCACCAGCTCGGCACCGAGCCGGCGCAACTGCGCATCGAGTTCGTGCATCTCGAGTTCGCGGTCGGTGCGAATCACCTTCACGCGGGCCAGGCCGGGGGTCATCGAGGGCTCCTTGCGGTGGCCGACCATTGCAGCCGGCCGGGCGCACGTTGTCAACAATCTGCAACCTGTCGTTCCTACCGTTGACAGCGGCCGGCCCTTGCCGCCACGATGGCTGCATCGTTTTCTTTGAGCGGAAACGTCACACGCCCGTCTTGCGAAAGCGGCAAGCTCCGGGGCTTTACTCGCTCCCGCGTGACGCACGCTGCACTTCATCTCAAACTCCAGAAAGCCTCCCGGAGCCCCCCATGCGCAAACAGTTCCTGCTCACCGCCGCCTTCGTCACCCTGGCCCTGGCCACCACGGGCGTGCTGGCGCAGAAGACCCAGCTGCTCGTTTACACGGCGCTGGAGACCGACCAGCTCAAGGCCTACCAGGAAGGCTTCAACAAGGCCTACCCCGACATCGAGATCAAGTGGGTGCGCGACAGCACCGGCGTCATCACGGCCAAGCTGCTGGCCGAAAAGGCCAACCCGCAGGCCGACGTGGTGATGGGGGTGGCCGCCAGCAGCCTGGCGTTGCTCGACCGCCAGGGCATGCTCGTGCCCTATGCGCCGCTGAACCTCGACGGCATCATGGCGCAGTACCGCGACAAGAAGAACCCGCCGGCGTGGTTCGGCATGGACGTGTGGGGCGCCACGGTGTGCTTCAACACCGTGGAAGCAGCCAAGAAGGGCATTCCCAAGCCCGAGACCTGGAAGGACCTCACCAAGCCCATCTACAAGGGCCAGGTGGTGATGCCCAACCCGGCGAGTTCGGGCACCGGCTTCTTCGACGTCACGGCCTGGCTCACGCTGTGGGGCGACGACAAGGGCAAGGGCGGCGGCTGGAAGTACATGGATGCGCTGCACGAGAACATCGCGCAGTACACGCACAGCGGCAGCAAGCCCTGCAACATGGCCGCGGCCGGCGAGTTTGTGGTGGGCATCAGCTTCGAGTACCGCGGCAACGCCAACAAGGCCAAGGGCGCGCCGATCGACCTCGTGTTCCCCAAGGAAGGCCTGGGCTGGGACCTGGAAGCGTTCGCCATCCACAAGGGCACCAAGAAGCTGGAGGCCGCCCAAAAGCTGGCCGACTGGGCGAGCAGCAAGGACGCGATGCTGCTGTACGGCAAGAACTTCGCCATCACCGCGATGCCGGGCCTTGCGCCGCCGCTGCCCAACGTGCCCAAGGACTATGAAGCGCGCCTGGTGAAGATGGACTTCGGCTGGGCCGCCGAGAACCGCGAGCGCATCCTGGAAGAGTGGAACAAGCGCTACGCCGCGAAGAGCGAGCCGAAGAAATAGTCTCCGCGAAGCGGCCGTGACTCCCTTCCTCAAGCTCGAGGGCATCCACAAGCAGTTCGGCAGCTTCACGGCGCTCAAGGGGGTTGATCTCACCATCGACAAGGGCGAGTTCGTCTGTTTCCTCGGGCCCTCGGGATGCGGCAAGACGACGCTTCTGCGCATCGTGGCCGGGCTCGAGGCGCAAAGCGGCGGCCGCATCGAACAAGGCGGGCGCGACATCGGCCGCCTGCCGCCGGCGCAGCGCGACTACGGCATCGTCTTCCAGTCGTATGCGCTGTTTCCCAACCTGAACGTGGCCGACAACGTGGCCTACGGGCTCGTCAACCGCAAGGTCGGCAGGGCCGAGGTGCGCGCCCGCGTGGGCGAGCTCGTCAAGCTCGTTGGCCTGCCGGGCAGCGAAGAGAAGTTCCCGGCGCAGCTCTCGGGTGGACAACAACAACGCATAGCGCTCGCACGCGCATTGGCCACCTCGCCCGGCCTGCTGCTGCTGGACGAGCCGCTGTCGGCGCTCGACGCCATCGTGCGCGTGCACCTGCGTCGGGAGATCCGCAGCCTGCAGCGCAAGCTCGGCGTCACCACCATCATGGTCACGCACGACCAGGAGGAGGCGCTGTCGGTGGCCGACCGCATCGTGGTCATGAACCAGGGCACGGTGGAGCAGGTGGGCACGCCACTGGAGGTATACCGTGAGCCCGCCTCGCCCTTCGTGGCCGATTTCGTGGGGCGCGTCAACGTGCTCGACGGCGTGGCCGAAGAAGCCGACCGCGCGCGTATCGGCCCCACACTCTTCGAATGCCGGCACGGCCGCCCGCGCGGCACGCCGCTCAAGATCTACCTGCGGCCCGAGGACGTGCTGGCGCGCACCGGCACGCCGCAGCCTCCCGCGCAACCGCCGCCACGCCCTGCCGGGGCCGGTAAAATCAGCTCCGGGGACGACGCCGACGCCACCATGATCTTCGGCAATCGCTTCCCGATGGAGGCGCCGAATGCCTTCGAAGCAGAAATCGAGAAGGTCGAATTCCTGGGTTCGTACTGCCTGGTGCTGATCAAGAGCCCGGCGCTGGGCGATCAGAAGCTCACCGTCTACCTTTCGCTCAATTTCCTGTCCGAGCAGCAGCTGCAGCCGGGCAGCCGCCTGCCGATGCGGCTGATGCGCGGCCGCATGCGCGTGTTCTGACGCCGCGGCCCATGTCCACGCTCGCGGCACCCACCACCACTTCCGCGCCTGCGCCGAAGCTTGCCGCCACGGCGAGCGATCGCGTGGCAACGGCCGCGCTGGTGGCAGTGGCTCTGCTGCTGCTCGCCTTCCTGGCCGCGCCGCTGGCGACCATCGGGATGCAGTCGCTGGAGGACAACCAGGGCCGCTACGCCGGCCTGGCCAACTTCGTCAGCTATGCCAAGACCCCGGCGCTGCTGACCTCGCTGTGGAACAGCCTGTGGGTGAGCGCCGTGGTCACGCTGCTCGCCGTGCCCGCGGCGTTCCTCTCGGCCTACGCGCTCACGCGCAGCCTCATGCGCGGCAAGGCGCTCTTTCGCGGCATCACGCTGATCCCGCTGCTCGCGCCATCGCTGCTGTCGGCCATCTCGCTCATCTACTGGTTCGGCAACCAGGGCGCGCTGAAGGCGTGGCTATCGGCGCTCGGAATCGAGCAGATCTACGGCGCACCGGGCATCGTGATGGCCGAGATATTCGCGGTATTCCCGCATGCGCTGATGATCCTCGTCACCGCGCTCACCGCGGCGGACGCGCGCCTGTACGAGGCCGCCGATGCCATGGGCACGAGCGCGCTGCGCAAGTTGATCACCATCACGCTGCCGGGCGCCAAGTACGGCCTCATCAGCGCGAGCCTGGTGGTCTTCACTCTGGTGATGACCGACTTCGGCATCCCCAAGGTCATCGGCGGCAACTTCAGCGTGCTGGCCACCGACGTGTTCAAGCTCGTCATCGGCCAGCAGGATTTCCAGCGCGGCGCGGTGGTGGCGCTGCTGCTGCTGGCGCCGGCGGTGCTCACCTTCGCCGTCGACCACCTCGTGCAGCGCAAGCAGACCGCCATGCTCACGGCACGCGCCGTGCCCTACCGGCCCAAGCGCGCGCCACTGTTCGATGCCCTGATGGGCGGCTGGTGCGCCTTCGTGGCGCTGCTCATGCTCGCGATGCTTGGCATGGCGATCTTTGCCAGCTTCGCCAGCTTCTGGCCCTACAACCTGGCGCCCAGCCTGCGCCACTACCAGATGGGCCTGTTCGACGCGGAGTTCGGCGAGGGTTTCGTCAACAGCCTCGTCATGTCCACTGGCACGGCGCTCTTCGGCACTGCGCTCGTCTTTATCGGCGCGTACCTGCTGGAGAAGACCCAGGCCCCACGTGCCCTGCGCAGCAGCGTGCGCCTGCTCGCCATGCTACCCATGGCCGTGCCGGGGCTGGTGCTGGGCCTGGGCTACATCTTCTTCTTCAACGCGCCGGCCAACCCGTTGAACGGCCTCTATCAGACGATGGCGCTGCTGACGCTGTGCACCATCGTGCACTTCTACACCACGGGCCACCTCACCGCGGTGACGGCGCTGAAGGCGCTGGACGCGGAGTTCGAGTCGGTGAGCGCGAGCCTCAAGGTGCCGCAGTGGGTGACCTTCTGGCGCGTGACGCTGCCCATCTGCACGCCGGCGCTGGTGGACATCGCGCGCTATTTCTTCGTCAACGCCATGACCACCATCTCGGCCGTGGTCTTCCTCTACTCGCCCGAGACCAAGGTGGCGAGCATCGCCATCCTCAACCTCGACGAAGCGGGCGAGATCGGCGCCGCCGCCGCCTGCGCCTTGATGATCGCCGCCGCCAGTAGCGTGGCCACATTGCTGTTCTGGGCGCTGGCGCGCATTGTCGAGAAACGCACTCAAGCCTGGAAGGCTTGACCCAAAGGACTACCAGCCTGGAAGGCATGAAGGACTCCCGCCCAATGGACCGCGACGCCATCCTCCTCACCCCCGGCCCGTTGACGACGACGCTGCGGACCAAGCTCGCGATGCTCAAGGATTGGGGGAGTTGGGACGCGGATTTCAACGCCATCACCTCGCGCCTACGCGAGCGCCTGCTCGACATCGTGCATGGGCACGACACGCATGTGGTGGTGCCGTTGCAGGGCAGCGGCACCTTCAGCGTCGAGGCCGCCGTGGCGACGCTCGTGCCACGCAACGGCCGCGTGCTGGTGCCCGACAACGGCGCCTACTGCAAGCGCGCCGCCAAGCTCAGCCAGATGATGGGCCGGCAGGCCACGCTGTTGCCGGTGGCCGAGGATGCGCCGATCAGCGCCGCCGCGGTCGAGGCGCAGCTCGAGACCGATCCATCGATCACGCATGTCATCCTCATCCACTGCGAAACCGGCACCGGCGTGGAGAACCCGTTGGCCGAGGTGGCCACGGTGTGCGAGCGGCGCGGCGTGGGCCTCATCGTCGACGCGATGTCGAGCTTCGCCGCGCTGCCCATCGACACGCGCAAGGTGCGCTTCGACGCGCTCGTGGCCGCCAGCGGCAAGTGCCTCGAAGGTGTGCCCGGCATGGGCTTCGTCTTCATCCGCAAGGCCGTGCTCGACGCCTGCGCCGGCAACAGCCAGAGCCTGGCGATGGATCTGCAAGACCAGCACCTGTACATGGCCAAGACGGGGCAGTGGCGCTTCACGCCGCCCACGCACGTGGTGGCGGCGCTGGCCGAGGCGATCGCGCAGTTCGTTGAGCAAGGCGGGCAGCCGGCGCGGCTGGAGCGCTACACGGACAACTGCCGCACGCTCGTCGAAGGCATGGCGAAGCTCGGCTTCAAGCCCTTCCTGCGGCCTGAGGTGCAGGCGCCCATCATCGTCACCTTCCATGCGCCGGCCCATCCGGCCTACGACTTCAAGAAGTTCTACGCGGCGGCCAAGGCACGCGGGTTCATCCTCTACCCGGGCAAGCTGACGCAGGTGGAGACATTTCGCGTGGGCTGCATCGGAGCGATTGGGCGCAATGAGATGCAGCAGGCGGTGAATGCGGTAGCGGAGGCGATGGCGGAGATGGGGATTGCGAGCGGGGTGCCTGCGTTGTGAGTTTGTGGTCTGACTCCCAAACGACGTTCACGGCCGGCGCGGCAAGGCAGCGGGCCCCAGGGCGCCGGCGCTTAGCTGCGGCGGCCCTCGCTGGCGCTCGGGCTCCCTTGCGCTGCAGATGCGCGGCCCCAAGCGCCGGCGCGCATCCGCGCCACGGTGCAGATGCGGTTCATTCTCTGGCGATGGCCGCCCCTGGTTCTGCTCAGGCGTGGGTGGGCAAGCCGCTGCCGCGCATCTGCGGCGCCGAGCAGCGCAGAACGCTTGGCCTGCGCGCGTACTCGCGCGCCTCCACTTCTGGCTCGCGCGGGTGTTTGAGTGGCACGAGCGCAGCGAGTGCAACGAGTTCCGCGCGCAGGCCAAGCGTTCGAGCAGCGCAGGGAAGTCGGGCCCCCAGGGCCCGACTGCCGCAGCTAAGCGGCAGCGGCTTGCCCACCCGCGCCTGAGCCGCGCCAACATTCGAACGCTTACCTTCGAACGCCAACCGCCGAACGACTCGCTGAACGCTGACTTCGCACTCACCGCCCTCCCCAGGAGACCGCACATGCCCAAGAAGAACAACAGCGCCAAAGAACACCCCGCCCTCGCCGCCATCCGCGCCAGCGACACAGGCAAGGTGAAGGTCGCCGTCAGCGACATCGACGGCATCCTGCGCGGCAAGTACCTGCACCGCGACAAGTTCTTCGGTGCGGCCCAACCTCATCCATCCGGCGGCTTCGGCTTCTGCGACGTCGTCTTCGGCTGGGATTCGCAGGACCAGTGCTACGACAACACCCAGGTCACCGGCTGGCAGCACGGCTTCCCCGACGCCCTCGCGCGCATCGACCTCGACACGCTGCGCCACGTGCCGTGGGACAACGGCGTGCCCTTCTTCCTCGGCGAGTTCGTCAACGCCGACGGCTCGCCCTACCCCGTGTGCCCGCGCCAGACCTTGAAACGCGTGCTCAAGCGCGCCGAGAAGCTCGGCTTCGCGCCGATGGCGGGTTGCGAGTTCGAGTGGTTCAACTTCGCCGAGACACCACAGAGCTGGGCCGCCAAGCGCGGTGTCGGGCCGGAGCCCATCACGCCAGGCATGTTCGGTTACTCGCTCTTGCGCATGGCCGACCAGCGCGGCTTCTTCAATGCGCTGATGGACGACATGGCCGCGTTCGGCGTGCCCATCGAAGGCCTGCACACCGAGACGGGGCCCGGCGTCTACGAGGTCGCCATCGCCTTCAGCGGCGCGCTCGAGTCGGCCGACCGCGCCATCCTCTTCAAGACCGGCGCCAAGGAGATCGGCAAGACTCACGGGGTCATGCCCAGCTTCATGGCCAAGTGGAACGCGCAGCTGCCGGGTTGCAGCGGTCACATCCACCAGAGCCTCACGGATGATCCGGACCGCAAGATCAACCTCTTCTACGACGCCAAAGCCAAGCGCTCGATGAGCAAGCTCTTCGAGAGCTACCTGGCCGGGCAGATCGCCTGCCTGATGGAGTTCGCGCCGATGTTCTGGCCCACCGTCAACAGCTACAAGCGCCTGGTGGATGGCTACTGGGCCCCGGTCAAGCCGACCTGGGGGGTGGACAACCGCACGGCGAGCTTCCGCGTCATCGCCGGCGCGCCCAAGAGCACGCGCCTGGAAACGCGCTGCCCGGGCGCGGACATGAACCCGTATCTCGCGATGGCCGCCGTCATCGCCGCCGGCCTGCACGGCGTGGAGCAGGGGCTCAAGCTCACCGCGCCGCCCATCACCGGCACCAACCAGGGCGCCGAGCACATCCCGCGCGCGCCGCGCTCGCTGATCGAGACCACGCGCATCTTCAAGGGCAGCGCCATTGCGCGCGACTGGCTGGGCGACACCTTCGTCGAACATTTCGCCGCCACGCGCGAGTGGGAGCACCGGCAGTGGCAAGATGCGGTCACAGACTGGGAGCTGAAGCGGTATTTCGAGATCATCTGATCCGGCTGACGCAGCCGCCACAACAGTCGCACCACCCGCACCCGGAGGACCCCATGCAAATCGACAGCGCACCCGACGCCGCACGCGCCGTCGCCGTCGCCGCCGCCTTCGCGGCATCCATCACACTGGCGCCCTGCGCCTGGGCGCAGCAAAGCGAGAACGACATCGAGACGCTCAAGAAGATGGCGGGCACCTATTCGGCCTATTGCAAGAAGGCCGATGCGCTGCGCCTCGTGGTGAGCCCGCAGTCGCTGGCCATCGTCGCGGGCAAGAAGCGCGTGCAGGCACCCAGTCCCATGGCGGCCGTGTCCTACCTCGGGGGCAACCCCCCCAAGGACTTCGAAGCCGCCCTGCTGGCCGAAAATGACAAGGGGCCGAGCCTGCTGTTCACGGCCTGGTCGGGCAAGGGCGGTAATTTCCTCAAGGTGGAGGCCGACAAGCGGCTCGAAGAGGAATTCGGCAAGGGCGCACTGGCCGGCAAGTTCACGCGCTGCCGCTGAACCGGCGCGCTCGGTCCCACCCTCTGCGGGGCTACACACCATGACCATCACCCGCTTCGCCTTCCCTACCCCCATCCACTTCGGCGTCGGCGCGCGCAAGATCGCGGGCCCGCATCTGCTTGAGCAGGGCCTCAAGCGCCCGCTCATCGTCACCGACCGCGCGCTCGCCGCCTTGCCGGTGCTGGCCGAGTTCCGCACCCATCTCGAAGGGCTGCAGGTGGCCGTGTTCGACGGCGTGCACGGCAACCCCACCTGCGCGCAGGTGATGGCCGGCGCGGCCGCCTTCCGCAAGCACAGTGCCGACTGCGTCATCGGCTTCGGTGGCGGCGCAGCGCTGGATGTGAGCAAGGTCGTCGGCATGATGGCCGTGCACGAGGGCGACGTGCTCGAGTACGTGTGGGACCACCCGCAGGCGCGCCCCATCAGCCACGAGTTGCCGTACTACGTGGCCCTGCCCACCACCAGCGGCACCGGCAGCGAGGTCGGACGCAGCGCGGTCGTCTCCGAGAATGATACGCATCTCAAGCGCACGGTCTTCAGCGCCAAGATCCTCGCCAAGGCGGTGTTCGCCGACCCGGCGCTCACCATCGCACTGCCTGCCGCTGTCACGGCGGCCACAGGCATGGACGCGCTCACGCACAACATCGAGAGCTACCTTTCCCCCGCCTTCCACCCGCTGTGCGACGGCATCGCGCTCGAAGGCCTGCGCATCGGCGCGCGCGCGCGCTGGCACTCGCCGTGGCCGAGCCAGGCAACATCGCCGCGCGCGCCGACATGATGATGAGCTCGATGATGGGCGCCATCGCGTTCCAGAAGGACCTCGGCTCCGTGCACGCCTGCGCGCATGCACTCGGCGCCGTGTGCGACATGCACCATGGCCTGGCCAATGCGCTGATGATTGACACTGTGCTCGCCTGGAACCACGAGGTGGTTCCGCACAAGTTCGATGAACTGGCGCATGTGGCGGGCGTGAGCGGCGGTGGCTTTGCGCTCATAGGCTGGCTCAAACACCTGAAGCAGCGCATCGGCATCGGCGGTGGTCTGGCCGCACGCGGCGTCACGCCGGAGCACCTGCCGCGGCTCGTGCCACTGGCCGCGAAGGACTTTACCGGCGGCACCAACCCGCGCCCGGCCACCGAAGCCGACTACGAACGTCTCTTCCGGCAGGCGATGTGAGGCGCACCACGGTCATGGCCTCGAGCAAACCGCTGCTGATCGGCGTCTCTGCGCGCATCTACTACCCCGGCTCGCAAGGACCGCTGCCCGGCGTCTTCACCAAGACGCTGCACTACCTGGAGCAAAGCGTCGCGCACTGGGTGCTTTCGGGCCACGCGATGGCGGTGATGATCCCCGCCGTCACCAAGGACAGCATCGTGCAGCGCAGTGACCTCGACCTGCACGACTACGCCCAGGCGCTCGACGGCCTCGTGCTGCAAGGCGGCAACGACGTTGCGCCCGAGTGTTACGGCGAGTTGCCGCTCAAGCCCGAATGGGCCGGCGACATCATCCGCGACCGCTACGAGATCGAACTCATCGACGCCTTCGTCAAAGCCGGCAAGCCGGTGTTCGGCGTCTGCCGCGGCCTGCAGCTCATCAACGTGATGTTCGGTGGCACGCTGTGGCAGGACATCGGCACGCAGGTACCCGGCTCACGGGCGCACCGCGAACTCGGCAAATACGAGCAGCACTTCCACGAGGTCGATCTTGAGTCGGGCTCGCGCCTGTCACAGCTCTACCCCGGCCTGCAGCGCGCCACCACCAACAGCATTCACCATCAGAGCATCAAGACGCTGGCGCAGGGGTTTGTCGTCGAAGCGCGCTGCCCCGAAGACGGCACCATCGAAGCCATCCGCCGCGACGACATCGACGGGTCGGGCTATCTGGCCGCGGTGCAGTGGCACCCGGAGTTCCACGAGCCCGGCAGTCCCGAAAACTTCGACGACGGCCCGATGCTGCAGGACTTTCTGGCCGAGTGCCGAAAGGTGAAGGCGTGAAGGCGATGCCGGCGGCCGCACGCCGCGAGGCCTGAATCCCCCCACAGGACATCGAGCACCGGATGAAGATCTTCAACCCCGCCAATGGCGAACTCATCACCGACGTCGCTGCCGACGACGACGCCTCCGTGGCCGCCAAGGCCGCCGCCGCGCGCGCCGCGCAGCCGGCCTGGATGGCGGTGCCCATGGCCGAGCGGCTGGCCATCGTGCAGCGCTACCGAGCCGGCGTCGTGCGCGAGCTCGATCCGCTCGCCGCCACGCTCACGTGCGAAGTGGGCAAGCCCATCACGCAGGCGAAGAACGAGCTCAACGGCCTCTTGCCGCGGCTGGACTTCTTCCTCGAGCAGGCCGAGGGCGCGGTGCGCGAGGAGCATGTCTTCAACGGTGGCGGCATGCACGAGCAGATCACCCACGTGCCGCTCGGCGTGGTGGCCAACATCTCGGCCTGGAACTACCCCTGGTTCGTGGGCAACAACGTCATCGTGCCGGCGCTGCTGACCGGCAACGCGGTGCTCTACAAGCCCAGCGAATACGCCGCGCTCACGGGCCTGGCCATCACGCGCCTGCTGCACGAGGCGGGCCTGCCCAAGGGGGTGATGCAGTGCCTCGTCGGCGCTGGCGAGGTGGGCTCAGCGCTGCTGGCGCAGAAGATCGATGGGCTCTTCTTCACCGGCAGCCACGCGACCGGCCAGCGCATCGCGTTGGGCCTGGCAGGGCGGCTGGTGAAGTTGCAGCTCGAGCTCGGTGGCAAGGATCCGACCTACGTGCGCGCCGATGCCGACCCCAAGGCAGCCGCCGAGTCGCTCGCCGATGGCGCCATGTACAACACCGGCCAGAGTTGCTGCTCGGTGGAGCGCATCTATGTGCACGAGGCCGTGCACGACGAATTCATCAAGCACTTCCTCGCCACCGTGGCGACGTTCAAGTGCGGCGACCCGATGGATCCGGGCACCTACATTGGCGCCGTCACGCGTGCGCCGCAACTCGATGTGCTGGAAGCCCAGGTAGTTGACGCCGTGGGCAAGGGCGCCAAGCTGCACGGCGGCCCCGGCGCGGGTCAGCGCCTGCGCGGCCCCGGCAACCACTTCCCACCCGCCGTGCTGACGAATGTGAATCACGGCATGGAGTTGATGCGCGAGGAGAGCTTCGGCCCTGTCATCGGCATCCAGAAGGTGAAGGGCGACGACGAGGCCGTGGCGTTGATGAACGACACGCGCTATGGCCTCACCGCAGGCGTCTTCACCAAGGACGAGACCGCGGCGCGTGCGCTGCTGTCGCGCGTGAACGCCGGCACCGTGTACTGGAATTGCTGCGACCGCGTGAGCCCGCGCCTGCCCTGGAGCGGCGTGGGCGATTCGGGCATCGGCCTCACCCTCGGTGTGGCGGGCATCCAGACCTTCACGCGGCCCAAGGCCTGGCACCTGAGGTCGCCCTCGTGAGCCCAACCGGCGGCCCGAACGGCGGCATGAACGGCGGCCCGAACGGCGGCCCGAACGGCTTGCACCGGAGCGCGCAGCGCGAAGGGTCTCGGTGAGCGCCAAGCCCCGTCTGGCCCTCTTCGACCTCGACCACACGCTGCTCGAAGGCGACAGCGACGTGCTGTGGTGCGAGTTCCTGATGCAGCGCGGCGTGCTGGACCGCGCACACTACGCCCAGCGCAACCTGGCCATGGATCGCGGCTACCGCGCCGGCACCGTCAGCACGCAGGCCTTCAGCGAGTTCTACGTCGGCACGCTGGTTGGCCGCAGTGCCCACGCCTGGCAGCCGGAACGAGAGGCCTTTCTGCGTGAGGCAATTGCGCCACGCATCGGCGCGGCGGCCCGCGCGCTCGTGCGCGAGCACCAGCGCGAGGGCGCGCTCGTCGTACTCACCACGGCCACCAACCGCTTCATCACCGAGCTCACTGCGGCCGAACTCGGCATCGAGCATCTGATCGCCACCGAGTGCGAGGTGGGGCCCGACGGCGACTTCACGGGCCGCACCACCGGCACGCTCAACATGCGGGAGGGCAAGGTGGCGCGCCTGCATCACTGGCTCGCACAGCGCGGTGAGCGCGGCGGGCACGGCCAGCGCGGCCAACACCTCGGCGACTTCGAGAGCCTCGCCTACAGCGATTCGATGAACGACCTCGCTCTGCTCGAAGCTGCCGACCGGCCGCATGTCGTGCACCCCGATGTGGGGCTGGCCGCCATCGCGGCCGAACGTGGCTGGCCAGTGCTGCGCCTGCACGGCAAGGTGACGCCTTGAGTCAACGGGCCGAAGCGGGGACCTCCGCTCCCACCCAGAGCGAAGGCGACATCAACAGCTCGCCGCGGCCACTCCTTCAAGACCACGATGTGCCATTGCTGACTCTGACCCCGGCGCTGGTGACCCGCTTCGCACAAATGGACCAGGCACTCGACATCATCGACGCTTGCCTGGCCGAAGAGTCGAGCGGGCATGCCGCCCGCGTCACCGCATGACGCGGTCCGAGGTGATCACGGGGCTCCCGCGATGAAAGCCAGCTGGCAGGCCCGACTGGCAGCGCTCATCGTGCGCCGCCGCGTGAAGCCCATGTTGGCCGACATGAAGGACATCGCGCGTGTGCGCCAGGTCTTCGGCCAGCCTCTGCCGCCGACGCGCGGCGTTCGCTACGGCGACGACACGCTGGGCGGCGTGCCGGGCGAGTGGGTGGAAACGGACGCCGCGCAAGCCGCTGCCACGCCAGCCACCGCAGGCGCCGCCTCACACACGCCGCCATCCGTTCACACCCTGCTCTACCTTCACGGCGGCGGCTTCGTCGGCTGCACACCGAGCACCCACCGCCCGATCACGGCGGCGCTGGCCAAGCAGGGTTTTCGCGTCTTCGTGCCCGACTACCGGCTCGCGCCCGAGTACCCATTCCCCGCCGCGCCCCACGATGTGCTCGCTGTCTTCCGCGCCCTGCGCGCGGCCCAACAGCAGCGCCCGGCGCACGAACGCGGCCGCCTCGTGGTGGCCGGCGACAGTGCCGGCGGCAACCTCGCACTCAGCCTGATGCTGTCACTCAAGGACGCGGGTGAAGCGATGCCCGATGCCGCGGCCCTTTTTTCGCCGGCCACCGATCTTGTCGGCGACAGCCCCTCGATCCGGTTGAACACACCGCACGATGCGATGTTCCACGGCCCCGAGCTGGAGCACCTCGCGAACGCCTATCTGCAAGGCGCCGATGCGGCGCAGCCGCTCGCCTCGCCGCTGCGCGGCGATCTGGCCGGCTTGCCGCCGCTCCTGCTGCACGTGGGGCAGGACGAGGTGCTGCGCGACGACTCCCTGCGCCTGGCCACCAAGGCGCGCGAGGCCGGGGTGACGGTGGAACTGCAGGTGTTCCCGGTGGTGCCACATGTGTGGCAGTTGCTCGCACACGTGCCGGAGGCGAAACAGTCGCTCGTCGCGGCGGCACGGTTTCTGCGCGAGGCCGTGCCGCGCACGGGGCCCGAAGAGCTCGATGTGCTCATCGTTGGCGCGGGTCTGTCGGGCATCGGCGCGGCCGTGCACCTGCAGCAGCAGGCGCCGCAACGGCGCTTCGGTTTGCTCGAGGCCCGTCAGGCCAGTGGCGGCACCTGGGACCTCTTCCGATATCCCGGCGTGCGCTCCGACTCCGACATGTACACGCTCGGCTACCGCTTCAAGCCGTGGCGTGATGCACGCGCCATCGCCGATGGGTCCGCCATCCGCAGCTACGTCGACGACACCGCGGCCGAGCACGGCGTGGCGCCGCTGGTGCGCTACGGCCACCGCGTGGTCGCTGCGGACTGGTGTGCGAGCGAGGCGCGCTGGACCCTGACGGTGCAGCGTGAAGGCCACTCCGAGCCGACCCTCCTGCGCGCCCGCTTCCTGCTCTTCTGCGGCGGCTACTACAGCTATGCGCAGGGCCACCGGCCGCCGTTTCCCGATGAGGGGCAATTCGGCGGCCGCATCGTGCACCCGCAGTTCTGGCCCGAGGGGCTGGACGTGAGCGGCCAGCGTGTGGTGGTCATCGGCAGCGGCGCCACTGCGGTGACGCTGGTGCCCGAACTGGCCAAGACCGCCGCGCACGTGACGATGCTGCAGCGCTCGCCAAGCTACGTATTCGCGCGCCCCACGGTCGATACCATCGCCGAGGCGCTCAAGCGCTGGCTGCCGGCACGCTGGGCTTATCGGCTGGTGCGCCTGAAGAACGTGGCGATACAGATGTACTTCTACCGCATCGCGCGCAAGTACCCGAGCCAAGCACGGGCGCGCTTGGTGGGCATGGTGCGCGCGCAGCTGCCGGCGGGCTACGACGTGGAGCGCCACTTTGCCCCGCACTACAACCCCTGGGACCAGCGCGTGTGCCTGGTGCCCGATGGCGACCTCTTCGCGAGCCTGCGCGCGGGCCGGGCCTCGGTGGTGACGGACACTGTCGAGCGCTTCACCGAGCGCGGCATCCAACTCGCCTCGGGGCAGGAGCTCGGCGCGGACATCATCGTCACCGCCACCGGGCTGGAGCTCAACGTGCTGGGCGGGATCCGTCTGAGCTTGGGCGGCTTGCCGGTGGATCTCTCGAAGGCCTACATCTACAAAGGCCTCATGTACAGCGGCGTGCCCAACCTGGTGAGCACCTTCGGCTACACCAACGCGAGCTGGACGCTGAAGGCCGATCTCACCGCCCAGTACACCTGCCGCCTGCTGCGCCACATGGACCGCGCGGGCTGGCGCGCGTGCACGCCACGCGCCGACGGATCGGTGTCGCCCGAGCCCATGCTGGACTTCACCTCGGGCTACGTGCAGCGAGCGGTCGGGAATCTACCCAAGCAGGGCAACCGCAGGCCCTGGCGGCTGAACCAGAACTACCTCAGAGACCTTGTCACATTGCGTTTCTCTCGCGTTGACGATGGCGCGCTAGTGTTCGAACGGCGCAGCAGCGTGAACCAAGACGCCTGAATCAGCCCCCCGAATCGCGGGGTGCGTGGGGCCGGCAGGGTTTCCCCCGTGTCACTCTTCCGGCGCTTGATTTGAGGTCCCGATGAAACTGACACGCCCCTGCCCGACGCCTTTCGCTGGCCACTGCCCAAGCCCCATCGTCGGCGGCTTCGTGCGCTGGGCCTTGTCCGCCACGGCTGCGGCCGCGTTGGCCGCGTGCGGCGGTGGAGGAGGTGGCGGTGGTGATCCCATCGCCCCCGCCAACGAAGCCCCCACCGTGTCCATCGCCACGCCCGCGGCCAATGCGACGTTTGCCTCCGGCGCTGCCATTCGAATCGCGGCGACCGCCGCCGACCGTGACGGCACCGTGGTGCGTGTCGAGTTCTTCGATGGGCCCACCAAGATCGGCGAGGACACGACAGCGCCCTTCGAACTGGTGTGGACCGATGCACCCGCCGGGCCGCGCAACATCACCGTACGGGCTTCGGACAACGCGGGTGCGACGGCGATTTCGGCGTCCCTGCCGCTGAGCGTGACGGCGGCGCCGCCATCTCCGCCGCCGCCATCTCCTCCTCCGCCATCTCCGCCACCGCCCTCTCCTCCTCCTCCTCCGCCGCCGCCACCTCCGCCTCCTCCTCCTCCTCCTCCTCCTCCTCCGCCTCCTCCGCCGCCGCCGCCGAACCAGCCGCCGACGGTGGCCATCACCGCGCCGGTCAACAACTTCAAGCCGAATGCGCCGGCCACGCTGACGCTGGCGGCCAATGCGGCCGATGCCGACGGCGGCATCTCCAAGGTGGAGTTCTTCCGCATCAACCCGGCCGCGCCGGTGTACGACGCGAGCACGCTCGTCGGTGTGGCCGACACGCTGCCGCCGTACGAGCAGCCGGCTGCGGCGCTGCCCGCGGGCATCTACACCTTCGTGGCGCGTGCCACCGACAACCAGGCCGCCGTGGCCACGTCGGCCTCGGTGCAGGTGATCGTCAATGCGCTGCCCACGGTGAGCATCACCTCGCCGGCGCCGGGCGCGGTGGTCAATATCGGCGGCACGGTGACGCTGCGCGCCACTGCGGGTGATGCCGACGGCACCGTCACCAAGGTCGAGTTCTTCCTCGACGGCAGTGCGACCCCGCAGCTCGCCACGCAGGTGAGCCCCGGCGTGTGGGAACGCAGCTGGGTCAACCCGTCGGTGGGCACGCACACCATCACCGCACGCGCCACCGACAACGACGGCGCGGTGCAGAACACGGCTTCGATCCCGATCAACGTGCCGACCAACGTGCCGCCCGCGGTGACGCTCACCGACCCGGTGGCGGGCACCAACGCGCCGACCACGCTGGCGCTGGCTGCTACGGCGACCGACACCGACGGCACCATCACCTCGGTGGAGTTCTTCAACGGTCTCGTGTCGCTGGGCCTGGGCACGCGCGACCCTGCGCCGTCGAACATCTGGCGCCGCTCGGTGGCCGTCGGCGCGACACAGCACGGCACCTACGTCATCACCGCGCTCGCCACCGACAACCTCGGCGGCACCACGACCACCGCCTCCAGGACACGTACGATCGCGCCCAACGTGCCGCCCGCGGTGGCACTCACTTCAGGCGCGGCGGTGACGCTGCCGGTCAACTCGACCACCGGGCCGGTGACCCTTACTGCCACGGCCACCGACAACGACGGCATCGCCAAGGTGGAGTTCTTAAACGGCGCCACGCCGATTGGCGGCGATGTGCTGGCCCCGCCCTTCCAGCTCAGCTGGGCCGGTGTGGCCGCCGGCACCTACAACATCACCGCGCGCGCCACCGATACGGTGGGCAGCGTGACCACGACGCCGGTGCAGACGCTCGTCGTCACGCGCAATGTCGAGGGCATGTGGGAAAACCTCAATGACGCGCAGAAAGCGGGCATGACGCTGGCGCCCAACAAGATATCCGACAGCGGCGGCGTCGATGCCGTGGAGGTGATGACGGTGATCGGTGTCAACACCGTGATCCCGAAGTTCAGCGCTGCCATGTCCCAGGGTGCGCTGACGCTGGCGCGCGCCATCCCGACGAGCACCACGAGCGGCTTTGTCCAGGGCCCGTGCGCGAGCGGCACGATCCAGGTCGCGCCAGCCGGTGCCAACCGGCTCGTGAACCTGAACAACTGCGTCATCGGCGGCTACACCTTCTACGGCGGCGGCGGCGTGGCGCCCTACGTTCAGTACGACGGCACGACGTCGACGACGGCCGTTCCGCCCGCGACGCAACCTGTGCATCCGAATCCCAACTGTGTGCTCGAGACGATCCCGTCGCGCCGCTGGCGCTGTTCGATCGGCTCGGCGGTCGATTGGATTCCGACCGCCGGCGGCTTCCGCCTGGTCATCCAAGCCGTCCAGCTCAACGGCTTCGGTGCGCTCGACCCAGGAGGCAAGGACTACCCGCGCAACGCGTTCGGCTACACCACTGTGACCTGCACGGTGACCGCCGGCGTGACCCAGAGCTGCATCACGATCCAGGATGTCAGCTTCTGGTGGGGCCACGACCTCGCGTGGACCGACTACACGACCGGCCCGCTGACCTTCCCGGTGGCCAACTACGCCACCGACGATACCTACCGACTGAACGGCACGCATCGCTCGCACTACTGCAGCCCGGACTTCGCGTTGCCTGACCAGGGACGCGGCGCCTGCCTGGCGGCACCGCCTGCGGCGCGGCACATCAAGTTCGAGAACATGACGCACAACAGCGGCCGCGCGATCCTCTATGCGAGCAACGGCTGGACCGTCGTCACGCGACTGCCGCCGCGCTCGCCGGGTGTCGAGTCGGTGAGCGTGCAGCGCTTCACCGCGACCGGCCCGGGCGCCTACACGACCTCGCCGGCGGTGACGTTCTTCCTGCAAACCGGTGCCGCAAGCGGCGACTGGGGCCTCGTGCCCTGAGCGACGTCGGCGACCTCGGCGACCGCGGAGACCTCGGCCGTCTCAGGCGCCGAAGGCGAAGTCGCGCCCCGGCGCGGCCGCGAACAGCGCCCGCGTGTAGGCGTGCTGCGGCGCGCCGAATACGCGGTGTGCAGGGCCGTACTCCACCACCTCGCCCTGGCTCATGACGGCCAGCGTGTCGCACACCTGCGAAGCCACGCGCAGGTCGTGGGTGATGAAGAGCATGGCAATGGACAGCCGCGCGCGAATCTCCTCGAATAGCTGCAACACCTGCGCCTGCACCGACACGTCGAGCGCGCTCACCGCCTCGTCGGCGACCAGCAACTCGGGCTCCATCATCAGCGCACGCGCAATGCAGATGCGCTGGCGCTGCCCGCCGCTGAACTGATGCGGGTAGCGATCCATCGCGCTCTCGTCCATGCGCACGAGCTTGAGAAGTTCGCGCGCCTTGTCCAGCGCCGGCTCGCGGCCGAGGCCGTAGTTCATCGGCCCTTCGATCAACGCCTCGCCCACCCTGCGGCGCGGGTTGAGCGAGCGGTACGGGTCCTGGAAGACGATCTGCACGCGCCGGCGCAGCGGGCGCAACTGCCCGGCGGAGAGCGTCGCGATCTCGTCGGCACCGAGCTTCACCGAACCCGCGCTCGGGTCGATGAGGCGCACCACGCAGCGCGCCACCGTGCTCTTGCCCGAGCCCGATTCACCGACGATGCCCAGCGTCTGCCCGCGGCGGATCTCGAAATTCACGTCCTTGGCCGCGTGCACGGTGCGGCGCTTGCCGAACCAGCTCTTGTCGTCGTAGGTCTTGGCCAGTGCCTTCACGCTCAGCACCACGGGCGCGGTGTGATCCACCGGCCGCTGCTCGATGCGCAGCGTGGGCACCGACACCATCAGCATCTTCGTGTAGTCGTGCTGCGGGCGCCGCAGCACATCGTCCTTGGGGCCGAGCTCCACCAGATCACCCAGGCGCAGCACGGCCACGCGGTGCGCGATCTCGGCCACGACGCCGAAGTCGTGGGTGATGAAGAGCACGCCGGTGCCGTGGCGCTTCTGAAGGTCGAGCACGAGCTTCAGGATCTGCGCCTGCGTCGTGACGTCGAGCGCCGTGGTCGGCTCGTCGGCGATGAGCAGCACCGGGTCGAGCACCAACGCCATCGCGATCATGATGCGCTGGCGCTGGCCGCCACTGAGCTGGTGCGGGTAGCTCGCCACCATGCGCTCGGGGTCGGGCAGCAGCACCTCCTTGACGATGGCCAGCACCTTCTCGCGCCGCTGCTCAAGGCTCAGCTGCGTGTGCTCGCTCAGCACCTCGTCGATCTGGTCGCCGCAGGTCATGACCGGGTTCAGCGCCGTCATCGGCTCCTGGAAGATCATGCTCATGCGCGTGGCGCGCAGCTCGCGCAGGCGCGACAGCGGCGCGTGCGTGATGTCTTCGCCTTGCAGCAGGATGCGCCCCGAGACCACCGGCAGCTGCTTGGGCAGCAGGCCCATCACGCCTTGCGCAATGACGCTCTTGCCTGAGCCCGACTCGCCCACCAGGCACAGCGTCTCGCCGCGGCCGACGCTGAAGCTCACCTTCTGCACCGCCGTGGCACGGTCGCCGCCCGCCGGCAGCGCGATGCTCAGGTCGTGGACTTCGAGGATGGGTCCGGCACTGTCGGCCATCCTCAGCCCCGCTTCGCCATTTTGGGGTCGAGCGTGTCGCGCAACCCGTCGCCGAGGATGTTCACCGCCAGCACCGTCAACGCCAGGAAGATGCCCGGGAAGAAGATGTTGTGCGGGTACTCGTTGAACTGTGCGCGGCCCTCGGCCATCACGTTGCCCCAGGTGGGGATATCGGGCGGCAGGCCCACGCCGAGGAACGACAGGATGGCCTCGGTGAGGATGCCAGAGGCGCAGATGAACGTGCCCTGCACGATGAGCGGCGCGATGGTATTGGGCAGGATGTGCCGGCCCATGATCTTCCACGTCGGCGTGCCCAGCGACACCGCGGCCTCCACGTAGGGCTCTTCGCGGATCGTCAGCACCAGCGAGCGCACGAGCCGCGTCACACGCGGGATCTCGGGGATGGCGATGGCGATCACCACCGTGAGCAGGCTGCCTCGCCACATCGCCACCAGCGCGATGGCGATCAGGATCGCGGGGATGGCCATCAGCCCGTCCATCACGCGCATCAGGACACCGTCGACGCGGCGCAGGAAGCCGGCGACGAGGCCGAGCACGATGCCCACGGCCAGCGCGACGACCGCAGTGCTGACGCCCACAATGAGCGAGACCCGCGTGCCGTAGATGACGCGGCTGTAGATGTCGCGCCCGAAGCTGTCCGAGCCCATCAGGAAACGGTGTTTGAGCTGCTCGCCCTCCAGCGTGGTGATCTCGCCGTGTTTGCCGGGCGTGAGGTCGCGGCTGGCGGGATCGAAGAGCGAGGGGTCCACCGTGCCGAGCCAGGGCGCCGCCAGCGCCACCAGCACCAGCAACAAGAGCACGATGCCGCCCACGCGCGCGCTGCCGTTGCGGCGCACACGCGCCCAGGCGCTCTCGTGGCGCACCACGGTGGCGCTCTCGACCGACAGTTCCGCAACGTTCAACTCGGGCATATCAGTAGCGGATCCTGGGGTCGAAGAATACGTAGCTCAGGTCGACCAGCAGGTTGACGAGCACGTAGACGAACGAGAACAGCAGGATCACGCCCTGGATGGTGGGGAAGTCGCGCGCCAGCACCGCATCCACCGTGAGCCGGCCGAGGCCGGGGATGGCGTACACCGATTCGGTGACCACCACGCCGCCAATCAGCAGCGCGATGCCGATGCCGATGACGGTTGCGATCGGCACCGCTGCGTTGGCCAGCGCGTGCCGCATCAGCACCTTGTTCTCCGGCAGCCCCTTGGCGCGCGCGGTGCGGATGTAGTCCTCGCCGAGCGTGTCGAGCACCGATGCGCGCGTCACGCGAGCGATCAAGGCGATATAGATCACCGACAGCGTGATCGATGGCAAGGTGAGGTGGTACAGCCACATCCCCGCGCCGTCGGCCAGCCGCTTGTAGCCCTGCACCGGCAGCCAGCCGAGCTTGAGCGAGACGAGCCAGATCAGCACATAGGCCAGCACGAAGATCGGCACCGAAAAGCCCATCACCGAAAACGCCATCAGCGAGCGATCGAGCCAGCCGCCGAAGCGCCACGCCGCCAGCACGCCCAGAGGCACCGCTACCAGCACGGCGATGGTGATGGTGATGAGCGCCAGCGACAACGTGGGCTCCAGCCGCTGGCCGATGAGCGTGACCACGTCGGTCTTGTAGTAGTAGCTTTGCCCCAGATTGCCGGTGAGCAACTGCCCGAACCAGATGAAGAACTGCTCTGGCACAGAGCGGTCCAGACCCAGATTCGCGCGTATCTGGGCGATCTGCTCGGTGCTGGCGGCGTCGCCGGCCAGCACCGCGGCGGGGTCACCGGGCGTCAGGCGCAGCATCAGGAATACCAGCACCGCCACGATCAGCAGCACCGGGATCGTGGACAGCAGGCGGCGGGCGAGGAAGGCAAGCATGGGGTGTGAGGGATGCCATGCGATTTTCCGGCCCAAGGCATGCCTGCCGATCAGGGCAAACACTGGCGCTGCGCTTCGTGCTTCGTGCTTCGCGTGCTTGGGAGCGCCCCTGGCAGCCTACCCGGTGCGCTCCGGCCTATCGGCGCGATTGGTACGCTTGCGTTGAATCACGCGGGCCCCGCTCCTAGACTACCGTACCCGATTGACCAAGACAGTCCAAGGAGTTGCACATGTCCACCGAATCGAAGTGCCCGTTCCACACCATGGCCGCGGGCGGCCGGGGCAACCGTGACTGGTGGCCCAACCAGCTGAACCTGGGTATCTTGCACCAGCAATCGTCGAAGTCGAACCCGATGGGCCAGGACTTCGACTACGCCCGGGAATTCAAGAGCCTTGATCTCGACGCGGTGGTCAAGGACCTGCGCGCGGTGATGACCGACTCGCAGGACTGGTGGCCCGCCGATTGGGGCCATTACGGCGGCCTGTTCATCCGCATGACCTGGCACGTGGCGGGGACGTACCGCATCCACGACGGTCGCGGCGGCGCCGGCACCGGCGCGCAGCGCTTCGCGCCGCTGAACAGCTGGCCCGACAACGGCAACCTCGACAAGGCGCGCCGGCTGTTGTGGCCCATCAAGCAAAAGTACGGCCGCAAGCTCTCGTGGGCCGACCTGCTGGTGCTGGGCGGCAACGTCGCGCTCGAGTCGATGGGCTTCAAGACCTTCGGCTTCGGCGGCGGCCGCCCGGATATCTGGGAGCCCGAGCAAGACATCAATTGGGGCGCCGAGATCGAGTGGCTGGCCACGAGCGACAAGCCCAACAGCCGCTACTCAGGCGACCGCGACCTGGCCCGCCCCTTAGGCGCCGTGCAGATGGGCCTCATCTACGTCAACCCGCAGGGCCCGGACGGCAACCCCGACCCGGTGGCCTCGGGCCGCGACGTACGCGAGACCTTCGCCCGCATGGCAATGAACGACGAGGAGACCGTGGCGCTGGTCGCCGGCGGCCACACCTTCGGCAAGGCGCACGGCGCCGGGCTGGAGAGCCACGTCGGCCGCGAGCCCGAGGGCGCGGCGATCGAGGAGCAGGGGCTCGGCTGGAAGAACAGCTTGGGCACCGGCAAGGGCGCGCACGCCATCACCAGCGGCATCGAAGGCGCCTGGAAGCCGAACCCGACGAAGTGGGACATGGGCTATTTCGACATGCTCTTCGGCTACGAATGGGAGCTCGTCAAGAGCCCGGCCGGCGCGCACCAGTGGGTGGCGAAGAACTGCAAGCCCGAGCACATGATCCCCGACGCGCACGACCCGGCGAAGAAGCATCCGCCGATGATGACCACGGCCGACCTCTCTCTGCGCATGGACCCCGCCTACGAGAAGATCTCGCGCCGCTTCCACAAGGACCCGCAGGCCTTTGCCGACGCCTTCGCGCGCGCCTGGTTCAAGCTGACGCACCGTGACATGGGCCCGCGTGCCCGCTATCTCGGCAAGCTCGTGCCCAAGGAAGTGCTGATCTGGCAGGACCCGGTTCCCGCAGCCGGCCACCCACTGGTCGACGACGCCGACATCGCGGCGCTGAAGGCCCAGGTGCTGGCCTCGGGCCTCTCCATCTCGCAACTGGTCAGCACCGCCTGGGCCTCGGCCGCCACCTTCCGCGGCAGCGACAAGCGCGGCGGCGCCAACGGCGCGCGCATCCGCCTGGCACCGCAGAAGGAGTGGGCGGTCAATCATCCCGTCGAACTGGGCAAGGTACTCAAATCGCTGGAAGGCATCCAGAAGGAGTTCAACGCCGCAGCGTCGGGGTCACAAAGCGGTGGCAAGAAAGTCTCGCTGGCCGACCTCATCGTGCTGGCGGGCGGCGCGGCCGTCGAGGCAGCAGCGAAGAAGGCCGGCCACGACGTGAAGGTGCCCTTCTCCGCAGGCCGCACGGACGCCACCCAGGACCAGACCGACGTCGAATCGTTTGCCGCGCTGGAGCCGAAGGCCGACGGCTTCCGCAACCACACCACGAAGGAGCTGGAAAGCGCGGCGGCCGAGCTGCTGGTGGACAAGGCGCAACTGCTGACGCTCACCGCGCCCGAGATGACGGTGCTGGTGGGTGGCCTGCGCGTGCTGGGCGCGAACACCGGCCGCTCGAAGCACGGTGTCTTCACGCAGCGGCCCGAAGCGCTAACCAACGACTTCTTCGTCAACCTGCTCGACATGAGAACGCAGTGGCAGAAGAGCGCGGCGGCCGATGGAGTGCTGGAAGGGCGCGACCGCAAGACCGGCGAGGTGAAGTGGACGGGCACCGCCGCCGACCTGGTGTTCGGCTCGAACTCGCAGCTGCGCTCGCTGGCCGAGGTGTATGCCAGCAGCGATGCGCGGTCGTTGTTCGTGGGCGACTTCGTGGCGGCTTGGGTCAAGGTGATGAACCTGGATCGGTTCGAGCTGGTTTGATTGCTGGTTGCGCGCGCGCCTCGCAGAAGACGGGCGCCGCGCCGGGCCGGTGCGCGGCCTTTGGGCGATACTGCGCCGCCCAAGGCCTGCTCTGCTACTGAACCCGATGCATCTGCCCAGCGCTCGACCGACAGCTGCTCGCGTGCGCGGCCGCGGCCGGTTCGGCCACACCGACTGAAGATGGCGCCCGCCACACCCCCGCCTGCGGCCACCACCGGTGGCGCAGCGGCGCGCCTGTTCGGCTACGACGCCTTCATCTCGTTCGCGCTGGGCCAGCCGCCGCGCGGCACGCGGGCTTATGCGTCGGACCTGGCGAGGAAGTTGCGCGAGCGCGGCTTCACGGTCTTCTTCAGTGAAGACGAGGCGCCGGTGGGCGATGTGCTGGACGACACCTTGCAGCGCGCGCTGCGGCGCTCGCGCATCCTCATCGTCGTGGCCAATCGCGGCACGCTGGCCGAGCCGCGCTGGGTGCGCAAGGAGGTGGAGGAATTCCGCCGCCGCCACCCGCAGCGGCCCATCATTCCCGTGAATATCGGCGGCGCGTTGCAGGACATACGGCTCGGACCACTTGCCGAAGAGTGGCTGCAGTGTCGCGATCGCATCTGGGCCGACGAGGCGGCCCATGCCGATCTGAGCGGCGTGGCCGGTGACGAAGTGGTCGCGCGCCTGGCCACCGCGCCCTCCGCGGTGCGCTCCGCAGTGCGGCTGCGCGCGGTGCTGGTGGGCATCGGCCTCTTCCTCGCCGCCTTGGCCGGCGTTGCGCTGTGGCAGCGCGGCGTGGCGGTGGAGAACGAGGTGCAGGCGAATGCCAATGCGGCACTGGCGGCGCAGCAGCGCGACCGCGCGCTGCGCGGCCAGTCGCTCTTCCTCTCGCAGCTGGCCGAGCAACAACTGAAAGGCGGCAACGCCGTCAATGCCATGCTGCTTGCGCTGGAGGCGCTGCCCCATTCCTCCAGCAGCCCCGAGCGGCCGTATGTCGTTCAGGCCGAGGCACAGCTTTACGACGCCGTGTCGCAGCACCGCGAGCTGGCGGTGCTGGGCGCGCACAACAAGCGCGTGACCTTCGCCACGTTCAGCGCCGATGGCACGCGCCTGGTCTCGGCCTCACACGATGGCAGCGCACGCCTGTGGGACGTGGCCAAACGCGCGCCGTTGCAGGTGCTGGCGCATGCTGCCGCCCAGGCCGGGCAGGACGCACCGCGGGTGACGCACGCCGCGTTCAGCCCCGATGGCACGCAACTCGTCACGGTGGCCTCGGACGGCGGCGTCGCGTCATGGAATGCCACCGATGGCCGCGCCGTGAGCCGCGCACGCGAGCACACCGACGCCGCCTACCACGTGGCCTATGCGCCCGACGGCCGCCGCTACGTCACAGCCGGCGGCGACGGCACAGTGCGCCTTTGGACCGCGGGCAGCAGCGCGCCGGCGCAGTTGCTGGGCCCGGCCCTCGACTGGGCTATAGCCAGTGCCGAATTCAGCCCCGACGGCCGCTATGTGGTCGCTGCCGACCGCGGCGAAGGCGCTCGCCTGTGGCACGCCGACAGCGGGCAGCTCGTGGCGACCCTGAAGCACCCGCGCGGCCTGTACTCGGCGCACTTCAATCCGGCGGGCACGGCCGTGCTCACCGCCAGCGGCGACGGCAAGGCGCGGCTGTGGTCGGTGCCCGAGGGCCGCTTGCTGGCCACGCTCAGCGGGCACAGCGACCGCGTCTTCCAGGCCAGTTTCAGCCCTGACGGCAGCCGCATCCTCACCGTCTCGGCCGACCATGAGGCGCGCATCTGGGACGCGCGCACGTTCGCAAGCATCCACACGTTGCAAGGCCATGGGCACGAAGTGCGGCACGGCGAATTCAGCCCCGATGGCCGCTTCGTGGTGACAGCTTCCCGGGACGACAGCGCGCGGCTGTGGGAAGCCGAAACCGGCGCCTCCGTGGCCACACTGGCCGGGCACGCCGGCGATGTGACGCACGCGCGCTTCAGCCCGGGTGGCGACACCGTCGTGACCACCGGCGATACGACGCTTCGGCTGTGGCGCCTGCGCGCCAGCGGCAGGGTGCTGGAGTTGCGCCACCGCGGCTCGGTCGAATCGGCGCATTTCAGCCGCGACGGCCTGCGTGTCCTTTCCACCAGCGGCGGCTGGACGGAAGAGAACGACCGCACGGCGCGGCTGTGGTCGACCGAAAAGGGCGAAGCGCTGGCCACCATCACGCATGGCGCCAGGGTGACCGCGGCCGCGTTCGACGCCGGCAGCGGCCGCGTGGCCACGGCGGCCGAAGACGGCACGGTGCGCGTCTGCGATGGCAAGAGCGGTGCCTTGCTGCTCGAATTGCCGCGCCAGGAAACACGCGTGGGTGCGGTGCGCTTCAGCCCGGACGGCGAACGCCTGGCCACGGTCAGCGGCCAGCCGTTCAACAAGAACCACGATGTGCGCCTTTGGAATGCGCGCACCGGTCAGCGGCTGGCCAGTGCACCCGGCCCGACTGACATGTTCGGTCTGCACTACGGCCCGCAAGGCGACCGCCTGGTGAGCACCGGCCAGGGGCGCATCACGCTGTGGGAGGCCGGCGAAGGCCTGCGGACCATCAAGCTGCTTTCGGGTCTTGCGGCCACCTTTTCGCCCGATGGCCAGACGCTGGCCATAGCCTCCGAGCCCGATGAAAAAACGCAAGCCATGCGGGTCATCCTGGTCGATGCGCGCAGCGGCGCCGTGCGGCGTGAACTGGGCGCTGTTCCCTTCGTACACCACCTGGCCTTCAGCCCTGACGGCCGCTGGCTGGCTGCCGCCTCGTTGGAGCACGCCGTGCGCCTGTGGGACCTGGCCTCGGGCAAGGAAGCGCGGCGGCTGGAAGGACATGCCGACCAGGTGAACTGGGTGGCCTTCAGCCCCGACAGCACTCGCCTCGTCAGCGCCGCGGGCAAGACCGAATTCACGGGCAATGATGTGTCGTTCAAGATCGCCAACTCCGACGACAACGGTGCGCGCGTGTGGGACGTGGCCAGCGGCCAGACACTGGCCATCCTGCGCGCCCACGGCACGCGCGTGCGCTACGCCGAGTTCAGCCCCGACGGCCGCCGCGTGGTGACGACCTCGGACGACCGCACGGCACGGGTGTGGGACCTCTACCCCGATACGAGGGCGTTGATCACGCGCGCGCAGCAATTGCTGCCGCGCCGGCTGACGGCCGCGCAGCGCAAGGAGTTCTTCCTGGAGTAGCGGCCCGAGACGCTGACCAACCGTTGCGGGCACCCGCCGAGTGCCGTTGGACGGCCGCAAGGCCGCAAGGCCGGTGCTGATGTCGCAGGCAGAGACCGCAGGCGTTGATGCAGTTACCGTCGCGGGATGCCCCCGTCGACCACGACCTCAACTCTCTCTCCCGCCATCTCCGGCCTGGCCTGGGGGCTGCTGGCAGCGTCGATCTGGAGCGTCTACTCCGTGCTGGCGCGGCTCGGCATCAAGTCGGGCCTGACCCCGATGGACATGACTTTGCTGCGCTTTACACCTGGCGCGCTGGTGATGTTGCCCTTCGTCTTGCGTTGGGGCCTGCGCGACCTGGCAGGCATCGGCTGGGCGCGCGGCGCGGTGCTGGCGGCGTTGTCGGGGCCGGTGTTCAGCCTGCTCATGATGACCGGCTTCGCGCACGCGCCGCTGGCGCATGGCGCGGTCATCGCGCCCGCGTGCCAGATGCTCACCGGCATCGGGCTCTCGGCCTGGCTGGCGCGCTCGCCGGTGACGCGCGAGATGGTGGCCGGCGCGGCCTTCGTGCTGCTGGGACTGGGGTTCATGGGCGGCGACGCGTTGCTGCAATCGGGTGGCAACGATGTGCTGCTGGGCGATGCGCTGTTCGCGGCCGCGGGGTGTAGCTGGGGGCTGTTCGGCGCACTCTCTCGCCGCTGGCAGGTGGATGCGCTGCGCGTCACGGGTGTGGCAGTGGTGCTGGCGTTGGCGATGTTCGCGCCGCTCTACGCTGCGGTGGCCGATCCGCGCGCGCTGCTCGCTGCGGCGCCCGGCTTCGTGGTCCTGCAGGCGGTGGCCCATGGCCTGGGGGCCGGCCTGGTGGCCGTGCTGGCCTACAGCCGCGCCGCGGTGCTGCTGGGCCCCGGGCGCGCGGCCTTCTTCGGCGCGATGGTGCCGGGCGCCGCTTCGCTGCTGGCGATCCCCGTGCTGGACGAGATCCTCACCGGGCTGCAGGTGGCGGGGCTGTTGGCCGTGATCGCGGGGCTGCTGCTGGCCTTCGGCGCGGTGCGGGTGCTGCTGGGTTTTGCGCACAGGGTTCCGTCGGGGACCCATCCACTGATCTGAGGCTTCAGCTGTCCTCTTGCTTGAGAGAGACCACATGCACATCGAACACCAGACGATTCGGCTCAACCGCCTATCCATGCACGTGGCCAGCACCGGCACCGGCACACCGGTGTTACTGCTGCACGGCTGGCCGCAGACCTGGCACGAGTGGCGCAAGCTCATGCCCCTGCTGGCCGACGACTACCGCTTGATCGCGCCCGACCTGCCGGGTCTGGGCGACAGTTCCAGGCCGGCGGACGGCTACGACAAGAAGACCATCGCGCGCGATCTGCTCGAGATGTGCGAGCAGTTGCAGCTCGAACGCTTCCACCTCGTGGGCCACGACTGGGGCGGCCCGACGGCCTTTGCGCTGGCCTGCGCCGCGCCGGCATTGGTGCGCACGCTGAGCATCCTGGACGTGACGATCCCCGGTATCGGGCCCGACATCTCGCAAGGCGGCAAGCGCTGGCACCACGCCTTCCACATGACGCCCGACCTGCCCGAAGCGCTAGTGCAGGGCCGCGAACGCGCGTATCTCGGCTGGTTCTACGAGGCCTTCTGCTGGCAGCGCGGCGCCATCGGCCCGGCCGATGTCGACGAATACGTGCGCTGCTACAGCAGGCTGGGTGGATTGCGGGCGGGTTTCGCGTACTACCGCAACATCCCGCAGGACCAGGCCGACAACCGGGCCATCTACGAGTCAGGGTTCCGGCTGCCGATGCCTGTGCTCGCGCTCGGGGGTGCACGTGCCGAAGCGCGTGGCCGTGGCGAGGAGCCGCTGGATTCACTGCGCCTGATGGCCGCCGACGTGCGCGGCGCGAGCGTGCCCGACTGCGGGCATTTCATTCCCGAAGAGCAGCCCGAGTTGCTGGCCGGGCACCTGCGCAGGCTTTTCGCTGCGCACTGAGCGCGGCTGAGCCGGCGGGGGGCCTGTCTCCGATCCCTACTTCGGCCCTTTCGACAGATCCTGTGCCATGATTTTTCCAAGCGGCAGCATGATGTTTGCGTCTTTGGCAACCTTTCGCGCCATCGAATCGTCGAGCGCGCCTGGCGCGGGTTTGTCCAAGTCGATCGCCTTGGCGCTGTACAAGTAGACGTAGGTTTCAGCCAGCAACTTCTTGACGCAATCGTCGAACACGAAAGGCTTTTCGTCGCGCTCCTTGCTGCCACCCGCGGACTCGGGGATGGCACCATAGAGCGAAAACCACGCCATCGGCACGGTGATGCCGCTCGTCTGTGACTTGACGATCTCGGCCACTTTCACCGCATTGTTGGGATCGAGTACGAAGTGCTGTGCCTCCAGCTCTGTTTTCAGCCAGGCCTCGACAATATCGGGACGACTTTTCATGAAGTCCTCGCGCATGGCAATCGCACCTGCATCGGAAATTCCGAAGGTGTGGCCTGTTGCGACAATACGTCCTGCACCGTCGCCGACGATATCGCCATTCCGCGAAACCGACGGCTCCCACAATACCGCGGCATCGATCTTGCCTGAGCGCAGATTGGTGGCGATCACTTCGATCGTTTGGTTGAGCACCGCCGAGGGCTTGATCTTGGTCTTTTCAATGACCAGCCCCAGAAAGCGATGCGCGCAGCTACCGTGAGGCGTGGCCACCACTTTGCCATCCAGCCATCGCACGGCTTCCTATGGCGACTTGAACCTGGGCGCGTCGGCGCGAACCATGATGACATTGCAACGCTGCCCGGCGGACATGCCCGTGTTGGCGACGAGATTGATCGGCGCGACGCTGCGCACTGAGTGGGCCCCAGGCGCTTCAGCGCTCGACGCCCTGCACCGCCTCCTCCTGCTGCAGCGCGAAGATGGAGGTGTAGCCTTTGGACCAGTCCGGCGGGATCAGGCACGGCCTCGGATCGTGGTGCGCGAAGCGCGCCCGCGTGCCGCGCAGCAGGTGCTGATCGTGGCGCGGCTTGATCGGGTTCACCGTGTAGGGGAAGGCGTCGGCCGAGGTCAGCGTATTCAGCAGCAAAGGCCGGCCGAGATCGGAGTCGTTGCGCGCCGAGTAGTGCAGCGTGCGGCAGTTGTGAATCGTCAGCGAGCCGGCCGGGCCCGGCAGGTACACGGCCTTCGTCAGGTCCAGCCATGCGCAATCGGCCGGCGAGAGGCATCCGGTCCACTGCCCCTTGGCGTCGTACTGCGACGGCATCGGATCGATCAGATGGCTGCGTGGCAGCACGGCCAGCGGTCCCTGGTCCATGCCGCAGTCGTAGAGATAGGTGCCCACCGTCAGCGGTGAATAGTTGGTGTGCGGCCAGAAGCTGATGTCGTAATGCCACTTCACTTCTTCACCGCCCTTGGCCCATTTGAAGTTGAGCTTGGAGTGGTGGAACTTCACGTCGGGGCCGACAAGATCGGCGACGATATCGGGCATCGAGGACTCGAGGCAGTAGGCCCAGAACGCCGGGTGTTGCTCGACCGGGTTGGACACGCGGCGCAGCCTCGGCGCGCTTGCACTGTGACCGGGCTCGAGATCGAAGATGGAGTCGGCCTTCGTGACGACGCGGCTGCGCTCGACCAACTCGTCCGTGGCGGCGCGCAGGTGTGTCAGCCAGGCCTCGTCGATGGCGCGCTCGAGGCACAGATATCCTTCGTTGAAATAGAACTCGCGCTGGGCCTGCGTCAGCACCCTGGGCGGGAGCTGGAGGATCTGCTCGGGAGTCATCTGGAATCTCCTTGGCGGGTTTGCATCATGGCGCGACGGCGCTCTGGCCCCATTGTCTGGCCGCCTCGCCCCGCGTGGGTGGCACGGCGCCGGTGCCGCCCGACCGCAGCCATTCGTAGGCCGACAAAGGTGCCCCGGGCTCGAATCGCAGGTCGGCCCTGGGTGCCAGCGCACCGCGCATGAAGAGCAACTGGCTGCCGGGGAAGAGCGGATCGTCGGCCCCGACATCGGTGAGCCAGGCGAGCGGCACGCCGCTCGCGAGCAGCCGGCGCTGCAGGCGCACCAGCAGATCCGAGCGTTCGCGCACGGCAGCCGGGGCCACGCGCAGCTCGAGCGCCAGGGCGGCCAGCGTCCCGGCCGCCTCGCCAATGTTCCACTCGATCGGGTGCAGCCGGTAGCAGCCGTTGGTGATGTGCGTGGTGCCGATACTCTTGGCCGCGGCAACAAGGTTGCTCATGCGCACCGGCAGCAGCGCGCCCAGCGGTATCTGGAATGGCTTGGTGCGGCAGCTCGCGCCCACGTCGTCGGGCCCGGAGCGGTGGATGTCGATGGGGTACCAGCCGACGCCCACCGAGTCGGCGAAGTGCGCCGCACGTGGGCCCGGCTGGTGATGGGCCGAGACCTCCTGCTCGACGATGGTCTTGCGCGCACGGATGCGACGTGATTCGCGGATGTACGGATGTTTGCTCAGGCCTTCTGCACTGCCCATCACGTCGGGCCGCAGGCGGATTTCCGGTGCACCCAGGCGCGTGCCGGTGGCAGGCGCCTCCGTCTGCAGCCAGTGCAGGAAACCCAGGCTCACGCGCTTGGCGTCTTGCAGCGCGTGCGCGGCGTCTCTCGCTGAACCCTGCAGCAGGCTGCGGTCGCGGTAGTCGTTGCCGGGCCAGTTGAACATCGTCAGGTCGTGGCCCACGCTGCCGTCGAAGGCGCTGCGGTCGAGCAGGCGACGATAGGTCCAAAGCCCGCCCTTGGTGCCGGGCATCGTGTCGTACAGGCGGTAGTCGAGCCAGCCGCTCGCCTCACCGTAGATCTCGCCGCCGTGCACCTCGATGCGCAGGCTGTAGGGCTGCGCCGCGCAGTAGTGTTCGTAGCGCTCGGGGCGGGCGATGACGTGGTGCTCGCTCTCGCCGCGCCGCTCGCACGCAAAGGTGTAGGTGCAGCTTTGCACGCAGTGCGGCTTGGCTTCGATCGGCTGCGCTTGCGGCTCGCCGGTCTCGGCCACCGTTTCCGCTCCGAGCACATGCTCGACACCGCAAAGCGGCAGCAGGTCGCCGAGTTCGGTGGCGTCGATCACCAGTTCGGGGTGGAAGCGGATCAGGCGCCCGTCGTCCAGGTCCATCGCGACAACGGCTTCGATGCGATCACCGCGTGCCTCGGCGGCGATTGCCTTGGTGCGCAGGTGCACGGTCAAACGGCCGGCTTTCACGTGCGGGCTCAGCATCTGCTCGACCACCTGCACCGCGGCGCGCGGCTCAAACGCCAGGCGCGAGACCCAGCAATTGCCGGGGTTGAATTCTGCGCGCCGGCCGGCCTCGCCCGCGCGGCCACGGTAGCGCTCGCGCAGCATCGCGCGCAACTGCATGTAGCTGGCCGTGCCACCGAAGGTCTCGATGTACTCGTGCTCGTCGAGCGCACTCACGCCTTGCGCGGTGAACTGCCCGCCGAGCCAATCGGTTTCTTCGAGCAGCACCACCTGCCGGCCGCCGCGCGCCGCGGCCAGCGCGGCGGCCACGCCGCCCGTGCCGCCGCCGACGATCAGGACTTCACACGCCTCGTCCTGCGCACCGGCCAGCTCCGGCACCGCGCGAACGGCGACCGTGGCGTCGCCCGTGGCGGGCACGCGCATGACATCGAGCACGGCATCGAGCGACCGCCACACGCCGCCGGCCTCATCTGCCCATGGTGCCAGGCAGCCACAGCGCGATCTGCGGGAACGCGATGACGAGGCCGAGCGCGATCACCTGCAAGCCCAGGTACGGCCAGATCGAGCGGAAGATGTCGACCAGCGTGATGCCCGGCGGCGTCACCCCCTTGAGGTAAAACGCGGCCGGGCCGAACGGCGGCGAGATGTACGAGATCTGCATGTTCATGCAGAACAGAACGCCCATCCACACCGGATCGAAACCGAGCGCCACCACGACGGGCACGAAGATGGGCGCCGTGAGCAGCAGGATGCCGATCCAGTCGATGAAGCAGCCGAGGACGATCCAGACGATCTGGATCAGGATCACCACGCCGATCGGGCCCACCGGCAGGCTCGTCAACACATCCTGGATCAGCTTGGTGCCGCCGGCCAGCGTGTACACGCCGATGAGCGCCGAGGAGCCGAAGAAGAGCCAATACAACATCACCGTGACCTTGGCGGTGTCGAAGGCGGCGAGGCGCAGCTTGTCCCAGGCGAACTTGCCGTTCCAGGCCATGGCGATGATGGCGCCCACGACACCCACGCCGGCGGCTTCGGTCGGCGTCGCGATGCCCAGGTACAGCGAGCCCAGCACGCTGAAGGCGACGAGGCCGGGCAGGATGAGCTCCTTCAGCATCAAGAGCTTGTCGCGCAGCGAGATCGCGAGTTCCTCGTCGCTGGCCGGCGGCGCGAAGTCGGGCCGCATCTTGCAGCGCACGATGATGTAGATGATGTACATCGCGGCCAGCATCAGCCCCGGCACGACGCCGGCCATGTAGAGCTGGCCGATGGAGACACCGGCGGTGAGTCCGTACATGATGAAGACGACGCTGGGCGGGATCAGCGTCGCCAGGCCGCCGCCGGCGCAGATGCAGCCGAGCGCCAGCTCCTTCTTGTAGCCGCGCGAGAGCATCGCCGGCAGCGCGATCACGCCCATGGTCACGATCTCGGCGCCGATCACGCCCACCATCGAGGCCATCAGCGCGCAGGAGATGATCACCGCCACCGCGAGCCCGCCGCGCATGCGGCCGGCCCACACGTGGGCGGCGCGGAAGATGGCCTCGGCGATGCCGGCCCGCTCGAGCACGCAGGCCATGAAGATGAACAAGGGCACCGAGAGCAGCACGTAGTTGCCCATCAGCGTGAAGACGCGCCCCACGATGAGCGTGAGGCCGGGCACGCCGAACAGCACGAGGGCGAAGAACACCGCCACCGCGCCGGTGGCGAAGGCCAGCGGCAGGCCGGTCAGGAGGACGACGACGAAGACGACAACGAACAGCAGGCTCAGAAGTTCGATGCTCATGTCGCCCCCTTGGCCCTGCCGGCCGTCCCGCCAAGGGGGAGCGAGCGCCTTCGCAGCGGCCGCGCGGCGCTCATGTGGCGCGGCTCTCGCGTCGCGCCACGCCCAGGTCACGCAGCAGGTTGGCGATACCTTGCAGCAGCAGCAGCACGCCGGCCAGCGGTATGGCGAACTTCACCGGCCAGATGCGCGGGTTCCACGGCGTGCCGGTGCCTTCGCCCTCGAGGAACGAACCCCAGGCCAGCGTGCTGCCGACCCAGATGAGCGCACCCACGTACATGAAGAAGAAGATGAATGTGAACAGGTCGAGTCTGGCGCGCGTGGAATCCGAAAGCCGGTCGTAGATGATGTCGATGCGCACGTGGCGGCGATGCGCCAGTGCATAACCGCCGCTCACGAGATAGGCGCAGGCCGAGAGGTAGATCGTGGTCTCGTTGGCCCACACCGTGGCCTGACCGACCACGTTGCGCACGACGACCTCGTAGATGATCACCGCAGTGACGATGAAGATCGTCAGCGCGAATGCCTTGCCCACCCAGCTGTTGACGCGGTCGACCGCATCGCAGAAGCGGTCGGCCGCCGCCGGCGGCAGGTTCGCAGAGGGGCTGCCGGCCGCGGCCGGCCGGTCCAGCGCCACTACGCGACGACCTTCAGTTCCTTGAGCCAGCCCAGCTGCGAGTCGTACGCCGCCTTGGCCAGCGGGCCCTTCTTCGACCAGTCGTCCCAGGTCTTCTCGGCCAGGGTGCGGATCTTGGTCATCTCGGCATCGCCCCAGGTGACGGGCGTGATGCTCTTGCCTGCGAGTTCGCGCGCGACGCGGACATCGTCGACGGCCACGCGTTGCACCTGGTCCCAGGTCCATTCGCGCGCCATGCTGCCCAGCATTGCCTTCAGGTCGTCGGGCAGCTTCTTCCAGGCATCCAGGTTGACGGTGAATTCCTGCACCGGCATCGAGTGGAAGAGCTTGGTCGGGAACTTGGCCACGTCGTGGAACCCCATGCGCTGGTTCATCGACAGCGTGCCCCAGTCGGCCGCGTCGACCACGCCCTTGTCCAGCGCCGAGAACACCTCGCCCCCGGGCAGCACCACGATGGAGGCACCGAGCTTGGTGAGTATCTCCGCCGTCATGCCCTGCGGCGAGCGGAACTTCACGCCCTTGAAATCTTCCATGCGGTTGATCGCCTTCTTGGCCACCACCGTCTCCACGCCCCACCAGCTCACGCCGACCGGGTAGGCGTTGTACTTGGCGTAGGCGTCACGCAGCATCTGCAAACCACCGCGGTGCTGGAACCAGGCCTCGGCCTGCCAGGGGTGCTGGTAGCCGAACACGAAGTCGCCAATGACGGCGAGCCCGGCATCCTTGCCGGTCCAGTAGCCGGGCCATGACGAGTGCGCTTGCAGCACGCCTGCCGTAACGGCATCGAGCGATTCGAAGACGCCAGTGACGGCGCCCGCCGCGAAGGGCTGGATGACGAGCCGGCCGTTGGACGCGGCCTTGACGCGGTTGCAGAAGTCCTCGAAGGCCTTGTAGGTGAGCTCGGCGGCGCTCCACATCGACTGGCAGCGCCAGGTGGTGACCGTTTGCGCGCGCGCCACCAGCGGCGCGCCGGCCATCGCCACGCCCGCGCCGGCTGCGACGGAGGTGGTCAGAAACTTCCTTCGGGCTGTCGACATGGCGATGCACTCCTTGTCTGCGGGATCGTGATATGCCTGAGACATACTAGGTGCCACGATCCGGCAGTGTCAACGGTACAAGCGCGAAGGTACAAGCGCGAAGGTGCCGCGGCGCGCGTCGCGGTGCGCAATGACGAGCGCAAGGGGCGCCTGCTACGTCGCAGCACGGCTACCACGGCCGCGCCCTCAGCCCTTGAGCAGGACCGTGGCGCGCGTGAGCTGCTCGACGTAGTCCATCAGGGCCTCGGCAGCCGCCCCGGCGCGCGCCTCTTCGCCCAGCGCGATGGCGCGGATGACATCGGCATGGTGCTTGGCCGCCACCGGCAGGTCGTGTGCGCGGCGGTAGTGCAGGAAATAGAAACGGCGCGACATCGCGTGCGTCGGCGCAATCGCGCCGGCGGCGAAGGGGTTGCGCGCGCAGTCGGCGATGAAGCGCTTGATCTCGTAGTGATAGCGCAGAAACCTGAGCACGTCGCCATCGATCATGGCTTCGAGGGCATCGGCCATGCGTAGCAGTTGCTCGCGCTCCTCGGGCGTGGCGCGCCGCGCCGCGTTTTCGGCGATGAGGCGCTCCAGCACGCGGCGCACCTCGAGCAGCAGCAGTTGCTGCGTGACGTTGATCTCGGTCACCTGCACGCCCAGTCGCGGCAGGATCCTGACCAAGTGGTCGCCCTCCAGGCGCTGCAACGCCTCGCGCACCGGCGTGCGGCCGATGCCGAGCATCTCGCTCAACTGCAGCTCCGACCAGATGCTGCCCGGCGGCAGATCGAGCTTGACGATCAGTTCCTCGAGCTGCGCCCGCGCCTGGTCGGCCAGCGCGGGTGCGCCGACCCCGCCAAAAGCGGCGGCAGGCGCAGCCGCCGGCACGGCTGCGCGGCGGCCCCCGGCCGGCGACGCCGATCTGGACGCCGACTTGGACGTTGATCTGGATCGCGCGCGCGCTGTCGTCTTGGCGGCACGCACGGGCTTGGGACGCTGGAGCTTGCTCATCGGCGGGGTCAGCGCGAAGACATGCTTGTGATATGTTGGTAACCTATCGAGGCACCTGCGAAGGATACGCGCCATGCCCAAACTGTTGTCGCCCGCTGCGGTCGAGGCCTATCGCCGCGACGGCTACTACGCGCCGGTTCGGGTGATGCCGGCCGCGCAAGCGCACAGCGTCAGGTTGGCGCTGGAGGCGCACGAGGCCAAGTTGGGCCAGCCGCTGCAGGGCAATCTGCGGCACAAGGTGCATCTGCTCTTCACCTGGGCCGATGCGCTCGTGCATCACCCGGCGGTGCTCGATGCCGTCGAGGATGCGATCGGCCCGGACATCTTGTGCTGGACCACGAACTTCTTCATCAAGGAAGCCCACAGCCCCGGGTTCGTCTCCTGGCACCAGGACTCGACCTACTGGGGCCTCGATCCGGATGAGGTGATCACGGCCTGGGTCGCGCTCACCGAGGTGACGGAAGAGAACGGCTACATGCAGGTGATTCCCGGCAGCCACAAGATCGACCAGCTGCCGCATGTGGACACCTTCCACAAGGACAACCTGCTGTCGCGTGGCCAGGAGATCGCGGTCGAAGTGGACCGCAGCAGGGCGGTGGGCCTGGCGCTGCATCCCGGCGAGGCTTCGTTGCACCACATCAAGCTCGTGCACGGCTCGGACGCCAACCGCAGCAACCACCGCCGCATCGGCTTGGCCATGCGCTACATCCCGACCTACGTGCGCCAGACCAAGGTGCGCGATTCTGCGATGCTCGTGCGTGGCACCGACAACTACCACCACTTCGACCCCGAGCCGCGCCCGAAGGCCGACCTCGACGAGGCTGCGCGTGCGGCGCACGCCGACGCGATGGGGCGGCAGGTGAAGGCGCTCTATCAGGGCACGGAGAAGACCGAGTTCAGGGCCTGAAGCCACTCTGTCGATGAACCCGGCGCGCCGCGCAAGCGCACCGTTTCCGGTTGCCCCCGGCTACGGCACGGCTGCGTCGATCTTCACCCACTCGACGCTGTCGCGCCGCGCGCCATCGGCAAACTTGATCTCCACACGACGCCCGGGTTTCAGGTCGGTCACCGCGCCGACCAGGGTCGTCTGCTTGGCCGCGCTGCGATCGAGCCAGACGCGCGAAGCGGGGACCATGCGCGCACGCTGTGGCGTCGGGTAGGCCGGCGAGATGACAATGAGCATGTCGCCTTCGTAGCCGACCACGGTGCCCATCATCGCGCCCTTGCCGGAAACGCCCGGCGACTGGCCCAGCGGGATGTACCGCTCGGTGCCCGGGTGCGCCTGCGCCGCCGTGGCCAGGGCACACCCCAGCAGCGCGGGCAGCATGTGGAGGCGCATCGATCGTGTCAGACGAATTTTCTGCATGGCATGCTCCGTCATTGCACCAACTCAGTCCGGGCCGATTCGAGCGCGCCCAGCGCGTCGGCCAGGCGTGTCTCGCCGCCCACCCAGCCATACAGCGCCTTGCGTGCCGCCGCGCGTGCGCGCTCGAGGTGGGCCACCGCTGGCGGGTGCAGACCGGCTTCGATCAACACCCGTGCCGCATGGCCGGTCTCGGCGATGGCCTGGCGCAGTGCCGAACCGGGCTCACGCCCGCCGCCCATCTTGCGCGTGGTCTGCAGCAGTTCGGTGGCTTGGCGGATATTGTCCAGCGCGTTGATCACGCGCAGGAACGAGGCCACCGCCTGCACCTGCGTGGCATCGAGCTTGATGCCGCTGCCGGTGGCACCGGTGAGCAAGCGGCCGGCCGGTGAGTTGTTGAACGCGTCACCGTTGTAGAAAGCCACGGCGGCCTCGAGCGTGGCCACAGAGTTGTTGTGGAAGAACGGCGCTGTATCGGCCGCCTCAACGAGTGACGGCGTGTTGAACGTGCGGTCACCCGGGTTGCCCAGGCCGTCGTCCGGCGGCACCTTCTGGCCCGTCAGCTTGGCGGGGTTGTCGGGCAGATCCTCCACGCCAGTGTTGAAGTTCTGGTTGCCTTGCAGGCCCGGAATGTTCGCCACGTTGGCACCGGCGTTGCCATGGCAGAAGTTGCACTTGCCCAGGTTGTTGGCGAGAAAGATCTCCTGCCCGCGTCGGGCCACGGTGCCCTTCAACGCAAGCGGGAGTTTCAACTCCTCCTGCCGGCCGAGCGATAGTTGAAAGGCCTCCATCGCATCGAGCTCGGCGCCGGTGGGCAGGCGGAAATCGACGCCGGCCACGCGGTTGAGTGTCTTCGTGAAATGCTGGACCACGGCGCCGGTCGCGAACGAACGCAGCGAGCCATCGCCCGGCGCACCATCGCCCGACCAGCCGGTGCGCGGGCCCTGGGGGCTGGCGACCGACACCCGCAGGCCCAGGGTGTGCGGCACGCCGCGCATCACGAAGCGGTTGGCCAGGTCGTCGAAGCCGTCGAGGTTCTCCTGGATGAGCCCGAACTCGCGCATCAGGCGCGGGTTCTCGAAATTGCGCGCCAGCGCAGGGTTGAACTCGGCCACGAAGAGCGGATCGGTCTTGGGCAGGCTGGCGATGAAGCGCGCGTCGATGGTGAGGTTGTTCTCCACCGGGTGGCAGGTGCCGCAGGTGCGGCCGTTGCCGCCGAAGGTTTCTTCGAAGAAGAGCTTGCGGCCCTTCGCGACGAGCGCCGCCTGCGGGTCGGCGGGAGGAACAGGCGTGGTGTCGCAGCCGGCGACCCACACCGCGAGACTGGCCAGCAAGCCAGGAACAAGTGCCGCGCGGCGCGCCCGATGATCCATCTTCACCTCCGAATCCGGAATTGTTGCAGTTCATCATAGACCTCGGGCGCGGCGATGCAAGCGGCCTCGCGGGCGTGGCCACCGCGCATCATCAAGCCGACCGAGTGCGGTGCTCGCCGCGTATCGGCCCTGCCAGATGCCGCGCTTGGGCCGGCCCCGGTGTGCGAGGCACCCGCGGGCGCGCGAGACTCCTGCTCTCAGCCCGCGCCGCTGCCGAAGAGCCCTCGCCACCAAGCTGCCAACCTCACCCACAGGCCGGTTGGCACGGGCGCCGTTGCCGGTGCCTCGGCGGGTGGGTGCCGCTGCTGCAGTTCGGCATTGAAGGCGGCGAAGAAGTCGCCGGCCATCTTCTGCGCGGCCATGTCCACCAGGCGCGAACCGATCTGCGCGATCTTGCCGCCCACGCTGGCCTGCGCGTTGTAGTGCAGCACGGTCACCTGCGCGTCGGTGCTTTCGAGGCGGATGTCGGCACTGCCCTTGCCGTGGCCCGCGGCACCGCCCGAGCCCTCAAAACGCAGCGTGTAGGACTGCGGCGGCTGCAGGTTCTCCAGCGCGAGCTTGCCCTTGAACTTCGCCCTGACGGGGCCGATGGCCGCGGTGATGAACACCTCGTAGCTGTCGTCACCCACGGGCGTGATGCTCTCGCAACCGGTGATGCATCGGCGCAGCAGTTCGATGTCGTTGAGCGCGGCCCAGGCCTGGGCCTGGGTCACCGGGAGTGTTTCCTGAGAGGTCAGTTGCATGGGGTAGGTCGAATCTGTCCAAGGGGGTCATGTCAAGGCGGCCGGCCTGTGCAGCCTGGGCGGCGCATCATGCCCTGCCAGCAGCCGCACCAGCTGCGCGAGGCTGGCCAGGTTGTGCACCGGCAGATGGCGGTCCACGTGCGGCAGCATGGCCTGGATGCCACCGGCGCGCGGCTCGAAGCGCGAAAACCGCAGCAGCGGGTTCAGCCACAGCAGCCGCGCGCAGCTCTTGTGCAGCCGCTCCATCTCGAAGGCCAGCGCGCGCGTGTCGCCATGCTCCAGGCCGTCGGTGATGAGCAGCACGGTGGCGCGGCTGTCCAGCACGCGGCGCGCCCACTGGCGGTTGAATGCTTCCAGATTGACTGCGATGCGCGTGCCCCCGGACCAGTCCTGCGCGCTGCGCACCGCCTGCGCCACCGCCAGGTCGGGGTCGCGCTGCGTCAATGCGCGTGTGATGCGCGTGAGACGGGTGCCGAAGACGAAGCTCTCCACTTGCGGCTGCGCCTGCGACAACAGATGTGCGAAGTGCAGCAGCATGCGTGAGTACCGGCTCATGGAACCGGAGATGTCGGCCAGCACCAGCAGCGGTGGCGGCTTCAGGCGCGGTTGGCGCCAGCGCAGGCCGAGCAGTTCGCCGCCACTGCGGCCCATGGCGGCCAGCGTGGCGCGCGCATCCAGCGTACCAGGCCGTGCGGCGCGGGCCTGGCGCCGCGTGGGCAAAGGGGGCAGCGCCGCACGCAACTGCGGCAGCAGCTTCAGCGCGGCGCGCCACTCGTCGCCGCTCATGCTCTCGAAGTCCGCCTGGTACAGCCGCTCGCGCTCGCTGAAGGTGAGCTCCGCATCGACCTCGATCGACGGCGGCGGCTCGTGCGGCGGCGGTGCACCGGCCGGCTGCGGGAACATCGCTTCGGCCAAGCGCTGATGCTCCTGCAGCGCCGGCGGCGGCGGTGCGGCCACTCCGGCCTTGGGCAGCAGCAACGCGCGCAGGCGGCCTTCCAGATCGGGGTCGCGCCAGAACAGGTCGAACGCGGAGTCGAACAGCTCGCGGTGCTCGGCGCGGCTGATCAGGCACGAGGCCAGCACGGCGCGGAACTCCGCGCGCGAGGCCAGCCCTGCCACCCGCAGCGCGCGCTGTGCGAGTGCGATGCGATCGGTGCCCACCGGCAGGCCGGCGCCGCGCAACACGCGGCCGAAGTGCATCACGTTGTCGGCCAGGCGGCCGGGGGAACTGTGGACCGGCAGCATGGCCGCGGGCAGACTGGATAAACGTTGCGGGTGGTGACGCGGGCGGTGGGAGCGGCTTGTTCAGCGCGAGCGGCGTGAGCGGCGTCAGAGGCGTCAGAGGCTGGATTCAAGCCGGCTGCATCTGGCGTGCCGCGGCGCGCGCACGCTCCACCAGCGGCCCCAACTCACCGCCCTGGACGCGCGCGATGTCATCCTGGTACTTCAGCAGCACACCCAACGTCGACTGCACCAGCGCCGGGTCCAGCTCCAGCGCGTCCAACGCCAGCAGCGCACGCGCCCATTCCAGCGTTTCAGCAATGCCGGGCAGCTTGTATAGATCGAACGTGCGCAGCTGCTGCACGAAGGCCACCACGAGACGCGCCAGCTCCGCCCCGGCTTCGGGCACGCGGCGCTGCAGGATCTGCAGTTCGCGCGCGCTGTCCGGGAATCCAACCCAGTGGTACAGGCAGCGCCGCTTGACCGCGTCGTGGATCTCGCGCGTGCGATTGGAGGTGAGCACCACGATCGGCGGCTCGACGGCCTTGACGGTGCCCAACTCGGGAATGGTGATCTGGAAGTCGGCCAGCACTTCCAGCAAGAAGGCCTCGAAGGGTTCGTCGGCGCGGTCCAGCTCGTCGATCAGCAGCACCGGCGGCGCCACATGCCCGGGGCTGATGGCCTGCAGCAGCGCGCGGCGGATCAGGAAGCGTTCGGAGAACAGGCTCGCGCCCAACTCGTCGCGGCGTGTGCCGGCGGCCTCGGCGATGCGGATCTCCATGATCTGGCGCGCGACGTTCCATTCGTACGCCGCGCCGGCCAGGTCCAGACCCTCATGGCACTGCAACCGGATGAGCGGGCGCTGCAGCGCTGCGGCGAGCGTGCGTGCGATCTCGGTCTTGCCGGTGCCCGGCTCACCTTCGAGGAACAGCGGGCGCTGCAGCTTCAGCGCCAGGAAGACCACCGTGGCCAGCTCGGTGCCGGCCACGTAGTCCTGCGTCAGCAGCAATTGGCGCGTGGCCTCGATGCTGTCCGGCAGCGCAACCCCACTCACAGGCATCTGTCAGCCACCCAAGCTGCCGAAGCGGCAGCGCAGGCGCTTCGGGGATGGGTCAAATTCAACTCGCAGCGACGGCGCGGCTGGCCAGCACCGGGACCAGCGCGGCGCGGTACTCGGCCGAGCCGTGCAGATCGCTGTTCAGGCCCGCGGCACTGACCGTGGCACCGTTCAGCGCCGCGGCCGACCAGCTGGCGGCCAGCTTCTTCTCGAGCGCCGCGGCGCGGAAGACGCAGGCACCGGCCCCGGTGACGGCCACGCGCGTGCCTTGCGGCCCCTGGCTGACGAACACGCCGACGAGCGAGAAGCGCGACGCCGGCTGCTTGAACTTCTGCCAGGCGGCCTTGGTCGGCACCGGGAAGCTCACGGCAGTGATGACCTCGCCCTCGGCCAGCGCGGTTTGATACAGGCCCTTGAAGAAGTCGTCCGCAGCGATAGTGCGGCGGTCGGTGTGCACGGTGGCGCCCAGGCCGAGTACAGCGGCCGGATAGCAGGCGGCGGGGTCGTTGTTGGCCAGGCTGCCGCCGAGCGTGCCGCGGTTGCGCACCTGGCGGTCGCCGATGTTGCCGGCCAGCGTGGCCAGAGCCGGTATGGCCTTGGCCACGCCGGCATGTGCGGCCACCTCGGCATGGGTGGTCATGGCGCCGATGCGCACCGTGCCGCCGCCAACCGTGATGCCCTTGAGCTCGGCGACGCCGCCGAGGTCAAGCAGCCGCTCGGGGGCGGCCAGGCCGAGTTTCATCGCGGCCAGCAGTGTCTGGCCGCCCGCGAGCAGCTTGGCACCACTCTTGGCGGCACCCTTGGCCGCATCGGCCAGCGAGGCGGGCTTGGCGTATTCGAAAGCTTGCATGTGGTGGTCTCCTCGATCGGGCGGGTCAGCGGGCGGCGGCCTGCGCCGCCTTCCAGACCGTGAACGGCGTGGCGGGCATCGGGATGTCCTTCACGCCCAGCGCATTGCAGATGGCGTTGATCACCGCCGGCGGGCTGCCGATGGCGCCGGCCTCGCCGCAGCCCTTGACGCCCAACGGATTGTGCGTGCAGGGCGTGCCGGCCACGGCCTGCACGTTGAAGTTGGGCAGGTCGTCGGCACGCGGCATGGCGTAGTCCATGTAGCTGCCCGACAGCAACTGGCCGGTGGTGGTGTCGTAGACGCCGTGCTCCAGCAGCGCCTGGCCGATGCCCTGCGCCAGGCCGCCATGCACCTGCCCCTCGACGATCATCGGATTGACGATGTTGCCGAAGTCGTCACTCGCGGTCATGCGATCGATGCGGGTGTGTCCGGTGGCGGGGTCGACCTCGACCTCGCAGATGTAGGTGCCCGCGGGGAAGGTGAAGTTGCTCGGGTCGTGGAAGGCGTTTTCGTTCAGGCCCGGCTCCATCTTGTCGTGCGGGAAGTTGTGCGGCACGTAGGCGGTGAGCGAAACGCTGGCGAACGGCACCGCCTTGTCGGTGCCGGCGACCTTGAACTGCCCGCCCTCGAACACGATGTCGGTCTCGGCGGCCTCCATCAGGTGCGCGGCGATCTTCTTGCCCTTGGCGATGATCTTGTCCACCGCCTTGACGATCGCAGTGCCGCCCACGGCCAGCGAGCGGCTGCCGTAGGTGCCCATGCCGAACAGCACCTTGCCGGTGTCGCCATGCTCAATGGAAACGTCCTCCATCGGGATGCCGAGCCGGTCGGCCACCACCTGCGCGAACGTGGTTTCGTGACCTTGTCCGTGGCTGTGGCTGCCGGTGAAGACCGTGACCTTGCCCGTGGGGTGCACACGCACCTCGCCCGCCTCGAACAGGCCGGCGCGCGCGCCCAGTGCCCCGGCCACGGCCGACGGCGCGATGCCGCAGGCCTCGATGTAGGCCGAGTAGCCGATGCCGCGCTTGAGACCCTTGGCCGCACTGGCCGCCTTGCGAGCAGCAAAGCCGGCCACGTCGGCGGCCGCGATGGCACGCGTCATGGTGGCGTTGTAGTCGCCGGTGTCGTACAGCAGCGCCACTGGCGTCTGGTACGGGAACTCGGTGATGAAGTTGCGACGGCGGATCTCGGCCGGGTCGAGCCCGGTTTCGGTGGCAGCCGTCTCGACCAGCCGCTCCACGAGGTAGGTGGCTTCGGGGCGGCCGGCGCCGCGGTAAGCGTCCACCGGCGTGGTGTTGGTGAACACCGCGCGCACCTGGCAGAAGATCTGCGGCGTCTTGTACTGCCCGGCCAGCAGCGTGGCATGCAGGATGGTCGGGACGCAGGTGGAGAAGGTGCTCAGGTACGCGCCCATCGCCGCCGTGGTCTCGGCCCACAGGGCGAGGAAGCGGCCGTCCTTGTCCAGCGCCAACTTGGCGGTGGTGGCATGGTCGCGGCCGTGCGCATCGGACAGGAAGGCCTCGCTGCGCTCGCAGGTCCACTTCACCGGCACGCGGAACATCTTGGAGGCCATCACCAGCGCCGTCTCCTCGCCGTAGAGGTAGATCTTGCTGCCGAAGCCGCCGCCGACGTCGGGCGCCACCACACGCATCTTGTGCTCGGGAATGCCGAGCACGAAAGCGCACATCAGCAACCGCTCGACGTGCGGGTTCTGGTTCGAGACGTACAGCGTGTAGCTGTCGTTGTCGGGGTCGTACACGGCATTGGCCGCGCGCGGCTCCATCGCGTTGGGAATCAGGCGCTGGTTGCGGTACTGCAGCGTCGTCACATGCGCCGCGCCCGCCACCACCTTCTCCACCGCGGCGCGGTCGCCGATGCTCCAGACGTAACACTGGTTGTCCGGTGCCTCCACGTGCACCGGCTCGCCGCCGGCGCCGAACGCGAGCCCGGTGTCGACCACCGGCTTGAGCTCTTCGTAGTCCACCTCCACCCGCGCCGCGGCGGCCTGGGCCTGCGCCAGCGTGCGCGCGACCACCAGCACCACCCGGTCGCCGACGTAGCGCACCTTGCCGTCGGCCAGCACCGGGTGCTTGGGCTCCTTCATCGGCGTGCCGTCGATGTTGTTGATGAGCCAGCCGCACGGCAGGCCGCCCACGGCCTTGAAGTGCTCGCCGGTCAGGATGCCCACCACACCCTCGGCGGCGGCGGCGGCGGCGGTGTCGAGCTTGCGGATGCGCGCATGCGCAAACGGGCTGCGCACGAAAACACCGTGGCACTGCCCTTGCAGGCGGATGTCGTCGGTGTACTGGCCGCGTCCGGTGAGGAAGCGCGAGTCCTCGCGCCTCTGGACACTCTGGCCGATAAATCCTTGGCGTGCGTTCATGGTTGTCGGTCCTCGATTCAGCGGGTCATGGCGGCGGCGCCTTCGCGCACCGCCCGCACGATGTTGTGATAGCCGGTGCAGCGGCAGATGTTGCCGTCCAGGCCGGCGCGCACCGATTCGTCGCTGCCGGCGGCGCCGCAGCGGGCCAGGTCTACCGCCGCCATCACCATGCCGGGGGTACAAAAGCCGCATTGCAGGCCATGGCAGGCGCGGAAGGCGGTCTGCATCGGGTGCAGCGTGCCGTCGGCCGCGGCCAGACCCTCGATCGTGGTCACCGTGGCGCCGTCGGCCTGCACTGCCAGCATGCTGCAGGACTTCATCGCGACACCGTTCACGTGCACGGTGCAGGCGCCGCACTGGGCGGTGTCGCAGCCGACATGGGTGCCGGTGAGCTGCAGCGTGTCACGCAGAAACTCCACCAGCAACTGCTGGGGCTGGACTTCTTGCGTGCGGCGCTCGCCGTTCACGCTCATGGTGATGCGGATGCTCATGCGTTTGTCCTCGACAGGTGCGGATGGGAAAGCCGCACCCCGTGGTTGGGGAAGGCGGCGCGAGATAGGGAAAACGGGCAGCCGATCCTGGCCGCCGCACCCCTGAATCGTAGGCGCCCCTCGCCGCCTTGGCAGCCAGCGGATAACCCTATGCAGGATCCGTCCCACGCCACCCGATGCTCCGCGTTGCAGCGCGTTTGCCGACCGCCGTCGACGATCTAGCCCCGGCGGCAATCCGGCGCACCACCGCCCGTAGGCTTCGTCGGCAGCGGCCGAACGGCCAAACGGCCAAACGGCCAAACGGCCCATACGACTTGCTTCTCGCAAGCCAGTGAGACATCATCGGCGCCATTCTCGCAGGGCCCGATACGTGACGCGACAGTCCTTCGCCGAGGTCGATTGCGGCCTTGCCCAGGCCGCCGAGCAGGTGGGCGACAAGGTCTGAAGCTCATCGATCACGAAACGCGCCGGCCCTTGCGGCCTGTGCAAGTGCTGGATGCCGACGGCCGCGCCGTGACGTCGCACGACACGATGTACCGCATTGCCGCCGCCGGTTGCGACGTGATGGATCGGCTGCGGGAAATCGTCGCACGGCGCCGCCCGCCCGACCCATGACCTGATCTTTGCTGACCTCCATCAGGTCTGCGCGATATGGCCGCCCGCACCAGCCTCCCACAACGCCAACCGTTCATCCACATGACCGCACCTGCCCGCACCCTGCCCCCCGTGCTGAAGACGCTCGAGTTCCCCGTCATCGGCGCGCCGCTGTTCATCGTCAGCAACCCCAAGCTCGTCATCGCCCAGTGCCAGGCCGGCGTGGTGGGTTCGATGCCGGCGCTCAACGCGCGCCCGGCCTCGCAACTGGATGAATGGCTGGCCGAGATCACCGAGGCCCTGGCCGCGCATGACAAGGCGCACCCCGAATCGCCCGCCGCGCCCTTTGCCATCAACCAGATCGTGCACAAGAGCAACGACCGGCTCGAGCACGATATGCAGGTCTGCGCCAAGTACAAGGTGCCGATCATCATCACGAGCCTCGGTGCGCGTGAGGACGTGAACCGCGGCGTGCAGGCCTGGGGCGGCGTGGTGCTGCACGACGTCATCAGCAATGTCTTTGCGCACAAGGCGATCGAGAAAGGCGCCGACGGGCTGATCCCCGTGGCGGCAGGCGCCGGCGGCCACGCCAGCGTGAAGAGTCCGTTCGCCATGGTCGCGGAGATCCGCGAGTGGTTCGGCGGCCCGGTGGCGCTGTCGGGCGCCATCTCGTCGGGCGGCGCCATCCTGGCCGCGCAGGCGCTGGGGGCCGACTTCGCCTACATCGGCTCGGCCTTCATCGCCACCGAAGAAGCGCGCGCGGTTGAGGGCTACAAGAAGATGATCACCGAGTGCAACTCGGACGACATCGTCTACAGCAACTTCTACACCGGCATCCACGGCAACTACCTCAAGGGCAGCATCCGCAACGCCGGCATGGACCCCGACAACCTGCCGCAAAGCGACCCCACCAAAATGAATTTCGCCAGCGGCGAAGGCGCCAAGGCCGCCAAGGCCTGGAAGGACATCTGGGGCTGCGGCCAGGGCATCGGTGCGATCCGCGAGGTGATGCCCGCAGCCGCGATGGTGGCGCGTTTCAAGCGCGAGTACACCGAGGCAAAGGTGAGTCTTTGCGGCCGTTGAACCCAGCGCGGTCCGTGGTCGCCAGCGTGGCCAGGCTGGACCGCCTTGCGCATGGGCCGCTCCGAGGAAGAGCATGAACAAACCCGTCTGCCTGATCCTCGGTGCCGGTGCCGGCATCGGCGGCCATGTGGCCAAACGCTTTGCGCGCGAGGGTTATCACGCCTGCCTGGCGCGGCGCACCGACAAGGCCGGCCTGGACCGGCTGGTGGCCGAGATCGAAGCCGATGGCGGCTCGGCCAGCGGCTTCATCCTGAATGCGGTTGAAGAAGGCAGCATCGAACAACTGGTCACCCACATCGAGACCAACGTCGGCCCCATCACGGTGGCAGTGTTCAACCTCGGCGCACAGATCGGCGACCGGGGCCTCGCCAGCACCACACTCAAGGCCTTCGAGATGGGTTGGCGCATGGCCACCTTCGGCCTCTTCCGCCTGGCACAGGTGCTCTTGCCGTACATGGAGCAGCGCGGCAAAGGCGCACTGCTCGTCACCTCGGCCACCGCCGCCCTGCGCGGCAACGCCGGCCAGCACTCGCACGCTTCAGCCATGGGCGGACGGCGCATGTTGTGCCAGTCGCTCAACGCGCAATTCGCTGCCAAGGGCATCCACGTATCGCACATCGTCATCGACGGCGCCGTCGACGCGCCCGATACCCTGGGCAAGATGATGGGCCCCGATCGCTTCCAGGCGTTGCGCGAAAAGAAGGGGCTCGAGAACGACGGCCTTCTTCTGCCAGCCGAAGTGGCCAACACCTACTTCCACCTCGCGCACCAGCACCGCTCGGCGTGGACCTTCGAGCTCGACCTGCGCGCGCACTCCGACCTGGCCTGGTGGAATCAGGCCGGCAACCCCGACCTCAAGTAGCGCCCCGGGACCAGACATGCTGAAACTGCATCACGCCGCCAACACCGGCGCCGAGCGCGACGACGTGATGGGCGATCTGTCCGGGGCCGACTTCCAGCGACGATCGAACACCATCCACCCATGAGGACGAAGTGACACAGGACTTGCTCGAAACCATTGAGGGCGGCATCGCCACCCTCACCATGAACCGGCCCGAAGCGCGCAATGCCTTCACGCGCGAGATGATGGACGCGTTGTCCGAGGCGCTGCCGCGCCTGGCGCGGGATGCCGCTGTTCGCCTGGTGGTGCTCACCGGCACCGGCAATGCCTTCTGCGCCGGAGGCGACGTGAAGAGCTTTGCCAAGGGCGCCGCCGGCGCGCCCGCCACGATGTCCTTTGACCACAAGGTCACCGACCTGCGCGCGCGCATGGAAGTCAGCCGCTGGCTGCATGAAATGCCCAAGCCGACGTTGGCCGTGATCCCCGGCCCCGCTGCCGGCGCCGGCCTGTCACTGGCGCTGGCCTGCGACCTGCGCATCGCCGCCGACGATGCCAAGCTCACCACCGCGTTCTCGAAAGTCGGCCTGGCCGGCGACTTCGGCGGCAGCTACTTTCTCAATCACCTCGTGGGCGCGGCCAAGGCGCGCGAGATGTACGTCACCGGTGAGGTGCTGCGCGGCGACGAGGCCCAGCGCATCGGCCTCGTCAACCGCGCCGTGCCGGCGCCAAAACTGGCCGAGGCCGCGCGCGCGTGGGCGGCCGAGCTGGCCGCCCTGCCCACCATCGCCATCGGCTACATGAAGCGCAATCTCAACACCGGGCTGCGGGGCTCGCTGGCGGACGTGCTGGACAGCGAGGCCATCCACATGGTGCGCACCTTCGAGACCGAAGACCACAAGGGCGCCGCCGCCGCGTTCGTGGCGAAGCGGGCGCCGCAGTTCAATGGGCGCTGAACCATGACCGACAACCCCGAATACACCCCGCCCACCGTCTGGACCTGGGACAAGGCCAGCGGCGGGCGCTTCGCCAACATCAACCGGCCGATCGCCGGCGCCACGCACGAGAAAGACCTGCCGGTGGGCCGCCACCCGCTGCAGCTGTACTCGCTGGCCACGCCCAACGGCGTGAAGGTCACGGTGATGCTCGAGGAACTGCTGGCTCTCGGCCATGCCGGCGCGGAGTACGACGCCTGGCTCATCCGCATCGGCGAAGGCGATCAATTCGGCAGCGGCTTCGTGGCGGTGAACCCCAACTCCAAGATCCCGGCACTGCTCGACTGCAGCGGACCCAAGCCGATTCGCGTGTTCGAGTCCGGCGCCATCCTGCTGCACCTGGCGCAGAAGTTCGGCGCCTTCCTGCCCGCCGAGGGCGAGGCGCGCGCGGAGTGCCTGTCGTGGCTGTTCTGGCAGATGGGCAGTGCGCCGTACCTGGGCGGCGGCTTCGGCCACTTCTATGCCTATGCCCCCACCAAGATGGAGTACCCGATCGACCGCTACGCGATGGAAGTGAAGCGCCAGATGGACGTGCTCGACCGCCGCCTGGCCGAGAGCCCCTACCTGGCGGGCGACGAGTACACCATCGCCGACATGGCGGTGTGGGCCTGGTACGGCACGCTGGCCAAGGGCCAGCTGTACGAGGCCGGTGAGTTCCTGCAGGTGCACACCTATACCCACGTGGTGCGCTGGACGGACCAGATTGCGAAGCGCCCCGCTGTGCGGCGCGGCCGCATGGTCAACCGCACCTGGGGCCAGCCTGCCAGCCAGCTGCGCGAACGCCACGACGCGAGCGACTTCGAGGCCCCAGTGCCGAAATGAGTGCTTCACGATGATCACCCTGTACGACTGCGCCACCGCGCCCAGCCCACGCCGCGCCCGTATCCTGCTGGCCGAAAAGGGCGTGCCGCACGAGACCGTGCAGGTCGATCTGCGCTCCGGTGAACAACTCGGCGAGGCCTTCCGCGCCATCAACCCGCAATGCACCGTGCCCGCGCTGCGCACGGAAGAGGGGCCGGTGCTGACCGACAACGCATCCATCACCGCCTATGTCGAATCGCGCTACCCGCAGCCGCCGCTGCTGGGCCGTACTGCACTGGACAAGGCCGAGATCGCAAGCTGGAACTGGCGGATGGAGTTCGAAGGGCTGATGGCCATTGCCGAAGCCTTGCGCAATAGCGCTCCGGCCATGGCCAACCGTGCGCTGCCCGGGCCCGTGGACTATCCGCAGATCCCGGAGCTGGCGCTACGTGGGCTGGCCCGCGTGCAGCAGTTCATGACCATGCTCGATCAGCGATTGGCCGAGCGCGAGTTTCTCGCCGCCGGGCAGTTCAGCGTGGCCGACATCACTGCGGCCGTGGCGGTGGACTTCGCACGCGTGGTGCGCGTCAAGCCCGGTGTTGAGCACGCCCATCTGCTGCGCTGGCGCGAGGCGCTGGCTCAGCGGCCGGCGTTTGCGCTGTAGATCATCCGCTGATGCGCATTCCCATGCCCATGCCCATGCCCATGCCCTGGAGGTGTCCGTGACGATTCGAGTCGAGTTCCTGTTCGATTTCGGCAGCCCCAACGTGTACCTCAGCCACCTCGTGATTCCGGCGATCGAGGCCCGCACCGGCGTGAAGTTCGAGTACGTGCCGGTGCTGCTGGGCGGTGTGTTCAAGGCCACGAACAATGTGTCGCCGGTGATGTCCCTGCAAGGCATCAAGAACAAGCCGGAGTTCGCTCAACTGGAGGTGCAGCGCTTCCTGAAGAAGCACCGCATCACTGCCTTCCGGTTCAACCCGCACTTCCCGGTGAATACGCTGGCGCTCATGCGGGGCGCGGTGTTTGCTCAGACGCAGGGCTACTTTGATCGCTATGTGAACGCGGTGTTCACGCACATGTGGGCGCAGCCGAAGAAGATGGACGACCCGGTGGCAATCGCCGCCGCCCTGGCCGAATCGGGTCTGCCGGCCGACGCCATCCTCGCCGGCGCCGGATTGCCCGAAGTGAAGCAAAAGCTCATCGCCAACGTCGACGATGCCGTCGCCCGCGGCGTATTCGGCGCACCCAGCTTTTTCGTCGACAACGAACTCTACTTCGGCAAGGACCAGTTGCGCGACGTCGAAGACGAGATCGAGCGCTGCAAGCACAACCCCACCAAGGAGCCACACCGTGCGTAACGAACTTCAGTTCTATATCAACGGCGCCTGGGTCGACCCGGTCGCACCCAAGACGCTGGACGTCATCAACCCCGCCACCGAGGGCGTGGTGGGCCGCATCTCGCTCGGCTCGGCCGCCGACGTGGACAAGGCCGTGCGCGCCGCGCGCGCCGCCTTCGCCAGCTATTCGCAAAGCAGTGTCGACGAACGGATGGCCCTGCTCGAACGCATCATCGCCGAGTACCAGAAGCGATATGCCGACATGGCCGCCGCCATCACGCTGGAGATGGGCGCGCCGGTGGCGCTTGCGCAGAAGGCGCAGGCCGCGATGGGCATCGGCCACCTGCAATCGGCCCTGGGCGTATTGAAGAGCTACCACTTCCAGGAGCTGCGCGGCAGCACGCTGGTGGTGAAGGAGCCGATCGGCGTGTGCGGCCTCATCACGCCGTGGAACTGGCCCGTCAACCAGATCGCCTGCAAGGTGGCGCCGGCCCTGGCGGTGGGCTGCACGATGGTGCTCAAGCCCTCGGAGATCGCGCCGTTCTCGGCCCGCGTCTGGACCGAGATCCTGCACGCCGCCGGCGTGCCGGCCGGCGTGTTCAACCTCGTCAATGGCGACGGCCCGACGGTGGGCGTGGCCATCAGCAGCCACCCCGAGGTGGACATGGTGTCGTTCACCGGCTCCACGCGCGCCGGCATCGAGGTGGCGCGCAACGCTGCACCCACCGTCAAGCGCGTGCACCAGGAACTGGGTGGCAAGTCGCCCAACATCATCCTGCCCGATGCCGACCTCAAGCGTGCGGTGACGAATGGCGTGCGCGGCGTGATGGGCAACTCGGGCCAGTCGTGCAACGCACCCACGCGCATGCTGGTGCCCAACAAGCGCATGGACGAAGCGCTGGCGATTGCCAAGGCCGCTGCCGAGGCCACCACCGTGGGCGCGCCCGACAGCGGCGCGGCACTCGGGCCGGTGATCTCGGCCACGCAGTGGGGCAAGATCCAGGCGCTCATCCAGGCTGGCATCGACGAAGGCGCCACGCTGGTGGCAGGCGGGCCCGGCCGGCCGGCCGGCCTGGACAAGGGCTACTACGTCAAGCCCACCATCTTCGGCCGCGTGAACAACCAGATGAAGGTGGCGCGCGAGGAGATCTTCGGCCCCGTGCTCACCATCCTCGGCTACGACACGGTGGACGAAGCGGTGGCGATCGCCAACGACACGCCGTATGGCCTGGCCGCCTATGTTTCGGGCACCGACCCCGAGGCCACGCGCAAGGTGGCCTCGCGTCTGCGCGCGGGCCAGGTCAACCTCAACAGCGCCGGTACCGACTTGATGGCACCGTTTGGCGGCTTCAAACAATCAGGCAACGGCCGCGAGTGGGGCGACCATGCGTTTGGCGAATTCCTGGAAGTGAAGGCGGTGTTGGGATACGCGCCGCCGCCGCCCAAGGCGGCTGCCTGAGCGCGGCGGGGCGCGGCGGGGCGCGGCGGGGCGCGCTCGAACGCCATAGTGCATGGCCTGGAGTAGCCCGCCGACCTGTATTCTTCAACGCCATTCCAACGCCCGAGGTTCCCATGAAGATTCCATCCCTCAAGGAAGTCGTCAGCGCCGAAGAGTGGCAGCTGCGCGTCGACCTCGCCGCCGCCTACCGCCTGGTTGCCGCCTATGGCTGGAGCGACCTCGTCTTCACGCACATCTCGGCGCGCATGCCGGGCCCGGGGCACCACTTCCTGATCAACCCCTACGGGCTGATGTTCGACGAGATCACCGCTTCCAGCCTGGTGCTGATCGACCAGGAGTGCAACAAGCAACGCGAGTCGCAGTTCCCCGTGAACCCGGCGGGCTTCACCATCCACAGTTGCATCCACGCCGTGCGCGACGACGCCGGCTGCGTGCTGCACACCCACAGCCGAGCCGGCGTGGCCGTGAGCGCGCAGAAGGCCGGCGTGCTGCCGCTGAGCCAGCAGTCGACGCTGATACTCAGTTCGCTCGCGTATCACGACTACGAAGGCATCGCGCTCAACGCCGAAGAGAAGCCGCGGCTGCAAGCCGACCTGGGGCACGCCAACTTCCTGATGCTGCGCAACCACGGCCTGTTGACCGTAGGCCGCACGATCCAGGATGCGTTCCTGAACATGTACTTCTTCGAGAACACCTGCCGCATCCAGATCGACGCGCAGTCGGGCGGCGCGGAGTTGAACCTCATCGGCGCCGGGCCGATCGCGGCCAACGCCAATGTCTCGAAGGTGGCCACCGCGGGCCAGGGCGCCAACCTGGCGTGGCCGGCGTTGCTGCGCAAGCTCGACCGCGAGAAACCGGGGTACGCCACTTGAGCGATCCGACCACCCTGAGCACCTCGGGCGACTGATCACCGAGTAGCCCGCCGACTTGTGCTGCTGACGATTGCCCTGCCGGGTTCGCGCAAGGCGGCGACGTTCGGTCACCGCCACCCGCGCACATCCGTCAACAATCGATAGGACCCTGGGCGACCAGAGGCGCCGCAGGGCCAGCGCCATCCCCCCCTTTGCTTTGACATCCCCGGGCCCCGCGCCCATCGTGAGCCCATGTCGCAACGCGAGTCTTCCAAGGTCCCCTGGGCCAGCTTGGCGGTGGTGGCCACCTTCGTCTCGGGCACCCTCATCGTGCCCAAGGCCTTCGACCTGTTGCGCCCGCCCGAGAAAGAACGCGCGCAGCAGTTCAGCGGCGCCGACCTCGAGGTGGATGCGCGCCTGTGGGAAGACCCGTTCGGTGCCGTGCGCCGGCACGAGACGGATCGCGTCGAGCGCTGCAGGAACCCGGCCGCGGCCACCAAGCGCGAATGCGACGCCGCGCAGCGCGATGCCCGCCGCTCGCCTGCGGCGCTGCGTGGGCACCTCGACGGCAACGGCGACGGCCAGATCGACGAGCAGTCCACGCTGCTGATCGCGGTGCTGGTGCCGGGCAACCCGTTTGTCGGCGCCGAGGAGGCGCGGCGGCGGACGCGTTTTGCGCTGCTGTCGGGCCTGCAGGCCGAGGGCTACTTTCCAGACAGCGCCGAGCAGATCGGGCTCATGCAGGTGCCGCTGGCACCCATCTCGGCGCTGGCGCCGCTGACGCGGCACGCCTCGCACGTGGCGCCTGCATCGGCCGGCATGGCGGCCGGCCGCGCAGCCAGCGCCGCTTCGGCCGCAGCCGTCGCAGGTAGTGACCTGCTGCAGATCCCCTACGAGCTGCTCTCGCGCAGCCGCAACCTGCGCGCCGTGGACGACCCCGCGCCCAACGTCGAGCGCCGCGCCCACTCGCGCCGGCCCTACCAGAGCGTGGCCGTGGTCTGGGTGGACGAGGCCGCCCTGCCCGGCCCCAAGCTCGACGGCGTGGCGCGGCTGCTCGATACGGTGATCGCCTGCCGCGCAATGGTGTGCCCACGCCTGGCCGTGATCGGCCCTTCTTCCTCCGACGGCCTGGACCTGATGCTGCACGGCCTGGAGGCCGCACTGTCGCGCCGCGCCCAGGCGCCGGAGAACATCGACGCCTCGCTCGCCAACGGCTACCGCCTGCTGGGGCGCGCACACTTCTACAGCCCGGCGGCGACCATCTCCGACGAAGACCTGCCGCTGCTGCGCCGCTATGGCTATTCGCTGCAGGAGTTCTTCACCGCCTACTTCACGGGCATCGTGCCCGAGCGCGCGCGCATGAGCCAGGCCGATCGCGAAGTGAACTTCACGCGCACCATCGGCGCTGACGTCACCGTGGCCACGCTGCTCGCCGGCGAAGTGCTGCAGCGCCTGCCCTCGCACGGCCAGCGGCGCGTGGTCACCATCGTCGAGAGCGATTCGATCTACGCACGCGCGCTCGAGCGGCGCATGCGCCACCTGCTGGCCCACGGCAGCCAGATCAGCCGCATCGACCAGGCCTACTTCTTCCGTGGCATCGATGGCGTCACGGCGCGCGACGGCGCCATCGAGCGCGCCCCGCCCGCCACCAAGGCGAAGAACGATGCCGACGCAGTGGAGTGGCCCGAGGCGCGCGACCAGCTCGACTACCTGCGCCGCATGGCCGATGAGCTGAAGGCGAGCGAGACCGCCGAAGGCGGCGGCCCGATCGGCGCCATCGGCATCTTCGCCAACGACGTGCACGACAAGCTGCTGGTGCTGCAGGCGCTGCACGACACCTTCCCCGACAAGGTGTTCTTCACCACCGACATGGACGCGCGCTTCGTGCATCCGCGTGTGTTGCCCTTCACGCGCAACCTGGTGGTGGCTTCGAGCCTGCCGCTGAAGATGCCGACGACGCTCGAAGCGACCGAGAGCGGCGAAGAAGCAGGCGCGGTGCGCGCTGAACGCGCCGTCCGCGCCACCCGCGCCATCCGCCAGGTGCAGGACGGCACGCCACCGATGCGCGACGTGTACCAGACCGCGGCCTATCTCGCCGCGCGCATGGCCGCATGCACGCGCCTATGCGGGGGCGTGGAGCGCGCCGCGCAAGCGGCGATCCAGTCGCCCTCGGTGTACGAGATCGGGCGCAACGGCGCGGTCGCCATTGGCGGCCACGACGCCACGGCGCAGCGCGAGCAGCGGCCGGGTGCTGGTGCCGCGTGGGTGTTGGCCATCGGCCTGGGGGTGTTGGCGGCAGGGCTGCTGCTCGCGCCTTCCACGCCGGCGCTGCGCCAGGCGCGCGCCGGCTGGATGGGGGCGGCAACGCAAGCGCCAGTCTCCTGGATGGCTTCTTTCATCATCATGGGCTACGGCCTGTGGCTCGGGTTCACCGCGGCTTCCGTGGTCGAGACGGCGGCTCCGGGCAGCCTGGGCCACCCGGGGGCGCTGGGCTGGGCCGCGCTGGGCGCCGCGGCGGGCGCTTTGTGGTCGCCGGGTTTGCGTGCCACCGGTGTCCGCGCGCCACCTATGTTGTCGTGGCTGCTGCTGGCCGCGCTGGCGGGCGGAGCATGGTGGCTCGCTGGGCCAGGGCAAGCCGGGCAAGGCGAGCCGCTGCGCTGGCTCGATGGCATCAGTGGCTGGCCTTCGCACTATCTGCACCTGCTGGCCTTCCTGGTGGTGCTGGTGTCGATGGACTTGTACTGGCACCAGGCCGGCGCGCTGATCGAGTCCGAGTCGAAGTGGCTCGGCATGCCGGCGTTGCCGTCGCCGTCCAGCGAGGCCGCCGCCCTCAGCGCAGGCTGGAAGCCGCGCGCGCGGCACTGGCTGCAGCGCCACTCGTTGCTGGGCTGGCAACTACCACGCGCTGGCAATGTGGACTTCGCCGAGTTGTGGCGGCACTTCCAGCACTTGAACCAGCCCACGGCGCGGCTTGTGCGCGTGCTTTTCTGGTATGCGGTGACCGTGGCCGGTGCGAGTGCGCTGTTCGTGCTGCTCACCGGGCGCTACCTGCCCGAGATGCCCGTGCGCGGCGCCGAGCACCGCGCCATCATCATCACCGGCCTGATGGCGGCACTGGCCGCCTTGCCGGCCCTGGTGCTGGCCGTCGGCGACGAGACGCTCGCCACCTGCCGGTTGCTGCTGGCCATGGGCCGCGGCCGCGCTTGTTACCCGCCCGAGGTGGTGGCCCGCTTCGCGCGACTGCTCGGGCCCGAGCTCGAACAGAAGATCGCGCAGCCCCTGGCAGCCGACCCGGGTGAGCGTGGCAATGGCGGCGCCAGCGTTGATGCGGCCACCCCGGCCACCGCCGCGGTGCCGCCGGCCCACAGCCTGCTCGACGATTGGATCGGCATCCAACTCGCCGCGCGCCAGACACAGGCCGTGGCGCCGTTGATCGTCGCGCCTTTCATCGTGCTCGGCCTGCTGGTGATGGCCCGCAGCCGCCTGTTCGACAGCTGGGCCACGACCTGGCCGCTGGCATTCACCGCAGCGGCCTACCTGCTGGGTCTGGTGGGTCTTGCCGTGGCCTTGAAGCTCAGCGCCGAGAAGTTGCGCGCCGATGCACTGGCACGCATGCGCGCCGACCTGCGCTGGTTGGGTGGCGCGGGAGCGGGCCGCGAAAAACTGGCCGAGCCCCTGAAGCAATTGATCGCCGAAGTGGAGAGCAACAGCAGCGGCGCCTTTGCGCCCATGCTGGAGCAACCCCTGGTGGCCGCACTGATGGTGCCGTTGGGCAGCGCCGGCGGCGTGCAGTTGTTCGACCACCTGCTGCTGGCACGCTGAGCGACTCGAGGTCTTCAGGGCCCCGAGGACTGGCATCATGGGCCACACCCCCACCCGCGAGCCCGCATGAACTCCATCGACACCGACTACCTCGTCATCGGCAGCGGCGCCACGGGTCTGGCCTTCACCGACACGCTCATCGACGAGACCGATGCGCATGTGACGCTCGTCGACCGCCACGGGCAGCCCGGGGGCCACTGGAACGATGCCTATCCCTTCGTGACGCTGCACCAGCCCTCGGCCTTCTACGGCGTCAACTCGATGGAGCTCGGCAGCGGCCGCAAGGACACCATCGGTCTCAACCAGGGCCTGTACGAACTCGCTTCGGGGCCCGAGGTCAGCGGCTACTTCGACCGCGTGATGAAGCACAAGCTGCTGCCCAGTGGCCGCGTGGCCTACCACCCGATGTGCAACCACCTCGGCGGGGGCGAGTTCGAGTCGCTCCTGACGGGTGCGCGCACGAAGGTGAACGTGCGCAGGAAGGTGGTGGACGCCGCCTACCTGGGGCCCACGGTGCCGTCCACGCACACGCCGCGCTTCGAGGTGGCGCCCGGCGTGCGGCTCGTGCCGCCGAACGCGCTGCCGCAGCTGTGGTTTGCCCGGCAGTCGGGTGGGCCTCGGGGTGGGCTGCCGCGCCACTTCGTCATTGTCGGCGCCGGCAAGACGGCCATGGACGCGGGCGTGTGGCTGCTGCAGGCCGGCGCACCGCCCGAAGCCATCCAGTGGGTGATGCCGCGTGATTCGTGGCTCGTGAACCGCATCACCACGCAACCGGCCCTGGAGTTCTTCAAGGAGGCGATCGGCGGGCAGGCCGACCAGATGCATGCCTTCGCCCAGGCCACGTCCACCGCTGACCTCTTCCTGCGCCTGGAGGCCTGCGGCGCGGTGCTGCGCATCCACCGCGACCACATGCCAACGATGTTCCACCTCGCCACCATCGCACCGGGCGAGATCGAGCTGCTACGGCGCATCGGCCAGGTCATCCGCCTGGGACACGTGAAACGCCTGGCCGCCGATCACATGGAACTCGAGCGAGGGCGCGTGCCGGTGCCCGCCGATGCGCTCTTCATCGACTGCACGGCCTCGGCGGTGGAGCCGCGGCCGCTGCAACCCATCTTCCAGGGCGACAGGATCGTGCTGCAGCTCGTGCGCCTGCCGCAGCCTGCCTTCAGCGCCGCGCTGGTGGCCTATGTCGAAGCGCACTACGGCAGCGACAAGGAGAAGAACCGGCTGTGCGGCACGGTGCCGTTCCCGCACACGCTGGACGACTACCCGCGCGCAATGCTCGCCAACATGTGGAACCAGTTCCAGTGGGGGCAGGACAAGGCCCTGCGCCTGTGGGTGCGCGAGAGCCGGCTGGACGGCTTCGGCAAGTTGATGAAGGGCATCGCCGCGGAAGACACCGAGAAGCTGGCCATCATGGCCCGCCTGAGGGATCAGGCGGCGGCTGCCATGGCCAACATTCCGAAGCTGATCGCAGCGTCGGGCGTCAAGGCATGAACGACAAACCCGCCGGTCGCGCGGGTTGTCGGGCGGGTCGTCGCGCGGGTACTCAGACGCGTTCTCAGGCGGGCTCCAGCCGGGCGTAGCCCGGCCCCACTCAGTCCTTCTTCAGGTTCCAGTAGATATTGCCGTTGGTGACGAAGAAGCCGCTGATGTTCTTGCGCGCCGCCAGCGGCTGGTCGTATTCGCCCAGCGCCACGTGCGTGCCGACTTCGAACATGCGCGCGTGCATCTGGTCGGCGAGCTTTTTCTTGACCCCATCGTCGGTGGCGCGCATGAACTGATTGCGCAGCTCGACCAGTTTCTCGTCGGTGGCCCAGCCGAACCAGGTGCTCTTCTCGCCGCGCGTGTCGGTGGTCGGGTTGGCGATCGGGCTCCATACGTCGAAAGCCTGCCAGGCGGTAAGGAACATGTGCCAGCCGCCCTTGTCCGGCGCGTCCTTCTTGGCGCGGCGGCCGACGAGCGTCTGCCAGTCCATCGCCTGCAGGTCGACCTTGAAGCCGGCCTGGCGCAGCAGCTGCGCGGCCACGTCGGGCAGCTTCTGGATGCTGGCCAGGTCGGTCGGCTTCATCACGACGATGGTCGTCCCGTCGTAGCCACTGGCCTTGAGCAGGTCCTGCGCCTTCTTCATGTTGCTCTTCATCTGCAGGTCGCTGCCGGCAGTGCTGCCGTAGGGGCTACCGCAGATGAACATCGAGCCGCACGGCTTGTAGAGTTCCTTCACGCCCACCTGCGCGCGCAGGAAGGCATCCTGGCTGAAGGCGGCAATCACGGCCTGGCGCACCTTCGGGTTGTCGAAGGGCTTGTGCAGGTGGTTGAAGCGCGCCATGTACTGCAAGCCGTAGTTGGCGTACTTCGGTAGCTGGAGCGACTTGTCGGCCTTCACGGTCTCGAAGTGGTCGAAGCCGAGCGCCTCGATGATGTCGACCTCGCCCTTCTGGAGTGCGCTCACCTGGGCCTGTGCGTCGCGCAGCGCGAGGTTCCACTCCACGCGGTCGACATAGACGCGCTTGCCGCCCGTGGTGCCCGACGCCGGCTCGCTGCGCGGCACGTACTTGGCGAACTTGGTGTAGACGGCCTTGTCGCCGGGCTTGAACTCGTCGCGCTTGAAGACATAGGGGCCGGAGCCGATGTGCTCCTCGATCTGCTTGAAGGCATCGGTCTCGGCGATGCGCTTGGTCATGATGAAGGGCACGTTCGAGCTCGGCTTGCCCAGCGCCTCGAGCACGAAGCCGCAGGCCTCGCCCAGGAAGATGCGGAAGGTGTCGGGCGCCGGCGCATCCATGCGCTGCACGAACTGCATGAGCGCGCTGCCCATGGCGTCGCGCTTGCCCCAGCGCTGCAGGCTGGCGATGACGTCGTCGGCGGTCACGGGCTTGCCATCGTGGAACTCGAGCCCCTTCCTCAGCTTGAAGGTCCACAGCCGCTTGTCGGGGCTCTCGTTCCAGCTCTCGACCATCTGCGGCTTGACCTTGCCGTCGGCGTCGGTGCCGAAGAGGGTGTCGTAGATCATGTAGCCGTGGTTGCGGCTCATGTAGGCGGTGGTCCAGATGGGGTCCAGCACCGCGAGGTTGCTGTGCGGGACCACGCGCAGCACCTTCTCCTGGGCCAGCACGCCCGGAGCAACCACCAGGGCGCTGGCTGTGAGCAGGGCCGAACCGAGCAGGCGGCGGGTCATCTTCATTCGAAATCCTTGGTTCAGATTGAGAGGCGAAGGCTGGGCGCGGCTTGACCGGCGGCGCCGAAGCGTAGATTCTCGGTGCCGGGGGTCGGCCGTCTCATCAGGGCAAACACCGTCGGCGCGGCGGCGGCCCGGCCCCGCCGCCCGATGAGGGCAGGTGCGGATTGCGGGGGTCCGCGCCACCGCAATACTGGCCGGCGCCGCGCGGGATCGCCCCGCGCGGCGCGACTGCGCGCCCATGTCAGCGATTGAACTTCAAGATATCCACAAACTCTGGGGCCCCACGAAGGCACTGGCCGGCATCACGCTCGCGGTGGCGCCGGCGACTTTCTGCGTGCTGCTCGGCCCCTCGGGCTGCGGCAAGTCGACCACGCTGCGCATCATCGCGGGGCTGGAGTCGGCCACGAGCGGGCGGGTGCTGATCGGTGGGCGCGACGTCACCGGAGCCGCGCCGGCCGAGCGCGGCATCTCGATGGTGTTCCAGAACTACGCGCTGTTCCCGCACCTGAGCGTGGCGGAAAACATCGGCTTCGGCCTCGCTGTGCGCAAGGTACCCAAGGCCGAGGCCGCACAGCGCATCGAGCATGCGGCCGAGCTGCTGGGGCTCTCGGCATTGCTGGCGCGCAAGCCTTCGCAGCTTTCAGGCGGGCAGCAGCAGCGGGTGGCGCTGGGGCGGGCGCTGGTGGCGCAAACAAAGGTGTGCCTGATGGACGAACCCCTGTCCAACCTGGACGCGCAGTTGCGCCAGGAGATGCGCCACGAACTGCGCGAGCTTCAGCAGCGCCTGCAGCTCACAGTCGTGTATGTCACGCACGACCAGGCCGAGGCGATGAGCATGGCCGACCAGGTGGTGCTGCTCAACCAGGGGCGCGTCGAGCAGAACGCGCCGCCGCGCGCGCTGTATGCGCGGCCGGCCAGCACCTTCGCGGCGCGCTTCATCGGTACGCCGGCGATGAACCTGCTCAAGCTCGAACAGGGCAAGATCGCCGGCAGCGCGGTCGCCCCGCTCGGCCAGGTGGACGGCGCGGCCCAATTGGGCGTCCGGCCCGAGACGGTGCATCTCGGCGGCCCGGTCGCTGCCACGGTGGCCAGCATCGAATACCTCGGCGCCGACCTCGTGCTGCGCTGTGGCGTGGGCAGCGAGACCCTCACCGTGCGCGCCGAGGGCCACGTCGACCTTGCCCCAGGGGCCACCGTGCAGTTGGGATGGGCCGCCGAGGATGAACACTACTTCGACGCAGGCGGGGCACGCGTGGCACTCGCCTCCTGAGCGCCATCAAAGCGCCACCATCACGTCGCATGATCATCCGCTTGATCTCTGACCCGTTGCACCATCGATCTTGAACACCCCAACCCCGACCAGGAGACCGACGATGAAGCGCAAGACCTTTCTGAAGCATGCCGCAGCCGCAGTAGCGCTGGCCTGCACCGTGCCCGCCGCGCCGCTCGCCTTCGCGCAGGCGGCCACTGAAATCTCGTTCTACTACCCGGTGGCCGTGGGCGGCCCCATCACCAAGATCATCGACCAGTACGCCGCCGACTTCACCAAGGAGAACGCCGGCCTCAAGGTCACGCCCATCTACGCCGGCAGTTATCAAGACACCATCGTCAAGGCGCTCACTGCGCACAAGGCGGGCAACCCGCCAGTGACCTCGGTGCTGCTGTCCACCGACATGTTCACGCTCATCGACGAGGACGCCATCGTCCCGATCGACGACTTCATCAAGACCGCCGAAGACCGCGCCTGGCTCGCCGGCTTCTACAAGGCCTTCATGCTCAACAGCCAGAGCGGCGGCAAGACCTGGGGCGTGCCGTTCCAGCGCAGCACCATCGTGCTCTACTGGAACAAGGAGATCTTCAAGGCCGCGGGCATGGACCCGAACAAGGCGCCCGCCACCTGGGCAGAGATGGCCGAGATGGCGAAGAAGCTCACCGTGCGCGACGCCTCCGGCAAGGTGACGCAGTACGGCGTGCAGATCCCCTCCAGCGGCTTCCCGTACTGGTTGTTCCAGGGCCTCGTCATCCCCAACGGCGTGGCGCTGGCCAACGATGCCGGCAACGCGGTGCGCTTCGACGACCCGGCGGTGATCGAAGCGCTGCAGTACTGGGTGGATTTGACCAGGCAGGGCGTGCACCCGAGCGGCATCGTCGAATGGGGCACCACACCCAAGGACTTCTTCGAGCGCAAGATGGCGATGATGTGGACGACCACGGGCAACCTGACCAACGTGCGCAACAACGCCAAATTCGAGTTCGGCGTGGCCATGCTGCCGGCGGGCAAGAAGCGCGGCTCGCCCACCGGCGGCGGCAACTTCTACATCAGCAAGAAGGCCACGCCCGCGCAGCAGGAAGCGGCCTTCCGCTTCATCAAGTGGATCACGCAGCCCGAGCGTGCCGCGCGCTGGAGCATGGATACCGGCTACGTGGCCGTGAGCGAAGCCGCCTACGCCACCGAGGCGCTGAAGAAATACGGCGCCGAATTTCCACCGGCGCTGGTGGCGCGCGACCAGTTGCCGCACGCGCTGGCCGAGTTCTCCACGCACGACAACCAGCGCGTGACCAAGGCGCTGAACGATGGCCTGCAGGCCGCGCTGACCGGCGCCAAGACGCCGGCGTTGGCGATGCAGGATGCGCAGCGCGAGGCCGAGCGCTTGCTGCGCAGCTTCAAGTAGCGCAATCGCGAGGCATCGATGAGGCATCAGTAAGGCATCAGTAAGACATCCGTGAGGCAACCGTGAGGCGCGAGCGCGGCATCGGCACCCAGGCCTTGCACGCCTGGCTGCTGCTGCTGCCCGCGCTCGTACTGCTGGCCTCCTTCACGCACTACCCGGCGCTGGCCACGCTGTACGACAGCTTGCACTCCACGCCCAAAGGCCAGCGCCCCGCGGTGTGGGTGGGCCTGGAGAACTACCAGGCGATGGCGGCCGACCCGGTGTTCTGGAAGGCCGCCACCAACAACCTGTGGTTTGCGCTGGCGACGATTCCGCTTTCCATCGGCCTGGCGCTGGCGATGGCGCTGTGGGTCAACGAGCGCATCAAGGGGCGCGCTTTCCTGCGCCTGGCCTACTTCACGCCGACCGTGCTGCCGATGGTGGCCGTGGCCAATATCTGGCTCTTCTTCTACACGCCGCAATATGGTCTGCTGGAACAGATCAGCGGCCTATTCGGCGCGCCCTCGCAGAACTGGCTGGGCGACAGCCGCACGGCGCTGGGTGCCGTCACCGCGGTGGCGGTGTGGAAGGAAGCCGGCTTCTTCATGATCTTCTACCTCGCTGCCCTGCAGGGCCTGAACCCCAGCCTGCGCGAGGCCGCGGCCATCGAGGGTGCCTCGCGCTGGTTCTTCTTCCGCCGCGTGCTGTGGCCGCTGCTCATGCCCACGACGCTGTTCGTGATGGTGAATGCGGTGATCAACGCCGTGCGCATGGTGGACCACATCGTCGTGCTCACGCGCGGCGGGCCGGACAACGCTTCGACGCTGCTGCTGTTCCACCTCTACGAAGTGGGCTTTCGCTACTGGGACCGCGGTTATGCCGCCGCGCTCACGATGGTGCTGCTGGCCGTGTTGGCCACGGTGGCGCTGGTGCAGTTCTTCGTGCTCGACCGGCGCGTGCACTACAAATGAATGCCGCTGCATCGGCCCGTTCGGCCCGTTCGGCATCCCGCTTTGTCCACGACGAGCCGGGCCTGCTCGACACCCTCGCCGCCTGGCTGCTGGCGCTGCTGTGGATCCTGCCCCTGGCCTATGCGGTGTGGACCGCTTTCCACCCGGGCGAATACTCCACCCGCTTCGTGCTCACCGCGCCGCTTACGCTGGAGAACTTCGCCAGAGCCTGGGAAGCGGCGCCCTTCGGCCGCTACTTCATCAACACCTTCCTGCTCGTGAGCATGATCCTTGCCTGCCAGCTGGTGTTGAGCACGCTCGCCGCCTATGCTTTCGCGCGTTATGAATTCAAGGGCAAGCCGGTGCTCTTTGCGTTGGTGCTCGTACAGTTGATGGTGATGCCCGACATCCTGCTCGTCGAGAACTACAAGACGATGACGCAGCTCGGCCTCGTGGACAGCCTGCTCGCCATCGGCCTGCCTTACTTCGCATCGGCCTTCGCGATCTTCCTGCTGCGCCAGACCTTCATGGGCATCCCCAAGGAACTGGACGAGGCGGCGCGCGTGGAGGGCGCGAGTGCGCTGCAGATCCTGTGGCGCGTGTACGTGCCGCTGGCGCGCCCCGTCTACGTGGCCTTTGCGCTGGTCTCGGTGAGCTACCACTGGAACAACTTCCTGTGGCCGCTCATCATCACCAACACCCAGGCGGCGCGCCCGCTCACCGTGGGGCTGCAGGTGTTCTCCTCCACCGACCAGGGCATCGACTGGTCGGTCATCACCGCCGCCACGCTGATGAGCGCGGCACCGCTGCTGCTGGCCTTCCTGCTCTTCCAGCGCCAGTTCGTGCAGAGCTTCATGCGCGCCGGGATCAAGTAACGAGATCGATTGACTCTTCGAATGGAGGCTGCCTGGCATGGCCAAGAACACGCTCGACGTCGTCACCTGGAACGTGCAGTGGTTCTGCGGCCTCGATGAGCGGGTGAGTGTCGAGCGCGTGCTCGCGCATGCGCGCACCCTCGCCGACTTCGACGTGCTGTGCCTGCAGGAGGTGGCGGTCAATTACCCGGCGCTCACAGGCAACGCCGGCTTCGACCAGGCGGCGCGCGTGCGCGAACTGCTGGCGCCGCTGGGCTTCGAGGTCTTCTTCGGCGCCGCGGTCGACGAACTCGGCCGCGGGGGGCGTGAGGGACCGCGGCAGCAGTTCGGCAACCTCATCGCCACGAGGCTGCCGGTGGCACATGTGCAGCGACACCCTCTGCCCTGGCCGGCCGACGGCGGCGTGCGCTCGATGCCGCGCATCTGCGTGAGCGCGACGCTGCGGTTGCCCTCAGGGCCGCTGCGCGTGATGACCACGCACCTGGAGTACTACTCCGGGCGCCAGCGTCTGGCGCAGGCCCATGCACTGCGCGAGCTGCACGCCCAGGCCAGCGGCCACGCCGCCACGCCGCCGCTCGCCGATGAGAGTGGGGGGCCCTTCCAGGGCAAGCCGCATGCGGCCAGCGCTATTCTGTGCGGCGACTTCAACTTCGAGACGAGTGATGTGGAGTACGCGGCGGTGCAGGCCGAGGTCGCAGCACCCGCGCGCCGGCTCGTCGATGCATGGGGCCGGGCGCATGCGGGCGAAGTGCATGCGCCCACCTTTCGCCTCTTCGATCGGCGCTACGGGCCGGAACCGATTGCGTGTGACTTCTTCTTCCTCAGCGAGGACCTGCTGCCGCGCGTGCGCCGCGTCGAGGTCGATTCGGCCACGCAGCTGTCGGACCACCAGCCCGTGTCGCTGCAGCTTGACCTGTAGCCACCTGAGCCCTCCACCCGAACCTCTTTCCGAGCCAGGCCGGCTCCGTTGTAGCGTCCGCCCACATCGCCCACCAGGATTGTGGCCGCCCTGCGCGCGGAGTCAGTTCGCCATCAACCAACGTGCCAGCGCCTCGAATGCCGGCAGCGATGTCGGATCGAAGTGCACATTCGCCGCCAGCGGGTGCGAGCCGAAGCGCGCGATCACCATCTCGGCCTTTGGGTCGATGTAGATGGCCTGGCCGTGCACGCCGCGCGCGGCGAAGGCGCCGTGGGCGTTGTTGATCATCCACCACATGCTGCGGTACGCGGCGCCAGGCAGCGTGGGCGGCCCGCTGGCCTTGAAGGCGTTGACGAGCTCGGCGCCGGAGCCGGCCTGCACGAGCCCCTCCACCAGCACCTGCGGCACGATCTGGCGGCCGTTGAAGCGACCCCCCAGGCGCATGCATTCGCCGAACCGCGCCATGTCGCGCAGCACCGGATTCAAGCCGCCGCCGGCGAACTCGGTGCCTTCGCTGTCCACGAGCAGGCAGGCGTCTTCCTCGCAGCCGAGCGGCTGCCACAGCCGCGCACTCAATACGTCGCCGAGACTTTGGCCTGCCACGCGGCGGATGATCCAGCCCAGCACGTCGGTGCTGACGGTCTTGTAGTAGAAGTTCTGCCCATGTTGCCCCTCCTTGCGCAGCGTGCGCAGGAAGCCGTAGAAGCTCGTCGGGCCCTGATAGCCCGCAGGCTGCGGGAAGAAGCCACCCGCGCGCACGTGCTGCCACACCTCGGCGTCGGGGTTGGCGTAGTCCTCCGAGTAGCGCACGCCGATGCGCATGTCCATCACGTCGCGCACTGTGGCGTCTTCGTAGGCGGTGCCTGCGAGTTCTGGTACGTAATGCGGCACGCGCCGCGTGGCATCGAGCGCGCGCTCGTGCACCAGCATCTCGGCCAGGGTGCCGGTGTAGCTCTTGGTCACCGACATCGCCATGTGCACCTTGTGCGGCTGCATCACACCCGCGTAGCGCTCGTAGACGATGCGGCCGCGATGCAGCACGCAGATGGCGTCGGTGTAGTTGGCTAGTAGCGACTGCGCCCAGGTCATGGGCTGGCTGCCGCCTGACGAGGAGATAGGCGTGAAGGCCACAGTGTCGATGGCGGCCTCGCGCGCCGTGGCGTCGCCGGCGCTGCGCGGCAGCGCGCTCGGCGGCCCGGCGCCGCGCCACACCTGCGTGCTGGGCACGAGTTGCCGCATGTTGGCAAACGACCAGCGCGTGCGGGGAAACTGAAAGTGGCCCATGTCGGCGAAGCGCACCTGCCGCTCGGGTGAGGGCGGCGCGCCTTGCATCCACGCAAGTGTGGCGGGGTCGGTGTCGGCGGCGGAAGGGGAGGCTGATGGCGTGCTCATCACGGCACGATGAGGGCAGGCCGCGCGTCGCGGCCTCCGGACAAACCCGCCACCGCGCAGCGCCTAAAGCGTTTCCCGACAGGTAGACCTAGGGTGTTGAGGACGGTGTAGAGGTAGTTGTTATCCGTGCTTCTTCCGCCCGGAAGAAGCTCCTCATACTCTTTGCGCGAGAGTTCGAGCGCTGACTCCTCATATCAGTCGGCTGAATGCGCGCATCGCGGATCAGCTTCTCGCACCTCGTCTTCTCGCTCGTAAGCAGCGCGCCGAGGCGCTCCTTCGGCCCGGGCAGCACCTCACCGCCGGCGCCGGTCAGGCAATCGCGCAGCTCGGGCGTGGCGAGCGCCTTCTGCACCTCGGCATGCAGGCGCACCACCACCGGCGCGGGCAGGCCGGCCGGTGCCACGAGGCCGCACCACACCGAGGCCTCGAAGCCCGCGAAGCCGCTCTCGGCGACCCGTTGGCGGGTCGGGAAAGATCGCCGTGCGCGTCGGGCTCAGCACTGCCAGTACGCGCAGCTTTCTGGCACGCACGTGGGGCTGCACCTCCAGCGCATTCACCGCCACCGATTGCACATGCCCGGCGAGCACATCGTTGATGGCGGGGCTGCCGCCCTTGTAGGGCACATGGGTCAAATCGCACTCTTCGGGCGTGCAGCGCGGCTGCATGGACGTCATCTGCATGGCGGTGCTCCCTGTCATTCCGAGCCGAGCGTCAGGCGGCTCGGCTGCCGCTTCTCGATGGCCCATTTCAGCAGCGCCGCGCCGCGGTACACGCCGTGCGCGAACTTGCCGTAGGGCATGGTGGCAAAGAAGGCCATCACCGCGCCGAGGTGCGCGCACAGAAGCAGCGGCAGCGCCGCGGTGTCGCGCGCGAGCGCCAGCGCCAGGCCACCGAGCCCCACCACGAACAGCAGCGCGATGAAGCCGAGGTCCATGGGCCGCTGCCCCGCTTCGCCATGCTGCGGATGGCGCCGCCGGTATTGCCACCACAGGCCTGCCGGGCCGGCCACCAGTCCAAGGCCGCCCACGGTGCCCAGCACCTTGGGCAGGCTCGTCCAGGCGTAGGGTGCCACCCAGCCGAAGGCGTAGTGGTAGACCGTGGCCACGCTCGTGGCCGCAAAGCAGAACAGGAAGCCGTAGAACGTGAGGTGGTGGAAGCGCCGCCGCGCCTGCGTCCAGACATCGCTTTCGTTGTGGCAACCCTCGCCATGACCGCCGTCAAGGTACTTCAGGCGCAGCACGTCGTGCACCGCCTCGGCCACCGCCGCGCCCTGCTGCCCCGGCGGCGCGGCGCCCGGCGTCACGTCGCGCCAGAAGCGCGCCACGCCGAGGCCCAAAGCGAGCAGCGCGAAGGCAAACACCGGCGCAAACATCCACACCATCAGGTTGTGCGGGAAGATCGCATAGAAGCTGCCGGCGCCCGGGTGGCCCCACAGCGCAGACGGCGAGCCCTTCAGCACCACCGCCATCACGAGGAAGAGCGCCAGTCCCGCGGCCAGCGCCAGCGCCAGCGCCAGCCCGTTGCGCCGGTACGCAGCGCCGAAGGCCTCGGGCCACGCATAGTGCTCGTAGGTGCGGGCGCGCACGCGCGCCATGGCCTGCGGCACGTTCACCGCAAACGCGTGCGGCGGCGCGTACTGGCAGGCGTGCAGGCAGGCGCCGCAGTTGTGGCACAGGTTGGCGAGGTAGTGCACGTCGGCGGGCGGGAACTCCAGCCGCCGCGTCATCGCCGGAAACACCGCGCAGAAACCCTCGCAGTAGCGGCAGGCGTTGCAGATCTGCAGTTGGCGCCCCACCTCGACCTCGGCCTTGGCCCCGGCGATGAGCGCTTCAAGCGTCCGCATGGGCCACCTCGCTGCCGCGCGCCGCGCCGCCTTGCTCGCCTTGCCTCACGGCCGCTGCGGCCGCAGAGGCCGCAGAGGCCGCGGAGGCCGCGGACACCCCCGCGATGCGCCCGAACGCCGTGCCGATGGTCATGCCCACGCCCGCGGTGTAGCCCTGCCCCAGCACGTTGCCGGCCATCACCTCGCCGGCTGCGAACAGGTTGGCGCTCGGTACACCGGCAAACTGCACCGCTGCTGTCTCGTCCACCTTCAGCCCGAGGTAGGTGAAGGTCACGCCCGGTTTGAGCGTGTAGCCGTAGAAGGGCGGCGTATCGATCGGCAGTGCCCAGTGCGTCTTGGGCGGCGACAAGCCCTCGGTGTGGCAATCGTCGAGCACGGCGTGGTCAAAGGTGCCCGGGCGGCAAGCGGCATTGAAGTCGCGCACCGTGCCCACGAGCACCTCGGCGGGCAAGCCGAGTTGTCGCGCCAGCTCTTCCAACGTCTCGGCCCGCGCGCCCTTGAACACCGCAGGCATGAAGCGCCCCACTGCCTTGGCATCGATGATCGAATGCCCCACCTGGCCCGGCTGCAGCGCCACCAGGCGCCCCCAGATGGCATAGCGCTTGGGCCAGAAGTCCTCGCCCTCGTCGTAGAAGCGCCGGCCCTCGCGGTTGACCATGATGCCCAGCGACACGCAATCCACGCGCGTGACGATGCCGCCGTCGTAGAGCGGGGCCCGGGCATCGATGGCCACCATGTGCGCCTGCGTCGCGTCGCCGACGGCATCGGCCCCCTGCGCCAGCAGGTCTTTCAGCAACACGCCCTGGTTGAAGCGCGTGCCGCGGATCGCGAAGTTGTCCGCCGGCCACTCGCCGAACTCATTGCGGCCCCAGGCCTCGCGCAGCCAGGCGATGTTGCTCTCGAAGCCGCCGCTGGCCAGCACACAGGTGCGCGCTTCGATGCGCTCGCCGCTTTCCAGCACCGCGGCCCGGAAGCGCGCCGAGCGCGCCGAGAGCGATGAGCGCGGGCCGTCGAGCTCGAGGTGCTTCACCGGCGCCTCGTAGCGCACCCACACGCCCAGCGCCTCGGCGCTGCGGTAGTAGGCGTTGACCAGCGCCTTGCCTCCGCCCATGAAGAAGGCGTTGGTGCGCGAGAGGTGCAGTGTGCCCGTGAGGGAGGGCTGAAAGTGCACGCCGTGTTTCACCATCCATGGCCGCACCGTCGCCGAGTGGCCGATGACCAACCGCGCCATCGCTTCGTCTGTCTTGCCGGCGGTGACTTTCCGCAGGTCCGACCAGAACTCTTCTGCGGGGTAGGCCTCGGTGAGCACGTCCTCGGGCGCGTCGTGCATGCAGCGCAGGTTGCGCGTGTGCACCGAGTTGCCCCCGCGCCATTCGCGCGGCGCGGCCTCGAGCACCAGCACCGAGGCACCGGCCTCGCGCGCCATCAAGGCGGCACACAGGGCGGCGTTGCCGCCGCCGATGACGAGGACATCGAGCGCGGGCGTCATCGAACCACGCCGCGCCGGACCCAGGCGACCGTCATCCCTGCAAACAGGCCTGCAAGTACAACGCGCTGGCCTGCGCCGTCACCGGGCCCGGCTTGCCGTCGCCGATCGGCCGCCCGTCGATGCGCGTCACCGGCGTCACGCCGCCGAGCGTGCCGGTCACGAACGCTTCCCGGGCTGAATAGACCTGGGCCAGCGTGAAGTCGCACTCGCGCGCCACCTTGCCAGCCGCGCGCCAGGCGGCGATCACATTGGCCTGCGTGATGCCGTTGAAGCTGTAGTTTCCGCTCGAGGTCCAGAGTTCATCGTTGCCGCGCACGATGAAGAAGTTGGTCGAGTTGCAGCTGGCGACGAAGCCTCGCGGGTCGAGCATCAACGCTTCATCGGCGCCGGCGTGGATGGCCTGGATCAACGCCTGGATCAGGTTGAGCCGGCTGTGCGAGTTCAGCCGCATGTCAAACACATCCGGCCCGCTGGTGCGGAAGGTCGAGGTGAACAACGACAGGCCCCGCGCGCGGGTCTCGGGTTTGGGCGTCTTGTATTCGGCGACGATGACGACGGTGGCGCCGCCGATGACGAAGCGTGGGTCCTGGTTGGGGGTTTTCTTGACGCCGCGGGTGACCATCAGCCGCATGTGGGCGCCATCGGTCATGCCGTTGCGCTCGAGGGTGAGCCAGAGCGCCCGCTCGAGCGCCGCGCGGTCCATGCCGATGTCCAGCGCGATCGATTTCGCGCCCTCGTACAGGCGGTCCAGATGCGCCTGCAGGCTGACCAGGCGGCCCTTGACCAGGCGCAGGCCTTCCCAGACCCCGTCGCCGAGCGCGAAACCGCTGTCGAATACCGACACCATGGCCTGGCTGCGCGGGAAGAACTCGCCGTTCACATAAACCAGCACGCTGTCGTTGCGTGCGTCGGCGGCATAACCCTGGGCACTCTCGGAGCTGGGGGCGTTCATTTGGTCGGGTCCTGGATGCTGGATGCTGGGTGCTGGGTGCTGGGTGCTGGGTGCTGGATGCGGGTTCGGGTGCGGGTGCGGATGCGGGTGGCTGGCGAGCTCAGAAACTGAATTCGTTGTGGCTCGCCAGGAAGGCCTGCGTGCGGGCCTGGCGTGGGCGCTTGAGCACTTCATCGGGCGTGCCCTGTTCGTGGATCACGCCGTCGGCAATGAACAGCACACGGCTGGCAAAGTGGTAGGCGAAGCCCAGCTCGTGCGTCACCAGCAGCAGGGTGCGGCCCTCGTCAGCCAGCGTGCGGATCACGCGCAGCACCTCGCCCACCAACTCCGGGTCGAGCGCCGAGGTGGGTTCATCGAACAGCAGCAACTCGGGCTCCAGCGCCAGCGCGCGCGCGATCGCCACGCGCTGCTTCTGGCCGCCGGAGAGCCGGGCCGGGTACTCGTCGGCCTTGTCGGCCAGGCCCACGCGGGCCAGCTGCGCACGGGCCTGGGTGGCGGCCAACGCACGCGCTGTGCCGCGCACCGTGAGCAGGCCCTCCATGACGTTGCCCAGCGCCGTCATGTGCGGAAACAGGTTGAACTGCTGGAACACCATGCCCACGCGCTGGCGCACGCGAGTCAGCTCACGCTCGCTGTAGTCGGTGCGCACGCTGCCATCGCGTAACGTGCGCTCGGTACCGACGGCGCTGCCGCCAAGCTCGACGCGCCCGCTGCTGGGCTTTTCCATGAAGTTGAGGCAGCGCAGCAGCGTGCTCTTGCCCGAACCCGACGCCCCCAGGATGGCGATGCGGTTGCCGGGCGCCACGCTGAGGTCGATGCCCTTGAGGACTTCCGCCTGCCCGAACTGCTTGCGCAGCGCCGTCACTCGCAACAGAGGTGAAGTGGATTTGGATGCGGATGCGGATACGGGGGCGGATGCGGGGGCGGAGGCCACATCTGGGGCAGCAGTGGGGGCATTCGTCATGGATCTCAATCGCCCTGGCGCAGTCTGCGCTCGAGCACGTACGTGGCCTGCACCAGCGGATACAGGAACACGAAGAACAGCAGCGCGATCACGGTGTAGGCCTCGATCGGGTTGAAGTTGATGGAGGCGATCAGCTTGCCCTGTTGCAGCAGCTCGACGTAGGCCACCGCCGAGGCCAGCGTGGACATCTTGAAGATCTCGATGGCCCGGTTCGTCAGCGCCGGCAGCATGCGCTGAATGGCTTGCGGAAGGATGACCCGGCGCATCGCCTGGCCGGGTGTCATGCCCAGCGCCTGCGCGCCCTCCCACTGGCCGCGCTCGAGCGACTGGATGCCGCCGCGGAAGATCTCGCCCGAGAACGCAGCCGAATTGAGCGAGATGCCTAAAGCGGCGGCCGTGAGCGGGCTGACCTCGAACGGCAGCAGCATCGGCAGCGCGAAATAGAACCACAGGATCTGCACCAGCACCGGCGTATTGCGAAAGAACTCGACGAACGCGCTGGCCGGCAGGTAGATCCACCAGCGCCTCGAATACCGCCCCAGGCCGACCAGCAGGCCAAGGGTGAGGCCGAGCACCAGGCAGATGGCGAAGATGCGCAGCGTGCCGGCCGCGCCTGCGAGCAGCGCTTCCGGGTTGGCCCATACCGCATCGAAGTTCCAGCGGTGATTCATGGCGCGGCCATCAGTGCACCGTGGTCTCGCCGCTGACGGCCAGGCGGCGCTCGACGCGATGCGCCACCAGGCTGGCGGCATAGATGACCGTGAAATAGATCAGCGCCGTGACGGTGAAGACCTCCAGCGGCCGGAACGTCTTCTGCGCCAGTTCGTTGGCCTGGAACAGCAAGTCGGCGTACGACACCGTGGCCACCAGCGTGGTCGTCTTCATCAGCTCGATCGAGCGCTCCATGAACGCAGGGATCATGCGCTTGACGGCTTGCGGCAGGATCACGCGGCGCATCGCCTGGGCGCCGGTCATGCCCAGCGCGCGCGCCGCTTCCGACTGGCCGCGGTCGATGGATACGATGCCGGCGCGAAAGACTTCGGCGAAGAAGGCCGAGGACTGGATCGAGAACGTGATGGCGGCGGCGACAAAGGGCGTCATCTCGACCCGGATCAGGATCGGCAACGCAAAGAAGAACCAGAACAGTTGCACCAGCGGCGGCGTGGTGCGAAAGAACTCGACCACAAAGCCGGCCGGCAGCGACAACGCCCGCAGCCGCGCAAGGCGCAGCAACGCCAGACCCAGGCCGAGCGGAACGCCGAAAACCAGCGCGGTGGCGGTGAGCTTAAGTGTGTTGGACAGGCCCGCCGCCAGCAGGCCCGAGTTGGCCAGGACCGGCGTGAAATCCCACTGGTACATGCGGCGTGCGGCCCGGCTGTTCCTTCAAGGCGGCGTCAGAGCATTTCCTTCATCACCGCTGGCGACGCTTTCGGGTCAAGGCCAAAACCGGTCAGGAATTCCTCATACCATTTCTGCGTCTGGCCGCTTTTGTAGTGGGTGGAGAAGGCGTTGTCGACAAAATCGCGGAACGGCTTGTCGTCCTTGCGCAGCGCCGCGCTGGAGGCCTGGAACATGGCGGGTTTGGGCACCACGATCTTGCCGCTGCCCAAATTCTTGCGCGCCACCAGCAGAGGCGGGTGGAACAGGCATACCGCGTCGGCCCGTCCGGCCTGGAACGCGGCAATCGCCTCGGCGTTACCCGGAAAGCGCTGGATCGTGGCCTTGGGCGTGTGCTCGCTGACGAACTTGTCCATGCTGCTGGCCTGGGGCACGGCGATGCGCACGCTGGGCTTGTCCAGGTCGCTCCACTGCGTCACCGCCAGATCCTCGCGCGCCAGCACGGCCAGCGAGTAGTAGAGCAGGGGAGCCTGCGGAAAATCCACCGCCTGTGCGCGCTCCGGCGTGGCGTCGAGCATGTACATCACGTCGATCTTGTTCGCCTGCAGCG
>JANNRI010000122.1:0-45232 GCA_031401195.1 Burkholderiales bacterium
CTCTGGCGTGGATGCCGAGTCGGGGTTGATCCACAGCGTCGTGTGCACGGCGGCTCACGAAGCTGACGTGGCGCACGGGCATGAACTGCTGCATGGGCAGGAGAGCCAGGTTCACGGCGACAGCGGCTACACCGGGCTGGACAAGCGAGGCGAGATCACCAGCGCACAGGCTGACGGCCGGCTGCGTGAGGACATCGACTGGCGCATTGCCATGAAGCGCGGGCAACTCAAGGCCATGCCTGAAGGCCCGCGCAAGGCGCTGTACGAGTGGTTCGAGCGACGCAAGGCGCAGGTGCGGGCCATCGTCGAGCACCCGTTCCACGTGATCAAGAACCTGTTCGGGTACCGCAAGGTCAGCTACCGCGGGATCGCCAAGAACGAGGCCCGAGCGAAGGCGCAGGCCGCGCTGGCCAACCTGTACATCGCCCGACGACGATTGATGGCCCAGGGCATCAGTGCGTCCACCGCATGAGCGAGGGCCTCGAAGAGGCTGAAATGCGGCACCGCATCACCCTGCGAACAGCCGCACGCCCTGAACGCGATCACCTCAGCGCCGTGAAACCCAAATACTGGGCCGACTGCGCGTTGTTCAGCGCTTCCCTAGGGCTGGAATATCAACCTGACACGCTGCGTCTGGCAAAGAGAATCTACCCCAGATATTAACACCTTGATTGATCTGCTCGCAAGTGGCCTTATATTCTTTGCCGTCGGTGTGCGGCAGCAGCTTCGCTTTGCACGCAGCCTCCCAATTATAGCCGGCGGGAATACCCCAAAGGACCGCAGAATAGCGCGAAGTTCCGGGGCCATCGCAACCCTCCCTCTTCAAGTCACCCCACTTGAAGTTCGTGGTCAGCGAACAATTTTCGCTCGGCAAATCGAATTTGCCCCACATCCTGACACCATTCTCATTCACGCACTCGACGGTAGGATAGTCTTGGTCGTTGTGTCGCAGCGATGCCGTTTTGCATGTGTTCTCCCAGGAAGCTCCCGAGGGAATATTCCAAAGAACCGCAGCCCAGCGCGCGAATCCGGCTCCACTGCAACCTTCGTTCTTAAGGGGACCCCATTCGAGAGCAAGGGCGCTCGCTGGTGCCACCAAAATCGCGACTAGAACGGCAATACACGAGAGCGGATAACGTGACGATTTCCCAATACGGTGAACACAATCAACCTCTTTCGAACTAATCATGATGTTCCTCCAAGCAGAGATTAGGACATTACTGTCCGGTTAAAAGTTGAACAACATCAACTGATTAGCGTCGTCGGGTGAATCAGTTGTGGACTCGTCGGCCCGGAAGGCGCATGAGAGCTGGGTCTTCTCGAACACGGACACCGACAAGATCTGTAGACATGTGTACATCGAGGCCTCGAGTTGAAGTTCCTTCCTGACGATGGCGATGAGCCTTCGCGCAGCTTCCGACGACGAAAGCCCCAGAGCCACTTGGCGACAGCAGCAGCGACCACAACTCCCACCCCTTCGAACAGCCAGTTCTTGTTCGAAGAGATCCACTCAACGATGTCAGCCACGGGCGCGTCCGGTTGCCTCGCGGCGGAGCTTTGTTGCCTCATCGAGGACCAGCTCCACGGTGGTTTGCCGTCGCTGGCCTCCCGCGTCGACTTGGTAGCGCACGCACGAGGGCCTGTCACCGTGCTTCGCCGACCAGCGCCGGGCGCCCGGGCCTTGCAGCCTGAGCGACTTGTTCGCACGGGCGAGCCCTGCCGTTCGGGGCACAGGTGGTGAATGCGGCATCGTCCCTCCCTGCGGCACTTGATTGGTGCCGATCTATGCCTTGCAGGTTAAGCCACGCAGTTGGTTGAGTCCACCCCACCCGGGTGGGCATGTCGGCAGCAAATAGACTTGTCCGGTTTGGTAGCAAGTAGGTTGTCCGCTCTCTGACCTTGATTGTGCGCGGGCAGCAAAGGCGCGCAGGGCGTAGCCCGTAGCGGCTTTGCTGCCCGCGCACGCGCATCGACGGCGACCCTCAAGCGGCCGCTCTGAATACCTCCTTGCTGTGCTTGGCGCACCCGTCGGCGCCATACTCGGCCAGCTTGCGCGGGCCATGGAACACCGCCAGCGTGTCGTCCACGTAGCGGTGCACGCGAACCCTGGCGCGCACGTAGTGGTGCCTCATCTCGTTGGCAGGCAGCTGCAGGCTCATGCCGGCGAAGCTCACGCAGTTGTCGTTGCCCACCGTGCGCTCATGTTGCTCGCACAGCACGTCGGGCAGGCTGCCGGCCAGGAACGGCACGTACGCCGTGCCCGGCATCGTGCTGGCCACGCAGAACTCCCGGTTGTGCGCCTGGCGATAGGTCTGCTCCAGGTACCGGTTGGCCGCATCCATCTGCGCAATCCCCGCGCGCGCCAGCTCTTGCGGTAGCCGGCCCTGATGCGTTTGGAACGCGCGTTCGCCTCTGCCTCTGGCCTCGGGCGAGTACGCCGCGATGTGCTCGATGCCAAGCTGCCTGAGCGCTCGGCCCACCTCGGTCAAGTTCTGCCGGTCGACCTTGCCGCCCGCCTCGGGCGTGAGGAAGTAGTGGCTGCCGCGGTCGGTGTACAGGCTGGCAAACAACCCGTAGCGCGCCACCGTCTGCCCGATGCCGTGAAAGCTCGACGCCGTGCCCTCCTGCGCGCAGAAGAACATGCTCGTGTGCTCCCCCGTGGCATCGTCCATCGTCACCACCAGGTCCCACAGCGCATCGGGCACCCAGCGGTGCGTGCTGCCGTCTTGATGCACCATCATCCCGGGCAGCGGCGCGCGCTCGCGCTTGATCCGGTGCTTGCCTCGACGCTTGGCCGCCCTGATCAGCCCGGCGCCTTGCAGCACCGTCTTCACCCAGGTGTAGCTGCGCGTGCCTGCGAGCTCGCGGCGGTACTTGCTGTGAAAGTGCGCCACGTTCCAGCCCCCGAACCCACTCTTGTAGGTCTGCACCACCTGGTCAATCTCCGCACCACCCGCCCGGCGCTTGGAGATCTGGCTCAGCCGCTTGTCCAGCAGCCCGTCCAACCCGTCGGCCTCGTAGCGCTGCACGTGGCGGCGAAAGTTGCGCTCGCATTGCCCCAGCAGCATCGCTGCCTCGGACTGCGTCAGCCGACCTTGCAGCCAGCCAACGTATGCCTGTTCGAATCTCATCTTCCGGTTCTCCTGCTCGTAGCGGGTCCGGCTTATGGGGGCTTGCATCGCTCCTCCACAAACCGGACAGACTACTTGCTAAGAACCAGACAGATCACTTGCTCCCGACACCCCACCCGGGTGGGCAGTGGGTGCGGGCTTTCCCTAGCAGGTGTGAAATGTGGCGGGGATGCCAGCCCGCACCCCAGCAAGGCCGCGGGCGGGAGCCCGGCGGGGCGCATTTGCGGCGCTGAGCAGCGCAGGCCTGGGGTCGGCGCGCGTATTCGCGCGCTTCGTCAACTGACTCGCGAACACTGTCTGAGCGAAACGAGCGCAGCGAGTGAAGCGAGTTGTGAGCGCGACCCCAGGCCGAGCAGCGGAAGGGAGTCGGGCCCCCCAGGGCCCGACCGCCGCAACTAAGCCCCGACGGGCTCCCGCCCGCGGCCTTGCCCGCGCCAATCGTCGAACGCGGGCTTTGCTCTCAAGCCAAGGAGCCAAAGCTCAGAACGGATAGTGCCTCTCCCCCGTCTGCACCGTAATCCACCGCAGCTCGGTGAACTCCGCAATCCCGGCCCGCCCGCCAAACCGCCCCATCCCCGAGCCCTTGACGCCGCCAAACGGCATCTGCGCCTCGTCGTGCACCGTCGGCCCGTTCACGTGGCAGATGCCGCTCTCGATGCGCCGCGCCACCGCGATGGCGCGCGCCGTGTCCTTGCCGAACACCGCTGCCGAGAGCCCGTATTCGTTGTCGTTGGCGCACTCCACCGCTTCGTCGACGCCGCTCACGCGCACGATGCACTTCACGGGGCCGAAGGTCTCCTCGTGGTAGATGCGCATCTTCGGCGTCACGTGGTCCAGCACGGTGGCGGGCATCAGCGTGTTGTCGGCCTTGCCGCCGCACAGCAGCTTGGCGCCCTTGGCCAGCGCGTCGTCGATGAGCGCGTTGCAGTGCTCCACAGTGCCCATGCCGATGACGCTGCCCAGCACTACGGGCTCCGGCTTGCGCGGGTCGCCGAGCGGCAGGCTCTTGGCCTTCTTCACGAACATCGCCGCAAAGTCGTCGGCGATCTTGCGGTCGCAGATGATGCGCTCGGTGCTCATGCAGATCTGGCCGCTGTTGGCAAAGGCGCCGAAGATGGCGCCGTTCACCGCCGCTTCGAGCTCGGCATCGTCCAGCACCACCAGCGGCGCCTTGCCGCCGAGCTCCAGCACCACGGGCTTCAGGTACTTGGCGCAGGTGAGCGCGATGAGCTTGCCCACGCGCGTGCTGCCGGTGAAGTTCACGCGCCGCACGGCCGGGTGCGCCACCATCGCCTCCACCACCGCGCCGGCATCGGCCGGGGCGTTGGTGATGTAGTTGACGACGCCCGGCGGGAAGCCCGCGTCCTGGAACGCCTCGATGATGAGCTGGTGCGTGCGCGGGCAGTTCTCGCTGCCCTTCAGGATCACCGTGTTGCCGCAGGCCAGCGGCGCGGCGATGGCGCGCACGCCCAGGATGATGGGCGCGTTCCACGGCGCGATGCCGAGCACCACGCCGGCGGGCTGGCGCAGGCCCATCGCCAGCGAGCCCGGCACGTCGGACGGGATGACCTCGCCGCCGATCTGCGTCGTCATCGAGGCCGCCTCGCGGATCATGCCGGCGGCGAGCATCACGTTGAAGCCGGCCCACGTGCCGGTGGCGCCGGTCTCGGCGGGCACGGCCTCGATGAACTTGGGTGTCTTCGCCTCCAGCGCATCGGCGGCCTTGAGCAGCAGCATGCGGCGCTGGCTGGGGCCGGTGTCCTTCCAGGTCTTGAAGGCCTCGGCGGCGGCGTCGCAGGCGGCCACGGCATCGGCGGGCGAGGCGGCCGGTGCGCGCGTGGCGACGCTGCCGTCCAGCGGGTTGCGGCGGTCGAAGGTGGCGCCCTTTTCGGCGCTGACGGCGAGGCCGTTGATGAGCATGCTGAAGTCGGACATGGGGCTCTCTCCCTTTCCAATTGCGGTGGCGATACCAGCGGCGCGGCTGGCGGATGTACGTTCGTCGGTCTTGCCGAGATAAGCCTCGCGCACGACGCTGCTGCGCGATAGAAGTGACGCGGGCCCGCTGGCGACGATGCGCCCGCGCTCGAGCACGTAGCCGCGGTCGGCCACGGCCAGCGCCTTGCGCACGCTCTGCTCCACAATCAGCACCGTGGTGCCCTGGTCGGCGATGCGGCGCACCATGCCGAGCAGTTCGTCCACCATCTTCGGCGCCAGGCCGAGCGAGGGCTCGTCGAGCATCAGGAGGCGCGGCGCGCTCATCATCGCGCGGCCCACCGCCACCATCTGCTGCTCGCCGCCGCTCATGGTGCCGGCGCGCTGGCCGATGCGTTCGGCCAGCTTCGGAAAGTCGGCGAGCACGTGCTCCAGGCGGCGTGCCCGCTCGGCCTTGTCGACGAGCCAACCTCCGAGTTCGAGGTTCTCGCGCACCGTCATCTGCGGGAAGAGCTGCCGGCCTTCGGGCACGAGCGTGAGGCCGTGCTTGACGATCTCGCTCGTCTTCGCCTCGGGATCGATCTCGGCGCCGTCGAACCACAGCTTGCCGGCGGCGCGCGGGATGAGCCCGACGATCGCCTTCAGCAGCGTGGTCTTGCCGGCGCCGTTGGGGCCGAGGATGACGGTGAGCCCGGGCCGTGCCTCGATCCGGATGTCGCGCAGCACGAGGAAGGGGCCGTAGCCCGCGCTGAGGCCGATGACCTTCAGGTGGGCCAGGCGGCGGCCGAGGGCGTCTTCAACTTCGTTCTTCATCGCCCGTGCACCAGGGTGCCGGCCTTCATGCCGCCTCCACCATCTCGTCGCCCAGGTAGGCCTCGATCACCTCGGCATTGCGCACCACCTCCGCCGGCGCGCCGTCGGCGATCTTGCGGCCCTGGTGCAGCACGATCACGCGCTCCACGTACTTGAGCAGCGTCGTCACCGCGTGCTCGATCCAGATGACCGTCAGGTCGAGTTCGTCGCGCAGGCGCCGGATGAGCTGCGCCATCGAATCGATCTCGGCCTCGGTGAGGCCGGCGGCCACTTCATCGAGCAGCAGCAGCTTGGGCCGGGTGGCGAGCGCCATGCCGATCTCGAGCAGCCGCTGTTGGCTGGGCGTGATGGCGGCGGCGGGGAGGTCCCGCTGATCGGCCAGGCCCACGACGTGCAGGATGCTGTCCTCGTCTTTCAAGAGCCAAGCGCCGGCGCGGTGGCGGCCGGCGAACTGCAGGCCGAAGTCGACGTTGGCCGCGACGCTGAGGCCGCCGAAGATGCGCGGCGTCTGGAAGGTGCGCGCGATGCCGAGGCCGGCGTATTTGTGCGGCTGGCTGCCGGTGAGCCTGCGGCCCATCGCGTAGAGCTCGCCGCTGGTGGGCTGCTGCACGCCCGAGAGCGCGTTGAAGAAAGTAGTCTTTCCGGCGCCGTTGGGGCCGATGATGCCCACCAGCTCGCCGGCCGCGAAGGCGGCGCTCACATCGTCGACGGCGACGAGGCCATCGAAGCGCACAGTGACGTGCCGGGCTTCGAGCAGCGGGTGGCCGTTCATGGCGTGAGGTACCGTGGAACGTTCTCGTCGAACACAGCCCATGGAGCCAGCAAGGCCGCGGGCGGGACAGCGGCGGGGCGCATCTGCGGCGCCGAGCAGCGCAGAACCCAAGGCCCGCGAGCGTACTCGCGAGCCTCCACATCTGACTCGCGCGGCTGTCCGAGTGGCACGAGCGCAGCGAGTGCAACGAGTTCCGCGCGCGGGCCTTGGGTTCGAGCAGCGCAGGGCAGCCCCGAGCCCCAGCGAGGGGCCGTCGCAGCTAAGCCCGGCCGCTGTCCCGCCCGCGGCCTTGCTCGCGCCCATCGTCGAACACAAACCTCTGCCCCACTGCTCATGAACCCACCCCGTAGCGTGCCTCGCGCTCGCGGCGGGCGGCGCGCTTGGCCTTGTCCTCGCGCTCGCGCCACCAGCCGCGAACGTCGTCGCGCCAGGCCGTGAAGCTGGTCCAGCGCATGGAGGCGAGACCTCCCGGCAAGTAGAGGACGGAGAGGATCAGCAGCAGGCCGAGCGTCATCAAATAGAGCTGCGGCGCGTGCAGGCGCAGCGTCTCGGCGAGCAGGCTGAAGACGATGGCGGCGATGAGCGGCCCCCACAGCGTGGCGATGCCGCCGATGAGCGCGATGAGCACGGTCTGGAAGCCGATGAAGGGGTTGAAGACGGTGGTCGGGTCGATGTAGGTCCAGCGCACGCTCATTGCCGCGCCCACCGCGCCGGCAAAGGCGGCGGTGAGCGCGAAGCCCATGATCTTGATGAGCCGGGTGTTGACGCCGAGCGTCATCGCGCGCTGCTCGTCGGCGCCGATGCCGGCGAGCGCGAGGCCGAAGCGCGTGCGCCGCGCGATCATGCTCACGAGCACGGCGAGCACCGCCAGCCCGAGCACGGTGAGGTAGACCACGTCGCGCTCGGGTACCTCTGTGAGCACGCGGCCCACGGTGCCGGTGACCTGTTTTTCCCAGTAGGTGACGGCGTGACGGATGAGCTCGGTCATGCCGAAGGTGAGCACCGCGAAGTAGGTGCCGCGCAGGTGCAGCACGGCGCTGCCCATCACCACCGCGACCAGCGCGGCGACGCCGGCGCCGAAGAAGATGACGCCGGCCCACTCGTACTGCTCGATGGTGAGCGCGCCGACATAGGCGCCAATGCCGAAGAAGGCCGAGGTGGCCAGCGACAGGTAGCGCGTGCTGCCGCAGAAGAGCGTCCAGCTCGTCGCCAGTGCCACGTACATCAGGCAGGTGAGCGTGAGCGAGATGGCGAAGTCGCTGCCGTAGTGCGGAACGGCGAGCGCCCAGCCGGTGAGCGCGAACAGCACCCAGGCGTCACGGCCCAGGCCGCGCGTATCGAGCAGCCAGCCGAAGAGGTGTTCCTTCGCGAACCGCCAGCGTGTGGTGCCGGCGGGCCGCGTGAAACGTGAGGTGCCCAGCGTCGATTTCATCGGTGCCTCGGCCTCGTTCTGCTTGCTCTGCTGGTGCTACTTGCGCTTGTTGAAGAGGCCGTTCGGCTTCCAGAGCAGCGCGCCGATGAAGACCGCGTAGCTGAGCAGCGACTTCAGCGACGGATTGGTGAAGTGCATGCCCACCGCCTCGATGACACCGAGCGCCAGCCCGCCCACAAGGGCCCCGCCCATGTGGCCGAAGCCGCCGAGCGTGATGACGATGAGTGCCGTCACGGTGTAGGGTTCGCCCATCGAGGGCGAGATCGTGTAGGCGGTGGAGAGCAGGCAGCCGGCCACGCCCGACAGGCCCAGGCCGGCGCCGAACATCAGCGGGTGCAGCCGCTCGGTGTCGATGCCCACCAGCTGCGCGCCGGCCGGGGATTGCATCAGCGCGCGCACGCCCTTGCCCCACAGCGTGAGGCGCAGCACGACGATGAGCGCGGCGCTGATGGCGAGCGACAACACCAGCAGCAGCAGCTTGTTGCCCGCGAACTGCGCGCTTCCGCCAAAGACAGGCAGCGCCACCGGGTCGGCCAGATAGTCGTAGCCGCGCAGGTCGGCACCCCACACCACCTGCGCGAAGTTCTGCACCAGGAACATGAGGCCGAAGGCAACCATCAGCCCACGCGCCTCGAACACGTCGAGGTCGGGGCTGGTGGCGGCCAGGCGCCTGAACGTCAGGCGGTGAATGCCGATGCCCAGCGCCATCAGCCCCCCGAAGGTCACCGGGATCATCACGAGCGGGCTCAGCCCCCACGCCGTGCTGGCCATCCAGGTGAGGAAGGCGCCGAGCATCAGGAACTCGCCGTGCGCGATGTTCAGGATGCGCATGAGCCCGTACTGCAGGTTCAAGCCCAGCCCGACGAGCGCATACACGCCGCCGGTGATGAGGCCGGAGGCGATGAGCTCGAACCAGGCGAGCGCGGTCACGCCGCCCTCAGCGCGCGGAAGTCATGGGTCGGAGCAGGGGTGGCGCGGACCGTCAAACCCACGCCGGCTTGGCCGCCACCAGCTGCGCCGTGGCCATCGCCTTCGGCCACACGACCTCGAACTCGCCCTTCTGCCACTGGCTCACGCTGCCGGGGATGCCGACGTTCTCGCTGCCCTGGAAGCGGATCTTGCCGACGATGGTGTCGTGCACGGTGTTGGCCACATAGTCGCGCATCGCCTTGCGGTCCAGGCCCACCTTGGCCACGGCGTTGGTCATGATCTGCAGCCCGGCCCAGGCATGCCCGCTCGCCCAGCGGTCGGGCTCCTTCGTGGCGCCGAACTTCTTCACGTGCGCTTCGAAGTAGGCCTTGGCGCCGGGGCTCGTCTTCTGGTTCCAGCTGCCCATGCCGAGCACGCCCTCGGCCCCGGCCTGCATCACGTTGCGGTAGAGCTGGAACGCGGTGCCCACGCTGGCATAGAAGAACTTCGGGTTGAAGCCGATCTCCTTGCTCTGGCGGCTGGCGAGGATGGTGTCGGGCGGGTAGGTCAGGCCGATGAAGGCATCGGGGTTCTTGTCCTTGATGCTGCGCAGCACCGGCGAGAGGTCCTTCACGCCGAGCGGGTAGCTCTTCTCCTCGACGATGGTGATGCCGGTGCCGCCGAGCGCCACCTTGAGCGCGGCATAGTTCTCCAGGCCGAACAGATCGTCGATATAGATCACGGCCACGGTCTTGGCGCCGTTGCCTTTCAACATGTCCACCAGCGCATCCATCATCGGCTTGGGCTGCTGCAGCAGCAGAAAGAAGTAGGGCAGCTTCATCTCCACCAGGCGCCGCGAGAGCGCGGTCGGCGCGAGGAAGGGGTAGCCGAACTTGTTGGCCAGCGGTGCCACCGCGAAATTGGCATTGCTGCCCCAGGGCGGCAGGATCAGGTCGACCTTGTCGCTGCCCATCAGCTTCTCGTAGGTGCGCACGGCGGTCTCGATATCGCTGCGCGTGTCGCTGCTGATGAGTTCGATCTGGCGCTTGACACCTTTCACGTTCAGCCCGCCGGCCGCGTTCTGCTGTTCGGCCCAGAGCAGGAAATTGGGTTCCTGGCTCACCTGCGCGCCGCCGGCCGAGGGGCCGGTGCGGGCGATGGCGTAGCCGATGCGCACCGGGCCACCCTGCGCTTGCAGGAGGCCGGGCACGCCGGCGCTGGCTGCGGCGCCGGCGGCCAGCGCCTGCACGACGCGGCGGCGTTGCACGCCGTGGCAGGGAGTGGATTCGCGAGCTGGGAGGTCGGCGGGGCGCTTCGGGTCGCTTCGATCCATGGGGAGTCTCCGGTCGGTTTGATTTCGGTACCGGCCGCGATTCTGGGCAGGTGGATGCCCGGGCGCTTTGCCGTGCGTGCACGCCGCTTGCCGGCGCGTGCACCGCCCCCTGGGGCTTACCCGATGTCCAACCCCGGATGCCGGGCCGCATGCCCCCTGCGGCCTGCGGCCTGCGGATGGATGGGCCCGCTGAGTACAGGAAGGTCGCTGCTGGCGCTAAGCTCGCGGCCCCGAAGCCGGGACCCCGCCATGCCTTCGACCAAGCCGCAACTCATGGACACCGCCCAGGTCGCGCCGGGCGAGCGCGTCGCCTTCTGGCGCGGCTGGGTCTCGAGCCTCTTCCAGGGCCTGAAGGCCGACGAATACGGCGACACCGACTTCAGCGGCCGCGCCAGCACCTGGCATGCCGGCGAGGTGGTGCTCACGCACCTGGAGGCCACGCGTCACCGCGTGATGCGCAGCTCGGCACTCGCCCGCGCCACCGAGACGCCGTACCTGAAGATCGTCGCGCCGTGGAACGGCTGCGCCGGTGTCGAGCAGAAGGGCCGCGAGACCTGGGTCACGCCGGGGCAGTGGAGCATCTACGACACCACCGACAGCTATGCGGTGGCCAACCCCGAGCGCGTGGAGCACCTGATCGTGATGCTGCCCAAGCGCGCCTTCGCCGAACGCGGCCTGAGCCCCGCAACGCTGGAGCCGCTGATGGCACGGCGCCTGGGCGGCAGCGGCGGCATCTCGCGCCTGGCGCTGGAGACGATGCGCAACGCCTTCCGCGAGCTGCCGAGCATGCCCGAGGCCAGCGCGCGCGGCGTCGGCGATGCCATCACCCAGCTCGTGCACCTGTCGCTGCTCGACCTCGCCGGCCTGGCCACGGCGCAGACGCAACGCGAGGCGCTGCGCGAGCGCATCAAGCAGCATGTGGCGTTGCATCTGGCCGACCCAGGCCTCACGGTGGACGGAATCGCGCGCGCGCTCAATGTCAGCCGCCGGCAGCTCTACAACGCCTTCGCCGAAGAGGCCGACGGCGTGGCCGGCTACATCCTCGCGCGTCGGCTCGAGGCCTGCCGGCAGGCGTTTGTGGATCGCGCCTGCGCGCACCGCTCCATCACCGACATCGCGCTTGCGGCCGGGTTCCAGAACATGGCGCATTTCAGCCGCGTCTTCCGCGCCCACCTGGGCATGGCGCCGAGTGACTACCGGCGCGGGGCGCTGGCCTGAGCGCGCCGGCGCAGCGCGTGGGCTCGAGCGCGCTGTCGCAGCGCGTCAGCCCGGGCACGCTGTCGCGGCGTGTCGGCCCGGGCACGCCGATGGCCCATGCCGGCCGGCGGCCCGCGCTGCGGCCGCGGCTGCTGCGCGAGTTGGAGGTCGACGCGACTGTCCACCCCCGGGGCCAGCCGCACCTGAGCGCGGCCAGCGGTCTGGTGTGCGCTTTCGGTCGCGTGTACGTGGTGGCCGACGACGAACTGCACCTGGGCGTGTTCCACGATCATCATTCGCCAGGCGCGCTGCACCGCATCGCCGCCGGCAGGCTGCCGCTCGGCCAGAGCGCACGCAAGAAGCGCAAGCCCGATCTGGAGACCTTGCTGCTGCTGCCGCCGGGCCGCGCCGGCTGGCATGGCGGCGCGGCCCTGCTGGCGCTCGGTTCGGGTTCCACGCCACGACGCGATCGCGCCATGGTCGTGCCGCTGGATGGGGCCGGCGAGCCCCTGGCCGGGCAGGTGCGCGCCCTCGACCTGGCGCCGCTGTACGCACCGCTGCGTGCCGCACTCGGCGGCATCAACATCGAAGGTGCGCTGTGGCATCGCGATCAGTTCGTGCTGCTGCAACGCGGTGGCGACGGCGAGCGCGGCACGAATGCGACGCTGCATTTCGAGCTTGCCGAAACGTTGGCGTGGCTCACGGGCGCTGCCCACGTCGCGCCGCGGCTGCGCGAGGTGCGCCCCTGCGACCTGGGGCGCGTGCGGGGCGTGGCCTACGGCTACACCGATGCCGCGGCGCTGCCCGCGCATTGCGGCGGTGGCTTCCTCTTCACCGCCGTGGCCGAGGCCAGCGGCGACAACGTGGCCGATGGCGCCTGCGTCGGCTCGGCGCTCGGCCGCATCGACGCCCGCGGGCGCGTGGCGTGGATGCGCCCGCTGCACGGCGCGCCCAAGGTCGAAGGGCTCGACCTGCGGCCGGATCCAGTGTCCGTGTCGACTGGGGCGCTCGGCGTACATCGCCTCCAGATCTGCCTCGTCACCGACGCGGACGATCCGGCGTGCCCGTCGCAGTTGCTGCAGCTGGTTGACCTCGTGGCCTGACGCGGGTCCTCAACGTTTCTCGTCGGTTGTGACGCTGCGCCTACTCGATGATGGAAGCCCGGCGCCGCGCGCCCGCGGGTTTGCCTACTCGCTCAGAAGGCCGCCGGACAACCAGGCGTTGCCGCGCGCATACAGCCGGTCCACCTCGGGGCCCGTCAACTGCGGCATGTCGAGCTTCACGGTGTAGCCGATCTGGGTCTGGATATAGGCCAGATGCCGGTAGCCCTGCGGGAACTTCGCCAGCGCTGCCTGGTCGAGTTCGAGTCGCGCCGTCGGATCGATGGGATCCACCCGGTCTTTCTCGTAGATGGGCTGGCGCAGCACGATGCCCCAGCGCCCGCTGCGCCTTTCGACGAAATCGTAGAAGCGTCCGGTGCAAACCACGTCGCAAGGCACGTCTTGCACCTTGCCGCGTTGCGAGATCGTCATCTTGGTCTGGACGATGGCACGATCGCCCGCCAGGTCGATCGAGCTGCCACCGAGGAAGTGCAGGATGCTGACCCCTTTCGCCCAGCCCTCCTGAGTGTCGCGGATGAACTCCCTGGCCGGCCCCTGAAACCACGTGGCCATCATCACGCCGTCATCGTGCCAGACGGTGGCGAAGCGTTCCCAGTCGCCCGCGTCGCGCCAGACAGCCCAGTTTTCGATGAGGTCGCGGATGGCCAGGCGATCGAGGACCTGTGGGCTCATGAAGCCTCCGTGGTGGCTGCGAACTCGAGACCCCGGGATTGTGTTCGACCGCAACCGCCGTTGAACGGGCGCGGCGCGGAGCAGCTATCGTCAGCCCACGGCCGCGATGGCCTCACAGCGCCGCATTCCTGCGCATCCCAGCGCATCCCAGCGCGTCCCAGCGCACTCGCCCGCATCCGCCCGCATCCGCCCGAACTCGCCCGCACTCGCCCGCATCCGCCAGCACCATGACCCCCACCGATCCGAGCCCCGACCCCAGCAGCGACCCCAGCCGCGAACCCGGCCGCGACGCCCACGGGCTGACCTACCCCTGCGGCGAGACGCCGCAACCGGGCCACGTGCGCGAGATCGCCCCTGGCGTGCTGTGGCTGCGCATGCCGCTGCCCTTCTCGCTCAACCATATCAACCTGTGGCTGCTGGACGATGGCCCGGGCTGGGCGGTGGTCGATACCGGCACCCAGACGCCCGAGGTGCTGGCCGCCTGGCGCGCGCTGCTGGCGCCCGATGGCGCGCTCGGCGGGCGCCCCATCACGCGCGTGATCGCGACCCACATGCACCCCGACCACATGGGCATGGCCGGCTGGCTGACGCGCAAGTTCGACGTGCGGCTGTGGATGACGCGCGAGGAGTACCTCATGTGCCGCACGCTCGTGGCCGACACCGGCCGCGAGGCGCCGGACGACGCCATCCGCTTCTACCGCCGCTGCGGCTGGCCCGAAGAGGCGCTGGACATCTACCGCGCGCGCTTCGGCGGCTTCGGCAAGTATGTGCACGCGCTGCCCGACAGCCTGCGCCGTTTGGTGGACGGCGAGCGTTTCATGATCGGCGCGCACGAGTGGCGCGTGGTGGTCGGCATGGGGCACTCGCCCGAGCATGCCTGCCTGGTGTGCGACCAGCGTGAGCTCATGATCTCGGGCGATCAGGTGCTGCCGCGCATCTCTTCCAACGTCTCGGTGTTTCCGACCGAGCCCGATGCCGATCCGCTGGGGGCGTGGCTGGCCTCCATCGCCAAGCTGCGTGCGGGCCTGCCCGACACCCTGCTCGTGCTGCCCGCGCACGGCGAGCCGTTTCGGGGCCTGCATGCACGGCTCGACCGGCTGGCGGCCGGGCATGCGCGGGGCCTGGAGCGCTTGAAGCGCAGCCTGCGTGAGGAGCCCAAGCGCGCGGTCGATGTCTTCGGCTCGCTGTTTGCCCGCCAGATCGATTCGCGCAGCGAGCAGCTCAGCCTGGCCACCGGTGAGAGCGTGGCGCACCTGAACCACCTGGTCGCGCGCGGCGAGGTGGCCGTGGAATCCGGCAGCGACGGCGCCTTGCGCTATCGATCGATAGGCGCGCAGGCCGACGAGGGTACGGTGGAGGCTGCGGCATGAGACCGCCGGGCCGCTCCCAAGGCGAAACCCGCAGTGCGCAGCACGGAGGTTGCCTGATGAGACCGCCGGGCCGCTCCCAAGGCGAAAACCGAGTGCGCAGCACGGAGGTTGCCTGATGAGCCCAACGCATCCGCGCACCGGCGCCGACCTGCTGTGCGAGACCTTGCTCGCGTACGGCGTGGACCACTGTTTCGCCAACCCCGGCACCTCGGAGATGCACTTCGTGGCCGCGCTCGACCGCCAGCCGCGTTTGCGCTGTGTGCTCGGCCTCGCCGAGGGCGTGGTCACCGGCGCCGCCGACGGTTATGCGCGCATGGCCGAGCGGCCCGCGTGCACGCTGCTGCACACCGGCCCGGGGCTGGCCAACGGGCTGGCCAACCTGCACAACGCCAAGCGCGCGTTCTCGCCGGTGGTGAACATCGTCGGCGACCACGCCACGCACCATGTCGAGCACGACGCGCCTCTGGCCACCGATATCGAAGGCCTGGCTTGGCCGATGTCGCACTGGGTGGGTCGCAGCCGCTCGGCGGCGGGGCTGGGCGAACTGGCGGCCGAAGCGGTGCGCCAGGCGCGCGCGGCTCCCGGGCGCATCGCCACGCTGATCCTGCCCGCCGACCACGCCTGGAGCGCCACCGATGTGCCACCGCCAACCCATGGGTCGGGCGCCGTGCGGGGGGCGCTGCGGCATGGGCGCGAACGCGGGCGCGAAGAAGAGCGCGAACAGGAGCGCGAACACGAGGGCGCGCCGGATTCGATGGCCCGCGCCGTGACCGTCTTGAAGGGGGGCCAGGGCCCGGGCGTCGTGCTGCTGTTGGCCGGCCGGGCGTTGCGCGCCGAGGGGCTGGAACTGGCCGCGCGTATCTGCGGCGCCACTGGCGCCCGTTTGCTGGCCCAGCAAGCCAACGCGCGCGTCGAGCGCGGCCTGGGCCGCGTCATGATCGACCGCGTGCCCTATGTCGTCGACAAGGCCCTGGCCGCGCTCAAGAACACCACCTGCATGGTGCTCGTGGGCGCCAAGGCGCCGGTGGGCTTCTTCGCCTATCCAGGCAAGCCGGGTTTGATGCTGCCGCCGGGCTGCGAGGTGGTCACCGCCGCGCGGCCCGAGGACGACGGCCAACATGTGCTGCGCGAACTGGCCGCTGCCGTGGGCGCGGCGCCCGATGGTGCGAAGCCCATGTTGGCCGCGCGGCGGGAGTTGCCGCTGCCCGCCGGTGCGCTTGACCCCGCCGCTGTCGCGCGGGCCGTGGTGGCGCTGTTGCCCGAGGGCGCCATCGTCTGCGACGAGAGCGTGAGCTCGGGCCGCGAGTTCTTCCCGATGAGCTGGCACGCCGCACCGCACGACTACCTGCAGCTCACCGGCGGCGCCATCGGCCTCGGCCTGCCATTGGCCACCGGCGCGGCCATCGCGGCGCCCGGGCGCAAGGTGGTGGCGTTGCAGGCTGACGGCAGCGCCATGTACACGCTGCAGGCGCTCTGGACTCAGGCGCGCGAGCGGCTGGATGTGGTGACGGTGATCTTCTCCAACCGACGCTACGCCATCCTGCATGGCGAGTACGCGCAGACCGGCGCCGGCGCCCCGGGCGCGAATGCGCGGCGCCTTTTCGACATCGAAGACCCGGTGCTCGACTGGGTGGCGCTGGCGCGGGGCATGGGCGTCGAGGGCGTGCGGGCCGAGACGGCCGAGCGCTTCAGCGTGGTGCTTGGTGCGGCGCTGAAGCGGCCGGGGCCGATCCTGATCGAAGCGGTGGTGTGAGTTGCTCCCGCGGGCGCCAAAATGCACCGGATGAGCCTCCCTCCCGCTGCTGCCGCCGCCACCCCCCGCTGGCGCGCCACCCGTGTGGCCGGCTGTCTTCAAGCCGAGGCCGTGCACCGTGCCGACGGCAGCTGGCTGCTGCGCTCCACGGAGGCGCTCACCGCATTCCCCGAGCTGCTCACCGACGCCCTTGAGCACTATGCGGCGACGCGGCCGAACCAGCTCTTCGTGGCGCGCCGCGCCCCAGGGCCGGACCCGGCGGCCGAGCGGCCGTGGCAGGGCATCACCTATGGGCAGATGCTCGAGCGTGTGCGCCGCGTGGGCCAGGCGCTGGCGCTGCGCATGGCCGACGGCGAGATCTCGCCCGAGCGGCCCATCGCCATCCTCTCGGGCAACGACCTGCAGCACCTCACACTCGCACTCGCCGCCTGCTGGGTGGGTGTGCCCTACGCCCCCATCTCGCCGGCGTACTCGACCTTGTCGCAAGACCTGGCGCGGCTGAAGCACATCTTCGCCACGCTCACGCCGGGCATGGTGTTCGCCAGTGGCTGGGGGCCCTATGCCCGCGCCATCACGGCGGCCCTGCCGGGCGATGCCGAGCTGGTGCTCACCGATACCACCGGCGTGCCCAGCGGACGCGTCGAGACGCGTTTTGCCTCGCTCGTGGAGAGCGCGCCCGGGGCGGCGGTACAGCTCGCCCACGACAAGGTGCGCGGCGAGACGATCGCCAAGTTCCTGTTCACTTCGGGCAGCACCCGCCTGCCCAAGGCAGTGGCCACCACGCACCGCATGTGGTGCGCCAACCTGCAGCAGATCCGCCAGTGTCTTGCCTTCCTGGCCGAAGAGCCGCCGGTGCTGGTGGACTGGCTGCCTTGGAACCATGTGTTCGGTGGCAGCCACAACGTGGGCATCGCGCTCTACAACGGCGGCACGCTGTACATCGACGATGGCCGGCCGACACCGGCGGGCATGGCCGAGACGATAGCCAACCTGCGCGAGATCTCGCCCACGGTCTACTTCAACGTGCCCAAGGGCTTCGAGGAGCTGGCGCGCGCGATGGAAACCGACGACGCGCTGAGCGAACGCCTGTTCTCGCGCGTGCACGCCTTCATGTTTGCCGGCGCCGGGCTCTCGCAGGCGGTGTGGGACCGGCTCGACCGCCTGGCCGAGCGCACCGTGGGTGAGCGCATTCCCATCTTTACCGGCTTGGGCATGACCGAGACCGCGCCGAGCTGCACCTTCGCGCTCGGCACCGATGTGCGGGCTGGCGACATCGGGCTGCCCGTGCCCGGTGTGGAGGTCAAGTTGACGCAGGTCGAGGGCAAGCAGGAGATTCGCTTTCGCGGCCCCAACGTGATGAGCGAATACCTGCGCTCGATCGAGGAAACCATCGAAGCCTTCGACAGCGAGGGCTTCTATCGCACAGGCGACGCCGTGCGCTTGCGCGACCCGACCGACCCGGCGATGGGCCGGGTCTACGACGGCCGCATCGCCGAGGACTTCAAGCTTGCCAGCGGCACGTTCGTGAGCGTGGGTCCATTGCGCGCGCAGGCCATCCTCAGCGGCCACCCACTGGTGCAGGACGTGGTGGTGACCGGCATCAATCGCGATGAGGTGGGCCTGCTCGTCTTTGCACACCTCGAAGACGCGCGCGGATTGGCAGGTGCCGAGAAAGACGCGCCCGCCGCCGCGGTGCTGGCGAACGAGCGCGTGCGCGACTTCTTTCGCCGTTGGCTGGCGGCGTTGCATGCGGCCGGCACCGGCAGCTCCAACCGGCCCACGCGTGCCCTGCTGCTGACTGAACCGCCCTCGATGGACCTGGGTGAGGTCACCGACAAGGGCTCCGTCAACCAGCGTGTGGTGCTCCAACAGCGCGCGGCGGCCACGGCGCGGCTGTATGCCGAGACGCCCGATGTGGCGGTGCTCCGGGTGCAGCTGGCGAAATGAACGCGAAATGAACGCAGCCGCAGCCGCGTACACCGAAGTTGGTGCGGCTCCGCCTGTGCCCCTTGCCGGACTTGCCGGCCCCCGCCTGGAGGCGACCATGAAGATCCTGCCCCGAATCTCGGCGAGGCTGTCGCCCGCTGCCGTGGCGCACGCGCTGGCCCGCGCACTCGCCATGGCCGCGCTGTGGACTGCCGCAGGTTGCGCTTTGCCGCCGACGCAGCCCGGGCTTGCGCGCGAGGCCGTGCTCGCTGCGTGGGGCCCACCCAGCGCCCGCCACGTGCTGGCAGAGGGTGCCGAGAGGCTGGAGTATGCGAGCGGCCCCTTCGGCCGCACGACGTGGATGCTCGACCTCGACACCGGCGGCCGGCTCGCCACGGCGCGGCAGGTGCTCAACGAGGCGCACTTCGCCGAGTTCCAGGCGCGTGCGCCGGGCTTGAGCCGGGCCGAGTTGCTGCGCACCTTGGGCACCCCCGGTGATCGCAAAGGCGCCGGCCTGAGGGGGGGTGAGCTCTGGAGCTGGCGCTACCCGACCAACGATTGCCTGTGGTTCCAGGTGACACTCGACACAGCGGTCGACAAGGTGCGCGACGCCGGCTACGGCATCGACCCGCGCTGCGATGGCTCCAACGATCGCAACTGATGCTCGACGCAGGTGGCCCGATAGCGACAGTGACAGTGGCTGTGCTCGGCCGCGGCTTCAATGCAGGTAGGTGCCGTCACTGCGCAATAGCGACATGTCGGTGAAGTTGCCGCCGCGGCGGCTCTGCGCGTACTCCACCACCAGCCCACCCATGTCGCGCGGGCTCAGCGTGTCGAGATAACGCGCCAGTTCGTTGGCGCTGCGCGCGCCGCTGCGCTGCAGGCTGTCGATGAGCACGCGGGCGTTGAGATAGGCCTCGAAGCCGAGGTAGGACATCGGCAGTTTGGCTGCGGCAGAGACGCGCCGGTAGTCGCGCTGCAGGGCGCTGCGCGTCATCCACGGGCTAGGCGTCACGGTCACGAAGGCCGCCGCTCCTTGGTACCCCTTGAGCCGGCCGGCAAACAAGGCGTTGGCCTGACCTGCGAGGTTGAAGACGAAGGGCAGCGGGGCCTGCGCTCGCCAGGCGTTGAGGAAGCCTGTGGAATGCGCCGCGTTGGCCAGCAGCAGCAGCGCGTTGGGCTCCTTCTTGCGCAGGTACTCGACCACGGCGCCGAACTCGGGCGCATCCGGCTTGAAGGCGAGGGTTTCGAACTTCATGGTGGGAAAGTCGCGCTGCAGTTGGGTGAGTTCGGTGGCGTAGGCGCGGCCGAAGCCGTCGTCCTGCACGAGCACGCCCATCCGTTCCATGCCGGCTGTCTGTGCGTACTTGAGCAGCGTCTTCAACTCGTCGGCCGCCGAGGCGCGCACGGCATACACCATGCCCGAGCCGGGGCCGCGCAAGCCGGCAGCGCCGGCAATGGGCCCCACCAACGGCACACGGCGCGTGGCCGCCACCTTCTGCTGCGCGAGGCAGCCCACGGTGCCGAAGCAGGAGAGGTAGGCGATCACGTCCTTGGGCACGGCGGCCGCGAGCTCGGTCGAGCGTGCGCCCACGTTGCCGTCGTCCCGGCTGACGAGGCGCAGCACCAGTTCGCCTTGGGCGCGGTTGAAGTCTTCGAAGGCGGCCTGGCTGATGGCGTGGATTTCGTTGCCCACGTTGGCCAGCGGTCCACTGCGCGGCACGACCTGGGCCACGTCCACCGTGCGGCCGGCGGCTCGCTCGGGTTGCGCGGGTTGCGCAAGCGCGGGCGCAACGAAGGCGGTCAAGGCCAGCAAGAACGAGAGCAGGTGCCCGGCGCAGGGCGCACGCAGAGCGTAGGAAGTGCGCGAAGTGAGGAATGCGGACACTGACAACTCCCAATGTCCCAGTCTGGAGGCATTGTCCGGCCGACGCAATGCCGTGACACCCCCATCTGTGAGCAGCCGTCACATTCGCGCGCTTCCTCCCTAGGTTGAACCGACTGCATGGCCGCGTGGGTGGCCTATGGGGCCCCTTGATGCCGCATCGCGGCCTCGTCGGGCCTCAGGTGCGCAACGTGAACGCCGCCTCGGCCACGGGCTGACCATTGATCTGCACCACCAAGAGATGCCGCCCCGGGTGGTAGGTGCGCGTGGTGACGGGCTTCAAGGAGTGCAGCTTCACGAGCACGCGCTGCTCGCGAGGAGCCAGCGTCAAGGCCCAGCCCTTGAAGACCTTCGGCGAGGTGCTGCCGTCGGCTTTGACGTGGTGCACCGCGTAGTCGATGGCGAGTGCTTGCGCAGCGCGCGCCGTGGATCGCAGCTCCAGCGTCAACTGCACCGCGCCGCCCATCGCCACGCGGGCGGGCCGGATGCTCAGCACGGCCTCGCCGCGGAAGCGTCCGCCCAGGCCCCAAGCGGCGAGCACACGTGCATCGCCCTGCTTGATGAGCGTGCGGCTGGCGTGCTTGAGCAGTGCACGCCGTTCGGCCCCTGCCTCGTCATGGGCATCGGGCAGGTGGGTTTCGAGCCACTCGGCCACGAGCTGCGGGTGGTCCTTGGCAATGTCGTTGAGGTGGTTGGCGACGCTGCGCCGCACGTACTCGCTGCCATCGTCCTGCAACGCCCGCAGCAACGGCAGGGTGGGAGAAGGGTCGGCCACCAGTGCCTTCAGCTGCATGCCCCAGGGCAGGCGCGGGCGACTGCCCTCGCTGACCAGCCGCCGCACGTGCAGGTTCGGGTCGGCCACCCAACGCGTGAGCGTCGCAAAGGCCAGTGCCGGGTGCGCTGCGATGAAGGGCCTGATCGCGAACTCGGCGCTGAAGCGCTGCGTGAGCGCGTGCAGCGTGCGCAACGCTCGCTCGGGCACATGCAGGCCGTTGCGCACCACGAACTCGCCCACCGGCCACAGCACCCAGCCCGCGAGGCCGGCCTCGGCGGCGTGCATATCGCCGAGCCGCTCGTTCTCGAAGGGTGGCGCAAGCGCGGCCTCGATGAGCGTGGCGGCCGCGTCGAAGTCCGCTGGCAGGTGGCGCTGCAACGCATCGGCGATATGCATCGCGCGCTGCTTCATCTCCAGCGCCTGCAGGCCGCGCGTGGCATCGGCCACGAAGGCCGCCGTGGCGAAATCCGGTTGAACCCGGCGCAGGTCCGCGCCGGCCTTCCGCACGAGTGCCGGGCCCAGCAGGTGCTTGAACGCTTCGGCCATCGTGCGGTTTCGCGCCGGCGTCTAGCGCACGCGCACGGGCAGGCTGCGAAAGCCGCGGAAGCGCACGCGCCGGTCGCGCACCGCCGGGCCGGCGGGCTCGATGAGCGGAAAGCGACGCACCAGTGCGCCGATGGCGATGCGGCCTTCCATGCGGGCCACGCTCATGCCCGAGCACGCATGCGCGCCCTGGCCGAAGGCGAGGTGGTTGTTGGGTTTGCGCGCGATGTCCAGGTCGTGCGGGGCAGCGAACTCGGCCGGGTCGCGGTTGGCCGCGGCGATGGCCAGTGTGACGAACGTGCCTGCGGGAATCTCGCGGTCGCTGACTGGCACCGCCGCGGTGGTGAGCCGGTTGTTGAGCTGGATCGGGCTTTCGTAGCGCAGCAGTTCCTCGACTGCGCTCGAGATCAGGGCCGGCTCCGCGACGAGCCGCTCGAACTGGCTGCGGTGCGTCATCAGCGCCAGCACGCCGTTGCCGATGAGGTTGGTGGTGGTCTCGTGCCCGGCGTTGAGCAGGAAGATGCAGTTGTGCATCAGCTCCTGCGGCGTGAGGGTGCCTTCGGCATCGCCGTTCATCAGCCGCGTGAGCATGTCCACTTCTGGGTCGCCGGGGTGGCGCGCGCGGTGGGCCACCAGCTCGCGCAGGCAGGCGAGGAACTCGGTGACGGCGGCGTTGGCGCGCGCGAGCCGTGCCTCGCCGGGCGCCGGCTCCAGCGCCGAGAGGATCGCCAGTGACCATTCACGCAATGGCCCGCGCTCGGTGTGCGGGATGGCCAGCAGGTTGCCGATCACCTCCATCGGAATCTGCGCCGCGAAGTCCGCGATGAGGTCGGGCGCGGGTGCGGCCTCGAGGCGATCGAGCAGCCCATCGACCAGCGCCGCCACGCCCGTCTCCATGCGCGTGATGGCGCGCTGCGTGAGCGCCCCCATCAGGATGCGCCGCACGCGTGTGTGCAGCGGCGGGTCGTTGAAGACAAGACTGGTGGTGTGGTGCTCGTGGATAGGCGTGCCGGCGCCGAACTTGGCGCCGAACTCGCGCTGCTTGTCGCTGCTCGCGTCCTTGCTGCGGTAAACGGCCAGCAGGTCGGCGTGGCGTGTCAGCAGCACCGCGTTTGGCGCCAGGGCGTGCACCGGGTCGTGCGTGCGCAAGGCGTCGAAGTAGGGGTGCGGGTCGTCGAAGAACGCCGCGGGTGGGTGGGCGAGCGAGAAGCCGGCCAGCAGCTGCGGCCCAACGCTGGCCGCCGCGGGCCCGCTGTGGCCCTTGGCGCTGTCAGCCCCGTGGGCCATCGCCCGCGGTCGCCCTGATGAGCGACTGCGCCGCGGCCGTCACACCGCCCTGGCCGAAGGTGATGCCCTGCACCGCCATCGCGGCCTCCACCCCGGCCAACGCGCCGAGGACCGTGGCCTCGTTCATGTCACCCAGATGCCCGATACGGAACACGCGGCCCGCCAGCGGCCCGAGCCCACCGGCGATCGAGACCTGGAAGCGCTCGCGCGCCACCGTGCGCAGCGCCTCGGGGTCGATGCCTGCGCCGACCTCGATGGCCGTGACCGACGTCGAGCGCGCCGCGGCCACCTTGCACAGAGGCTTGAGCGTGCCGGAAGCGCCCCAGCGCTCGAGAGCCGCATGCACGGCGCCGCCGAGCCGCGCATGGCGCGCATGCACGTTGGCCAGGCCCTCCTGTTCGATCAACTGCAGCGCCGCCTCCAGCCCCGCCAGGTGGGCCAGAGGTGGCGTGCCGCAGAATTTCTTGTATTGCATGTCGCTCACGCGCCTGACCCAGTCCCAGTAGAAGCGCGGCCCGGCGTGGGCCTCGGTGTAGGCCATCGCGCGCGCATTCACGGCGGCAAAGCCCAGGCCCGGCGGGCACATCAGGCCCTTTTGCGATGCGCCCATCGCGACATCCACGCCGAGCGCATCCATCTCGAAGGGTGCCGCCCCGAGCGAGGCCACGAGATCGACGACGAAGAGCGCAGGGTGCTTCGCGGCATCGATGGCGCGGCGCACGGCGGCAAGGTCGCTTGTGATGCCGCTGGACGTGTCGGTGTGAACCACCAGTACCGCGGCGATGGCATGCGAGGTGTCCTCGCGCAGCGCTGCTTCGATGGCGGCGGCATCGATGGGGTGCCCCTCGGCGTGCGGTGTGCGCTGCACGGCGGTGCCTGTGGCCGGGCCGAGGACCTCGGTCTGCATCGCCCAGGAGTCGCTGAAATGGCCGCCGCCCGCGATAAGCAGCGTGCGCCCGCGGGCGCTCAGGTTGGCCGCGACAGCCTCCCACATGCCGTGGCCGTTGGCGGCATAGAAGACCACCTGCGACTTGCGCGTGTGCAGCAGCCGCTGCATGCCCTCTTCGCAGGCGCCGATGAGTGCCGCCACGCGCGGGTCCATCAGGTCCATCATCGGCCGCGCCATCGCGTGCATCACGGCGTCGGGCACCCGGGTGGGGCCGGGGGAGTGCAGTGATCGGATGCCGGGCACACGCGGGTTGACCGCGTTGGCCGGATTCAGCAGCCTCGAGGGTGGGTCTTGTTGCATGGGCGGGATGTTAGCGGGCCGCGCTCGCGAGGGAGCGGCGGGCTCGGGGGCCGGCACAGCCGCGAGGTGCCGCGCAGGTGCCCTGCTGTTGCCGCGCCGTTATCGCGCCGTTATCGCGCCGTCGTCGCGCCATCGTCGCGCAGACGCGGCGTTTGCGGTGCATGCGCTGGTAAGCTCCCCAGCCATGTTCACCGGCATCGTCGCGGGCCTGGCCCATGTCGAACGCCTGGCCGACCGCGCCGGGCTGCGCAGCTTCACGCTGCGCTTTGCCGTGCCGGGATTCGGCACTGGGCTCGAAGTCGGCGCCAGCGTGGCGGTCGAGGGTGCGTGCCTCACAGTGACGGCGCTGCACCGCGAGGCAGCGGCGGCGGCAGGCGAGGCGGCCGCGGGTGACGCCACCGATCGAACTGGCACCGCCACCACGATCTATGCCGCCGATTTCGACGTCATGCAGCAAAGCCTGGGGCTCACCACCCTGGGCTCGCTGGTGGTGGGCAGCGCCGTGAATGTCGAACGCGCAGCCAGGGACGGCGTCGAGATCGGCGGCCACCCACTGTCTGGCCATGTCGATTGCCTGGGCACGGTGCTCGAAGTGCGCCGGCCCGACAACAACCATGTGCTGCGCATCGCGCTGCCGCCGCGCTTCATGCGCTATGTATTCGCCAAGGGCTACATCGCGGTGAATGGCTGCAGCCTCACGGCGGCCGAAGTGAACCGCACCGAAGCCTGGTTCGAGGTGTGGCTGATCCCGGAGACGCTGCGCACCACCACCTTCGCCAGCAAGCGCGAGGGCGATGGCGTCAACATCGAGATCGAGCGGCAGACACAAGTCTTCGTCGACACCGTGCGTGAGGCCATCGACGAGCGGCTCGGGCCGCTGGTGCCCGCGCTCGAGCGCCTCCTGGCCGAGCGCGGCCAGACGCTCGACGATGTCGCGCGTCCGGCTCGGCTGCCTCGGCGCTAGCGCCCACCGCCACGTCCGCGGTCGAACAGTGTGACGCCCAGTGCGGCCTCCAGCGACTGGATGCTGCGGGTCAACGCGGGTTGGGTGATACGGCAGGCATCGGCTGCCCGCGCATAGTGACCATGCTCTGCCAGTGCAAGTGCATGGCGAAGGTGGCGCAGGTCGATCACGATGCGCTGAGTTTATGCGGCGGATTCCTCGAATGCATTGGACACATCGAGCGGCGATACCGATGATCCGGGTCCACCGGCGGGCCGGGGCTGCTGCTGGCAGTGCAGCCGTGGTGCGGACCCGGCAGCCTACCCAAAAAATCAGGAGACACGGTGATGCGACCAAATCAGACGGCGCCAGGACTTTCGATTCCCAGGCGCCGCGCAGCGAGCTGCTGGGTGCTGGTGGCCGCTGCAGCCCTGCTCAGCAGCTGTGGCAAGAACTCGGGCGTGGGCGGCGCTGCAGGGGACGCCACCCCAGCCACGTTGGCCGCCAACGCGGTCTTCGCAAAGGCCCTGCCGCTGGACGATCCGAAAGACTTCGAAGACGCCAAGCGTGGCTTCATCGCCAAGCCCAGCGGCAAGATTTCGGCCGCCGACGGCACGGTACTGAAGGACTTTGACGCCTACGGTTTCCTCGCCGGCAAGGCGGCGGATACCGTCAACCCCAGCCTGTGGCGCCATGCGCAGTTGAATGCCAACTTCGGCCTCTTCAAGGTGATGGACGGCGTGTACCAGTTGCGCGGCTTCGACATCGCCAACATGACGCTGATCGAGGGCAAGACCGGCTGGATCGTGGTCGACCCGTTGACGGCGCCGGAATCGTCCAGCGTGGCCCTGGCGTTTGCCCGCCAGCATCTGGGCAACAAGTCCATCTCGGCCATCATCTTCACGCACGCGCACGTCGACCACTTCGGTGGCGTGCTCGGCGTCACCACCGCCAAGGAAGCTGCCGATCGCAAGCTGCCCATCGTCGCGCCCGAAGGCTTCATGGAAGAGGCCACCAGCGAAAACGTGATGGTCGGCACCGGCATGGCGCGGCGTTCGATGTACCAGTTCGGCAAGAACCTGCCGCGTTCGGTCAAGGGCAACGTCGATACCGGCCTGGGCAAGGATGTGGTGTATGGGCTGCCGGGCATTCTTGCGCCCACGGTACTCATCGACAAACCCGACCAAGTCTTGGAGCTCGACGGCATCAAGTTCGTATTCCACAACGTTCCCCACGCGGAATGCCCGGCCGCGCTGACCTTCAACATCCCTGACAAGAAGCTCTACGACGGCGGCGAGAACCTGGCGCAGACCATGCACAACCTGCTGCCGGTGCGCGGTGCCAAGGTGCGCGACTCCTTGCGCTGGTCCACCTACATGGAGCAGGCGCTCGAGCATGTGAAAGACGCCGACATCTACATCGCATCGCACAACTGGCCGATCTGGGGCAATGCGCGCATCAAGGAGTTCATCACCAAACACCGCGACGTTTACAAGTACACCCACGACCAAACGGTTCGGCTGATCAACGCCGGCCATACGCCGCGTGAGATTGCTGACATGGTGAAGCTGCCCAAGTCGCTGGCCGACCACCTGGGCTCGCGTGGTTACTACGGCGATCTGCGCCACAACGTGAAGGCGGTTTACCAGTTCTATCTGGGTGCCTATGACGGCAACCCGGCCAACCTCAACCCACTGCCTCCGCAGGAGTCTGCCAAGCGGTATCTTGAGCTGATAGGCGGCGCTGACAAAGCGGTCGCGGCAGCCCAGCCCGCCTACGACAAGGGGGACTACCGCTGGGCGGCCGAGTTGCTGAACCACGCCGTTTTAGGTGATGCGACGAACAAGAGCGCCAAGGAACTGCTGGCCAAAACCTACGACCAGATGGGCTATGTGGCCGAGGCATCGACCTGGCGCAACAGCTACCTGACCGGCGCGATGGAGTTGCGCAGCGGGCCGCCCACCAAAGGCATCGACAAGTCCACCATCATCGAACTGCTCAAGCAGACACCGGTCGAGCGCTTCCTGGAAGCCATGGCCGGTGGGCTGGACGGGCCCGCGGCTGAAGGCAAAAACTTCAAGATCAACCTGGTGCTGACCGACTTGAAAGTCTCTTACGTGCTGTGGATCGAGAACTCGGTACTGCACTTCCGTGCCGCTGCGCCCGCCACAGACGCCAACGCCACGCTGACGCTGACCAAAGACATCTTCGTGAAGATGATCGCCGGCACCGCAGGCATCAAGGACACGCTGATGAGCGACGACCTGAAGATCGACGGCAGCAAGATCGATCTGGTGCGTTTTTTCAGTCTGATCGAGAAGGCGCCGGGCGTGTTCCCGGTCGTCACGCGCTGAGTCGGCGCCGCCGACACCACCAACAAGCCTAGGCACCGCCATGTCGCGCCACCTCATCACGTTGGGCTCGCCTGCATTGGGCGCCCTCACCGCCCTGACCACGCTCACCGCGCTGCTTGTCGGCTGCGCCGCGCCACCCGCACCGGTGGTCGTGCCGACTGCAGCGCAGCCCGTACCACCCGCAGCATTGCCGGCCGCGGCGGCCTTGCCACCGGGCATGCCCGACCTGACGCGTGCGCGCCCGGCGATCCACGCCTACTCGGCGGCCGAGATCGACCGCGTCGCCGGCCGCTCGGGGTTGACCGACTGCTTCTGGGTCGGCACCGTCAGCCCGAGCACCTTCAACATCCTGATTCCCGACTCGGGCCTGGTCTACTGGCTCACCCAGTTCAAGCTGCCGTCCGGCGCCAGGCTCGAACTCAAAGGCCAGTACCCGCACGCGCGCTATCTGTCCTTCAACTCCTACAACCCGGTCGGGCAGCCGGTCGACGCGCTGAACGATCAGCAGATCGAGCCTGACGTTGGCGCGGTCAACCCTTACCTGCCCGGTGCGCAACGGCAGGCGGCCCAACGCGACTACACCCTGAAGATCGAAACACGTGCGCTGCAAGCCGGCGTGCGCGTGGACAACACCACGCGGTCGCGCAACACCATGTTCGTGCCCACCGACGACCCGCTGTTCCAGCTGTGGATGCGCGTCTATGTGCCCGACCAGGGCCGCGACCCCAAGGGCGGCGTGGCGCTGCCCAAGCCGGTGCTGACGCTGGCCGATGGCCGCAAGCTCGAAGGTGAATCGCTGTGCCGCGAAATCGTGGTCAAGGAAGGTGCCGTGAAGGACTTCAAGGCCACGCCCGAGGGCATGCGCCATGTCTTTGCCGTGCCCGGCGCGAAAGCGCCCTTTCATCCTGCGCAGCCCGCGCCGGTGCCGTGGTTTGCCTTCTTCAACCCGCAGCTGACCTTGGGCAACTACCTGGTCAACACACCTTATGAGGCGGTGCGCAACCGCATGGACACCACGCGCCGTGCGGGCTTTTACAGCACGCTGGACAACGTCTACATGTCCACCAGCGTGGACAACCGTTACGGCGACGTGCTGGTGATGCGCGGCCAGGCGCCGCGCACGCCGCGCACGCAAAAGGGCGCGGCGACGATGGACGCCAACGTCGACCTGCGCTACTGGTCGGTTTGCAAGTACCGCTCCGTCGCCGATGGCGCTGTGGACTCATGCATCTACGACGAACAGGCGCCTGTGGATGGCTCTGGCCGCACCTTGATCGTGGTCTCCACGCCCGCCGCGCGCCCGTCCAACGCACGCGTCGAGTGCGGCGTGGCGTGGATGGATTGGGGCGTGGGCGACGGCATCGGCAACCCCCACGGTGGTTTTGTGGTGCTGCGCCACATGCTGCCTGCGCCCAACTTCAAGAACAGCCTGTGGGCCACGCAAAAGCCGGGCGACGAGCGCAGCGCGCTGGGCCCGTACTTCCCTGAAACCACCTACGAGGCCAAGGCCGCGTTTGAAGCACGTGGCTGCCCTGCCAAGTGATACCCCATCCATCCACCCGAGATGCCTCATGAAAGACACGGAGTTCGACTACGACTGGATCGTCGTCGGCTCCGGCTTTGGCGGCAGCGTGGCGGCCTTGCGGCTGGCCGAGAAGGGCTACCGCGTCGCGGTGCTCGAAACCGGTCGCCGCCTGCGCGACGACGATTTCGCCAAGACCGGCTGGAACCTGCGGTGCATGTTCTGGGCTCCGGCGCTGGGCTTGGTCGGGCCGACGCGCATCTCGATTTTCAAGGACATTTTCATCGCCTCGGGTGCAGGGGTAGGCGGTGGCAGCCTGGTGTATGCAAATACGCTGTACCGCGCCAAGCCCTCGTTCTTCGCCCACCCGCAATGGGCGGGCCTGAACGACTGGGCCGCGCTGCTGCAGCCGCACTACACCGTCGCCGAGCGCATGCTCGGTGTGCAAACCGTGCCCTGGGACAGCGATGGTCAGCAGTTGCTGCGCAAGGTGGCAACCCACTTCGGCGTGCAGGACAGCTTCACCCGCACCCCCTGCGGCGTGTTCTTCGGCGAGGCGGGTGTCAGCGTTCCCGACCCCTACTTCGGCGGCACCGGCCCGGCGCGCACCGGCTGCACCCGATGTGGCGGTTGCACCATGGGTTGCGATGTCGGCGCGAAAAACACCTTGGTGAAGAACTACCTGTGGTTTGCCGAACGGGCCGGTGTGACGATCGTCCCCGAGACCGAGGTCATGGACATCCGGCCTTTGGCGGGGCTCGGCGCGCCGGGCGACCAAGGCGGCAATGCGGGCGCGTGCGGTTATGCCATCCACACACGCAAGTCCACTGCATGGCTGCGCCGCCAACCGCGCGCGCTGCGCGCACGCGGCGTGGTGATTGCTGCGGGCGCGCTCGGCACCAACCAACTGCTGGCCCGTTGCCGGCTGGTCGGTGGCCTGCCGAACCTGAGCGCGCGCCTGGGCGCCATGGTGCGCACGAACAGCGAATCCATCCTGGCCGTGACGCTGCCCAACGACCGCCTGCAGCCGTCCAAGGATGTGGCCATCAGCGCCAGCGTGCACGTGAGCCACGACACCCACATCGAACTTGTCACCTACGGCGAGCGCGGCAGCGTGCTCAAGCTGTTCTTCACGCTGCTCACCGGCGACGGCACGCGCCTGACGCGGCCGTTCAAGCTGCTCGGCCAGATCGTGCGCCACCCGTGGCGTTTCTTGCGCTCGCTGTCACCCGTCCACTGGGGTCGGCGCACGCTGATCTTCCTGGTGATGCAGTCGCTGGACAACGCGATTGCATTCGTCGCCAAACGCAGTGTGTTCGGCGGTGTATCGCTGGCGACAGAGCAGGATCCGCTCAACCCGAACCCAACCTTCATTCAAGAAGGCTTCGATGCCGCCGCCTGGCTCGCGCAAGAAATCGGGGGCATCGCGCAGAGCATGGTCATGGAAGCGCTGGCCAACATCCCGACCACGGCCCACATCCTGGGTGGCGCGGTGATCGGCAGCGATGCCAGCGCCGGCGTGGTCGATCGCGAGGGGCGAGCCTTCGGCTACCGCAACCTGATCATTTGCGACGGCTCGATCCTCCCAGCCAACCCCGGTGTCAACCCCAGCTTGACGATCACCGCGCTGGCCGAACAGATGATGACGACGGTGCCCGCGAAGGTCACTCAAGGCGACTCGGTGACGGCGTGCGCGAGCTGACCTGCCTTGGTGACGATGCCCGGTGCCACCCGGGCGGGTCCATCGTGGCCCCGGCACGCCGGGCAGAGTGGGGCAGAGTGGGGCGGCCCCCTGCCTACTTGCCGCTCGGGATCTTGCCCTCGACGCCCTTGACGTAGAAGTCGACCTTGTCCTTCCACTCCTGCGTGAGGGCGGCGCCCTTGGCCAGACGCTCCTTGCCGGTGCTGTCGACGATGGGGCCGGCGAAGGGGTCGAGCGTGCCGGCCTTCAAGCCCGCTGCCGCTTCGTCGGCCTTCTTGCGAGTGGCCTCGGGCACGGCGGCGTTGATCTTGATCACCTCGTTGGCGCCCTCGGGCTTGCCCCAGATCGTGCGCCCGGTTTTCCAGGAGCCGTCAAGCGCTTCCTTGATCGACTTTTTGTAGTACGGGCCCCAATAGACCATGTTGCTCGCCAGGTGCGCCTCGGGCGCGATGGCGCTCATGTCGCTGTCCCAGCCGAAAGCGAACTTCTTGTTCTTCGCCGCGGTTTGCAGCACGGCGGTGCTGTCGGTGTTCTGCAGCAGCACGTCGGCGCCCTGGTTGATCAGGCTTTGTGCTGCGTCGCCTTCCTTGGCGGGGTCGAACCAGGTACTGATCCACACCACCTTGGTCTTCACCTTCGGGTTGACGCTCTGCGCGCCCAGCGTGAAGGCATTGATGTTGCGCAGCACCTCGGGGATCGGAAAGCTGCCCACGAAGCCCAGCGTGTTGGTCTTCGTCATGCCGCCGGCGATGATGCCCGACACGTATGCATCGTGATAGAAGCGCGCGTCGTACACGCGCATGTTGGGCGCGGTCTTGTAGCCGGTGGCGTGCTCGAACTTGACGTCCGGGAACTCGGCGGCCACCTTCAGCATCGGCTCCATGAAGCCGAAGCTGGTGGCGAAGATGATCTTGTTGCCCTGCGTGGCCAGGTCACGGATCACGCGCTCGGCGTCGGCGCCTTCGGGCACCTTCTCGACGAAGGAGGTCTTGATCTTGTCGCCGAACTCGGCCTCGGCCTGCTTGCGGCCCTGGTCGTGCGCGAAGTTCCAGCCGCCGTCGCCGACAGGGCCCACATACACCCAGGCGGCCTTCAGCGGCTCGGGCTTCGGGGCCGGGGCCGAGGCGGTGGCCGTGGGCTTCGGTTCTTCCTTCTTGCCGCAGCCCACGAGAGCAGCGGTGGCGGCCACGGTGCCGAGCGCTGCAAGTTGCAGCAGCCGGCGCTTGGTTGAATCGGTCATGGGGAATGGCTCCTTCTGGCTTTTGAATGGCCCGGTGTAGCGGGCACGAGGAATGGAATCGTGGGACGGGGGAACGGCGAACAGAAACAAAATGATCGGAGGACAGATTCTAGGCGGCGGCCCCGGGCAGCCCTAGGACCCGGGGTGGAAAGGCTTGCCCAGCGATGCGGGCATGTTGATGCGGATGAAGGCCGCGTTGCGGCTGATGAGCGCCAACACCACGATGGTGGCGAGGTAGGGCAGCATGGCGAGCAACTGCGCCGGCACGTCCACGCCCTGGCCCTGCAGCGCGAACTGCAGCATCGTCACGCCGCCAAAGAGGTATGCGCCGAGCAGCACGCGTACGGGTCGCCAGGTGGCGAATGTGGTGAGCGCGAGCGCGATCCAGCCACGGCCGGCGGAAAGGCCCTCCACCCACAGCGGCGCGTACACCACCGAGAGAAAGGCCCCGGCCAAGCCGCACAGCGCGCCGCCGAGCATCACCGCCGCGAGGCGCAGCCAGCGCACCTTGTAGCCCAGCGCGTGCGCAGACTCCGGGCTCTCACCGATGGCGCGCAGTACGAGGCCGGCGCGGCTGCGGTAGAGGAACCAGATGAGCGCGAACATGATGACGACGGTGAGGTAGACCATCGGGTGCTGCTTGAAGAACGCCGGCCCGATGAAGGGCACGTCAGCGAGCCCCAGCACCTCGAACGCTGGCCGATCAGAGAGCTTTTGCCCCACGTAGGCCACGCCCACGAAGGCCGAAAACCCGTAGCCAAAGAGGCTGAGCGCCAGGCCGGTGGCGTACTGGTTCGTATTGAGCCAGATCACCAGCCAGCCGAAGCCCGCGGCCAGCACCGCGCCGGCGATGGCGCCAGCCACGAAGGCCAGCGTATCGCTGCCGGTGGTGAAGGCCACCGCGAAGCCGGCCACCGCGGATACCAGCAGCATGCCTTCGGCGCCGAGGTTGAGCACACCGGCGCGCTCGTTGATCAGGAGGCCCAGGCCCGCCAGCGCGAGCGGCGTGCCCGCGAGCAGGGCGGCGGCAAGGAGGAGTGCGAATTCGTTCATCGTGATGCTCCGCGCCCAATCAGGTCTTGGCTGCCGCCGCAGCAGTTGCCACCGGCCGCCCGGTGAGCCGCAGCCGGTAGTGGATGAACGTGTCGCACGCCAGCAGCAGCACCAGCAGCAGCCCCTGGAAGACGCCCGTCAGCGCGTTCGGCAGGCCCAGCCGTGACTGGCTGAGCTCGCCGCCGATCAGCATCATCGACAACAGGATGCCGGCGAAAACGATACCCACCGGATGCAGCCGCCCGACGAAGACGACGATGATGGCGGTGAACCCAAGGCCCGTGCTGATGTGCGGCGTGAGTTGGCGCAGCGGCCCCGCCGCCTCCAGCGCGCCCGCCAGGCCCGCGAGCCCACCGGAGATCATGAGCGCCATCCACAGCGCCGAGCGTGAGCTGAAGCCCGCGTAGCGCGCCGCCGCCGGCGCCAGCCCGCCCACTTGCAGCTGGTAGCCGCGGTACATGCGGAACATGAACAGCCACGTCAGCGCCGCCGCCGCCAGTGCGATGAGAAAGCCGATGTTCAGCCGCGTGCGCTCGATCAGCGGCGGCAGCCAGGTGCTGGCGTCGAAGGTCTTGGTCTGCGGGAAGTTGAAGCCCGCCGGGTCTTTCCAGGGCCCGAAGACGAGGTAGTTGACGAGCTGCTGCGCCACGTACACCAGCATCAGGCTCACCAGGATCTCGTTGGCGTTGAATCGGTCGCGCAGCAGCGCCACCAATGCCGCCCAGGCCATGCCGCCCAGCACGCCGGCGGCCAGCACGAGCGGCAGGCTCACGATCTTGGGCAGCACGATGCCGGCCGTGGTGAGCCACAGCGCGACGCCGCCGCCAAACACCGCGCCGAGCAGGAACTGGCCCTCGGCGCCGATGTTCCAGACGTTGGAGCGGTAGGAAATCGCAAGGCCGAGCGCGATGACGATGAGCGGCGTGGCCTTCAGCAGCACCTCGGTGATCTGGCGCTGCCCGTTGAGCGGCTCGAAGAAGAACACACCGAGGCCCTTGACCGGGTCTTTGCCGAGTGCTGCGAACAGGATGGCGGCGAGCACCGCGGTGAGCACGAGCGCGATGAGTGGCGAGGCCAGGCTCATCCACTTCGAGGGCTGCGGGCGGGCTTCGAGCTTCATGGCGAAGTTAGGCATGACGCACCTCCAGCGTGGGCGACTGCGTGGCAGCGCGTGCGGCGCCGCCCGTCGGGTTCCAAAGCCCCGACATCCACTCGCCGATCAGCTCGATGGTGGCGTCGGCGGTATTGATCGAAGGCGACACGCGCCCTTGCGCGATGACGACCAGCCGGTCGCTGATCTCGAACAGTTCGTCGAGCTCCTCGCTCACCACCAGCAGTGCGCAACCCGCGTCGCGCAGCGCGAGCAGCTCACCGCGGATGAGCGCCGCCGCACCCACGTCCACGCCCCAGGTCGGCTGGCTCACGATGAGCAGCTTGGGGCTGGCGTCGATCTCGCGGCCGACGATGAACTTCTGCAGGTTGCCGCCCGAAAGCGACTTCGCCGCCGCGCCCGGCCCACCGGCCTTGACGTTGAAGCGCTGAATGATGTGCTCGGCCAGCGCCGTGACGGCAGACGTGCGCATCCAGCCGCTGCTGGACACGGTCTCGGTGCGCGTGAGCAGCGTGTTGGCGGCGAGTGTCATCGTCGGCACCGCGCCGCGGCCCAGGCGCTCCTCGGGCACGAAGTGCAGGCCCTCCTTGCGCCGGTGGCGCGGCGAGTGGTCGCCGATGGGCTTGCCGAACAGCGTGATCGAGCCCGGCGCCGCGCGGCGGTCTTCGCCGGAAAGCGCCGCCAGCATCTCCTGCTGGCCGTTGCCCGAGACGCCGGCCACGCCGAGGATCTCGCCGGCGCGCACTTCGAAGCCGATGTCCTTCAGCTCGACGGCGAAGGGGTCCAGCTTGGCGAGGCTCAGGCCCTTCACGCCCAGCACCACGGCGCCGGCCTGGCTTGCCTTGTGCTGCAGCTGCGGCGGCTCGGCGCCGATCATCAGGCGCGACAGGCTCGCATTGCTCTCCAACGTGGGATCGACCTCGCCCGTGACCTTGCCGCCGCGCAGCACGGTGCAGTGGTGGCAGAGGGCGCGGATCTCGTCGAGCTTGTGGCTGATGTAGAGGATGCTGGTGCCCTTGTCGGCGAGCTGGCGCAGCGTGACGAAGAGCTTGTCCACCGCCTGCGGTGTGAGCACGGAGGTGGGCTCGTCGAGGATCAGGAGTTGTGGGTCGGTGAGCAGCGCGCGCACGATCTCCACGCGCTGCCGTTCGCCCACGCTGAGGGTGTGCACCGGGCGCTCGGGCTCGACGTCCAGGCCGTAGGTGTGCGCCACCTCGACGATGCGCTTTGTCACCTCGGGCAGCTTCAAGCTCTTGTCCAGGCCCAGCCACACGTTCTCGGCTGCGGTGAGCGTGTCGAAGAGCGAGAAGTGCTGGTACACCATGCTGATGCCGAGCTTGCGCGCCGCGGCCGGGTTGGCGATGTGCACGACCTCGCCGTTCCAGCGGATCTCGCCGGCGTCGGGGTGCACCGCGCCGTAGATCATCTTCATCATCGTGCTCTTGCCGGCGCCGTTCTCGCCGAGCACGGCGTGGATCTCGCCCGGCTTCACGCGCAGGTGCACGTTGTCGTTGGCACGCACCGCGGGGTATTGTTTGGTGATGCCGGTGAGCTGCAGCCGCAGCGAGCTTGCGGCCGCGGTCGAGGACGTGGTCTCCCGCGGGGTGGCTGGTGAATCGGTGGTGTTCATGCCGCCCTCCTTTCGTTGTGGTGGGTTTCGCGGCCCGGTGTGCCAGCGGCCTCGAAGCGCTTGATGCCCGCCACCCAGATGGCTTGCAAATGGCGCTCGTCGGCCAAGGTCATCCAGGCAAAGACCTTCTCGTGCAAGTCGCGCGCCAGGCGCTGGCGCTCGGCGTCCACCGCGCTGGCGCTCCAGCGCCACACGGTGAAGTCGGCCAGCCGCTCCGGCTCGAACGAGCCGATCTCGTGGCCGAGCAGCAGCGCCTCGGCCGCGCCGCGCGTGGCGGCGTGCAGCGACGTCCATGCCGTGAGCCGGTGACCGGCCATCGCCTGCACCTTGTAGCCGTCGGCCAGCGTGCGCTGCATCGAAAGACTCGTGCCGCCGCCCACATCGCTGGCCACGCTCACGGTGGCGTTGGCCGCGAGCATGGCGGGCCAATCGAAGAGGCCGCTGCCGAGGAAGAGGTTGCTGCTCGGGCAGAAGGCGACTTGCGCACCCGCGTGGCGCAGCGCCGCACGGTCGTCGGCATCGAGCCAGATGCCGTGCGCCAGGATGGAGCGGCGGTGCAGCAGCCCATCGCGCGCATAGACGTCGAGGTAGCTGCGCGCGTGCGGAAACAGCTCGCCGACCCAGCGCACCTCGTCGCGGTTCTCGGCCACATGCGTCTGCATATAGAGCGTCGCGTCGGCGCGGCACAGGGCACCAGCCATAGCCAACTGCGCCGGCGTGCTCGTCGGTGCGAAGCGTACGGTCACCGCGTAGCTGTTACGTCCCGCGCCATGCCAGCGATCAATGAGGTCGACGCAGTCGCGTTCGGCTTGCGCCACGTCGTCGGGGTCATCGATCAGGCCCGGCGGCGCGTGCCGGTCCATCAGCACCTTGCCGGCAACGATGCGCATGCCGCGCTCGCGGGCGGCAGCGAACAGGGCTTCGGCCGAGCCCTTGTGCACGGTGGGGAACACGGCGGCGGCGGTGGTGCCGTGCGAGAGCAGGGCGTCGAGAAAGTGCGCCGAGCCACGTGCTGCCACTTCGGGGTCCGCCCAGGCGCGTTCGGCCGGGAAGGTGTGGTTGTTCAGCCAGTCGAGCAGCGCCGTGCCGTAGCTGGCCATCACGCCGATCTGCGGGCTGTGCACATGCGTGTCGATGAAGCCGGGCAGCAGCAGGTGGCCGCGCCAGTCTTCGCGCTTCACCTCCGGGGCCGGCGCTTCGGCTTGTACGCCGGCGATGCGGCCATCGTCGCCAACCAGCAGCCAGTGGTCGGGGCGAAAGCGCACGCTGCCCTCGGCAACCGTGTCGCCCCAGGCGGGGGCGGCGGCGAAGTCGAGCAGGTCGGCGCGGTAGGCCTTCATGGGCTGAAACGCCTGGAGTCGAGGCTGGCAGCGATTTGCGCGAGCAAGGCCGCGGGCGGCAGAGCGTCGGGGCTTAGCTGCGGCGGTCGGCCCCAGGGGGCCGACTCCCTTCCGCTGCTCGGGTTGGGGTCGCGCTCACAACTCGCTTCGCTCACTTCGTTCGCTTCGCTCAGACAGTGTTCGCGAGTCAGTTTACGAAGCGCGCGAGTACGCGCGCCAACCCCAACCCTGCGCTGCTCAGCGCCGCAGATGCGCCCCGCCGCTCTGCCGCCCACGGCCTTGCAGACACCGGGGCTTGTTTCTCGACGAGAACAGACCATGGTTCCGCAAAGGGCTGTGCGGGCAGGGTGCGGCGCGCATCTGCGGCCGCAGCTGCGCGCCGCGCCTTGCCCGCACAGGCCTTTGCCGCGCCGCCCTTCGAGCGCCTTCGAATGCAGGTCGCTTCGCGCTAACGCCCTCATGCCGCCGCCCGCCGAGGCAACGCCCTTCGCCCGAGCTCCCGCGCCACCTCCCGCACCTGCTCCCGAAACCAGCGCATCGACGCCGCGTTGTGCGTCAGGTCGTGCCACAGCTGGTAGTAGGTGAGCGGCGGAAACGCCACTGGGCAGCGCACGATGCGCACCGGCAGCGCATCGACATAGCGGCTGCAGAAGAGCCGCCCGGTGGTGAGCACCAGCCACGTGTCGGCCACCATCAGCGGAATGAGGCTGAAGTGCGAGGCGCGGACAGTGATGTTGCGCCGCGCTCCAGCGGCGGCCAGGTGCTGGTCGATGACGCCGAGCGCGCCCGGATGCATCGGCATCGGTGCCACATGCTCGCATTCGAGATAACGCGCGATCGTCCACGCGCGACCCGACTTCGAACTCGCGCGCGCCGCCGGGTGGTCTTCGGCCACCAGGCACACCACCTCGTCGCTCACCAGCCGCGCCATGTGCAGTTCCTCCGGCGGCTCGAGCCAGTTGCCGATGACGAGGTCGACATCGCCCACCGCCAGGTGGCGGCGGTAGTCGTACTCGCGCGAGAGCGACATCAACTCCAGCCGCGCCTGGGGCGCCACGCGCTGCAGGTGCGCCACCAGCGAAGGCAGGAACATCGGGTCGAGATAGTCGCTGGCGGCGACACGGAAGGTGGCCGTCTCGTGTGCAGCATCGAAACCACGCTCGCGCGCCTTGGGGCTGAACAGGCGCTCGGCCTCGTGCAGCACGCGGCTGGCGGGCTCCAGCAACGACAGCGCCGTCTCGGTGGGCATCATCTGCTGGCCGGCGCGCACGAGCAGCGGGTCGCCGGTGAGCTCACGAAGACGACGCAACTGCGCGCTCACCGCCGGCTGGTTGCTGGCGAGCTTCAAGGCGGCACGCGAGACACTGCGCTCTGTGATCACGGTGTGCAAGACCCGGATGAGATGGAGGTCTATGGTGTCGAAGTTCGCCCGCTTCACCATATGCTCTCGGCCATAGTCGGTATGCGCCGCAATGTATCTCTACGGGGCCGATCCGGAGTACCTTTCGGGTAAGTCCCAAGGAGCGAGCCCTTTCCATGAGCCCACGCCCGATCCGCTTCTTCCACCGTGGTGCCATCGTCGAGGCCGAGCCGGCCGCCGCCACGCGCACCGTGCTCGACTGGCTGCGCGAGGACGCCTTGTGCACCGGCACCAAGGAAGGTTGTGCCGAGGGCGATTGCGGCGCGTGCACCGTGGTGGTGGGCGAGCTGGGTGCCGGTGGTGCGCTGGAGATGAAGCCGGTGAATGCCTGCATCCGCTTCCTGCCCACGCTGGACGGCAAGGCGCTGTTCACGGTGGAGGATGTGGCCGAGGTGGGTCGTGCGGGTGCGGGCAGCGGCAACGGCCATGCCGAGCCCGCCGAGCCCGCCGGGCATGCCGGGCACGCCGGGCAAGCTCGGCACGTCAGTCACACCTGGCAGCCCGGACAGTTGCACCCCGCGCAGCAGGCGATGGTCGACTGCCACGGCTCGCAATGCGGCTTCTGCACCCCGGGCTTTGTGATGAGCCTGTGGTCTTGCTACGAGCGGCACCAGGAAGGCGGCACGCGGCCGACGCGGCAGCAACTTGCCGACGATCTCTCGGGGAACCTGTGCCGCTGCACCGGCTACCGGCCCATCCTCGATGCCGGCGAGGCGATGTTCGACGCGCCGCCGCGGCGGCTGGACACCGCATCGGCGTTGGCCGCGCTCAAGACACTGGCCGCCGATGCCCCGCTGGCCCGCCCCGACTTCCACGCCCCGCGCACGTTGGCCGAACTGGCCGCGTTGCGCTTCGCGCGCCCCGATGCGCGGCTGCTCGCCGGCAGCACCGACATCGGCCTGTGGGTGACCAAGCAACTCAAGGACCTGCCCGACCTCATCTACGTCGGCGAGGTGGCCGATCTGCGTACGGTCGAGGAGCGCACCGTCGACGGCACCCAAGTCCTCTCCATCGGCGCCGGCGCCACGCTCGAAGCCGCCTGGGCCGCGCTGCACCAGCGCTGGCCCCTTCCTTCCATGCGCGACATGTGGCTGCGCTTCGCGTCGCTGCCCGTGCGCCAGGCCGGCACGATGGGCGGCAACGTCGCCAACGGTTCGCCCATCGGCGACTCGGCTCCGGTGCTCATCGCCCTCGACGCGCAAATCGTGCTGCGCCAGGGCGAGCGTGTGCGGCGCATGGCGCTTGCCGACTTCTATGTCGACTACATGAAGAACCGCCTCGAACGTGGCGAGTTCGTGCAAGGCGTCGAGGTGCCGCTGAAGAACGAGCGCACCCTGCGCGCCTACAAGATCAGCAAGCGCTTCGACTCCGACATCTCGGCCGTGAGCGCCGGCCTGGCCATCCGGCTCGACGCCCAAGGCATCGTGAGCGAAGTGCGCCTCACTTACGGTGGCATGGCCGCCATCGTCAAGCGCGCTGCCGCCGCCGAGGCCGCACTGCTCGGCCAGCCCTGGACCGAGGCCACGCTCGCCGCCGGCATCGCTGCGTTGGCGCAGGATTTCAAGCCGCTCACCGACATGCGCGCCAGTGCCGCCTACCGCGCGCAAGTGGCCGGCAACCTGCTGCGCCGCTTCTGGCTCGAGACGCGCGCCGAGGCGCCGCTCGCCGAGCACGAGGTGAGTGTCTTCGCCCGCGCCGCAAGTACCGCCTGACCCATCGAGGAGCGCCCTCATCATGAACAAGCCCTCTGACCTGCCGCTCCAGGAACCCACCATTCCCGGGTTGGCGCCCGGCCCCGCGGCCAAGGCGGCCCGGATGGGCGGCGCGGCCGCTGCGGTCGGTGCAGCCGGCGCCGCCGGCAAGCCGCTGGCGCACGAATCGGCCGCGATGCATGTGGCCGGCGCCGCGCCCTACACCGACGACGTGCCCGAACTCGCCGGCACGCTGCACGCCGCGCTCGGCCTCTCGCCCATCGCCCACGGCGTCATCGAGCGGCTCGACCTCGACGCCGTGCGCGCCATGCCCGGCGTGGTGGCCGTGTTGAGCGCCCAGGACATCCCGGGCGCCAACGAGTGCGGCCCGCTCGTGCACGACGACCCCATCCTCGCCGGCGAGGCCGGCGCCACGCTGCGCCATCTCGGCCAGCCGGTGTTCATCGTCGTGGCCCACACGCGCGAGCAGGCGCGCCGCGCTGCGGCCATGGCCAAGAAGGCCATCATCGCCAAGCCGCTGCCCGCGCTCCTCACCCCCGAGGCTGCGCACGCCGCCGGCCAGTACGTGCTGCCGCCGATGCACCTGGTGCGCGGCGACGCCCGCGCCGCCATTGCCGCCGCGCCGCGCCGCATGAAGCAGCGCATCGATCTCGGCGGCCAGGAACAGTTCTATCTCGAAGGCCAGATCTCCTACGCCATGCCGGCCGAAGGCGCCGGCATGAAGGTGCTGTGCAGCACGCAGCACCCGAGCGAGATGCAGCACATGGTGGCGCACGCGCTGCACCGCCCGGCCAACGCCGTGCAGGTGGAATGCCGGCGCATGGGCGGCGGCTTCGGCGGCAAGGAGAGCCAGTCGGCCGTCTTCGCCTGCTGCGCTGCGGTGGCCGCAGCGCGCCTCAACTGTCCCGTGAAACTGCGCGTCGACCGCGACGACGATTTCCTCGTCACCGGCCGCCGCCACGGCTTCTTCTTCGATGCCGAGATCGGCTACGACGACGCCGGCCGCATCCTCGGTGCCGAGGTGACGATGGTCTCCAACGCAGGCCATTCGGCGGACCTCTCCGGCCCGGTGATGACGCGGGCGCTGTGCCACTTCGACAACGCCTACTGGCTGCCGCACGTGGCGCTGCACGGCTATTCGGCGAAGACCAATACGCAGAGCAATACCGCCTTCCGCGGCTTCGGCGGGCCGCAGGGCGCGTTTGCGGCCGAGGTGCTGCTCGACTCCATCGCGCGCGAGCTGAAGCTCGACCCACTGGCGGTGCGCAAGGCCAATTTCTACGGCACCACGCAAAACAACGTCACGCCGTACGGCCAGGTGGTCAAGGACAACGTCATCCACGAACTCGTGGCCGAGCTCGAGCGAACGAGCGGCTATGCGCAGCGCCGCGAAGCCGCTGCCGCCTTCAACGCCACGAGCCCGGTGTTGAAGCGCGGCGTGGCGCTCACGCCGGTCAAGTTCGGCATCAGCTTCAACGTCGTGCACCTCAACCAGGCCGGCGCGCTGGTGCATGTGTACACCGACGGCTCGGCGCTCGTGAATCACGGCGGCACCGAGATGGGCCAGGGCCTCAATACCAAGGTGGCGCAGGTCGTGGCGCACGAGCTGGGCATTCCGTTCGAGAGCGTGCGCTGCACCGCGAGCGATACGCACAAGGTGGCCAACACCTCGGCCACCGCGGCCAGCACCGGCAGCGACCTTAACGGCAAGGCGGCGCAGGATGCGGCGCGGCAGATCCGCGATCGGTTATCTGCCTTCGCGGCGCAGAAGTTCGGCGGTGCCGCCGAGGATGTGCGCTTCGCGAATGGCGAGGTTACCGTGGGCCAGGTCACCGTGCGCCAGGTCGCCGTGGGCCAGGTGATCGCGGCCGGCGGCACCAGGACCATTCCCTTCGTCGAACTCGTGCAGGCCGCCTACATGGCCCGCGTGCACCTGTGGAGCGACGGTTTCTACGCCACGCCCGGCCTGAGCTGGGACCGCGAGAAGATGCAGGGCAACCCGTTCTTCTATTTCGCTTACGGCGCCGCGATGAGCGAGGTGCTCGTCGACACCCTCACTGGCGAGAGCAAGGTGCTAAGCGCGCACCTGCTCTACGACGCCGGCCGCTCGCTCAACCCGGCCGTGGACATCGGCCAGGTCGAGGGCGCCTTCATCCAGGGCATGGGCTGGCTGACGATGGAAGAGCTCGTCTGGCACCCGCAGACGGGGCTGCTGACGACGCATGCGCCCAGCACCTACAAGATCCCCTGCGCCAACGATGCGCCGGCCGAATTCGTGACGCGGCTCTTCGACGCGGACAACCCCGCCGACACGATCCACCGCAGCAAGGCGGTGGGCGAGCCGCCGCTGCTGCTGCCGTTCTCGGTGTTCCTCGCCATCCGCGACGCGGTGTCGGCCGTGGCCGGCCACCGTGTCGACCCGCCGCTGCGCGCGCCGGCCACGGCTGAGGCGATCCTTTCGGCAGTGACCGCCGTGCAAGCCGCCGAGCGGCCCCGGCTTGAAAGCCGGGGCGCGCACCGCAGCTGAGCGTGGGCCCCTCGCCAATGCGGCACCCGCACGCCACCGCTCGCGCGTGGTTGGCCGAGCGCCGCCCCGCCATCGTCGTGGAAGTAACCGCGCACAAAGGCTCCGTCCCCCGCGAAACCGGCACCCGCATGCTCGTCGCAGCCGACGAGGTCATCGGCACCGTCGGCGGCGGCCACCTCGAACTTCAGGCGATCAAGGAAGCGCGCCAGATGCTGCAGACCAGCGGCGCCGCGCTCGCAGCCCCCCACGACCGCCACATCGCTCTCGGCCCCACCCTTGGCCAATGCTGCGGCGGTGCACTCGACCTGCGCTTCACGCCGCTTTCCGCGGCCGACCCCGCCGCCTGGACCGAAACGCCGCCCCTCTTCACCCTGCAGCTCTACGGCGCCGGCCATGTCGGCCGCGCCATCGTGCGTCTGCTCGAAACGCTGCCCTGCCGCGTGATGTGGATCGACGAGCGCGAGAGCGAGTTTCCGCCGTTGGCCCAGGCAACAGCGACTTCGCCATCAACGTCAGCGTGTTCAGCGGCCTCTCGCATCGAGCGCCTATGCGTCGAGCCGGTGGAGGCCGAGGTGAAGAACGCTCCGCCCGGCGCCTTCTACCTCGTGCTGACGCACAGCCACGACCTCGACCTCGCGCTCACGCACGCCATCCTCAAGCGCGACGATTTCGCATGGTTCGGCCTCATCGGCAGCCGCACCAAGCGCGCTCGCTTCGAGCATCGGCTGGCCGAGCGCGGCATAACCGCCGAGACACTGGCCCGCATGATCTGCCCGATTGGCGTGCCGGGCATCACCTGCAAGGAGCCGGAGGTGATTGCAGTGGCGGTGGTCGCGCAGCTGCTACAGGTTGCGGGGCGGGTGGTCTAACGATGGCACGAACCCCGGTGCTGCAGCAGGCAACCTGCTGAGGCGAACCATCCGCGACAAACGGCTGCTGGGCCTGATCGGGCGCTACCTGCGCGCCGGGGTGCTGGTCGGTGGGCACATCGAACCGAGCGAGGTGGGTACGCCACAAGGCGGACCACTGAGCCCACTGCTGGCCAATATCCTGCTGCACCAACTCGACTGCGAGTTGGAGCGGCGGGGCCACCGCTTCGCGCGCTACGCCGACGACATGATCGTTCTTGTCAAAAGCCAACGCGCCGCCGAGCGGGTCATGCGCAGCATCACGCGATACCTGGAGGGCACCCTCAAGCTCAAGGTCAACCCTGCCAAAAGCAAGGCCGCGCCGATGAGCGAATGCAGCTTCCTGGGCTTCACGATCAAGGGCAAGAAGATACGCTGGACCACAAGTCGGTGGCGGCCTTCAAGCACCGGATCAAGGAGCTGACGGGGCGAAGCTGGGGCGTCTCAATGGAACACCGGCTGCACCGGCTGGGGCAATACATGCGGGGCTGGACGGCGTACTTCGGCATCAGCCAGTACTACCGCCCGGTGCCCGAGCTGGATGACTGGATCAGGCGGCGCATCCGCATGTGCTACTGGAAGCAGTGGCGCTGGGTGCGCACGAAGATCAAGCACCTGCTGGCCTTGGGCGTGAGCCTGAAGACGGCAATCCGGCATGGTGTCAGCAGCAAGAGCTGGTGGCACATGGCGAGAACCCCGGGGCTGCAGCAGGCACTGTCCAACGCGTGGTTGAAAGCGCAAGGCATGGTCAGCGTGAAGGACCTGTGGTGCAAGGCCCAGGGCTACACCACGTAATGACAGAGAGAGAGAAAACTTCGTCGAGCGAGCCGACTTGTTGAACCGCCCACTGCGGACCCGCATGGTGGGTGGTGTGGGGGCTGGGGGCTAAATACCCCCGGCTACCCGATTAGGCATCAGACGGCGACGCGTTGAGCGAGTGCCTCTTGGGCGAGGGTGTTGATGCTCTTGCCCTCCGCCTGAGCGGCGATTGCAAGCCTCTCGTGTAGTTCAGGAGGAATCCGAAGGTTGAACTTCCCGGAGTAGTTGCGCCGAGGTTCAATGCGTTTCTCTTTGCAGACCTCAAGGAACACAGTCAAGGACTTCTTGAACTCTGCTCGAAGTTCCTTCGGCGTCTTCCCGTAGAAATCAGCTCCGCCGGTCAGGCCGAGAATCTCACCCCTGAACATATCAATCTCAGGGTCGTACTCGATCTTCGCGTTGTACCCGTCTACTGTCATCACATTCATGGCTTCACTCCATGTTGCTCGAGCCACTTCTTCACAGAGACCACGGCGCCCTTGTCTGTCTTTGGTGATGGGTGCGGTCTGTGAAAGACGCGCACTTCGTTGAAGAGAACGATCGCGACGCGACTCCCCTCGCGCTCGATGACTTCTGCACCAAGGCCGACCAAGAGTGCTTCGATGTCCTTCCAGGCAATGTTTGCGCTGGTTGGGTGAGCGAAGACTGCTTCTAAGGTCTTCTGATGGGCGCGCCTCATCTGCGAATGGTACCGCAGAACGGTACCGCGTGCAACGGACGCGTTTTCTGATGCCTAACGTTCGAGCTGAGGCGACCCGCGAGGTGTGGCGGCCCGGGCCCCCGCCCGGGCAAGGGGCCAGGGCGAGCCCAGCCCGGGGGCCGGGCGCCCCCCCCCCCGGGGGGGGGGGGTG
>JANNRI010000123.1:0-6456 GCA_031401195.1 Burkholderiales bacterium
ACGACGCTGCCCGGCAGGCCCAGGTCGCCCATCAGCTCGGCCAGTTGTGAGAGCTTGGCCGTGAGCGCGGCCTTGTCGCTGCCGGCAAATTCGACCAGCAGGATGGCGGCCGGTTTGCCGATGAGCGCCGTCTCGACGGTCGGCCGGAACGCGGGGTTCGACAGCGCCAGCTCGATCATGATGCGATCCACCAGCTCCACCGCCGTCGGCCCAAGCTTGACGATGTGCTGCGCCGCGGCCATCGCCGCGCGGAAGGTCGGGAAGTTGACGATGCCCAGCACCTTGCCGCGTGGCAGCTCGGCCAGTTGCAGGGTCAGCGTCTTGGTGAAGGCCAGCGTGCCCTCGCTGCCGATCAGCAGGTGGGCGAGGTTGACGCTGCCGTCCGGCGTGTACGGCTTCTCGCTCTGGTTGCAGAAGATGTCGAGGTTGTAGCCGCCCACGCGGCGCATCACCTTGGGCCAGCGCGCTTCGATCTCGGCGCGGTGCTGCTCGGCCAGGCCGCGAACGAAGTCGGCGAGGGCTTTGGCGCGGCCGCTGAGCGAGGCCACGGGGCCGAAGTCGACCACGGCGCCGTCCGACAGCCAGACGCTCGCGCCCAGCACGTTGTGCACCATGTTGCCGTAGGCGATGGAGCGGCTGCCGCAACTGTTGTTGCCGGCCATGCCGCCGAGCGTGGCCTGCGCGCTGGTGGACACATCGACCGGATACCAGAGGCCGTGCGGTTTCAGTTGCGCATTCAGATCGTCGAGCACCAGGCCGGGCTCGACCGTGGCGGTGCGCGCTTCGACGTTCACATCGAGCACGCGGCGCAAGTGCTTCGTGGTGTCGATCACCAGCGCTTCGCCCACCGTCTGCCCGCACTGGCTGGTGCCGCCGCCGCGCGGCAGCACGGGCACTTTCAGCTCGCTTGCAATGGCGATGGCGGTGGCCACGTCGTCGTCGCAGCTCGGCACGAACACGCCGGTGGGCATGATCTGGTAGATCGAGGCATCGGTGGCGTAGCGCCCGCGCGAAGCGGCGTCGAACAACACTTCGCCGCGGGTCTCCTTGCGCAATCGCACTTCGAGGTTCACGGCTCAGGCCTTCTTCGCAGCGGGATAGATCTCGCCGGCGCGCAGCAGCTCGAGCACGGTGCCGAGCTTGTCGTGCAGGTGTTCCACCAGCACGCGGCCGAGCGCGGTAGCGTCGCGCGCCGTCAGCGCGGCGAGCATCTGCTCATGCTGGGCCACGGCGCGCTGCCACTTGGCTTCGTTCTGGTTGGTGCGAAAGCGCAGCGATTGCACGCGGGCATTGATGCGCGCATAGGTGGCGGCCAGCACCGGGTTGCGCGCAGCGGCATTGATCGCGGCATGGATCAGTGCGTTCAGGCGGTAGTAGTTCGAGAGGTCGCGCCGGGCATAGGCCGCCAGCATCTCGTAGTGCAGCGCGCGCAACTCGGCCAGCGCTGCATCCGTGATGCGTTGCGCCGCGAACTGGCCCGAGAGCGACTCCAGCCCGGCCAGCACCTCGAAGCTGTTGACGATGTCGGCTTCGCTGAGCTTGACCGCCACCGCGCCGCGGTTGGGCAACAAGTCGACCAGGCCCTCGACCGCCAGCAATTTGATCGCTTCGCGCAGGGGCGTGCGCGACACGCGCAACTGCTCCGACAACACGCGCTCATTGAGCTTGGCGCCCGGCGCGATGCGGCCTTCGATCAGCAGCGTGCGCAGGCGGGCGGCGACCTGGTGTGTCAGGCCCTGCTGGGCAAGTTCGATGATTTCGGCCATCGCCGGCATTTTGCATGCAAAATATGGGCGCCTCAAGACAACTCTTGATTAGCGGGTCCGCATGCCATTGAGTGCTTTGCATGCAAAACGGACGCCCAAAGGATTCGCCATGCCGACCCTCGATTTCCACCCCAGCGGCCGCCACTTCCTGCAGATCCCCGGTCCGAGCCCCGTGCCCGACCGCGTGCTGCGCGCGATCAGCCTGCCGACCATCGACCACCGCGGCCCCGAGTTCGGCGCGCTGGGTTTGAAGGTGCTGGCCGGCATCCGGCAGATCTTCAAGACCCGGCACCCGGTGGCGATCTACCCGGCCTCGGGCACGGGGGCGTGGGAGGCGGCGCTCGTCAACACGCTCTCGCCGGGTGATCTGGTGCTGATGTACGAAGGCGGCCACTTCGCCAGCCTGTGGCAAAAGCTCGCCGCGCGCTTGGGCCTGCAAACGGAGATCATTGCCTGGCAAGGCGCCGATGAACACTTGCCCCAGGCGCCGAGCTGGCGCCGCGGCGTGCAGGCCGACCTGATCGAAGCGCGCTTGCGCCAAGACACCGAGCGCCGCATCAAGGCCGTCTGCGTGGTCCACAACGAAACCTCCACCGGCGTCACCTCCGACATCGCCGCGGTGCGCAAAGCGATCGATGCCGCCGGCCACCCCGCCCTGTTGCTGGTGGACAGCATCTCGGGCCTGGCCAGTGCCGACTACCGTCACGACGAATGGGGTGTCGATGTCACGATCAGCGGCTCGCAGAAGGGCTTGATGCTGCCGCCCGGCATCAGCTTCAATGCGCTCTCGCCGCGCGCGCTCGAAGCATCGAAAAGCGCCAAGCTGCCGCGCTCGTTCTGGGCCTGGGACGAAATCGTCGAGATGAACCAGAGCGGCTACTGGCCCTACACGCCCAATACCAACCTGCTCTACGGCTTGAGCGAGGCCCTGGACATGCTGCTCGGCGAGGGGCTGGCAAACGTGTTCGCAAGACACCAGCGCTGGGCCGGGGGAGTGCGCGCGGCGGTCAGTGCATGGGGCCTGCCGATTCAGTGTGCCGACCCTGCTGTCTATTCCCCCGTGCTCACGGGCGTGATCACGCCGGTGGGCGTCGATGCCGATGCCGTGCGCCGGCTGATCCACGAGCGCTTCGACCTCTCGCTCGGCACGGGCCTGGGCAAATTGAAAGGCCGCATGTTCCGCATGGGCCACCTCGGCGACAGCAATGACCTGACCCTGGTGGCGATGGTGGCCGGCGTCGAGATGGGCTTGAAACTCGCGGGCGTGAAACTCGCCGGCAGCGGTGTGCAAGCCACGATGAACCATTTTTCGAGCCACGCCGCGCCTTCGGCGCTGCGCGTCGCCGCTTGATCCCAACTTGACCGGAGACAGCCCATGACCATCCGCCGCCGCACCCTCATCACCGCCACCGCCGCGACCCTTGCCACGCCGATGCTGCGCGCGCAGACCCTGCCCGCAGGCCCGATCCGGATCATCGTCGGCTTCCCGCCCGGCGGCGGCACCGACATCCTTGCGCGCACGCTGGCACCGCGCCTGCAGGAAATGTGGAAGGTGTCGGTGGTGGTCGAGAACAAGGCCGGCGCCGCGGGCGTGCTCGCGGCCGACTTTGTCGCCAAGGCCCCCGCCGACGGCAGCACGCTCTTGATGGGCCACATCAACAGCCACGCCATCGCACCGGCGCTGAACCCCAAGCTCAGCTACAACGCCGAGACCGACTTCGCGCCGATCGTGCTGGTCGGCGTGACGCCCAATCTGCTGGTGTGCAACGCCGAGCAACCCGCGAAGACAGTCAAGGATCTGATTGCCCTGTGCAAGGCCCGGCCCGGCCACGTCACCTTCGGCTCGGCGGGGCCGGCCTCGGCGCAACACCTCGCGCTTGAGCTCTTCAAGCACCAGGCCAAGGTGTTCGCGGTGCACATCCCGTACCGCGGCTCGGCGCCGCTGATCACCGACCTGATCGGCGGCCAGGTGATGTACAGCTTCGACACCATGACGGCGGCCACACCGCATGTGAAGTCGGGCAAGCTGATCGCGGTGGCGCAGACGCGCCCGCAGCGCTCCAAGGCCTATCCCAACCTGCCGACCGTGGCCGAGGAGGGCTTCCCCGACTTCGACGCGACCACCTGGTACGGCCTGATTGCGCCGGGCAAGACCAGTCCTGTCTTGATCAGACGCATGAACGAGGACCTGAACAAGGTGCTGGCCCTGCCCGAGCTGGTCGAGCGCCTCGCGGCCTCGGGCGCCGAAGACGCCGGCGGCACGCCCGAGCGCTTTGCCGAGTTCATGCGCACCGAGCGCAACAAGTACGTCAAGCTCGTCAAGGACGCTGCGATCAAGATCGATTCCTGAGCCCCGGCTATCGCGCCGGGTCAGGGCGTGCCGGTTTGCGCCTTGGCGATCTAGCCGGGCTTGCCTGCGGCGCGCCCGCCTTGCGCGCCGGCTTGGCCCGCGCCGCGGTTTGCCCTTCGCGCATCGCCGCCTCAATCAGCGCATCTGCCATCCACAAGGCAATACCCTCGACCTCACGGTCGGGCAGGCTCCAGATGTCCTTGAGGATGGCAAACGGTTCGATGCCATAGACGATAGACAGGGCCTTGTGCAGCCGATCCCGCACCGCGGGCTTCAAGGGCAAGGGCGCAATCGCGTGTTCGAGGATGCGGATGCGGTGACCGCGGCGGTAGGGCGCCTCGTTGAGTCGACCCGCGCGCTCCAGCGCCCAGTGCTCCATCGACAGTTGGGCCGCCGCGCGCAACTGCGGCTCGAACTCCTTGAAGCGCGGAAAAGTCTCGGTGAAGAGCTCACGCACTCGGGCCCGCCCATCGGGGTTGTCTGAGGAAAGGGCGCGCACCGGGCCCAGCGAGGCGTCGATCACCGCGGTGATCAGCGCACTGCGGCTTGGGAAGTAGCGGTAGGCAGTGGCACGCGACACCTTGCAGTGCAGCGCTACCTCCGCCACCGAAGGGATGTGCCCATCGGTTTGAATCAGCGCCATCGCCGTGTCGAGAAGCAAATGAAAAGTCGCGGCCTTGACGCCTTTTTCAGGCGCCGAAGGGCCATGGCTGAGCTTGGGGCGGAGGCGTGTCATGCGGGTTTTTCCGGGGCCGTTTTCTGCAATCACCAGCTTGTGAGTGGGGAGACCCGGCCCGTATGATGCACCCATCCCGATTTGAGACGCAAGTCTCATTTCTTCTGAACCTGGTCAGCGTCGTTCGACCCCCGGTCGAGTCGCCCATCGACCGCCTGGAGAGTCACGACGATGCGCCTGGCCAGCTGGAGTTGGGGCGGCAGCCACCACGCCGGCAGCGTGTCGGCCTGCGGGCGTGAGGTCACGCCGCTGGCGGTCAAGCATCCTGAGCGGGGCGTGCTGCCATTGGTCGAGTTGCTTGCGCGCGGCGAAGCTTTGCCCGCGGCCAAAGGCGCACGTTTGCCACTCAGCGCCGTGACCCTGCGCTCACCACTGCCCCAGCCCCGGCGCGGCCTGTTCTGCGTCGGTCGCAACTACCGCGCCCATGCCAACGAGCTGGCGGCCAGCGTCTTTCGCGATCACCTGCCGGCAGAGGATGGCTGGCCCATCGTCTTCAGCAAGTTGGCCGAGTGCGTGATCGGCCCGATGGACGATGGGCGCCTGCCCGGCGCCGCGGTCTCGACACAGATCGACTACGAGAGCGAGCTGGCTGTGATCATCGGCCTAGGTGGCCGCGACATCTCGCGCAGCCGCGCCATGGACCATGTCTTCGGCTACACCGTGCTCAACGACGTGACGGCGCGCGACGTGCAGATGCGCCACAAGCAGTGGGACCTGGGCAAGAGCTTCGACACCTTCTGCCCGATGGGGCCCTGGATCACCACTGCCGATGAGCTTGACGGCCGCGACACCCGCGTACGCGGCTGGGTCACGCCGGCCGGTGGCGAGCCCGAGTTGCGCCAGGACGGCCGCACCCGCGACATGATCTTCGACATCCCGACCCTGATCGAAACCTGTTCGCGCGGCATCACCCTGCTGCCCGGCGATGTCATCGCCACCGGCACGCCCGCCGGTGTCGGGATGGGCTTCAAGCCCGAGCGCTGGTTGGCGGCGGGCGACGTGGTGCGCATCGAGATCGATGGCCTCGGCTTCATCGAGAACCGCTTCGTCTGAGCATGGCCCTGCACCAATTTGATCGCATGGTGGTGGAAGACCAGGGCGAGGGTCCGGTGGTCGTCTGCGTGCACGGGCTGGGCGGCAGCAGCAACAGTTTCTCACCGCTGATGCCGGCCGTGGCGCGGCACCGCGTGCTGCGTGTGGACCTGCCGGGCAGCGGCCGCTCGCAACGCGCCGAGGGCCCGTTGTCGATCGAGCGCTTCGTCGAGGCGTTGCTGTCGATGTGCAACCGCCTGGGTGTGGCGCGCGCCGATTGGATCGGCCATTCGATGGGCAGCATCGTCTGCCAGCATGTGGCCATTGCGCAGCCGACCCTCGTGCAGAGCCTGGCCTTGTTCGGCCCGCTGCTGGCGCCCACCGATGCGGCGCGGGCCGGCCTGCGTGCGCGCGCCGCCAAGGCGCGCAGTGAAGGCGTGGCCGGCATGCAAGACATCACCCAGGCCCTGGTCGCTGCTGCCTTGTCGAGCGACACCCGGCAGCGCCTGCCGCTGGCCGTGGCCTTCGTGCGCGAGAGCCTGATGCGCCAGGACGGCGAGGCCTACGCGCGC
>JANNRI010000124.1:0-2742 GCA_031401195.1 Burkholderiales bacterium
CGTCAACAGGATCTCGCCGATGCCGAAGAGGCCGATCACGGCGATCAGGAAACCGAAGCCCTTGAGCAGCACCGGCTGGTCGTAGGTCATGCGCAAGGTGCCGGTGACGCTGTCCATGCCGACGGCGGCGAGCGCAAAGCCGAGCATCATCGCGGCGATGGTCTTGGCCGCCGGCTCCTTGCTCATGCCGACGAAGCTGCAGAAGGTGAGCAGCTGCACGGCAAAGTACTCCGCAGGCCCGAACTTCAGCGCAAACCTGGCCAGCAGCGGCGCCGTGAAGGTGATCAGCAGCACGGCGAAGATCGCGCCGACGAAAGACGACGTGAAGGCCGCCGTCAGGGCCTGCGCCGCCCTGCCCTGCTGCGCCATCGGGTGGCCGTCGAAGGTGGTGGCCACCGACCAGGGCTCTCCCGGGATGTTGAACAGGATCGACGTGATGGCGCCGCCGAACAGGGCGCCCCAGTAGATGCAGCTGAGCATGATGATGGCCGAGGTCGGGTTCATCGAGAACGTCAACGGCAGCAGGATCGCCACGCCGTTGGCGCCACCCAGGCCGGGCAGCACGCCGATCAACACCCCCAGCGTGATGCCGATCAGCATGAACATCAGGTTGGGCAGCGTCGCCGCCACGGCAAAGCCTTGCGCCAGGTTGCTCAGTTCTTCCATCTACAACCCCAGCAGGCGTTCGATCGGACCCTTGGGCAGCGGCACCAGGAACCAGCGTTCAAAGATCGCGAAGAAGAACAGCGGCACGCCGACGGCCACCGGCACGGTGAGCCGCCAGCGGTACTTGCCGAAGTGCCACATGAAGTACGTGATGAGCGCCGTCGACGCCAGGTAGATGCCGAGCGGGAAGATGGCCGCCACGTACACGACCATCGGTACCAGGATGGCAACCACCTGGCCGAGCTGTTCGCGCTCGGCGAACGGCGTCGTGTCGCGCGACCAGCGCAGCAACTGGGTGACGAAGATCCAGCCGCTGGCACCGAGCAGCATGCAGCCGATGTAGAAGGGGAAGTAGCCCGAACGCGGGCCGTCGTCGGCCCAGCCGGTGCCCACGCGCAGGCTGTCGGCAATGACCAGCACACCCAGCAGCATCAGGAAGCCGGCCACGGCCAGTTCGGGGCCGCGCGCCCCGACGGCACGGTCGCTCATTGCGCGATGAAGCCGGCTTCGCGCATCAGCACACGGTGCATCTGCTCGTTCTTGCCGAGCCAGTCGACGAACTCGGGACCGGCCAGTGCGGTGGTGTTGAAGGCGCCCTTCTCCATGAAGTCCTTCCACTCGGGCAGCGCACGCACCTTCTTGAAGAGCTCGAGGTAGAAATTGACCTGGTCTTGCGACACACCAGGCGGCATGAAGATGCCGCGCAGCATGGCGTAGTCCACCGCCACGCCGGCCGAGGCACAGGTGGGAATGTCGCCCCAGGCCTGCGTGGCCGTGAGTTTGGCCTTGTAGGGCATGGCCGCCTTGTCCATCACGCACAGCGGGCGCAGCTTGCCGGAGCGCCAGTGCGACTCGGCTTCGATCGGGTTGTTGACGGTGGCGTCGATGTGCTTGCCCACCAGCTGCACGGCGACGTCGCCGCCGCCCTTGAACGGGACGTAGATCATCTTCTTGCCGGCGATCTTCTCCATCATCACGGCGATGATCTGGTCTTCCTGCTTGGAACCCGTGCCGCCCATCTTGATGGCGCGGTCGGGGCCGGCCTTGAGTGCGTCCAGGAAGGCCTTCGGCGTCTTGTAGGGCGACTCTTCGTTGACCCACAGAACGAACTGGTCGAGTGCCAGCATCTGCACTGGCGTGATGTCGCGCCAGTTGAACGGCACGCCGGTGGCCAGCGGCGTGGTGAACAGGTTCGACAGCGTGATGATGATCTTGTGCGGGTTTCCTTTGTCGCCCTTGACGTCGAGGAAACCTTCGGCACCGGCGCCGCCCGACTTGTTGACGACGATGATGGGCTGTTTCATCAGGTTGTTCTTGGCCACCACACCCTGGATGAAACGCGCCATCTGGTCGGCACCGCCGCCGGTGCCAGCGGGCACGACGAACTCGACCGGCTTGGTGGGCTCCCAGGCCAGCGCCGGCAGCGACGCCAGGGCAAGGGCGAGCACGGCGAAAGAGGCAGCGATCGATTTCATCCAGGACTCCTTGTTCAAGACAAACACTGTCGACTTTAGAGAGCAGCGGCGTTTACGTAAATTGAGAACTTACGCCTAAGGTGGATAAGGTTTCTCTTAACGAGGGTTCACCCGAGGCCGAGTTTGGCCGCCAGCCCGATGCGCTGCAGCTTGCCGGTGGCGCCCTTCGGGATCTCGTCCATGAAGAGAATCTTCTTCGGCACCTTGTAGTCGGCGGCGCGGGTGGCGACGAAGGTCTGGAGTTCACGCTCGGTGACGGCCTGGCCTTCGCGCAGCACGACACAGGCGGCGACCTCCTCGCCGAGCTTGGGGTGCGGCATGCCGAAGCACACCACCTGCGCCACGGCAGGGTGGTCCATCAGAATCTCGTCGACCTCGCGCGGGCTGATCTTCTCGCCGCCGCGGTTGATGATCTCCTTCAGCCGGCCGGTGATGCTGACGTAGCCGTCGGCGTCCATCACGCCCTGGTCGCCGGTGCGGAACCAGCCTTCGCGGAAACCCTCGGCATTGGCCTTCGGGTTGTTTTCATAACCGGCAGTGACGTTGGCGCCACGGATGACGATCTCGCCGGTGTTTTCGAAGCCCGTGCCGCGCGGCAGCA
>JANNRI010000125.1:0-9054 GCA_031401195.1 Burkholderiales bacterium
GCGGTCTCTGTGCCCGCCGAGCCGCTTCAACCGAACTAGTTCTCGCAGCCGCCGGCCGAAGAGCGTCCACGAAGGCGCGGTTGCCACTGCGGCGCGATTAACCTCCGGGTCGCTTCGCCGCCGGTGCACCCGCTGCCGGAGCGCCTGCCGTGTCGCCCATCGTCCTCGATTTCCAACACACCCTTCTGCACGCGCGGTTGCGGCTGCACCGTGGCATCGTGGGCACCTCGGTGGCAGCCGCCGCGCTCGCGGCGGGTGTGATGAGTGCGGCTCTCTGGCACGAGTTTCCGCCCGGGCTGCTGATGGGCTGGTGGCTGGCACTGATGGCGGTGCTGCTCTTGCAGGTCGTGATCGCGCGCCGGCACGCCGGGGCAGTGGGCCGGGCATCGGCCGAGGCAGCGGCCGGGGCATCCACCGGCGCATCGTCCGGTGCGGCAGGCGACAAGCTGGCCGGCGGTGCGGTCGCCGAGGTCGCCCCTGCCTCGCTTGGCACCTGGCTCACGCGTTACCGCCTGGCCTATTTGCTGCACGGCGTCGTCTGGGGCGGCCTGGCTGCCGTGCTGTCACCGCTGTTGAGCCACTCTGGCGTGGATGTGCTCGTGTTCGTGCTCGTGGCGGTAGCCGCCGGCGGCATGGTCGCCGGCGCGTTCGACCTCACCGCCGGCGCGTTCTTCGCGGTGCCGACGCTCTTGCCCCTCGCCGTCTGGTTGCTCGGCGCGGGCGAGGCACATGGCATCAGCCTGGCGGCCCTGGCTTCGTTGTTCATGGCAGTGATGACGCTGGCGGCACGGCGCGGCGAACGCGCGCTGCACGACCTGCTGCGGGCCCAGGCTTCGGTGGCCGAACGCTCCGAAGCTGCGCGCCGCAGCGCCGAGCAGACCGAAGTCGCGTTGCGTTCGCTGGCCAATCAGCACGCGCTGATGGACCAGTTGCAGCGCGACACCTCGCAGGGCTACTGGCTCATCGACACCGAAGGCCGCACCACCGATCTCAACCCGGCGATGTGCGCGCTGCTCGGCCGCCCGCGTGCACAGGTGCTCGGGCGGCGTGCGCTCGAATTCTTCGAAGGCACCGAGCTTGCCGTGCTCGAGCGCGAGCTGGCGGCCCGCCGCCAGGGCCGCACGGGTGCCTACGAGATCGACATCGTGCGCCCCGACGGCACACGCGTACACGCGCTCAACAACGCCACCCCGCTGGTGGACGAGCAGGGCAGCCCCCTCGGCTCGGTGGGCCTGTGGACCGACCTCACGGCGCACAAGCGCATCGAGCAGGAACTGCTGGCGAGCCGCGCCGCCACCGAAGCCGGTGCAGAGTACCTGCGCCGCACGCTCGATGCCACCGGTGACGCCATCTTCGCTTCGGACGCCGACGATCCGCAGCAGCCGGTGCGCTTTGCCAACGAGCAGATGCTGCGCATGTGGGGCTTGCCGCCGGGCACCACCGCAACGGTCACGCCGGCGGCCATCATGGCCGCGGCCCAAGCGCTGTTCGTGGATGCGGCTGCCGAGAACGAGCGATTGGCAGCGATCGTCGCCAGCAGCGCCCGCGCCGAAGACCGGCTCGAGCTGCGCGACGGCCGCGTGCTGCACCGCCGGTGCGAGCCGGCGCGCGTGGGCGAGGGCACCGTGCGCGTGTGGAGCTTTCGCGACATCACGCTCGAGGAACGTGCCCTGGCGGTGCTGCAGGCCGCCGAGGCTGGGCAGCGCGCCCTGCTCGATGCATTTCCCGGCTTCATGTGTTCGGTGGATGGCGCGATGCGCTACACCTACGTCAACCAGCGCCTGGCCGATCTCATGGGCATGCCGCGCGAACAGATCATCGGCTGCAGCGTGGCCAATCTGCTCGGGCCACGGCGCGCGAACGATATCGAGCAACACGTCGAGCGTGCGCGCTCGACCGAGGTCGTGCGCGTCCAGCGCACGCATCCCGCCGTGCCCGGGCGGCCACGCATCGACCTGGAGATGATGTATGTCGCGGGCGCGGTGCAGGCCGACGGCCAGCGCATCGTGTATGCCTTCGGCACCGACATGACCGAGCGCAACCAGGCGCGTGAAGCGCTGATCCAGGCGCGTGACGAGGCTGAACGCGCCAATCGCGCCAAGTCGCAGTTTCTCTCCCACATGTCGCACGAATTGCGCACGCCGATGAACGCCATCGTCGGCTTCGCGCAACTGCTGGAGCACGACACCCGCCCGCGGCTGGCCGCCCACCAGCATGGCTACGTGCGCGAGATCCAGCGTGGCGCCAGGCACCTGCTGGGCCTCATCAACGAGGTGCTGGATCTCGGCCGCGTCGAAGCCGGCCAACTGGTGGTGGAGCGCACGGCAGTCGGCCTGCAGGAGCTCGCCGACGAGAGCGTGGCGCTGTTGCAGCCGCTGGCCATGCAGCGCGCCGTGAGGCTCGTGGTGGACCACAACGCGGCGCCCGAGCTCACCGTCTGGGCCGACGGCACGCGCCTGAAGCAGGTGCTGCTGAACCTGCTGGGCAACGGCATCAAGTACAACCGCGCCGGCGGCGAGGTGTCGATCACCTGGCAACTCGATGGCGAGCGTGTCCTGATCGAGGTCAGCGACACCGGCCTGGGCCTCAGTGACGCGCAGCGCGAGCGCTTGTTCCAGCCCTTCGAGCGGCTGGATGCCGCGCGCAACGGCGTCGAGGGCACGGGCATCGGGCTCGCCCTCAGCCGCCGCCTGGTGCAAGCCATGGATGGCAACATCTTAGTGCGCAGTGCCCCGGGCGTGGGCAGCACCTTCGGCGTGAGCCTGCCCGCCGTGCCACGGGCACTGGCGCTGGCGGCCGCCGATGGCGCGGGGGATGCACCGACCGTGGGCGCCGTCGGCCCCGATGGAGTCGCAACGCCCGCCCGGCGCCGCGTGCTCTACATCGAGGACAACCCGGTCAACGTGGTGTTGATGGAGGCCATGCTGGCACACCTGCAAGAGGTGCAACTGGAGTGCGCCGCCTTGCCCATCGAAGGCCTGCAAAAGGCCCTGCGCGAGCCGCCCGACCTGGTGCTGCTGGACATCCAGATGCCCGGCATGGACGGCTTCGAGGTGCTGGCCCGGCTGCGTGCCAACGCCACCACTGCGGCGGTGCCGGTGCTCGCCGTGAGCGCCAACGCGATGCGGGCCGACCGCGACGCGGCCATCGCGGCCGGGTTCTCGGACTACCTGACCAAACCCGTGGACCTCGACCGCCTGCGCGAGGCCGTGCGCCGCCGCTGGAGCGTACCGCCCGGCGCCACGCGCACGCCTTAGCAGGCCTCTGAGCCCTATCGGCCGGCTGATCGGCAACTCATCGGCCGCTCATCGGCCAAACACCGCCTGCAAGATGCGGCTGCCCGTGCGCACAGGGTCGGCGCGGATCTTTTTCTCTTCTTCGCCGATCATGAAGTACAGGCCATCCAGCGCCTTGCCGGTGATGTATTGCTGCAGGTTGGCGTCTTGCTTCTTCACCAGGCCCAGGCTCGCCGCCTTGGTGGCAAAGCTGTTGTAGCGCGTGGCCAGCGACACCTTCTCGGTGGCCTCGGTGACGATAGGCAGGAACTGCAGGGACAGTGGCTCGCGCGTCTTGCCGCTGAAGAACTCGGTCACCGAAGTCGTGCTGCCGCGAACGATGCGTATCGCGTCGTCGACGTTGATCTTGCGCGCCGCGTCCACCAGCAGGCCCTTGGCCAGCGGCACCGCGCGCTCGGCGGCGCGGTTCATCGAGGTGACAAGCTCATCCACACGCTTGCGTTGGCCGGTGGCGCGCAGCACCTTGGCGATGTCTTCCATATGCTCGGGCAGCGCGATGCGCACGCCCGCGTTGCCAAGAAAGCCGTTCTCCTTGCCGAGCAAGCCCACGGCCGCGAGCGCACCACGTTCGAGCGCGGCGCGGATGCCCGAGGCGGCATCACCCTCCGAGAGCGCGTGGGCCGAGGGCAGCCAGGCCGCGCCGGCCGAGGCGATGAAGAAGCTGCGTCGATGCATGGGGGGGGTCCTCCGGTGACTCATGATGATGCCTCCACGGGCGGCGGCTCGTCCAATTCCTCCGCACAGGCTCCAGGCGCGCCCTGCACGCGCCGCGCTGTGCGCAGGCTCATTCCTTGAAGTACACCATCTGGTGCGTCACCGCCAGCAGCTCGCCGGCGGGGCCCCACATCTCGGCAGACTGGTCGAAGTACCCGTTGCGGAACTGGTGGCTGCGCGCGTGGCCGAGCAGGTGCGCGGTGCCGATGCCGGCGAGCGTGGCGGCATCGGCATGGAAGTACACGGTGAACGACACCGTGCCTATCGGCACCCAGCTCGCTCGGCGCAGGAAGATGCGCGGGAAAAACACGTCGCACAGCGCTGCCAGGGAGAGAAAGTCGAGCGCGCGCGGCGGCTCGTCGCGCACCCACAGCAGGCTCACCGAGTCGGCCTCGGTGGGTGGCTGGGGTGGAGGATGCGCGAACATCTGGCCCTTGACGAAGCGCATGTCGTAGGCGGAAGTCCAGCGCACGCGCTCGATGGGCGGCATGCGCGGCCGCGTGTCAGCCCCCGGAACCACCGGAAAACCCGCCTCCAGCGACGACCAGGTCTCGCGCCGCAGGGCAAATACGGCCGTCGCAGTGGCCACCACCGCGCCCTGCTGTCGCAACTGCACCAGCCAGTGCTGCGTGGAACGATTGGTGCGCGCGGGTTCTGCCCGCACCTCGAACTCGCCGTCGGCGATGGGCCCGGCGTAGTTCACCGTGAGCGAGATCGGCTCGCCCTGGCGCCCGGGGTGGCGCCAGGCGGCCGCCAGCGCCACCGCCGCGGTGGTACCGCCGAAGGGGCCGACCATGTTGCCGTAGGCCGGCGAGGTGTGGGCGCGCCAGTGGCCAAGGGTGGGCGCCTCGGGCGCATCGCTCAGCGACTCGAAGCACAGCGCTTCATCGAAGGGGTGGGCGGGCCCTGGCATGCCCGCATGCTAGTGGCATGCGCGGCTCGCTCAGGCGCAGCCCTGAGTGGCTGCGGCCTGCAGTCCCAGCATTGCGGCGGCCGGTCGCTGCGGACGGCCCACCGAACACCGGTTGCCCTCTGGGCTGTTGTTTTGTACAGTATCGTTCCCGATCCTGGAGTTCACCATGCGCCCCGCCGACCTCAGATACATCTACCGCCCTTCGCGCCGGCATGCGCCGCGCTGGCTTCACCGCATCTGGCTCTGGTTCTGACCCTCTTCTGGCGCGTCGTCTGCACCGTGCGCCTCGCCATCCGTGAAACCGAACATGCCTCCCGCTCGCGACGTGATCGTCGGCCTCACCGACGACGCCCAACCGCCTTTGCCCCTGGCCAGCGACGGCGTGCTGCGGTGGCTGTGGCACAGCCGCTTCGGTGAAATGCTCATCGAAGTGATGGGCGACGAGGTCTTCGTCAATGGCCAGCGTGTGAGCCGCCATGCCCCGTGACGACCACCGCCGCGCCATGGCTGCACGTTCTTCGGTGCCCAAAAGCAGCGTTGCCATCAGCTTCGGCTCCCCGGCCAGCGAGAGCGGTGTCACGCGGCTGGATCTCAACGACATCCTGATCCGGCACCCGCAGGCGGCGTTCCTGATGCGCATCACCGGCGACTCGATGCACGACGCGGGAGTGCATGACGGCGACCTGGCCCTGGTCGACCGCGCGATGACTGCCGCGCACGGGCAGGTGGTGATTGCCATCCTGGGCGACGAATTTGTCTGCCGTCGCCTGCACCGGCGCGGCAGCGAGACGCGCTTGCAATCGGCGCCTGCGGCCGGCCCCGATTGGGTGCCGGGCGAAGGCGAAGAACTGCAGATCTGGGGCGTCGTCACGCACGTCATCCGGCCGCTCGCGGCGACCTGAACCCACCAGGGCAGCCGTGTACGCGCTCGTCGACGTGAACAACATGTACGTCAGCTGCGAGCGCGTCTTCCGCCCCGCGCTGAACGGCAAGCCGGTGGTCGTGCTGTCCAACAACGACGGCGCCTGCATAGCCCGCAGCAACGAGGCCAAGGACCTCGGCGTGCGCATGGCGCAGCCCTGGTTCGAGGTGCAGCACCTGCAGCGCACGGCGGGCCTCGTGGCGCTGTCGGCCAACTTCGAGCTGTATGGCGACATGTCCAGCCGCATGATGTTGCTGGCCGCCGAGTTTGCGCCGCGGCAGGAGATCTACAGCATCGACGAGTGCTTCCTTGATTTCGAAGGTGTGCCAGGTGATCACTTGGCCATCGGACGGGAGCTCCGCCACAAGGTGCTGACATGGAACGGCCTGCCCACGAGCGTGGGCTTCGGGGCGACCAAGACACTGGCCAAACTGGCCAACCACGTGGCCAAGACGGCGGACCGCAAGCCAGGCAGCTACCCGCGCGAGTTGGCCCAGGTGTGCGACTTGCGCCAGCTAGCGGCCGGCCAACTCGATGCGGTGATGCAAGCCACCGAGGTCGGCAACGTCTGGGGCATCGGGCGCAAGACCACGGCGCGCCTGAACGAAGGCGGCATCCACACCGTGCGCGACCTGGTCCGCGCCGACACAACGACGTTGAGGCGCCAGTTCAGCGTGCTGATCGAGAAGACCATTCTCGAGTTGCGCGGCACGCCTTGTCTGGAGGTCAACGACGCGCCCGAGGCGAACCAGCAGATCATGTGCTCACGCTCGTTCGGCGCGCCGGTGACCGAACTGCCCGATCTGATCGAGGTGGTGAGCCAGTTCACCAGCCAGGTGGCACGCAGGCTGCGCGAGCAGGGCAGCGTGGCCGGTGCGGTGCAGGTGTTCATCGCCACCAGCCCCTACCGCCGCGCCGATCGACATCCTCACCGCCAGCATGCTCCGAGTGCGACGCTGCCGCTGCCCGCACCCAGCGCCGACACCCGCGTGCTCATCAGCGCGGCCGTGCGCGCCCTGCGAAGCATCTACCGACCCGGCTTCAACTACGCAAAAGCCGGGGTGATGCTCGTGGACCTGCAGGCGCAAGCGCAAGCGCAATCGCAGCAACAGGCCACACTGGACCTGTTCGAGCCCGACCCCGAACCAGAGGCACCGATCGGCGGCCGGGTCGACTCGCGCGCCGACCTGATGAGCGCACTCGACACGCTGAACGAGCGATACGGGCGCAACGCGGTCGCCGTGGCCAGCGCCACGCGCCGGGCGGGACCGAATGCGCACGCGTCGCGGCAGGAGCGGCGCTCACCGCGCTACACCACCCGGCTCGAAGAGATTGCCAGGGCGCGGGCGTAGCGCGGCGGACGAGTCTGTCGGCATCTTCCTTCAACAGGAAGCGGGCGGCCACGGTTCTTGTTCTGTGCCGTGAACGCAATGTACCGTCATGCCGCCGAGGGCCAGGCCGTGCCAGCGGCGCGCCGACTCACGGGATTCCGTACGGCTGCTCGTCCGGCGTGTTGAGCGCAATGTCGCGGTACAGCGTGCGCCAGGCTTCTGGTGGATAGCTCGCGGAATCGCGCGGCGCCAGGTAGTTGACGATGTCGAAGTGATTGGTCTTGCAACTGCGCACCTCGTCACCCAGATCGGCCGTGCCGCGTATGTGCGACATGATGGAACGACTGAGCAGCGAATAGGCCCACGGCGCAGAGCCTATGCCGTCGAGGCCGACACCCGGGAAGTACAGGTTGGGAGCGTCGATGCAACGAACGATGCCGCCACAACGCGCACCGAGCTCGTCGAGCGTGCAAATCGAGGCGATCTCGGTGGCTTCGAAGTAGCTCAGGTCGACGCCGTAGCCCGTGCCCCAAAGCAGCAGGTCCACATCGAGACGATGCCCATCAGACAGCGTCACCACACCACCGGCGATGGACTTCACGCTGCCGCGATGGCGTTCGATGGCCGCGAAGTTCGCGAGCATGCCGGGCCGTCCCGGAATCAGTTGGTCTTGCTCCACATCGAAGTCATGCACCGGCATGATCTCGGCGATGCCGAACCTCTGGTAGCGAGCCCGCATGTCGGCGCCGATGGCGGCACTTTGCTGCGCAGCTGTCAAACCATTGCCCTGCAAGCGCGCGAACCCGCGCACGCTACCGGCGATGTGCTTGGGCTTGTGGGTCGGTATGAACCAACGCAGGCCCCGGTAGACCCAGACCACGCGGCGCGCGCTGTGCTTGAAGCACAGCTCCAGCAGGTCGAAAGCCGATGCGCCGCCGCCGACCACGAGGACATCACGGCCGGCCAGTGCCTCGGGGTCGTGGAAGGCGCCGGAGTGGTACTCGCGTACCGCGCTGTCCGCGCGTGCGACCGGGGGAATCACGGGCGTGTTGTGAGCGCCCGTCGCGGCGACAAGGTGCCGCGCGCGGACCACACCCTGCGGCGTCACCAGCTCCCAAGCGGTGCCGCTCCAACGGGCCCGCTGCACGGGCGTGTTGAGTCGGATGGCGTCTGCCAGGTTGAATCGAGCGGCCCACGCCTGGATGTTGGCCAGGATGTGCGGCTGCAGCGAGCCTTCGAGCGGCAAGTCGCCCAGGGTCCAGTCCGCGGGGCTGATCTGGATGTCTTGCCACGCAGGCAGGTGGCACCACAGCCCGCCAACGCAAGCCTGCCTCTCGAGAACGACCGCCTCGAGGCCGGCCCGGCGCGCATAGGTCAATGCGACGACACCGGCCAGGCCGCCACCCACGATGGCCACATCCAGGGGCCTGTTGTCGAATTCCATGACCCCTCCGGAGACACGCGCCGCTGGTCTTCATGCTAGTTGAACGCAGGGCCCGCCATGGCAAAGGTGTTGCCCCTGGCCGCATCCCCTGCGCATCGAAGCTCCGGCCCGGCCGGCAGGACGACCGAGGTCACCCAAGGCGCTCCTGCCGCCGCTGGAACGGCCAATTTCAGTTGCGTCGAAGAACGAATCAGGTCCTTTAGGGCGCTTAAAGGACCCTAAAGGCGGCATTGCGGACAGTCGGTCCTCAGCAAGTTGACCCGACCAGGAGCACTGCAATGTCCGCCCAAACGCCCACCCCGATCTGCCTCGCCTCCGATGGATTCGTGCTGGCCGCTTCGCTGTTCACCTGGCGGGGCCTGGTGCTGCGCGGCCTGGTGCTGATCCTGGTGGCGTGGCTCGCCGGCTGCGCTGTCCTGCCCCCACTCGAGGCG
>JANNRI010000126.1:0-33385 GCA_031401195.1 Burkholderiales bacterium
GGGGGGGGGGGGGCGGCGTGGGCTGGAGCCCCGGGGGGGGGGGCGGGGGCCCCCGGGCCCGCCCCGCGGGGCCCCCGCCCGCATCTGTCACATCGTCACGTAGCCCGTGTTGACGGCGGGGTTGAAGAAGTCGAACTTCTCGGTCGCCGGCACCTTGAGGTCGAAGCGCGGGTCCGTCGTCTCCACGCCCAGATACAGGCGCAGCGCGGCATGGACGTGCCGCGGCTTGATCACGAAGCCAGCCGCGTCCTCCTTGCCACCGGTGGGGCTGATCTTGAGCTGCTGGTGCCTCGGGCCCGAGAGGCCGAAGACGCGGTTGCCCCAGGGCGCATTGGCTTCCATCAGGATCTGCGAGCCGACTTCGTGGTGGTCCTTGCCGTTGCCGCTATTGAGCGCCGTGCGGCCGAACTCCGAGTACACGCGCACAAAGAGCCGGTTGGACAGGCCGAGTTCCGCGCTCTTCTGCCAGACGTAGTCGACCAGGCTGGTCAGGCGCGGCAGCGCGGTGTTGTACGCGTTGTCGTGCTGATTGTGCGAGTCGAAACCACCCGAGGAGAGCTGGATGGTGGAGGCCAGCCCCGCTTGCGCGGCCACGAGCGCGATATGCGCCTGCGTGAACTGGTCGAAGTTGCCTGGCGTAAGCTGCGCCACGCGCTGCAGCATCGCGCGCGAGTCGGTCGCGCCGATGAACTCCTGCACCGCCACCTTGGAGCGCGGCAGTAGATCGCCGCGTGCCTGCAGCGCCTTCATGCGCTCGGCGCGTGCCGCATGGCCGCGCGCGATATCGGCCTGCTTCATGAAGTCGTTCGTGGCCGATGCGGCATTCGGCTGGCTGAGCGCACGGAAGCCGTTCTGATCCGGCACCGGTGTCGGTGCCACCAGACCCGCGCTGCGGTTGAAGCCGCCGCTGTTCAGCCACGCCATCGGCAGCCCCTTGCCGTACTTCGAGGCAAATAGCTCCGCGACGTTCGGGTAGCCCATGTCGAGACGGCCCGTGGCGTGGGCCCGCGTGCCCTCGTCGTGGCCGTTGGTCTCGCTGTGCACGCCGTTGATCACCAGCATGTTGCGGAAGTGCGCGCCGAAGAAGGCCGCGTTGGCGCCCATCGGCGCGTAGCGGATGTTCCCCGCCACGCCGGCCGCCGTGCCGGCGGCGGCGTAGTTGTTGATGGTGCGGTCGCTCTCGCGCGGATCGGTCCAGGAGCTCTGGTCGAGCCCGCCACTGGCGTGGATGTTGATGAGGATGCGACCGGTGTACGACTGGGCTTGCGCCTCGGAAAGCAGCGCCCAGGGCGCGATGACGACGCCGGCGCTTGAGGCCAGCCTGAAGAACTCTCTGCGTTGCATGATCTTCTCCGTTGATGCGGTGGAATGGGCTCGATGCGTATGGGCGTTCACTCGTAGAGGAACTTCACATCGCCCAGCATGTAGGCGAGCACCGCCGCCCAGGCCCGGCCGCTGTAGGTGGGGTCGTTGCCGGCGTTGTAGGCGCAGTTCACCGGGCGCGCAGGCGCAGCGGCGCGATCGGCCCAGGTGTCGGTGAAGAGCTTGAGCGTGCGCTGCACCTCGGGGTCGCTGTCAGCCACGTCTTCCTTCCACAGCCACTTGTGCAGGTGGCGCACGTTGGCGGTGATGTTGGCCAGGCCTGCGGCCGTGGCCGGCGTGTCGGCGAGCGACACCGTCGGGAACAGCAGCCGGTCCATCGTGGCCTTGTCGAAATCACCCTTGGCGAAGGTGCAACTGCGTATGGCCACCAGGCGGTCGATGGTCACCGTCTGCATCGTCGTCTGCGATTGCGCGCGGGTGATGCGGGTGATGCCGTCGAAGTCGCCATAGTTCAACGCAAAGCCCGCGTAGGGGTTGTTGAACTCCACCCAGCCCTGGCCCACCAGCCCGGTGAGCTTGCGGTTGAGTTGCGAGGGCGACAGCATCGTCATGCTGCCCACGTCTTGCAGCTCGGTGCGCCCGGCATCGGCCGGGGCCACTTTCTCGGCACGCGACCACGAACTCGTCATCAGGTCGACGAGCAGGTCCTTCACGTTGTAGGCGCCGCGGCCCTGGTTGGTGACGAACTTCGCCGCCATGGCCTTGAACTCGTCGTTCTGCGCGTTGTAGGCCGCAAGCTGCGCGGCGTACTGCGGCGAGGTCGAGTCCTGCGGCGCCTTCAGCGCTTCGCGTCCGAACAGGCCCTGGTACCAGAAGTGCACGGTGCCGAGCGCAAAGCGCGGGTCCATCGCGACCTGCTGGCCCATCCACTGCAGCGCCGTCTTGTTGCCGGTGAAGCCGCCAGGCATGGCCGTGGCGCCGTAGCCCGGTTCCTTGCTGTCGCGGAACCAGTTGTCGCCATTCCTGAAGTACGCCACGTTGGCGGCGTCCCGCGGGTAGTTGCCCGAGCGGTAGCTCTGGGGCAAGGCGTGGTCAACACCACCGGCGGTGCGCTGGGGCAGGAAGCGGTTGACCTCGTTCCAGTTCTGGAAACCCGCGGCGATGGGGTCGATGGTGTTGTGGCAGGCCGCGCATGCCGGATTCTCGATCGTGGGCACCTTGAAGGTCATCGTGGTCTCCACCGGCCGCACCGCCAGCGCCGTGGCGTCGGTGGCGAGGAACTGCTTGAAGAGCATGTTCACGCGGTGACGGTTGCGGTTGGTGTCGGTGGTCGGGAAGCGCGACAGCCACGATTGCGTGGACAGGACGCCGGCGTGCTCACGCATGCCGCCCAGGCGTTGGTCGGTCAGCGTGGCCGGGCGCCATTCGTTGTCATCCTCGGCGTTGACGAAATTGCCCTGCACAGTGGCGTTGAGGAAGCGCGCCAGCACGCCGTTCATCACCGTGTAGTTGCCGCTCACCATGTCGGTGTAGGGCCGGTCGTTGCGCACGATGTACTTCATCAGCTCCGCGCCTTCGCGGCGGGCCGAGGCATCGAAGCGGTTGCGCACGGCGTTGTCGACCTGCGTCACGCCGTTGGCACCGAGCACGGCGCCGGCGCTCGGCCAGTCGGTGGCGTTGTAGCCGCCGGTGCCGCGCACGATCGCGCCCGGGCTGAGGAAGTGCGTGTCGCCGACTTCGTCGAGGAAGCGCTCGAACGCCATGCCTTCCATGTAGCCGCGGATCGATGCGCGCAGCGCGGTCTGGCCGCCCTGGTTGACTGCGGTGAGCTCGGTGCTGTTGGGATTGCGTGCGGCGAACAGCACGGCCGCCTTGGACAGCACAACAGCGTCATTGCTGTACGTCACACCCTTCCAGAATCCGCCTGGACCGCTGCCACTGCCGCCGCCACCCGTGCCGGCAGTCAGTGTGGCGCACACCTGCGAGGTCATCTGCGGGATCAGCCGCTCGAGATCCTTGTAGCGCTGCGAGCTGATGTCCACAAAGGGCTTGCCGCCGCCGTGGTTGGGCTCGCCGATCGACTTGGACAGCATGGTGCCCGGGCTCGCCATGGCGTAGTCGCGCAGGATGTTGTAGTTGCCAAGCAGGCCCGAGCCCGGTGTGAAGATGAGTGCCGAGCCGCCGGCGATGCCGCCCGGCACGTGGCACGTGGTGCAACTCTCTTCCAGGGACTTCCACACCGTGTCGGTGAACGCCGCCGGCGCCGTGGTGCAGGCGCTGACCGCGGTGGGCCGCGACGTGCCGCCGGCGCTGTCTTCCTTGCCGCTGCCGCAGGCGGCCAACCCGGCCACGACGACCGCGTTCAGGCACCACCGGGTGGTGCGTCTTGCATTCCAGCGTTCGATGCGCTGCCCGGCCTGGTGTGTTGCGCGGCGCCGGGCACGTGTGGGCGTGACTGACATGAGGATCTCCTGGCTGCTTTCGGTGGGTCCTGCGAGCCCCGATGCCCGCTTGGTGAGTGCAGTCTCGCGAGGCCGGTCCAAGCGATTTGCAACCGCTTGTTGAGTCTTCACGTGAGATATGTCGTAGAAAGGCGGGCTACGCGTCGTCTGGGCGAGCCGTTCCACCGCGCGGCAGGCCGGTGGCCCGACCGCCGAGATCGGCCCCGTGGCTGAAACAGATGCGAACGAACGGGCGCGGATGGGCGCAAGCGCCAATACACATGAGGCGCGGCGGTGCTTTCCGCAACGGTGTGTGAATGGCGCAACCCATTGCGCGAGCAAGCCTCGGTCGGCTGCGTGGTCGCGGTGGCAATGGCTCGGCACGCATGGTCGCCGAGTGCGGCGAGTTGGCCGCGGGCACGGTGGCGGGCGCGGCGGCGGGCCGCGCGCCCACATGCGCCCACATGCGCCCACGCGCCCCTTCACGCGCCCTGTCACAAGGCGATGCATTCGCTATTGGGCCAGCGGGGTTTGGCAGGCACGATCGCGCCCGCATCCTTGGCCCGCAGCATGCGCACCCCGCGCAAGCGGCGACGGGCCGATGCATGGAGGACCTCGATGAAGACTTCGATGCATGCGACGCGCCAGCGTGCGCGGCGGCGCTGGGTGGCAGCATGCGCCGCCGCCCTGGTGTTGACCGCCGCGCTGCCTTCGGCCTGGGCCGTGAGCGTGGGCGAGACCCTGCCCGGGCGCTGGCTGGATTCCGCCGAGGGGCCGCAGCCGCTGGTGGCAGGGCGCTCGCGCCTGACCTACGTGGACTTCTGGGCTTCGTGGTGCGGGCCGTGCAAGCAGTCGTTCCCGTGGATGAACGAGATGCACGGCAAGTTCGCGGCCGGCGGCCTGCGCATCGTTGCCGTCAACGTGGACGCCAAGCGCGCCGAGGCCGATCGGTTTCTCGCGGCCAACCCGGCGAGCTTCTCTGTCGTATTCGACCGCGAAGGGGCTTTCGCCAAGTCGGTCGATGTGAAGACCATGCCGACTTCGATGCTGCTGGATCCGCAGGGCAAGGTGTTGTTCGTGCACCAGGGCTTCACGGCCAAGGATCGAGAGCAGCTCGAGGCCGCCATCGCAGCCGCGCTGCGTGGCGCCTCTGTGGCGGCGCGGCCATGAACCCGGTCACTCAGCCAGCTGCCCGGGCCGCCACAACGCGGCTGGCGCGTGCGAGCCTCCTTCTGACCATCGCCGTGCTTGCCGGCTGCGCCGGGCCAAGCGGCCCGGCCGCCTGGGACAAGTCGCTCGTGGCGCGCCCTGAGATGGCGATGTCGTGGAACCCGCTGGGCGCGCGCTTCGACGATCACATCTACGAGAGCAAGGAAGCGGCCTCCGGTGGCATGGGCGTGGGTGGAGGTGGCTGTGGTTGCAACTGAATTGGCTGCCGAGAACAACACCAGCGCATCGCATTGCAGGCGCCCATCGAGCATGGCCCGCTCCCGCGGCAACACTTTCGGCTCCATCGTCGCCGCGGCCATGGTCTTGCCGGGCGTGGTGGATGTGTCCACGGCGCAGGCCCAGGGCAAGCCGGATGCGGCGTCGGTGAGCCTGCGTACCTTGACCTACAAGGATTCGCAGCCGGGCCTGGACCGCATCACCGTCGTCTCGCCCACGTTCCAGGTGGTGGTGCCGCTGGCCAGCGAGGACTGGTGGTTGGCCGGCACGCTGGTGGCCGACAGCGTCTCGGGTGCCACGCCGCGCTATCACACGGCGGTCTCCGGCGCCTCGAGCATGACCGACAAGCGCACGGCCGGCGATGTGAAGTTGACCCGCTACTTCCATCGCATGTCGATCGCCGGCGGGATTGCCGGCTCGACCGAGCGTGACTATCGATCCATCGCGGGCTCGATCGACTTGCGGGTTGCCAGTGACGACCAGAACACCGAGGTCAGCTTTGCGCTGGGCGTCGCCAGCGACGGCATCGACCCGGTGAACAACCTGGTGGTGGGCGAGACGCGGCAGACGAACCAGGTCTCGCTGGGAATCACCAAGGTCGCGTCGCGGGCCGACGTGCTGCAAGCCACGCTCAGCTACAGCGATGGCCGCGGTTACTACAGCGACCCCTACAAGGTGCTCGACTTGCGCCCGCGAGAGCGGCGCCAGACGGTGGTGATGCTGCGCTGGAACCACCACTTCGAAGGCGGCGGGACCACGATGCGCAACAGCTACCGCGCCTATCTCGACAGCTATGGCGTGCAGTCGCACACCGTGCAGGCGGAGTGGGTGATGCCGGTCGGCACATCGGTCAAGGTGGTTCCGGGGCTGCGCGTGTACACCCAGACGGCGGCCGACTTCTATGCGCCGCCAATTTACGACCCCGTGCTGGGCGAGCCGTTCCCGCTCGGCTATGACCGCAACAACCCGCCGCGGTTCATTTCGCTGGACCAGCGCCTGTCTGCGTTCGGCGCCGTGGGCCTGGGCATGGGCTTGATCTACAGCCTCGACCGCGACTGGACGATCGACGGCAAGTTCGAAGTCTACGAGCAGCGTGGGCGTTGGGCCTGGGATGGCAACGGCTCGCAGGGGTTGGCGCCGTTCCGCGCCCACTCGTTGCAGCTCGGCCTCACGCGGCGCTTCTGAAGTCGGGCATGGAACAAGCCCTGACTCTTTCGCGCCTCTCCCAGGGCTGGCTGTTCCAGTTCAGTGCCATGGGCAGCGACTGCGAAGTGCACATCGCCGGCAACGTCAGCGAAAACCATGCCCGCAATGCCGCGCAGGTGGCAATCTTCGAGGTGCGCCGCGTCGAGGCCAAGTACTCGCGCTACCGCGCAGACAGCGTTGTCTCACAGATCAACGCCGCCGCCGGCAAAGGCACGCCAGTGCCAGTGGACGACGAGACCGCTGACCTGCTGGCCTATGCCGACCAGATGTACTGGGCCAGCGACGGCCTGTTCGACATCACCTCCGGCGTGCTCAGCCGGGCCTGGGACTTCCGCGCCGGGCGATTGCCCACGCGCCAGGCGCTGCACACTCTGCGCCAGTGCGTGGGCTGGTCGCTGACCGAGCTCGAACGTGCCCCCGGGCACAGCAGCTTCGCACTCCTGCGCACCGGCATGGAGATCGACCTCGGCGGCTTCGGCAAGGAGTACGCCGCCGATCGAGCCGCGGTGCTGCTGCAGGAGCGTTCAGTGCGCCACGGCTTCGTCAACCTCGGTGGCGACATCCGCATCGTGGGCCCGCGCGCCGATGGTTCACCGTGGCAGATGGCCATCCGCCACCCGCGCGAGGAGGACCGGCCGCTGGCCACCATCGAGTTGCCCGACGGCGGCCTGGCCACCAGCGGTGACTACGAGCGCTACTTCATCGGCCCCGACGGCGAGCGCTACTGCCACGTGCTCAACCCGCAGACAGGCTGGCCCGTGCGCGCCTGGCGCAGCATCAGCGTGGTGGCGCCGCTCTGTCTGGCGGCGGGCTCGACCTGCACCATCGCCATGCTCAAGGGCGAAGACGCCTTGCCGTTTCTGCGCAAGCAGGCGTCGGACTTCATTGCCGTGGATGCGCAAGGGTTGGTGCATCGCGCCGAGGTGGCGGCAGCTGCATAGGCCGCCCGCTTCACTGCGCTTGCATGCGCGGCTGAAATGGGGGGCGATGGTGCCTTCTTTCATGCGACTGCCGGCCCACCGTGCGCGCGACATTGGGGTCTCGTGGCAACCGTGTCGAAGGAGTGTCCCATGCAGATCATGCGTACCGTTTTGATGGCCGCCAGCCTGTGCGCTTTGGCCTGGCCTGCCCAGGCTGGAGTCTTTGCCGTCGCGCAGTCGGGCGATGGTGCAAAGGTGCTGCTGTATGCCAAGGCCGGCCCGTGTGTCGGCGCGGCGCGCCTGGCCGAGCACGTCTCGGCCGAGGGCGAGAAGACCGCTGGCTGCTGGGTGTTGACCCAAAGCCATGTGCTCGTCTCCTTCCTCGATGGCGACAGGGGCAACATCCCGGTGGCGCATCTGAAACGCGTTGCCGACCTTTGATCTGACGCAACCGAGCCAGACTGCACGACGTCGCGTTCTGGCAGCATCGGGCGCGCGGCGTCCCGGCTTAGCCTCTTGGCCGGCGCAGGCCAGGAGGCTCGATGAGCGACAGCAAGACGCATCCGACAGTGATCTTCGGCAACATGCCGGAGCCAGGCACCCGGCTGGACAACTACGACGCATTGCCGTGGTTCGACGGCGCCATGCGCGACGACGCGTCGTTGTCCAGCGCGAGCTTGCCGGCGCCGCCGGCGGTGCCCGCCACACTCCACCCCGGCATCCAATCCGGCCGTCTGCGCGACGAGGGCGAGATCGCGCGCGGCGGCATGGGCTCCATCCACCGCCTGTATGACGTTGATCTGCGCCGGCGAGTGGCGCTGAAGGTCATCGACTCGACGCTCGCCGCCGATCCGGAGTACGCGCAGCGCTTCATCGACGAGGCGCGCATCACTGGCGCGCTGGACCACCCCAACATCGTGCCCGTGCACGACATCGCCCTCGACACCGGCGGCCGTGCGTCCTACACGATGCAGCTGGTCGAGGGCCGCACGCTCACCGAGCTGATCGCGATGCAAGGCTCGCAGCGTGACCTCGAACGCATCCTGCAGTGCCTGACGAGTGTGTGCGACGCGCTCGCCTTCTCGCACGACCGCGGCATCATTCACCGCGACCTCAAGCCCGACAACATCATGGTGGGCGAGTTCGGCCAGGTCTACCTGATGGACTGGGGTTGCGCGCTTGCCATTGGCGACCGCACTCTCGTGGACGGGTTGGTGGAGCCCGAGGGCACTGTGGCCGGCACCGTGCGTTACATGGCGCCCGAGCAGGCGCGCGGCGAGATCAGCGGCATTGATGCGCGCACTGATGTCTTTGCCATCGGCGCCATCCTCTACAAGGCTCTCACCGGCCAGGCGCCCTACATGGGCCCGACGGAAGAAGCGCTGGCCGCTGCCGGGCGCTGCGATTTCCGCTCGCCCGACGAGAGCGGCGGCGTGGCCGTGAAGCCGCCGCCGATGTTGACCGCCATCGTGAAAAAGGCGATGGCGCGCGAACCTGCCGAGCGCCACCAATCGGCGGCCGAGCTGGGCGACGAACTGCGTGCGTTCCTGCGCGGCGGCAACTGGTTTGCGCTGCACGTGTTCCCGGCCGGTCGCGTCATCGTGCGCGAGGGCGACCGCGCCGATGCGGCCTACATCATCACTGCCGGCCGCTGTGAGGTGCGCCGGCGCGATCCCGAAGATCCGAAACGCAGCATTGCGCTGCGCATCCTCAAGGCCGGCGATGTGTTCGGCGAGACCGCGATCTTTGCCGACGCACCCAGGTCGGCCAGCGTGGTGGCGCTGGACGACGTGAGCGCAGTGCTGGTCGACAGGGCCTCGCTCGAGGAACTCGTGGCCAGCACCTACCTGGGTCGGTTTGTGAAGGCGCTGGCGGATCGGTTCCTGGAGGTCGAGGGGAAGTTGCAGCAGCAGGCGGCACCCACGAAGCGCTAGCGGCGCTAGCGACGCTAGCGCGCTACGGCCTTGGCGCCGTGACGCGGGCCGACGCCGGTGGGGACGCTGGCCGGGCATTTCGCAGGGTTTGCAGAGGTGGCACCCCGCTTCGCCTGTGCATCAGGAACCCCGGGCCCGCGCAGGTTGAACGTTCCACGATAGGCCCGGTGCACGGGGCGCTCAAGTTGCCGTGCCGCCGGCCGATAGCCCTACCCATGGACTTGCTCAATTGGCCCGCCGGGCTCGCGTTGCTCACCGTCGTGGCCGTGGCGGCGGGCGTCGCCGCCTGGAACCGCAGCCGCCGCGAGGCCGAGTCGCGGCGCCATGTGGACGCTCCCGATCAGTCGCCACCGCTGGCGCAACCGCCGCCGTCGGCCGAGAGGATTCCGGCGCATCAAGCTGCGGCGAAAACGGTCATCGAGCACGCTCAGGCTCGCGCAGCTGCGCAGGTTGCACTCGTTGAATCGGCACCACTGGTTGCCAATGCGGCGTCGGCCGCGGCCCTGGTGCCGCAGCCGGAGCAAGCGCCGGAGCCGGAGCGACAGCCGCTCCCCCAATTCGACAGCCCGGCTTGGGCCGCGACCGAGCCCATGCCCGGCATGGGCGTCCACCCGCAGTTCGCCGACACGATGCCCGCCGAAATGAGCTTTGGCGACACGAACTTCGCCGACACGCTGGTGACCGAACTCGTCGCCGAAGAGCGGCCGAGGCCGGTGCCGGGCAGGCGCCGCCGGCCGGCCTGAACGGCAGCTGCTGGCAGCGCCAGGTTCAGGCGGATCAGACGCAGCGCCGATGCCGCTCCAGGCAGGTGTCCAGCACCTCGCCGCCATCGCGCCGCCACCAGTTGGCGCGCGAGAAGATCTCGACCTCGCTGTAGCCGGCATAGCCGGCCTCTTCCATGCATGCCCGCAGGCGCGGCAGGTCGATGACGCCGTCACCCATCATGCCGCGGTCCTCCAGCAGATCGGTGGTGGGCACCAGCCAGTCGCAGACGTGCAGCGCCAGCAGCCGCTCGCGGCCCGCGCGTGCGATCTGCTCGGCGAGCTGCGGGTCCCACCACACGTGGTAGGCATCCACCGCCACCCCGAGCGCGCCGGAGCGCGCGACGTCAAGTGCGTCGCACAGGTCCAGCGCTTGCGACAGCGTGTTGATGCAGGCACGGTCGGCCGCGTACATCGGGTGCAGCGGCTCGATGGCGAGCGGCATGCGCCGTGTGCGTGCCTCGTCCAGCAACCAGGCGATGCCTTCGGCCACCTGGCTGCGGGCGAGGTCGATGTCACGGTACTCCGGCTTGCCGGCCAGGGCACCGGGCAGCCCGCCCACCACCAGCACGAGGCACGGTGCGTTCAGCGTGCAGGCTTCGTCCAGCGCACGCAGGTTGTCGTCGCGCACGGCCTGGCGCGAGCCGTCACCCGCGTACGTGAACATGCCGCCTCGGCAATAGCCTGAGAGCTCCAGCCCCAGGGCCTTGAGCTGGGCGGCCGTCGCAGCCAGGCCCGCCGCGGCGACCTGGTCGCGCCAGGGCGAGACAGCGCAGATGCCGCGTGCCGCGCAGGCGTCGAGGATCTGCGGCAGCGGCCACACCTCGCCGCGCTGCTTGCGCACGGTGGCGGTATTGATCGAGAGCCAGCGGTGGTCGGTGCTGAAATCGCGCATGAAGGGCTCGTGGTGGTCTTGAGGACGGCGAGCCGGCTAGCGGATCTCGCGCCTCATTTGCCGGAGGATGGCCGCGGTGTCGAGGTCGCCGTCACGCGCTTGCACCGCGGCGCGCAACAGCGCGGCATGGGTCTCGGTGAGCGGCAGCCGCTGACCTGCAGCCAACGCGGCAGCGAGCATCAACTGCACATCCTTGAGATGCTGGTGTATGCGTGACTGCGGCGCGAAGTCGCCTTCGACCATGCGCTGGCCCTTGGCGAGCGCGGCGTCGCTGCGCGCTGGCGTGGCCAGCACCAGCTGAAGGAACGTGGCGGGCGCGATGCCCAGCCGCTCGGCGAAGACGAAGCCCTCGGCCAGCGCGGCGCGGTTGAGGCCCAGCACGAGATTGGTGGCGAGCTTGGCGCGCGCGCCCATGCCGGCGCCGCCGACGTGGATTCGCTTCGGGGACAAGGCGTCGAGCAGCACCGCGTGTGCCGTGACGGCCGCCGCGTCACCGCCGAGCAGCATGGTGGCGGTGCCGTCGGCGATCTGCGCGCTCGATCCGGAGAGTGGCGCCTCGAGCAGTTCGGCGCCGCGCGACGCCAGGCGCCCGGCCAGGGCCTGCAGCAACTCCGGGTCGCCGGTGGAGCAATCGACAATGGACTTGGTGGCGACGCCCCTGAGCAGGCCGTCCGGGCCTTCGATCACCTCCAGCACGCCGGCGGTGTCGTACACCGCGAGCACGACGCGGCTGCAGGCACCACCCACCGCGCGCAGCGAGTCAGCGACCTCTCCGCCGCCGCGACGCCACAGGGCGCAGGCCTCGGCGCTGCGATCGAAGCCGAGCACGTCATAGCCGGCCCGCCGCAGCCGCGCGCCGAGTACCGCTCCGACGAGGCCAAGGCCGACGAGCCCCACGGTCGACGCGGCCGCACTCATCGCGGCAACGAAGCCCCGCCGCAGACGGCGATGTCCTGCCGCGTGATTGCTTCGGCCTCGTGCGAGAGCAGCAAGGCCACCAGCGCTGCGACTTCTGCCGCGCTGATCAGCCAGCCGATGGAGTGCAGGCGAGGAGCGCTATTCGCCACCGCTGGCTCACATCACTCGACGGAGATCTTCCTGTCGGCGATCAGCTTGCCCGACGAAGCGATGTCGTCGGCCTGGAACTTCGCGAAGTCCGCCGGGCTGCCGCCGCCGGGCACGAGTCCGTCGGCCACGAGCTTGTCGGCCAAGTCGGCGGCAAGTGCCTTGTTCACCGCGGCGTTGAGGCGGCCGACGATCTCGCCGGACGTCTTCGCCGGCGCCCACAGGCCGTACCAGCTGGCGCATTCGAATCCAGGCAGGGTCTCGGCGGCGGTGGGCACGTCGCTCAGGTTGGGCAGCCGCTTCGACGAGGTGACGGCCACGACGCGAAGCTGGTTGTTGCGGTGGAACTGCACCGAGCCGAGCACCGGGTCGAGGAAGCCTTCGATCTGGCCGCCGATGAGATCCTGAAAGGCCGGTGCGGTGCCCTTGTACGGCACGATGCCCACGCTGATGCCCGCGGCCTGCTCGAGCCGCGCCGTGCACAGGTGGCCGGCTGAGCCGATGGAGCCGACGGCGAAGTTCAGATTGCCGGGCTGCGCTTTGGCGGTGGCCACCAGCGCCTTGAGGTCGGTGAGACCGAGCTTGTTGCTGATGGCGATCGACAGCGGCGCCTGCGCCACCAAACTGATCGGCACGAAGTCGGTCTGCACCTTGTAGGGCACCGACTTCATCGTCAGCGGCGCGGTGACGAAGGTGCTGGCGTTGAAGAGCAGGGTATAGCCATCGGCCGCCGCCTTGGCCACCGCGTCGCCACCGATGACGCCGTTGCCGCCGGGTTTGTTCTCGACGACGAAGGTCTGGCCGAACTGGTCCTGCAGGCGCTGCGCCAGCATGCGGCCCACCTTGTCCAGCGTGCCGCCGGGCGGGAAAGGGATGATCATGCGCACGGGCTTGTCTGGCCACGGCTGGGCCGAGGCGCAAAGCGGCGCCAGAGTGGTGAGGGTGGCGACGACCGCGGCAGCCGTGGCGGCGGCAGGCCACGGGCGGAGGGTGTTTGTCATGGGTTTCCTATTTGGAGTTCAGGCCACACCGTGCAGTGCGAGCAGCGTCTTCATGCGCATCACGGCGAGCTCGGGCTGTTCGATGAGCCCCGCGGCGTCGGCGAGCCGGAACAGCTCAGCGAAGTGCGGCAGCGAGCGCGTGCTCTGCTGCCCGCCCACCATCACGAAGTGGTCCTGGTGCCCGTTGATCCAGGCCATGAAGACCACGCCCGTCTTGTAGAAGCGTGTCGGCGCCTTGAAGATGTGGCGCGAGAGCGGCACCGTGGGCGCGAGGATCTCGTGGAAGCGCGCGGGGTTGCCCGCGGCCAGCGCGGCCAGCGCGGCGCTTGCGGCGGGCGCGATGGCATCGAAGATGCCGAGCAGCGCATCGCTCTGGCGTTGGTGTATGGGCGCCCCGGCACCTTCACCATATCCGTCGCCCGCGATCAGCTCGGCATAGTTGAAGTCGTCGCCGGTGTACATGCGCACGTTGGGTGGCAGGCGCCGGCGCATCTCGATCTCGCGCTCCTTGTCGAGCAGCGAGATCTTGATGCCGTCGACTTTTTGCGGGTGCGCGGCGATGACATCGAGCGCGGTCTGCATCGCGCGCGGTACTTCCGCGCTGCCCCAGTAACCGGCGAGCGCGGGGTCGAACATGTCACCCAGCCAGTGCAGGATGACCGGCTCGCGCGCCTGCGACAGCACGTGCGCGTACACGCGCTCGTAGTCGGCGGGGCTCTTCGCCACACGGGCCAGTGCGCGGCTGGCCATCACGATCAGGCGGCCACCGAGTTTCTCGATCGCCTCCATCTGCTCGCTGTAGGCGCGGATCACGTCGTCGACCGAGCGCGCCGCGTTCGCGCCATCGAGCGCGAGGTGATCGGTGCCGCAGCCGCTGGCGATGAGTGCACCGGGGTGGTCGCGCGCCGCATCCAGGCTGCGGCGGATGAGCTCCAGCGAGGTCGGCCAGTCCAGCCCCATGCCGCGCTGCGCCGTATCCATTGCTTCGGCTACGCCGAGGCCCAGCTTCCACAGGCGCCGGCGGTAGGCGATGGTGGCGTCCCAGTCGATGGCGCACTGCAGCCAGGGGTCGATGGCCGCGCGGGCATCGGCCACCACATGCGCGGCCGAGAAGGCGATGCGATTGAAGCGCGTGCCGGGCGCCGCGGGCGAGATGGCCCCGGGAGCGCGCAGCGTGTAGAGGGCGAGCGTGCCGTCGGTTTGGGGTAGGGTCAGCTGCATACGACATCGCCAGTCAGGGTCCATGCGCGGATCCGGCTCCGTTGGTGCGCTGCATGAGCCCCGACGCGGGGGCCAGCGGGCAGCGACCGGGAGTGAGCGTGGGGGCTAAACATCCAGCGGCGGCACGTCGACCCAGCGCCGCTCCTTCCAGCTCTGCAATGCCGCCTCGACGAGCTGCACGCCCTTGGCGCCTTCGGGCAGCGTCCATCGGTAGGGCGCGCCGGCGGCATCGTCCCCAGCGACGTGGCGTATGAACGCCTCCCATTGGATCTTGAAGCCGTTGTCGTAGGCCTCGCTGTCGGGCACTTCCTGCCATTGCTCGTGGAAATTCATGCTCTGCTTGACGTCGGGATTCCACACCGGTCGCGGCGTGGTCACGCGCGCCTGGGCGCGGCAGCCTTGCAGGCCGGCCACGGCCGAGCCGTGCGTGCCGTCGACGTGGAAGGTGACGAGGTCGTCGCGCTTGACGCGCGTGACCCAGCTGCTGTTGATCTGCGCCACCACCGGCTCGCCCTGGTGCCCAGTGAGCTGCAGCGTGGCGTAGGCGGCATCGTCAGCGGTGGCCTTGTATACGCGGCCCGCTTCGTCCCAGCGCTCTGGGATGTGCGTGGTGCCCAGGCAGCTCACGCTCTTCACTTCGCCGAACAGGTTGTCGAGCACGTAGCGCCAGTGGCACATCATGTCCAGGATGATGCCGCCTCCCTCTTCGGCGCGGTAGTTCCAGCTCGGGCGCTGGATGGGCTGCAGATCACCCTCGAAGACCCAGTAGCCGAACTCGATCCGCACGCTGAGCATGCGGCCGAAGAAGCCGGCGCGGCGCAGCATATCGAGCTTGCGCAGGCCCGGCAGGAAGAGCTTGTCTTGCACCGCGCCGTGTTTCAACCCGCTCTTCTGCTCCATCTCCTGCGCCAGTCGGCAGACCTCCACCGCCTCGGCCAGGTTGGTGGCGATGGGTTTCTCGCAGTACACATGCTTGCCCGCGCGCAGCGCCTTGGCCAAGAGGGCCGGGCGCATCTGTGTCGTGCCGGCGTCGAAGAAGACGGTGTCTGCTTTGTTCGCGAGCGCCTCGTCCAGGTTGGTGCCGAAGCGCGCGATGCCGTTGGCACGCGCCAGCGCCTCGATCCTGGCTGCGTCGCGGCCGATGAGCACCGGGTCGGGCATCACCCGGTCGCCGTTGGCGAGCCTCACGCCGCCTGACGCACGGATGGCGCAGATCGAGCGGATGAGGTGCTGGTTGGTGCCCATGCGGCCAGTGACGCCGTGCATCACGATGCCGAGGGTGCGGGTGCTCATGGGTGGGCCTTGGGTTGGAGAAGAAGGTGTAGCGGTGGATGGCGAACGATGTGTCAGCTCACACGCAGCCGCAGCGACTCGTCGTAGGGCAGCGCCGGGTTCACGAAATACGTGCCGGCGTTGACGTAGTGCAGCGCCAGCGCGCGGCGCCAGGCTGGCGAATGATTGGGGCCGGACTGGTGGAAGGTGTTGCCGTGGTGGAACGAGACACCGCCGCAGGGCACCGGGGCCGGTGTCATGGGCTGCCGGGCCAGCACCTCGGCGCTGATCTGCAGGTTGTAGGGCTCGTCCGCCGGTGCCCGGTGTGCGTGGACCGGGCCGAGGTTCGTGCCTTCGCCGAAGTGCAGGCAGCCGTTGGCCACCGTGGCGTCGTCCAGCGCGACCCAGGCGGTGACAAGGCCTTCGAGGTGATTGGGGCCGAAGTAGAAGTTGTCCTGGTGCGCAGGCTTGGGGCCGCCGCCTTCGGGCGGCTTGAAGAAGACCTGGCTGAAGTAGACCGACAGGCCCGGCCCGATGATCGACTCGACCATGCGCAACAGCGCAGGTCGGGCCGCCAGTGCGGCCACCGACGGCACATGCCGGTGCGGATTGTCCAGCTTGCGCAGCACCTCGCGCGCCCTGTTCGTGGCCGCGACGCCGCCGTCCAGATACCACGCCCGCTGCCCGGCTGGCAGGTCGGCGAGGAAACGCTCGCCCCAGACATGGATGTCGCTCACCAGGGCCGCCGCCTCGGTGGCGGTGAGGAGGCCAGGCACGGTGACATGCCCGCGTTCGCGATAGAGCGACAGGTGGGCGGTTGAAAGGAAAGGGGCCAAGGGCGCAGCAGTGGGAGGGCGATGTCCGGGTGATGTCCGGGTCGTGTCCAGGTGGTGCGTGCGCGAGAGAACTGAGGCGCCGCAGATTACCCATCCGGTGAATTACTCTAGGCCCAGGTACCCCGCAACGTCAAGCGGCTTGCCAGCGCTGCATCGGCCGCACCGAGGCCGTTTGACCCGCCGCGGGGGCGAGCCTACGATGCACCATCACCATCCGGTGAATCCTGCCGCACCTCTGCCCCACCTCTGCCCCATCTCCATTTCCCCGGCCCGAGCCATGCCCGCCACGTCGACCTCCAAGCCTTCCCGCATCCAGACCACCGTCGTCGGCTCCTACCCGGTGCCCGACTGGCTCGTCGCCGCGCCTTCGGAGCAGGCGCTCGCCGACGCCACGCGCGTGGTCATCGGCACGCAGGAGCAGGCCGGCATCGATGTGGTGTGCGACGGCGAGCTGTACCGCTTCGACATCAACCACCCCGAGACGAACGGGATGATCGAGTACTTCGTGCGCCCGATGGACGGCATCACGCAACGCTTCTCGTTCGACGACCTCATTGCCTACCGCGGCAAGAGCGGCATGAAATTCCGTACGCGCCCACCCGGCACGGTGGTGGGCCCCATCGGCCACGGCAGCCTGGACCTGCCGCTCGCCTGCGCGCGCGCCAAAGCGCTGGCGCGGCACCGCTTCAAGTTCACCGTGACCGGGCCGCACATGCTGGCCAAGACGCTGATCGACAAGCACTACGGCGACGTGGCCGCAGTGGCGCATGCACTGGCCGATGCGCTCGCAGCGCAGGTGCGGCACCTCGATGCCGACGTCGTGCAGGTCGACGAAGCCAACCTGCCTGGCCACGCCGAGGAGTGGGAGTGGGCCGCCTCGTCCATCAATCGCGTGCTCGATGCGGCCAAGGCTGCCGGTGCCATGCCCGCGGTGCACCTGTGCTTCGGCAACTACGGCGGCCAGACGATCCAGAAAGGCACCTGGGGCCAGCTCATCAACTACCTCAATGCGCTGCATGCCGACCACGTGGTGCTGGAGTGCGCGCACCGCCCCCCGCAGGAGATGGAGGCCCTGCGCGACCTGCGGCCCGAGATCGGCCTCGGCCTCGGCGTGATCGACATCAAGGCCACCGACGTCGAGAGTGCGGACGCCGTGGCGCGTGCCATCGAGCGCGCCGAGTTGCTGCTGGGCGCCGGTCGTGTACGCTACATCCACCCCGACTGCGGCTTCTGGATGCTCAAGCGCTCGATTGCCGATGCCAAGATGCGGGCGCTGAAGCAGGGGCGTGACCTGTTCGAGGGAATTGCCGCGTGACAAAGATGAAGCCACTGCCCGCCCGGTTCGACGACGTCGCCCACCTCGAGGCGGTGATGACCGAGCCGAGCCCGGAGCTGGTGGCTGACCTTGCCCGCATCGACGGCGACATCATGATCCTGGGCGTGGGGGGCAAGATGGGCCCCACGCTCGCGCGCTTGGCGCGCCGCGCCGCGCCCAAGCGCCGTGTCATCGGCGTGGCGCGCTTCACTGACCGCACGCTCAAGGCCACGCTGAAGGAACAGGGCGTCGACTGCATCGAGTGCGACCTGCTCGACCGCGCGGCGCTGGCACGCCTGCCCAACGTAGCCGAAGACGTGCACAACCTCGTCTTCATGGCCGGGCACAAGTTCGGCGCCGCCGACAACGCCCCGCTCACGTGGATGATGAACGTGGGCGTGCCGATGATGGTGGCCGAGACCTTCAGTGAGATGCGCACGGTGGTCTTCTCGACCGCCTGCGTGTACCCCTTCGTGCCGGTGGACGGGCCGGGTGCGAGCGAGGCCATGCCCGCCACGCCGCCGCCCGGCGACTATGCCAACTCCTGCGTCGGGCGCGAGCGTTTGTTCGAGTACGGCTCGCGGCGCCATGGCACGCCTGGGCGGCTGGTGCGGCTCTCGTACGCCATCGACATGCGTTATGGCGTGCTGCACGATGTGGCGAGCGCGGTGTTCAAGGGCCAGCCGCTCGACCTGACGATGGGCCACGCCGACGTCATTTGGCAGGGCGACGCCAACGAGCAGGCGCTGCGCTTGCTGGCGCACTGCACGAGCCCCACGACGCCGATCAACGTGACCGGGCCGGCTCACACGTCAGTGCGCTGGCTGGCGGCCGAGTTCGGCAAGCGTCTGGGCAAGAAGCCGGTGCTCACGGGCAAGGAAGCACCGACCGCGTGGCTACTGGACACGAGCGAAGCGCAACGCCTCTTTGGCCCGCCACGCGTGGGCATCATGCAGATGATCGACTGGGTGGCCGACTGGGTGCAACGCGGCGGCGCGAGCCTGAACAAGCCCACGCACTTCTCAGCGCGTGACGGGAAGTACTGAAGCACGCCTCGTTCCACTCGACGAGGCGACGCCAGCCGAGTGGATGGCGCTTTCGAACGCTGCGCACTGGAACCAGACCGAGCAGGACTGGCGCACGATGCTGGCGCTGGGGCGGGGCTGGGGCCTGCGGGAGGTGGGTGGCCCGATGGGCATGATGGGCACCGCAGGCGAATGCCGCCTCGTGGCCTCGGCGCTGGTGCTGCCCTACGACGGGCAATTTGCCTGGATCAGCATGGTGCTGGTGCTGCCCGATGCGCGCGGCCGCGGCCATGCGGGCCGGCTGCTGGGCGTGGCGCTGCAGTCGCTGGCAAGCGAAGGGCTGCTGCCGGTGCTGGATGCCACGCCCGCGGGGCGGCCCGTGTACTTGAAGCGGGGCTTCGCCGATGACTGGGGATTCGTGCGCTGGCGGCGCGCAGGCGGCCCGCCGCTTGACGCGCCCACCAGGGTACCCAAGAACGCACAGGTGCGGCGGCTGCGCGAGTCGGATTGGCCGGAGGTCGCCGCGCTGGATGCACCGGCGTTCGGTGCCAGCCGGTTGCCGCTCCTGCGCAGTCTGTGGCAGCGGCAGCCGGCGTTGGGCTGGGTCGTGGAGGGCGACAGAGGTGAGTTGCGTGCCTTCTTGCTCGGCCGAGAAGGCCGCACGGCAGTGCAGTTGGGGCCACTGGTGGCGGTCGAGGCGGGTGATGCGCGGACCCTGCTGGAGGCCGCACTCGATGCGCCGCGCCGGGCCGACGAGCGCAGTGCACGGTTGCCACCGCTGATCGTCGACTTGCGCGATGGCCACCCCGAGCTCCAGGCCTGGCTCGAGCGGCAGGGCTTCGTCGCCGAACGTCCGTTCAAGCGCATGGTGCTCGGGGCGACCAGGACGTCCAGCGCGTCCAGGGCAACCAGGGCGCCGGGCGACCCCGCTCGCATCGTGCTCATCGCCGGCCCGGAGTTGGGCTGACACGCGCTTTGGCTTCGTAGCAGCCGGGCTGGGCCTCGTGCGGCAGCGGCCGGGGCTTACCGGCCAGCCGCGGCAATCACTTCGTCATCTTGATCGAGCGATCGAGAAACTCGTTCGTATACGTGCTGCGCACATCGAAGGTCTTGTCCAGCCCGATGAATTCGCGCACGAGTTCGAAGTCGGCCTTCATGCGCGCGTCGTCGTGGATGCCGAGCGCCACCTCGCGCGAGGACTTGTCGCTCATCAGCGTCTCGACGAGCAGCCAGTTGTCCATCTCGTTGTCGAACTTCAACGCACCGTTGGCGTCCACCAGCGCCTGCACGCAGGGCTTGGGCGCCTTCACGCATTCGCCGAAGGCGCGCTGCGTGACCTTGACGAACTTGTCCACGAGGCCGCGATTGGCCTCCAGGAACTTGGCGTTGACGATGATGGAGTTGCCGTACGGGTTGAGCCCGGCGTCGCGCCAGGCGAGGAAGCCCATGTCGGCGCCGAGCTCGCGCTGGAAGATGTGGTGGATATTGAAGAACGAAGTCGTGACGTCGACCGACTTGCCTTTCAGCGCCGCGAGCTTGGCGTTGGCGTCGATGTTGACCCAGGTGACGCTCTTGGGGTCGATGCCGTTGGCCTTGGCGAGCGCCGGCCACATGACGCGCGCGCCGTCGGCGGCGGGGTTGCCGATCTTCTTGCCCACGAAGTCTTTGACGCCGGTGATGCCCGAGCTCTTCAGCCAGTACATGCCCTGCGGCGAGTTCGCGTAGACGTTGAAAACCGCCACGGTGTCGGCGCCCTTGCCCTTGGCGACGAGCACGCCGCCCATGTCCGCCAGGCCGATGGGCGTGGCACCGGCGCCCACGCGCTGCGTGGAAAGAGCCGAGCCCTTGCCGGGCTCGAGCTGCAGGTCGATGCCTTCCTTGGCGTACCAGCCCTGGGCCTTGGCGAAATAGTAGGGTGCATGGTCGCCGCCGGGCACCCAGTTGAGGATGAAGTCGACCTTGGTGGTTTGCGCGTACGCCGGCAGCAGGGCCGCCACACCGACGACGGCCGCAACGAAGAAAAAGCGCTGGAACATGCGAACTCCCTGATCTCTGAATGGCACGAGCCGATCGTGAACGAAATTGTAGACAGAGCCGTCGTGCCTGCGCCTTCGGATGAACCCGCTCGCCCGGCGCGCAGCATGCCCCCAGACGACAGCGCCGGACTGTGTCGGTGCCGGACTGTTGCCGCTGCCGTGGTCGCGACCTACACTGAACGAAGGTGATCGATGCTGGCCGCATCGAACCGAATCCGCGAGGAAGCGATGATCGAGCCCAGAGACCGTGTGCGCCATCCGGCCCTGCTGGTGGTGGATATGCAGAACGATTTCGTCCGCGTCGGCGCGGCGCTGGAGGTTGCCGATGCGCGCGCCACGATCCCGGCCAACCAGGCGTTGCTGCGCTTCTTCCGTGCGCGCAAGCTGCCCGTGGTCTTCACCAAATTCATCACTTTCCCGGCGCCGGTGCTGCTGTGGGAATGGTCGCCGCAGGCGCTGCCGCCGACTAAATGCTGCTGGAAGGGGCACCGCCGCCACTACCCCGATATCGGGCGCGAGCAGGAATGCACCGATGTCATCGACGAACTCGCCCCGCTGCCGGGCGAGCATCAGGTGGAGAAGTTCAACTACGGCGCCTTCCACGCCACGCCGCTGGAGCCCATCTTGCGCTCACTCGGGGTCGAGTCGGTGGTGGTCACGGGCACGGTGACTCAAATCTGCGTGGAGGAAACGGCGCGTCAGGCCTTCCACCATGGCTTTCGCACCACGATGGTCAGCGATGCGGTGTCGTCGTTTGCGCCCGACCTGCATGCGGCGACGCTGAAGAACTTCGCAAGCAAGTTCGGCTGGGTCGAAACCAGCGGCGCGGTGATGCGCCTGCTTGATTGATGCCGACCGTCGACCGCAGGCGGGTGCTGCAGGCGCTGGTCTCTCGCTTGGTTCGTTTCATTCGCATCGTTCGCTTCGATCGGATCATCGGCTCTTGGCCCCCAGGGCGGCTGGGCTTGTCGGCCGGCGCCGGGGTCTACTTCTTGCTGTTTCCGGCCGCGGCGCTGGCGCTGCTGTTCGTGCCCGGCTTCGCCGTGCCGGGGAACCTGGCCAATGTCTTGACGCAATCGGCTGCGCTGGGCCTCGTCGCCATCGGCCAGACATTTGTCATCGTCGGCGGACTCATCGATCTCTCGGTGGGGCAACTGTTGGGGTTGGTGGTGGTGCTCGTCTGCGCCTTGACCGACGGTCAGTCGGCTGCGCTGCCCTGGGTGCTGCTGCTGCTGGTCGCGCTGGGCATGGCGGTGGGCGCCTTGCACGGCGTGATGGTCAACCGCTTGCGCATCGAGCCGCTGATCCTTACCTTCGGCACCCTGAGCATCCTGCAAGGCGCCATCTTCGCTTTCACCGACCGCAGCGTCGGCCGTGCGCCCGATGCATTGGCCTGGCTGGCGAATGGCCGCATCGGGGGCGTTCCGGTCGCCGGCATCGCGCTGGTGGCCTTCGCGCTGCTTGCGCATGTGATCCTGCGGCACACGCGCTTCGGGCTGCGGCTCGTGGCCGTGGGCAGTGACGCGGCAAGCGCGCGGCGCGCCGGGGTCGGGGTCGAGCGCGTGCGCTTGTGGGCCTTCGTGCTCTCGGCGCTCGGGGCGGTGCTGGGCGGCCTCATCGTGGCCGGGCGGCTGGGTACGGGCTTTCCCAACGCTGGGCAGGGCGTGGAGCTTGATGCGATCGTGGCCGTGGTGCTTGGAGGGGCATCGCTCGCCGGGGGACGCGGCAGCATCGGCGGCACGCTGGCAGCGGTGCTGCTGCTGGGCATCATCTCCAACAGCCTGAACCTGCTCGAGGTGTCGGCCTTCGTGCAGACCTTCGCCAAGGGGCTGATCGTCGTCGCGGCGATCAGCGCCACTGGCTGGCGCAGCGCGACCCTGCCGCGCACACAGACCGTGCCGGCTGTGCCGCCCGCATCGGCTGCGCCGGAGCCACGCCAGTGATGCAGAGCGCCGCGGCCAGGCGCTGGCGAGCCTTCAGGCGCGGGTCCGGCGATGCGCAGTGGCTTTCGCGCTGGGCCATCGTGCTCGTGCTGGCTGCGCTGTACCTGCTGGCCGTGGCGTTGTCCGAGGCCTTTGTCGACCCGGTCTACCTCGGCAATATCGTGCGCCAGGCGGCGCCCGTGGGCATCGCCGCCATCGGCACCACGCTGGTGATGATCGCCGGCTGCGTCGATCTTTCCATCGGCGCCATCATCTCGCTGGCCGCGGTGATGTGCGCGGTGCTGATGCAAGGCGACGCCGAGCGGGTGCCGCTGGCCGTGGGCGTTACGCTCGCGGCGAGCGCGGGGCTGGGGGCCATCAACGGCTTGCTGGTGCACTTCAACCGCGCCTCGTCGTTCATCCTCACTCTGGGCTCGGCGCTGGCGATCTACGGGCTGACGCAGATCTACTCCGGCGGCACCGCGCGCGGCATCGTCGCACCGGGCTTCCGAGAGTTCTTCAACCACCGCATCGGTGAGGTCCTGCCGGTGCTGGCGCTCATGCTGCTTGCGCTGGCGCTGGCGCTCGAGGCGATCTTGCGCACCACTCGCTTTGGCCGTCAGATCTATCTCATCGGCAGCAACCGCGAGGCGGCGCGCCTGGCCGGGCTGCCTGTAGCCGGGGTCACCTTCGCCTGCTACGTCATCTCGGGCCTGTTTGCCGGCCTGGGTGGCATCGCCGTGCTGGCGCGCTCGGGGGTCTCGAGCACCTTCACGGGGCGCGGGTTCGAGTTCGATGCACTGGCGGCCATCGTGCTCGGCGGCACGCTCTTCAGCGGCGGGCGCGGCAGTGTGGTGGGCACGGTGGCCGGAGTAATGGTGCTGTTTCTCGCTTTCAATCTGGTCAATATCGTCGGCCTCAACTACAACCTGCAACTGGCGCTGAAGGGCGTGATCATCATCGGTGCCTCGGCAGCCTATGCGCGGCTGGCTGCCGAGCGCTGACCGGGCCGTGCCCCATCAAGCCCCTATCAAGCTCCCATCCGTCCCGCTTTCTTGCACCACCAGTCGCATCCACCACCGACCGAGGAGAACCCGATGTCATCGTCATCCTGCTTCCACTTCCCGTCTGCCGGCGACACGTCGCGCCGCACTGCGCTGGCCGCTGCGGCCGCCGGCCTGGCGGCATTCGCGCTGCCGCTGCCCGCGCTCGCGCAAACCGACCGCGCATTGCAGAAAAAGCAGGTGGCCGAGGTGGTGAACACCGCCAAGTTCAAGAAGGCGGGCCCGCACACCATCGGCGTGGCCGCCGGCTACATGAGCAACTCCTGGGTTGTGTTCTGCCTGCAGCACATACGCTACGAGGCCTCGCTGCACAAGAGCGTCTCGGATGTCATCGTCACCGATGCCGCCTTCAACCCCGCCAAGCAGGTGGCCGACATCGAAGACCTCATCACCAAGGGCGTGGGTCTCATCATCTACTGGCCGGTGGACGAAAGAGCGATCCAGCCGGCGCTGGCCAAGGCCGTGGCCAAGGGTATCCCGACGGTCAATGCCGGCGGCGGTTTTACCTATTCCGAGGGCACGGTGAGCAACGCCTTCATCGACCAATGGGCGCTGGGCGAAGCGGTGGCGCGGCAACTCGCCAAGGACATGGGCGGCAAGGGCAAGATCATCGCGATGCTGCCGATTGCCGGCACCACCGCGGCGGTGGACCAGCTCGCGGCGCTCAAGGCGGTGATGAAAGAGCACCCTCAAATAGAGCTGCTGGCCGCCGAGCACGGCGATTGGAACCGCGCCAAGGCCAAGCAGATCACCGAGAACCTGCTGCAACGCCACCCCAGGATCGACGGTGTGTTCTCCCCCGCGGGCCAGATGTCGATTGGCGTGGCCGAAGCGCTCGAGGAGGCCGCGCGCATGAAGGGCGTCGTGATGTCACCGGGCGACGAATACAACGGCTGGATGAAGTGGGTGGTGAAGAACAACAAGGGCGGCGCGGTGACCTTCCCCACCCGCGCCGGTCAGGAAGCGACCAGGCTCGGGCTCAAGATCCTCGGCGGCGAGCCCGTGCCGCGCGGCCTGGTCATTCCTTCCGAATACATCGCGCCGGCCGAGGCGGCCAAGCTCGCCGAGCTGAACAAGCCGGACGACTGGTGGGCGAGCAAGCTGCCCGAGCAGTTCAAGCCCAAGTGAGCGCATCGGTCCTGCGCCAGTGAACGAGGCGCTGTTGCAGATTCGGGCCTTGAGCAAGCGCTTTGGTGCGCTGGCGGCGCTCGAAGGCGTTGAGCTCGACGGGCAGCGCGGCGAGGTGCTGGCGCTGACGGGTGCCAACGGCGCGGGCAAGTCGACGCTGATGAATCTGTTGGCCGGCGTCTACGAGCCGAGCGCGGGCGAGATTCGCATCGATGGGCAGCCGGCGCGCTTTCGCTCGCCGGGGCACGCGCGGGCCGCCGGCGTGAGTGCGGTCTATCAGGAGCTGTGCGTGCTGCCCGAACTGAGCGTGGCAGAGAACATCTGGCTCGGCCAGGAGCCGCGCACACGCTTTGGGCTGCTGGACCGCGCAGCGATGCACGAGCGCACACACAGCGTGTTGCAGACCTGGAAGCTGCCGCTCGAACCCGCGGCACTGGCGGGCACCCTGAGCGTGGCGACGCGGCAGCTCGTCGAGATCGCGCGCGCCTTGGCCACCAAGGCCCGCATCCTCACGCTGGACGAGCCGACTGCGGTGTTGTCCGGTGAGGAACGTTGCCGGCTCTTCCGCATCATTCGCGAACTCAGGCAGCGCGGGCTCTTGATCATTTTCGTCTCGCACCGGCTCGACGAGGTCTTCGAGATCGCCGACCGCATCGTGGTGTTGCGCAACGGCCGGCTCGTGCATCACGGGCCGGCGCGGGGGCTGGACCGCTCGGCGCTGGTGCAGCATATGGTCGGGCACGAGGTCATCGAACGCAGCGCGCCCGGGGCGCCGGGCACGGGGTCTGCCCCAGGTGGCGCGCAAGGGCCGGCGCCGGTCGTCTCGGTGCGCATCGTCGAGGGGGCCGCCGCGAACAAGCTCGAGCACGAGTTCGAACTGCGGCCCGCAGAAGTGATCGGCTTGGGCGGGCTCGTCGGCGCCGGCCGCACGCGACTGGCGCGGCGATTGGCCGGCCTGGAAGGGCAGGAGCAGGGCTTCGAGGTCACCTGGCGCATCGCGGGGCAGTCGCATGCGCTGCGCTCGGCCGCCGACGCGCTGCGCCTGGGTATCGTGTACCTCACCGAGGACCGCAAGCGCGATGGTCTGTTCGACAACCTTTCCGTGCTTGCCAACGCAACCGCGGCTGCATTGCCGCGCTTGTCGAGGTGCGGGTTCGTCAGCCGGCACCGCGAGCGCGCGCTCGCCACACCGGTGCTGCAGCGGCTGCGCGTGGTGGCGGCGTCGCTGAAGATGCCGGTGCGCGGCCTGAGCGGTGGCAACCAGCAGAAGATGCTCTTCGCGCGCGCGCTGCTGGCGCGCCCGGCGGTGCTGATCTGCGACGAGCCCACGCGCGGCGTCGATGTCGGCGCGCGCGAAGAGATCTTCTGCCTCATCGAGGCGCTGGCGCGCGACGGCGTGGCCATCGTGCTGATCTGCTCCGACCTGAAGGAGCTGCTGGGCTGTTGCCACCGCATCTGGGTGGTGCGTGAGGCGCGAGTCGTGGCCGAGCTGCCGGCGGGTGCGAGCGAGCTGGATATCGTCGAAGCGGCCGTCGCACGGTAAATTCACCGATTGGTGATTTACGTCAGCCGCCTTAAAAGACCACCATGCCTCGACACTGGTCCGAACTGCCCGCCGAGATCCTGACTCTCTTGCGCCGCGGCACCGTGATCCCGGCGCATCCGCTGGCGCTGGATGCCGCACGCCACTTCGACCCGCGCCGCCAGCGCGCGCTGACGCGCTACTACCTCGATGCCGGCGCCGGGGGTCTGGCGGTGGGTGTGCACTCCACGCAATTCGCGATCCGCGAGCGTGGCTTGTATGCCCCGGTGCTGCAGGCGGCCGCCCAGACTGCGCGTGAGTGGACCGCATCGTCGGTACGCCCGGTGCTGATGATCGGCGGCCTCGCCGGACGCACCGCGCAGGCCGTGGCCGAGGCGCACATCGCGCGCACCGAGGGCTACCACGCCGGCATGCTCTCGCTGGCGGCGATGAAGGGCGCCTCGGTCGACGAGTTGATCGCACATTGCCGCGCCGTGGCCGACGTGATGCCGTTGGTGGGCTTCTACCTGCAGACGGCGGTGGGCGGCATCGCGCTGCCGGCCTCCTTCTGGCAGCGCTTTGCCGAGATCGAAAACGTGGTGGCGATCAAGATCGCGCCCTTCGACCGCTACCGCACGCTCGACGTGGTGCGCGGCGTCGTCGCGGCGCACGCCGAGGAGCGCATCACGCTGTATACCGGCAACGACGATCACATCGTGCTCGACCTGCTGCAGCCCTTCGTGGTGCGGCGCGGCGACGAGACCGTGACGGTGCGCATCCGCGGCGGGCTGCTCGGCCATTGGAGCGTGTGGACGAAGGGCGCCGTCGAGCTGTTTGAGCGGGTCCGCGCCGCGGCCGAGGCCGGTGCGGTGAGTGCCGAACTGCTTGCGCTCGACTCGCGGATCACCGACTGCAACGGCGCCTTCTTCGACGTAGCGAACGGCTTCGCAGGCTGCATCCCGGGCTGCCACGAGGTGCTGCGCCGCCAGGGGCTGCTGGAAGGCATCTGGTGTCTCGACCCCGCCGAGACTCTATCGCCCGGGCAGGCCGAGGAGATCACGCGCGTGTGCCGCGAGCATGCCGATCTCTCGGACGATGCCTTCGTCTCAGCCCACCTCGGCCGCTGGCTGGCTTAGGCAGGCCGATGGAGTGGCTCAAGTCGCAACTCGATACCCGTCTGGGGCAATACACGCTCGGCGTGGCGGCGCACCTGCTGCTGCTGCTCGTCTGGTACCTCTTCGTGCGCCTGGGTGACGTGCCCAAGTTCGTGATGCCCTCGCCGGCCGACACCTTTGCCGCGCTCATGCAGCCGAACTACGACTGGTGGAAGAACTCGCTCGTCACGGGCACCGAGATCTTCGGCGGCTATGCGCTGGCGCTGGGGGTGGGCGTGGCGCTGGCGTTGATGTTCACCTGGTCGAAGCTGCTCGAGTCGCTGGTGCTGCCGCTTCTGGTGACGCTGAACATGATCCCCAAGGTGGCGCTGGGTCCGCTCATCATCGTGTGGTTCAAGTACGGCGTGTTTCCCAACACGCTGATGGCGTTTTCGATCGCGGTATTCCCGATCCTGCTCACCACGGCGCGTGGCCTGCGCGAGATCGAGCCCGACCTGCTCGACCTCGTGCGCTCGCTGCGCGGCTCGCGCTGGCAGCTCTTCACCAAGATCCAGTTGCCAGGGGCGCTGCCCTATGTCTTCTCGGGCATGAAGGTGGCCGCCATCCTGGCCGTGGCCGGGGCCATCGTCGGCGAGTTCCTGGGCTCCGACCGGGGACTCGGCTACCTGATGCTGCAGGTGCAGGTGACGCTCGACACACCCGCCATGTTCATGGCGGTGATACTGATCACGCTGCTGGGCATGGTGCTGTACGGCCTGGTGCTGCTGCTGGAGCGCCTGCTGGTGGCCAAGGACGCAAGGCTGGGCTGAACGTGGAACCCTTCATTCATCTGGCCGGCGTGGGCAAGGTCTATCGCAGCGGGCGCAAGGCGCACCCGGCGATCTCCGACGCCACCTTCGACGTCATGCCGGGCGAGCTGGTTGCGCTGGTGGGGCCCTCGGGCTGCGGCAAGAGCACGCTGCTGAAGATCCTCGCCGGGCTGCATGGTCACGACGGTGGCACCGTGCGCCTGGGCTCGGCCACCCACCCGTTCGACCCGGCGCGCGACATCGGCATGGTGTTCCAGGCGCCGCTCTTGTTGAAGTGGCGCCGCATCCTCGAGAACGTGCTGCTGCCCGCCGAACTGCTGGGCCTGCCGATGGCCGCGGCGCGCGAGCGCGCGCGCGACCTGCTGGCCCTGGTGGGCCTGGCGGGCTACGAGGACAAGTACCCCTACGAACTCTCCGGCGGCATGCAGCAGCGCGCGGCCATTGCGCGCGCGCTGGTGCACGACCCCAAGCTCGTGCTGATGGACGAGCCCTTCGGCGCGCTCGATGCGCTGACGCGCGAGAAGATGAACCTGGAGCTGCTGCGCATCTGGAAGGAATCCGGCAAGACCATCATCTTCGTCACGCATGGCATCAGCGAGGCGGTATTCCTCGGTTCGCGCGTCGTCGTCTTCACCGCCGGCCCGGCACGCATGGCCGACAACTTCGCCATCGACCTGCCGCATCCGCGCACTCTCGACTTGAAGACGCACGAGGCCTTCGGCGTCTACACGCGGCGCATCTACAAGCTGCTGGGCATGGAATGACGGCCCCGCCTGGCACCTTCGCAGCCGCCGCAGCGCCACGCTTTGCCGTCGGCGCCATCGAGTTCTTCGAGCGCGACGTGCGGCTGCGCATGCCGTTCCGTTTTGGCGTGGTTACCCTCACCGAAGCGCCGCAGGTGTTTGCCCGCGTGCGCATCCGCCTCGCCGGGCCGGACGGGCCGAACGGGCCGCACGGGGCGCGCGAGGCCGAGGGCATGGCCGCCGAACTGCTCGCCCCCAAGTGGTTCGACAAGAACCCGGCGCTCTCCAACGAAGACAACTTCGACCAGCTGCGCGCGGCGCTCGGCATCGCGCGTGGTCTGTACCTGGCGGGCGGGCAAGACACCGCCTTCCGCCACTACGCCGGCCACTACCGCGCGCAGATCGAACGCGCCGGCGCGCGCGGCCTCAATCCGCTGGTGGCCAACTACGGCCCGGCGCTGATCGACCGTGCGCTGCTCGACGCGCTGTGCCGGGCGCTGGGTGCGTCGTTCTTCGAGGTCGTGCGTGGCAACCGCATCGGCCTCGTGCAGACCGAGCTCTGCCCTGATCTCGCGGGCTTCGACCTCGATGGGTTCCTGGCCGGACTCGCCCCCGCCGCCACCATCGCGGCGCGCCACACCGTGGGCCTGGTGGACCCCATCGTCGAGGCCGACCCGCACGAGCGCGTGGGCGACGGCCTGCCCGAGACGCTGGAAGAGGTGGTGGCCACCTACGGCCAGCGCTGGTTCAAGCTCAAGGTGGCCGGCGACATCGATGCCGACGTGGCGCGGCTCACGCGCATCGCCGCGGTGCTCGACCGCATTCCCGGCGGCTACCAGGCCACGCTGGATGGCAACGAGCAATACGATGACGTGGCTGGCGTGGTGGCGCTGTGGCAGCGCATGCGGGCCACTGCCGCGCTGGCCCGGTTGTGCGCGAGCGTGGTGTTCATCGAGCAACCCGTGAAGCGCCAGGCTGCGCTGGCGCAGGATGTCTCGGAACTCGCGCGGCTGAAGACCGTGATCATCGATGAGAGCGACGACGGTCTCGATGCCTTCGTGCGCGCCCGGGCGCTGGGCTACGGCGGCGTCTCGTCCAAGACCTGCAAGGGCCTGTACAAGTCGATGCTGAATGCCGCGCGCTGCCAGCGCTTGAACGGCGTGATCAGCGCCGAGGACCTCACGATCCAGGCCGGCCTCGCGCTGCAGCAGGACCTGGCGCTGGTATCGCTGCTGGGCATCACACACGTGGAGCGCAACGGCCACCATTACGTCAACGGCATGGCCGGCCTGCCGGCGGCGGAGCAGTCGGCCTTCCTGCAGGCGCACCCCGATCTGTACGAGCGTAGCCACGGCGCGGTGCGCGTGCGCATCCGGGGCGGTGCCCTGGCGGTGGGGTCTCTCGGCTGCCCGGGCTTCGCCAGCGCAGCGAGCCCCGATTGGCCTTCCATGCGGGCGATGCCCGAGCGCTGAGCGCTGAACGGACATGGCCATGCGTGATCCGAACACGACCGCCGAGCCCAGCTCCTGGCTCCAGCGTGCCGGCGCGGTGCTGCTGCACTACGCGCCCAGCCTGCTGGTGCTGTTGGCGCTCTTGCTGCTCTGGCAAGGGGCGGTGGTGTTCTTCGGTGTCAAGGAATTCATCCTGCCCTCGCCGTGGGCGGCATTGCAGGCGTTCGGCAGGCCCAACTACCAATGGATCGCCAACTTGCTGGCCACGCTCTATGCGGTGCTGGGGGCCTTCGCGCTCTCTGCCGTGCTCGGCATCGCGCTCGCCGTGGTGGTGGTGTGGAACGATCTGCTGATGCGCACCATCATGCCGGTGCTGATCCTGTTCAACACGCTGCCCAAGATCGCGCTCGCGCCGCTGTTCGTGATCTGGCTCGGTTACGGCATCTGGCCCAACATCGTCATCGGCACCACGATCGCCTTCTTCCCCATGGTGGTGAATACCGCCGTGGGCCTGGCGAGCGCCGAGCCCGAGATGCTGGATCTCGTGCGCACGCTCAAGGCCAGCCGCTGGCAGGTGCTGCGCAAGATCCGCTTCCCGCACGCGCTGCCCTACATCTTCGTCGGCCTGAAGCTGGCGGCCACGATGAGCGTGATCGGCGCGCTGGTGGGCGAATTCGTCGCCTCCGAGCGCGGGCTCGGCTCGCTCATCATCTCCGGCGGCGTGACGCTGGAGACGCCTGCGATCTTTGCATCGCTCTTCCTGATCTCGATCATGGGCCTGGCGCTCTACGGCGCGGTGGTGGCCGTCGAGCATTGGGTGGCACCCTGGGCGCACCGCGAGGATGTGAGTGCCTGAAAGGCGCATGAATACCGATCCGCCGCCGGCGCGTTGGCCGGTTTGCTTTGCTGGAGGAAACCCATGATCAATCCCGCACCCGCCATTCCCGAAGAGACCGATGCGGCGCCTGCGCCCGGCGCGCGCCGGCGCCTCTGGGGCCGAACACTGGCCGTGCTCATGGTGCCGGTGGCCTCGGCACTCTCGCTGTCGGTGTCGCTGCCCGCGCTCGCGCAGGACAAGGTGCAACTGCAGCTGAACTGGTTCCACCTCGCCGACCACTCGCCCATCTACCTGGCGTTGAAAAAGGGCTACTACAAGCAGGAGGGGCTGGACCTGACGGTATTGCGCGGCAGCGGCTCGGCCGACAGCGCCAAGAAGATCGAGCTCGGCCAGAGCGACATCGGCATCTCTGACGCGCCCACCGTGCTCACGGCCATCTCCAAGGGCGCCAACCTCAAGATGGTGGCCGTGGTCTACGACAAGGCCGGCAACAACCTCTTCTTCAGGAAGAGCGCCAACATCCGCTCGCCCAAGGACCTGATCGGCAAGAAGATCGCGGTGCCGCCGGCCGATTCGCACCGCGTGCTCTGGCCAGCGTTCGCCGCGCTGCACGGCATCGACCCTGCCTCGGTGACGCTGGTCAACGTCAAGCCCGAGGGCAAGCAGGCCATCGTCGCCGCCAACGAGGTGGACGGCTCGTTCGACCTCTACACCAGTTATGCGATCTGGGAGAAGGCGCTCGGCAAGGGCGATGTCGGGCACCTGCTGTGGGCCGACTTCGGGCTGCCGATCTACGGCCACACCTACTTCGTCAACAACGACCTCATCAAGAAGAACCCGAAGCTGATCGAGCGCTTCCTGCGCGCCACGCACAAGGGCTGGAAGGACGCCAAGGCCGACCCCGCGGCCTCGATCGACGCCATGGTCGAGGCGGTGCCGGGCCTGGACCGCAACACGCTGCTGGCGACAATGCCGCAGATCCTGGACTTGTGCGTGACGGAGCGCTCGGCCAAGCACGGCATGGGCTGGATCGAGACCGAGCTGATGCAGAAGACGATCGACATCACCTTCGCCACCAACAAGCCCGAGAAGCCGCTGGCGGTGGGGGACGTGTTCACCAATCAGTTCAGCAGCAAGGTCAAGCCTTGAGCGGGCGGGGCGCGGAATGGGACGCGCCGGCGTTCCTTTCGTGCGACCCCCAGCAGTTCCCCAGCTCAGGCCACCAACGTATGGACAAGTGACATACAATATTGGCATCATGAACGCAGTACACGAAAGGTGCTCCATGGCCCAGACCCAAGAACCCGTCACGATCAGCATCCGCGCCAAGGCAGGGCAACGCGACCTGATCGACCAGGCCGCCGACCGCCTGGGCCGCAGCCGCTCGGATTTCATGCTCGAAGCCGCCTGCAGGCAGGCCGAGGAGGTGCTGCTCGACCAGACCTACTTCGCGCTCGATGCGAAGAGTTTTGCCGCCTTCCAGGCCATGCTCGACAAGCCGCCGGCGCCCACCGACCGCCTGCGCCGCACCCTCAAGTCCCGCGCGCCCTGGGACAAGGCCAAAGCCGCAGGCAAAGCCACCGGCCGACACGTGAAGTGACGGCGGCGCCGATGCTTTCGGCGCCGCAGCTGCTGGCCGATCGGCACCAACTCGCCGACTTCGACAGCGGCGAGCCCTCGCTGGACGACTGGCTGAAGCGCCGCGCGGCCAAGAACCAGGCCAACGGTTCGTCCCGCACCTACGTCGTGTGCGAAGACGACACCGTGATCGGCTACTACTGCCTTGCCGCCGGCGCCATCGGCCACGCCGAGGCGCCATCCGCCATGAAGCGCAACCGGCCCGACCCGGTTCCCGTGCTGGTCCTTGGCCGCCTGGCCATTCACAAGGACCACCACCAGAAGGGCATCGGCACGGCGCTGCTGAACGACGCCATCCGGCGGGCCATCCAGGCCGCCGATATTGCCGGCGTCACCGCGCTGCTGGTGCACGCCATCTCGGAACAGGCCCGGCGCTTCTACCTCTCGCGCGGCTTCATCGAGTCGCCCGTCAAACCCATGACCATGTGCCTGATGTTGGCCACGGTCGACCAAGCTTT
>JANNRI010000127.1:0-15107 GCA_031401195.1 Burkholderiales bacterium
ACCGGCGACGTCGATCGACACGTTGCCCGGCCGCCCGCTCGAACCCGGCAGTGCGCGGCCGGATACGCCGCTCGGAAAACCGTCGGCATCGCGGCCGATGATGGTCAACGAACCGGCGCTGACGTTCACCTGCCCGCCGGCGCCGGCACCGTCGGTGTTGGCCGTGACCTTGCCGCCGCCGGCCAACTGCATCAGGCCAGCGATGGCCAGATCGATGCGGCCGGCATCGCCCGCAGCAAGCGCGGTCGAGAAGATGCCCGCAGCCCCGTCCACGGTGAGCGACAACGCGGCGATGCCGACCGTGCCGCCGCGCCCGGTGCCCCTCGTGCTCGAAGAGACGAGGCCGAAGTTCGTGACGCGCACATCACTGGCACGGATATCGATGCTGCCCGCGTCGCCGCTGCCGAAGGTGTCGGTGCTGATGCCTCCCGCGTCGACCGTGAGTGCCTGCGTTTCGATGCGGATGGTGCCGCCGCGGCCGCCGGCGAGCGAGCTCGAAGAAATCAGCGAGCGATTGGCGACGCGCACCTCGCGGGCCCGAATGTCGATGCGGCCGGCGTTGCCGCTGCCCACCGAATCGCTGGAGATCGAAGTCGGGACGTTGAGGTTGCTGCCGTCGAGTACCAAGGTGTCGGCGGTGAGCAGGATCGAGCCTGCATCCGCGGCCGACGAGGTGATCGTCGTGATCACCCCACCGTCGCGCAACTCGACCCGCCTCGCATCAACCACCACCGGCGCTGACGCTGTGGCACCCAGCGCGCCGGCTCCGATGCCGGTGAAGAGATTGACTGCCCGGCGGCCGTCGATCACCAGCGCCGCGGCGCTGACCGTGACGCTGCCGCTGCGACCAGCGCCCAGCGTGCCGGCCGTGATGCTGCCGCCTTCGCGCAGCGTGAGCTCGTCGCGCGCTTCGACGCGCACGGCGCCGGCGTTGCCGAGCGCGCTGCCCGCGTACGACTGGATGGCGGCGCCGACACCAGCACCGTCGATGACCATGGCGTCGGCGCGCACCGTCACATCGGCGGCGTCGCCGCTCTCGCTGACAGTGAGGCTCGAGATCTGCGCGCCGGCGCCCGCGTTCAGCCGGCCGGCCTGCACGCTGACCGCCCCGGCATGGCCCGAGTTGGCGTCGAACGAGCCGCTGCCGATGCGGCTGACCAGCGCCGGGTTGCCGCCGATGTCGATGACGGGCGCCGTGACCGACACCGCCCCGCCGTTGCCCGGGCCCAGTGTGTCAGACGCCACCTCGGCGCCGTCGCCGACCACCAGCCGCTGGCTGGCCAACACACGCAGGTTGGCGGCCGGCGCAGTGCCGCCAAGCGCGATGCTGCCGATGCTGGTGCCGATACCGCGCAGCGTGAGCGTGCCGCCTTGGACATCCACGTCGCCGGGCAGACCGGTGCCCGAGCTCACCGAGAGGATGGCTGCGCCTGCGAGCACCTCGAGCCCGCTGCGGGCCTCGACCCGGATGCCACCCGCCCCGCCGGCCAGGCCACGGCTGAGCAGGCCCGAGCCGGCGCCGTCCAGGCGCACGGTGTTGGCAACGAGCCGGATATCCGCGGCGTTGCCGGCGCCGATGGCGAACGACGACACCTCGCCGCCAGCCAGCGTGGCGGTGCCGGCGTCGATGCGCAGCGCCGCGGCCGCAGTCGGGGCGAAGTTGATCGAACGGATCAGCCCGCCTTGGCCCATCACCAAGGCGCCGGTCACGCGCACGTCGATCGCGCCACTGTCGCCTGCGCCGCTGATCTGGCTCAAGAGCCCGCCCGAAACACCGGCGGCCCCGGTGAGCGACAGCGTTGACGCATCGATGCGCGATCGCGCATCCGTCGTGACCAGCAACGAGCGATCGATGGTGATGTCGCCGGCCGCCAGTTCGAGCGTGCCGCCCGGCTGCAGGGCCAGATTCGCATCCTGCCAGCGCAGCGCCGCCGCCGGCGCACCGGGCAGGAAGCCGAAGCTCTCCGGCGCCGCTACGCTCAGCGTGCTTGGGGCGCTGCTGCCGGTGGCCCACACCGTGCCGTCGGCGAAGCGCAGCTGCGGCGCGGTGGACACATGCAATCCGGCAGGCACATCGAAGCTTGCGCCGGCACCCACCACCACGCCGGAAGGGTTGACGAGCCAGAAGTCGGGCCGTGAGCCGCCCGCCGCCTGCAGGCTGAGCGGGCCTTGCAGCACGCTGCCTTCGCCACCCGTGACCCGTGCGATGACATGGCGCAGGCCCGGGTCGGCGGTGGTGAACGTCGCCGACTCACCCACCGCGATGCCAAAGCGCGTGAAGCTGTGAAAGAGGTTGCCGCCGCGCACCGTGCCGAGCGTCTGCGGCACCACCATCGCGCCCGAAAGCGACTGCACCCCGCCCACCGAGCCATCGGTCACAGCCGCAGCGTGCGCGGTGCCGATGGCAGCGATCAGTGCGAGCACCGCCGTGGCCACGGGCATCAAAGGCGCAGATGAAGCCGCCGACGCCATTGAAGCCCGCGTTGTCCATCTCGCGCATCGGGTGAATCTCATTGCCAGTCTCCGATCAATGCAAACGGCGCCCAGAAGAACGGGTGGCTGCGCGTGGGTTTCGCCAGCAGCGAGAGCTGCGCATCGCGCAGCGCCGCCGCGCGAGTGAGCCGGCCCGCGGCCAGGTGGCGATAGAAGCCCTCCATCACCTGCTGCGCGGCATCGTCGGCCACCGGCCACAGTGTGCCGAGCACGGTGCGCGCGCGCGCTTTCAGCGCCGTGCCGCTCATGCCCAGCGGCGCGCGGTCGTCACCCTCGGCCGTCTGGCAGGCCGACAGCGTGAGCAGCTCGATGGGCGACTCACGCGGGCGCCCGTCGCTCAGCAGCGACTGCAGGCCGTCGAGCGTCAGCAACTCGTCGTAGGTCATGATGAAGGTCGTCTCGGCGCTGGAACCGAACACACCGTGCGAGGCGATGTGCACCACCGGCGGCGCACTCGCGCGCATCTGCGCCTTCAGTGCCTGCAGCGTGAATGCGCGGTCGAGCAGCACGGCGCCGGGCAGCACCAGCGCCAACGCCTCGATCTCCTGGCGCACGCCGGGCAGCGCCAGGGCCTCGCGCAGCGCGGTGCTGCGTTCGCCCACCGCTGCGCCGCCCTGGCGCGTCGGGTCGGCAGAACCCGCTGGGGCTCCAGCATCGAGCATGTTGTCGGTCAGCTCGCGCGGCAGCTTGTCGACCACCGGCCCGGGCTCGGACATGCCGGCCAGCAGCGAGCGCAGCTCGGTGCGCGCCGTGCGCGGCGGCGGTATCAGGCTCAGCCCGGGCACGGTGGCCACGGCATAGCGCTGCAGCAGCCAGCCGCGGCCGTCGTGCAGCGCGGCAAAGGGCAGCAGCCGCAGCACCCCATCGGGCACGACCACGAGCGTGTCGATGCGCTCGGCAGCGAGCAGCGGCTCGAGCGGCGCAATCAGCGCCTCGTACAGCCCCTCGGCGCGCGCGCGCAGCGGCATGCGCTCACGCAACGCGGCCACGAAGTCCAGCACCTCGCCGCGCAGCTGTTCACCGCCGATGGCGGAGGTGCGGCGCTCGATGCCGGCCGCCGTCTCGACCAGCAGCTCGAGGCGGTCGCGCAGGATGATGGCGTGCAGCAGCGCCGTGCCGGCCGGCGGCTTCCAGGCCAGGCGGTTGGGGTCGACGCCACAGCGGCTGCGCAGCCAGTCTTCGAGTTCGGTCTGCTTGATCAGCTCCACCGTGTCGCGCGCCTGGCGCAGCAGCGCGCTGCGCTCGGCCGGCGGCACGGCGTCGGAGCGGCGCAGCAGCAGATCGGTGAGCCCCAGGTACAGCGGCTCCAGCGTATCGCGAAACGACGAGCGGCCATCCTGGTAACGCACCGGGATGTCGCTGCGAACCGCCTCGGCATGCTCCACGGCGCGCCGGTAGGCAGCCAGCGCGCGCTCGGCATCACCGAGCTGCAACGCGAGGCGGCCGGCCTGGCCCTCGAGCTGCATCAGCCGCTCGCGCGCATTGGCACGGCGCGCGTGCGCGATGCCTTGTTCAGCCAGGCGCAGTGCGTCGTCGGGGCGCCGTTGCGCTTCGGCCAGCGTGGCCAGGCCCTCGTAGGCTTCGGCGGCCAGGCGCTGCTCGCCAGCGGCCAGCGCCAGCGCGCGGCCGTCTTCGTGGGCACGCCATGCCAGTGCACTGCCTTCGGGTCCGAGCGTGGTGGCCTGCGCCGCCACATTCAAGACATGGCGCGCGCGGATCGCCGCATCGCCAAGCAACGCCGTGCGTGCAAGCGCCGCCTGCAGCCGCGCCGGGCGATTGGTCGCTTCGGGCAGGCGCAGCCGGTTCAGCTCGGCCGCCAGCGCCAGTTCGACATCGTCGGGCGCCAGCGCGGCCGCCGCCGCCCAGGCGGCATCAGCGTCGGCATGGCGGCGCTGCGTCAGCGCCAGGGTCCCCAAGTCGAGCAGCACCGCGGCCCGCTCGCGCGCCGGCAGCGGCCCGCCGAGCGCTTGCTGCAGCACGCGCGTGGCGTCGTCCTGGCGATCCAGCTCGAGCCAGGCCGCGCCCAGCGCCGCGGCGGCGCGTGCGCGCGCCAACGGATCGACCGCCTTGTCCAGCGTGGCCTGCATCGCGACCACGGCCAGCCGCAGGGGGCCGCCACCGGCGCTCTCCACACCACCAGCGCCACCACTGCCGCAAGTGGCCGCCACGGCACTGCCCAACGCGCCCGCCAGCCACAGCGCGGCCACACCGCCCATGGCGGCGTGGGCAAGGGGCCAGCAGCTAGGGCGCCGGCCGCCAGCGCAACATGAGGTGGATGCCACGGTCCTGCAGGTCTCCATGGGTCGGGTTGTCGCGGCGTTCCAGCCGCTTGGCAAGGAAAACTTCGCCTTCGACCTCGTCCAGGGTCCACAACATGCCGAGCCCGGCCGAGGCCAGGCGGCTGCGCGCGCCGTCGTGGTTCCGGGCCGCGCCAGCATCGGCCGTGGGCAACAGCGTCACGCTGGCGCGGCGCACCGCGTCGCGCCACAGCAGCCAATGCCATTCGACGCCCAGCGCCCAGCCGTTGTCGCGCACGAGCTGGTTCTCGCGGTAGCCGCGCACGGTGTGGCGGCCGCCCACCGCGAGTTGTTCCATCGGCACCAGGTGGTCGGGGCTGCGCTGAAGCAGGGCGCGCAGCACCAGCGGGCCGGCGGTCTCGCTGGTGGCCCCGGTGGACCCGGCGGCTCCGGTGGCGATCGAGGCCTGGCCTTGCAGCTGCCACAGCCGGTAGCGCGTGGACGGTTGCTGCGGCACCAGGGGCTCGGCGACGAGGTTGTTGCGGCCCGTGAGCAAGCTCGCGCGCAGCGCCCACACGTCGCGCTCGCGGCGCAGAGTCAGTTCGTTGAACAAGCGCCACGATTCGACGCGGATGCCGGCCTCGGGCTCGCCCGGCACGAAGCCGAACGGCTCCCCGGAAAGCGTGCTGCGGTTGCGCCGCTCCGAATGCGTGAGGCCAACCACCCAGCGCCGGCGCGCTTCGTCGAGCAGCGGATGCGTGAGTGTCGCCTCGCGCGTGGCGACGCGGCTCTCGATATCGAGCGCAGCGACCGGCTCTTCGATCACCGACGATTCACCGTCGGCGAAACGCAGCATCAGCGTCGTGCGGCTGCCGGCCAGTGGCAACAGCCAGGCCGCATCGACAGTCCGGCCGCCCTCGCTGCCGGCCAGCGTCACGGCCAGCGAGTCGCCCCAGCCGAGCAGGTCGCGCCACACGCCTTCGATGCCCACCTGCAAGGAACCGACGGCCGGCGCCACATGGTTGTGCGCAAAGACCGTGGCCTGCCACGGCGGCGCGCGCGTGACCTCGACATCCAGCACCGCGCGGCCCGGCTCATCGCCCGGCAACAGGCGCGCATTCAGGCGCTCGAACAAGGGGTCGGCCAACTGCAGGCGGAAGCGCTCCTGCAGCCGGTTGACTTCCAGCACGTCGCCTTCGCGCAGCAGGCGTGCGGCCAGATAGCGCTCGCTCAAGCCCTGCAGCCCACTCTGGCGCAGCCGCGTGATGCGGCCTTCCACGATGCGCAGCGTCAGGATGTCGCCCTGCAACGCATCGTCGGCGATCAACGCGCCGGAGTTGACGTATCCGCGCTCGACATAGGCGCGCGTGAAACGCTGGCGCAACTCTTCGAGGTCCAGCGGCCGCAGCGGGCGGTGCAGGAAGGGCGCCGCCAGCGCATCGAGTTCGGCCAGTGTGAATTGCGTATGGCCTTCGAAGCGGACGGCGCGCAGCGTGATCGGTGGCGCATCGGCCCGGGCGGCCGATGGCGGTGGCGGGGTCAGCAGCGGCTGCGCCAACGGCGGCAGCGCAACGCCGCCCCGAGCGGGATCGGCGGCCGACACCGGCGTGGCCAGCGCAAGCAGCAGGCCTGTCAGGAGGCCTGTAAGAAGGCCAGGAAGCAGCCACGGTGCGATGCGGTGGCCCGCATCGCCGAGCCGAAGCTTGGGCCCCTCCCTGGCTGAAGCGTCGTCGTGCGACCGCGCGGCAGACATCGCAACGGTGCCTTTGCCTAGGCCGCTTCGCCCCGGTACCACCAAGCCACAATGACCCCCAACACCACCATCAGCACGCCGTCGAAGACCATCTGCTTGGCCACCAGCACTCCTGGCGTGGGCTGCACCGCGTAGTAGATGAGGTAGGTCGGCAGCACGGTGAGAAAGGCCACCGCGACACCGAAGCGCAGCCCCTGCCCTGGCCACGGCCTGGCCGCTTCGCGGCCCCGGGCATAGATCCACACCAGAGCACCGGAAAGCATCACGTGCGCCAGCAGCATGAACGGGAAGAACGCCTGCGAATCCTGCTGCGTGCGGAACAGCTTGCCCTGCAAGGCCGCGTAGTCAGGGCCGAGTAGCAAACCGTGCACGACGAAACTGCCAGCCATCCAGGCCACGAACAGCATCACCCAACCGATCAGGAATTTCTTGTCCATCGCGACTCCTCGTGTTGTGTCGACTCGCGCCACAGGCGCAGGTGGATTGCACGCCTGTTGCGGTGCGATGCGCAAGAGGGTCGGCCCGGACCCGCCGCCGAATCGGCGTCAGCCCGCAGGCTGTTGTTGCCGCAGCCGCCGAGCGGCATCTTCCGCGCGGGCGTCGTCGATCTCGCGCACCACGGCACCCAGGTCCACCGGGCCGCGGCGGTGGTCGAAGCGCCCGCTCAACACGCTGTCGGTGCGCAGCACACCGCGTTCGTACAGCGCCCAGATCTCATGGCCGTAATCGCTGGCCAGCAGCGGCGGCGCGTAGCGGCCGAAGAAGTCGCGCAGGTTGTTCACGTCGCGCAGCAGCATGCGCTTGGCGTGGTTATTGCCCGCCGCGTCCACCGCCTGGGGCAGGTCGATGATCACCGGCCCGTCGGCCGCGAGCAGGACGTTGAACTCCGACAGGTCCCCGTGCACGACACCTGCGCAGAGCATGCGCACCACCTCGGCCAGCAGCGTGGCGTGGTGCGATGCCGCCTGCTCGGCCGTGAAGTCGCAGTCGTTCAGGCGCGGCGCGGCGTCGCCGGCGGCGTCGGCCACCAGCTCCATCAGCAGCACGCCTTCGAGGAAGTTGTAGGGCTTGGGCACGCGCACGCCAGCGGCGGCCAGGCGGTACAGCGCATCCACTTCCGCGCTCTGCCAGGCCGCCTCCTGCGCCTGGCGGCCAAAGCGTGTGCCCTTGGCCATCGCGCGCGCCTGGCGCGTGTTCTTGACCTTGCGGTTTTCGGTGTAGTCGACCGCCTGGCGAAAGCTGCGGTGGATGGCCTCCTTGTAGACCTTGGCGCAGCGCGTGTCGTCGCCGCAGCGCACCACGTACACCTCGGCCTCCTTGCCGCTCATGAGTTGCCGCACGACGGTGTCGATGAGGCCTTCGTCGATCAGCACCTGCAGGCGCGGGGGGGCTTTCATCACCCGATTCTGGGGCCTGGGGTCCCGGCGCACCCCCAGGCGCCCAGCCGGGGAGATCCGCAGGGCGTCGACCGGGCATCCCTGGGCCGCCGCCGTAGCGGCAGCGGCCCGCTTCGAGACCACTTCGACCGCACGCGCGACTGGCCGCGCAGCAAGTCCAGCTACCTGTTTGGTTGCGGCTCTGCCGGCTTATGTTGCGCGAAACGGCGCCGGCGTTCGTCGGCTCTTGTGCAAGTTCCTGATGCCGCTCAGCATGGTCATGAGCTCGGTGCTGGTCAGGCTTCCAAATCGCTCGCGCAGAGCCCGCATCGCCAAGAGGTTGAGCGGCGCATCGCCCCACTGCTTGGCCGGGTCGAAGAACGGCGCCAGCAAGACGCAGCCCTCTTCGAAGCGCATGCGTACATCCCGCTCGGAGCGACGCTCGACAGGACTTGACAGGTGGTTGCCGGGCGCCGTTGCCTCGAGATGAGCTTGGGTGTGCATTTCGATTCCCCTGATCCGCGACGGCGTGACGGCAAAGTGCACGGCGAGAAGTCCCCGCCAACACATGCGCCATCGGGTCCGGGCCATGCCGCCAGACTGGGTTTCGGCCGAAATCAGGAGGACTTGAGGCATCATCGTCCGCACTCGTCAGCGCAGTACATACCCACCGGAGCGGCATCCATGGCAATTGAGTGTTTCGTCGCATCACACGTCAGCCCGTAGGCTCGAAGGCCCGGTCGTTGAACACCCTCCGCGCTGGCGCGCTGGTCCTCGAGCCCCAGCTCGAGAGCCATGCCGCCGAGATGTTCGCGGTGTTGAGCGACCCGGCCATCTATGAGTTCGAGAACGAGCCGCCGAGCGACGCGAGCGCGCTGCAGCAGCGGTACGCGAAGCTGGAGTCTCGTGCTTCGGCCGATGGTTCCGAACAATGGTTGAACTGGGTCATCCGGCTTCCCAGCGAGGAGCTTGCGGGCTACATCCAGGCCACCGTGCTCGTCGGCGGGCGTGCCTACGTCGCCTACGAGCTGGCAAGCAGGTTCTGGCGCCGCGGCATCGCCAGCACCGCCCTCGCGGCAGTGCTGGAGGAGCTGGCCTCGCACTACTTCGTTCGCGACGCGTTTGCGGTGCTCAAGGCCGTCAACTACCGATCGCTCGGCCTCCTGGGCAAGCTTGGGTTCACACCCCTTCCTCCCGCCGCACGCGCGCCCTGGACGCCTGAGCCCGACGAGGTCGTGGTGCGCAAGGCTCTCGCCCGGCGCGGGCGCGCGGCCTGACCACGGCCTGACCCCACGCTTCGGGACACACTCACGCACCTCGGAGACCCCGGATGCAGAGCCTGCTGATCGACCCCCGCACGCTGCCGCCCGAGTGCGAAACACTGCGCGCCCAAGTGCGCGCCTTCCTCGCCGAAACCATGCCGGGCATTCCGCTGGCGCAGCGCAACCGCAACTGGTCGGGCGCCGACGCGGAATTCAGCCGCAGGATGGGCGAGCGCGGCTGGATCGGCATGACCTGGCCCAGGCGCTATGGCGGCCACGAACGCTCGGCGCTCGAACGCTACGTGGTGCTCGAGGAGATGCTCGCCGCCGGTGCGCCGGTGGGCGCGCACTGGGTGGCCGACCGCCAGAGCGGCCCGCTGCTGATGCGCTACGCACCCGATACGCTCGCGCCGAAGCTCTTGCCGCGCATCGTGCGCGGCGAAGCGTTCTTCTGCATCGGCTTGAGCGAGCCCGATTCGGGCTCCGACCTGGCCTCGATCCGCACGCGTGCCGAGCGCCGCGCTGGCGGCTGGGTCATCAACGGCCGCAAGCTCTGGACCTCGGGCGCGCACCGGGCGCACTTCATGATCGCATTGGTGCGCACGGATCAGCGCTCGGGTGAGCGCACAGGTGAGCGCACAGGTGAGCGCACGGGCGAGCGCAAACATGGGCGCACGGATGGGCGCACGGGCGAGCGCGGCGCCAGCAGTCACGAAGGCCTGTCGCAGTTCCTCGTCGACATGCAAACCCCGGGGCTGACCGTGCGCCCGATCATCAACCAGCTGGGCGAGCACGACTTCAACGAAGTCATCCTCGACGAGGTGCGCGTGCCGCACGAGAACCTCATCGGCGCCGAGGGCGAAGGCTGGAAACAGGTGGGCGCGGAGCTGGCCTTCGAACGCAGCGGCCCCGAGCGCTACCTCAGCAGCACGCAACTGCTGCTCGAGATGCTCGATGCCGCCGACGCCGACAACCCCCGCCACGCGCTGGCGCTGGGCCGCGTGGTGGCGCAGTACGGCACCCTGCGCCAGATGTCGCTCGGAGTGGCCATCATGCTGGCGCGGGGTGAGAGCCCGGCTCAGGCAGCCGCACTCGTCAAGGACCAGGGCGCCCTGGTCGAACAGGCCATGCCCGACCTCGCGCACGAGCTATTCGGCGGCCGCGCCGAGCCCGGCTCCTCGCTCGAACGGGCGATGCGCTACGGCGCGTTGGCCGCGCCCTCGTTCTCGCTGCGCGGCGGCACGCGCGAGATCCTGCGCGGCATCATCGCCAAGGGCTTGGATCTGCGATGAGCGAAACCCCCGCATCCTTCGCACCGAACCGCCTCATCGAAGACAGCGCGGCACGTCTCTTCTCCACCCAGGTGGACAAGGCCGTGCGCCTGCGCGCCGAGGCCGGCGAGCTCGACGCCCCGCTCTGGCAGCACGTCGTCGACGGTGGTTATGGCCTGCTGTTGGCCACCGAGGCGGCAGGCGGCTTCGGCCAGTCCTGGTCATCGGCCTTTGCCGTGCTGCGCGGCCTGGGCTACTGGCAGGTGCCGCTGCCCTTGGCCGAGACCATGATCGCGGCGCAGTTGGCTTCGCTGGCCGGCTTCGACATCCCCGACGGTCCGCTCACGCTGATCGAACAAGGCCAGGGCAACATCCTTCAAGTCGAGGGCCGTGCGGGGGCGCCCACGCTCAGCGGCGTGGCTCACGGCGTGCCGTGGGCGCGGCATGCGCGCGCCGCGCTGGTGGCGATGCGCGACGGCCGGCTCGCCCTGCTTCACCTGCAGGGCGCCACCGGCGTCAGCGTATTGCCCCACGCCAATCACGCCGGCCTGCCGGCCGACACCCTGGTGCTGCGGCAAGCTCGGCTGCAAGCGGTGGCACCCAACCCGCTGGCCCTGCAGCAACCGGTGTGGACGCTCGGCGCCGTGGCGCGAAGTGCCATGCTGGTGGGCGCACTCGAGTCCGCGCTCGAACAAGCCGTGCGTTATGCCGGCGAGCGCGTGCAGTTCGGCAAGCCGATCGGCAAGAACCAGGCCATCCAGCAGAACCTGGCACTGATGGCCGGTGATGTGGCCGCCGCGCGCGTGGCCGCGCTGGTGGCCGCCGCCCATGCGCCGGGCCACGCTGGCGATGACTGCCGCAGCACGCGCTTCGCGGCCGCGGTGGCCAAGGTGCGCGCCGGCGAGGCCGCCACGCGCGGCGCAGGCATCGCGCACCAGGTTCACGGGGCGATCGGCTTCACGCAGGAGCACGCGCTGCACTTCGCCACGCGCCGGCTGTGGGCCTGGCGGGCCGAATTCGGCACCGATGCGGAGTGGGCCGGCGAACTCGGCCGCGCCGCCATCCGGGCCCGCGCCAGCGGCTTCTGGCCTGCCGTCACCCGGCTGCACTTCTGAAGACCCAGCGCATCAACTGCGGCGAGCCCCCGATTCAAGGGCGAGTAGTTCGCGCCCCTGCAGTGGCAGCCTCGTCGTCGATGGCCTTTCGTACCGCCTGGTAGAAGGCTTCTCGCGCCTCGCTGGCCACGGGGTCGGTGGCACCTCCGGCCCAGTTGGCGTTGGAGGCGATGACAAGCTTGCGCTTCGGGTCCAAGAAGATGCCTTGGCCGAAAATGCCGCGCGCGGCGAAGCTGCCGTCGGTGTAAGTCCACCACTGGTAACCATAGCCGCGGCCGGGACGACCGATGGCGGTGCGCTCGGTGGTGGCTTCACCCAACCAGCCTTCGGGCACGATGCCAAGCCCGCCGACGCGCGCGCCGTTCAGGATGAAGAGCCCGAAGCGCGCGAAGTCCCGTGTCGCGGCCTGGATGCAGCAGCCGCTGATCTCCTTGCCCGTGCGGCTGACGATCCAGGTGGCTTGCTGCTCCATGCCGGCGGGCACCCAGATCTTCTCCGACAGGTATGTCGCCAGGGGCTTCTTCGTCGCCTCGCTGACGAGTATGCCGACGAGGTTGGTTTCTCCGGTGCTGTAGTGCCAACGCGTGCCCGGTGGAACCTCGCGCGGCAGCCGGCGCAGGTAGCTCACGAGCGCATCGACACCTTCCTCGGGCTTGTGGTTGTTGAAGCGCGCCACGTCCGCGTTCGGATCTGCGTAGTCCTCGTTCCAGCGCACGCCCGACGTCATCGTCAAGAGCTGGCGGATGCTGACGTGATCGTAGGCCGAGCCTTTCATCGCCGCGATGTAGTCGCTGACCTTGTCGTCCATGCTGCGGATGTGGCCGTCGCGGATGGCGGCGCCCACGAGCGTGGAGGTGATCGACTTGGCAACGGAAAAGCTCGTCCAGCGCCCGCTGCTGTCGAACTGCAGGCCGTAGCGCTCCAGGCGCACTTTGCCGTCATGCACGATCAGCAGCGCCGCGCTGCGCTGGCCGGCCATGTAAGCGTCGACGTCCAGCGGCAGCAACAGCTGCGGCCCCGGCGGCAGCGCCATCGGGGTGCCCCCGGCCGCGACGGCCCGCGACTTGGCCAACACGGGCAGCCTGTCGAGCGCACGAAAGGCCGCATCGCGCTGCGGCTGGCTCCAGAACAGGAGGTCGCGATTGGTCGGAATCGTCGCGAGAAATCCGCGCGTCTCCTTGTCGAGGCTGAACCAACCCGCACTGCCGGCCACGGCGAGCACAGACAGCAATCCCAGAGCGATCTTCTTGAAGTTCAACGTGGTACCCCGCGGCAGCTTTGACGATGGGCCGCATTGGACACCATGCGCCCAGTTGAACCTGTCCTCACGCAATCGGACTGGTCTCCCACCTTCAACGAGGAATGACGCAGGTCTGCCACGATTTGGAGAGTTATGGGAGGGTAGTGGTCACCGTGAGCGTTCCCACCTTGTAGGTCTTGGAGTTCGTTTCATCGAGCACCCCAGCTCCAGTGATGAGCGCAAAGTCCGTCCATGGATTGCCGCCCGAGAGTCCGACGCGGACCGTGACCGCGCGCGTGGCCGATGCAGGCGGATTGGCCACCACGCAGTCGGACGCGGGCGTCCAGATGATCTGGCCGTTCGAGGTGTTGATCGTCATGCCAGCGGGCGCCTCCGTGAGCGAGTAGCTCAGCGTGCCGCCGTTCGCATCGGTGGCATTGACTTGTAGCTGTAGGCCACCCCCGCCGTGGCACTGGTCACCGGGGTGGAAGTGATCTGCGGCGCGACGTTCGTCGCGCCGGACACGGTGATCGTCCCGACTTTGTAGCGGCGATCGTTGCTTGGATCGGTGACCCCGGATCCCGCGAGGAGCGCCGGATCGGTCCACGGATTGCCTCCGGAGAGCCCGACGCGGATGTCGTAGGTTCCTGCGGCCAGCGTCGACGAAAGCGTGATCGCTCCCTTCATTCGAGGCGACCGCCGGGCAGATGACCTCAGGCTCTTGACGCCGGTGTGGGCCGCCGCGTATGGTCGTTGTATCACAGCCTACATCACACGCGCATGACCACGATGCTCTCGCTTCGGCTTTCCAGCGAGCAGGAGAAACGGCTGACGGCGCTGGCGGCGCGGCGCGGAATGACGCGCAGCGAGTGGCTGCGAATGGCCATCGAACGGCAGATGGCCGCCGCCGATGCTGTGGTGGACAGCCATGCGGTCTATCTCGAACTGACGGCGTCGCTGGCGGATTTGCCGGGAAGTGGACGCGGTGAAGCTGCGCGGCAGCACAGCCGCGTGCTGAATACCAAGCTCCATGCGGGCCGTCATCGTTGATACCGGGCCGCTGGTGGCCTACTTCGACCGCGATGATCACGATCATGCAAGCGTGCACACCTGGTTTGCCGGCCGGGCCTCGAAACATCGGTTGCTGACGACCGAAGCGGTGGTCACCGAAGCGACGCGCCTGCTCGACTTCAACGTGGCCGTGCAGACCGCCTTCCTGGCCTGGGCAGCGCGAGCGATGGTGGTCACGCCCGTTCCGCAGACCGTCTATGAAGAGCTGGCGAGCTGGATGAACGGATACGCCAAAGTGCCCATGGATTTCGCCGATGCCACGGTGCTGTGGCTGTACCGCGAGACCCGTGAAGCGCAAATCCTGACGCTGGATCAGCGCGGCTTCGGTGTCTTCCGATTGCCGGGCCAGGGCAAGAAACGGCCTGCTGCGGTGCTGCTTTGAGCCCCGAGCCCGGGCTGCACCTGGCGTGAACGCGCTGCCGACCTGGCATTCCACGGCCGCAGCCGCCGGCCGGCGGCACGTTCCGGCACTCTGCCGAAATTTTCATCACGCGGCCCATTTCCTTAACCCCGCGCCCCGGTCTCCCACGTTCAACCCCTGTCGAACCGCAGGAGACGTGAATGAACAGGCGCACCACCCAGGCCCTTGCAGGCCTGTCGATACTCTTTGCCGCCGCTGGCCAAACGGCCCCGTTGGCGAGCCCCGCCGATGCCACGGGCGAGGAGGCTCAACCCCCAGGCAAGCGGCAGATCCTGCCGCCCGTGGCGGCCGAAGCGGCGCCCCGGGCCTCGCCCCGGCTGAACCTGCCGGGCGACAAGCAGAACCTGCCCACCTTGATCGGCCGCTACTTCGAAGACCACGTCGGCCGCCGCCTCTACATCCAGGTCGACAAGCCGCTCTACAAGCCCGGCGAAACCATCTGGTTCAAGACTTGGGACCTGAAGGCGCGCACGCTCACCGGTGCGGACACGGCGCAAACGTCGACCGTCGAGCTCGTGTCCCCCAAGGGTGCGACGGTGCTCAGGAAGCGCCTGCGCGCCTCCACCGGCAGCGCCACCAATGACTTCGAATTGCCGGCCGAAGTGCAAGGCGGCGAATACACGCTGCGCGCCACGGCCGCCGATGGCCACAAGGCCGAACGCACGGTGATCGTCTCGGCCTACGAGCCGCCGCGCCTGAAGAAGAAGCTCGAGTTCGTGAAGAAGGCCTATGGCGCGGGCGACACCGTCAGCGCCACCGTCGAGGTGCGGCGGCCCACCGGCGAGGCGCTCGCGGGCAAGGCGCTCTCGGCGGTGATCACGGTCGACGGCGTGGAGCTGCCGCGCGTGAAGGTCACGAGCAACGCCGA
>JANNRI010000128.1:0-4360 GCA_031401195.1 Burkholderiales bacterium
CTCGGGCTACCGGGTCAGCCCGACCGAGGTCGAGGAGGTGCTCTACGCCACGAAGCTGGTGGGCGAGTGCGCAGCCTTCGGCGTCGAGCATCCTGCGCTCGGCCAGGCCATTCAAGTCATCGCAACGCCACCGGCGGGCGCAGTCGCAGTCGATGTGGCCGCGCTGCTGGTCGAGTGCCGTCGCCGCATGCCGGCCTACATGGTGCCAGCAGGCATCCACTCCGTTGCAGGGCCGTTGCCGCGCAATCCCAACGGCAAGATTGATCGCAAGTTGCTGGCCACGCAGTGGCAGGAAGAGGTCGGCCGTGGCTGAACACACAATGCCGGTGCACGCGCCGATGGACCAATTCCCGCTGGCAAATGGCCAACTCCAGGTCGGCGGCCATCCCCTCTCCCTGCTCGCCGAGCGCATCGGCCAAACCCCCTTCTACGCATACGACCGCGCACTCCTGCGCGAACGCGTGGCCGCCTTGCGCCAGGCGCTGCCTGCGTCAGTGAAGCTGCACTACGCGATGAAGGCCAACCCGTTTGCGCCGCTGGTCTGCTACATGGCTGGCTTGGTTGATGGCATCGACGTGGCTTCGGCGGGCGAACTGCAGGTGGCACTGAATGCCGGCGCACCCGCGGCCGAGATCAGCTTTGCGGGGCCCGGCAAGAGGGCGACCGAGCTGCGCCAGGCTGCGGCGGCCGGCGTGCTGGTGAACGTGGAGTCCATGCGCGAGGTGGAGCTGCTGGGCGGCATCGCGCGCGAGCTGGGCACGAGCCCGCGCGTGGCCGTGCGCGTGAACCCTGACTTCGAGCTCAAGGGCTCGGGCATGAAGATGGGCGGCGGGCCCAAGCAGTTCGGTGTCGATGTGGAGCAGGTGCCGGAACTGCTGCAACGCGTCAGCGACGCGGGCCTGGCCTTCGAGGGCTTTCACATCTATGCCGGCTCGCAGAACTTGCGCGCCGAGTCGATCTGCGAGGCGCAGCGCAAATCGTACGAACTCGCCTTGCGGTTGGCTGCGTGTACGGCACTGCCGGTGCGCTTTCTGAACCTGGGCGGGGGCTTCGGCATCCCGTACTTTCCGGGCGAGCGGCGGCTGGACTTGCGGCCCATCGGCGACAACCTGGCGGAACTGGCCGAGCGCGCCGCGCGAGAGCTGCCGCAGGCTTCGCTGGTGATCGAGCTGGGCCGCTACTTGGTGGGCGAGGCGGGTGTTTACGTGGCGCGAGTGGTCGACCGCAAGGTGTCACGCGGCCAGGTATTCCTGGTTACGGACGGTGGCCTGCACCACCACCTCTCGGCCTCGGGCAACTTTGGCCAGGTGGTGCGCAAGAACTACCCTGTGACCACCAGCCCTTGGCATGGCCGCCCCGAAGGCGCCGCGGCGACGGAAGTGGTCTCGGTGGTCGGGCCGCTGTGCACCCCGCTCGACCTGCTGGCCGATCGCATGGACCTGCCAGTGGCGCAGGTCGGTGACCTGGTGGTGGTGTTCCAGTCCGGCGCTTACGGCGCCAGCGCCAGCCCGCAGGCCTTCCTGGGGCATCCGCCGTGCGTCGAGGTGCTGGTTTGAGGCCTTGACAGTGATGCCGCCGGCGGCGTCTTTGTCTTTTCCGGCGCTGCGTGGCTTTTCATACGCGCTGCTCGCTGCCGCATCCGTTGTCGCGTGTGCGGCACTGGCCTGGCACCACCCGTTGTGGCCAGTGGCCACGTTGTCGGCTTGCATGGCTTGGGTGGCGCTGGTCACCTGGCGACCGTCGATCTGGTTGTTGGTGTTGCCGGCGGCCTTGCCGCTGCTCAACTTCTCGCCATGGACCGGTTGGTTGGTCTTCGATGAATTCGACATGCTGGTGCTGGCCACGCTGGCCGGTGGTTATCTGCGGCTGGCCGTCGAAGTCCGCCGTGATGGGGGCGTAGTTGCGGCGCCGCGATGGCCTTCGCCAGAAGTACTGCTGGCGTTGCTGCTGGTTTTGCTCAGCGCGGTCGGCCTGGCGCGTGGCCTTGCCGATGCCGGCCCCGGCTTCGGCTGGTTCCAGTCCTATGCCGAGCCGATGAACAGCGTGCGCCTGTTCAAGGCGCCGGTGATGGCGCTGCTGTTGTGGACATTGCTGCGCCGGCAGGTGCGCGGTCCGGCATCGCGCGGCGTGAACCGTTTTTTCTTCGGCATGCTCCTGGGCTTGGCCGTCGTCACGGCGGCGGTGGGCTGGGAACGCCTGGCCCACCCCGGTTTGTGGGACTTTTCGTCGCTCTATCGCACCACCGCGCTGTTCTGGGAGATGCATGTTGGCGGTGCCGCCATCGATGCCTACCTGGCCATGGCCATGCCCTTCATCGTGTGGGCGCTGTGGGCGGCACGCTCGCCGCTGCAATGGGCGCTGGCGGCGGCATTGGCACTCGCTGCCGTGTATGCCTGCCTGACCACTTTTTCTCGCGGCGCCTATATGGCCGTCATCGTGTCGTTGGGGGTGCTGGGCCTGTGGCTGCTGGGGCGCCGCATCGGGTTTCGCGCACGTGCACTGCTCGGACGCGGCTTGTCGGCCGCCGCGGTGTTGCTGCTCACGGGGACTGCGCTGTTTGTCGTGCTGGAAGTCTTTGGGTCTCTCGGCGTGCTGGCGCTGCTGGCGCTGGTGGCGGCGTCGTATGCCCTGTTCCACAAGCGTCTTGCCGGCTGGCGCAGCGCCGCGGGCCTGGGGTTGATGCTGGCCTTGACGCTGGAAGTGGTCACCGTCTTCAGCACGGGCAATTTCATGCTGTCGCGATTGGCCGCGGCTGACAAGGACTTCGGCAACCGTGTGGCGCATTGGCAGAACGGTTTGGGGCTGCTGGTCACGCCGGGGGAATGGCTGTGGGGCATCGGCCTGGGCCGGCTACCCGCCAGCTATGCGCGCTTTGTACCCAAGCGCGAGTTTTCGGGTGCTGTCGAATGGCGGGCACTGCCCGACGGCGGTGCCGCGGTAACGCTCTCGGGCCCCAAGACCCAGGCCCGCCTGGGCGGCTTGTTCGCGCTGACCCAAAGGGTGCCATTGACAGCGGCCGCCCGCTACCAGGTTGAACTCGACCTGCGGGTGTTCTCGTCCACCACGCTGTTGATCAGCGTGTGCGAGATGCACCTGCTGTACGAACGAGACTGTCAGGCAGCGCGCACGGTCATCCGGCCAGGTGAATCGTCATGGCAACAGCTGGAACTGCCGCTGAGGGGTCCTGATCTGAGCCCAGGTGCGCGCTTTGCACCGCGCCTGGCACTGTTTGCGCTGTCGATCGAAAACGCCGGCGCCCAGGCCGACATCCGCCGTGTCCGTCTGACGACCGGGGCCGCCGACAACCTGCTGCGCAACGCCGATTTTTCGAATCATCTGGCGCACTGGTGGCCGGCCGCGCAGCTTTATTTCTTGCCCTGGCACATCGACAACCTGTTCCTCGAATTGCTGATCGAACGGGGCCTGGCGGGGCTGGCTGTGGTGGTGGCCCTGGTTGGCCTGGCCCTGTGGCGGCTGGGCAGTGCGCCGTTTCGCTGGCACCCGGCCGCGCCATTCGTGGCCGCGTCGATCCTTGGGGCGGTCACGGTCGGCATGGTCAGCAGCCTGATGGACGTGCCGCGGGTGGCGTTGCTGTTCTTCCTGATGGTCTTCCTGGCGCTGTCGCTCGACGGCCGGGACCGGCCGCAATCGTCTTGACACCCAATCGTGGCGGGCTCGTGCGAAGGCTGCCCGGCATTGGCCTTCTTCGCCAACGCGTGCGGCCTGTTTGCAGCCCGCCACGACGCGGCAATGCTCACGACAGCGTGGCGGACATGCCGCTGCTCAACGCTTTGCCGGGGCGTTTCGGCACGATACTTCGCCGCGAGCCGAAGCTGCCGCATCATGCCGGGAGCGGCCATGCTGAGTACTGCCCACCGCATCATCGATGACCACAAGCGAACAAGACGTCCGAGCCGCAACTGGCGCCAGTGAACGCCGTCATGGCGAGCGGCGCGGCGCTGTGCGCGACCCGCCGTCGACGCGGCCTGCCGAGGAGTCGTGGTTCAGCGTGCTTGGTGTCAGCGAGGACAGCCGCAGCCCGGACGGTGGCGTGGCCGGCGATGCGGAGTCAGCCTTCGATGCGGGTTTGTCGAAAGGCGCTGCCGCCGAAAGGCGCCTGCTGTCACGGCATGCCCGACGCATTCTTGGCGCGCCAGACTCGGCGTTGACGCGCATCTACGGCACCTATGCGGCGGCGCGCGCGGCCATCGGGGTGGCGCTGGTGCTGGGCATCGGCGCCACCAGCCTGATCGGTGCGGTGCCGTCGCCGGCACTCAGCCTGCTGTGCCTGGCCTATGCGGCCCAGGCCATCGTGTTGTGGCTGTTGCCGCGAACCGGTGCCACACCACAGGCCATGCCG
>JANNRI010000129.1:0-2127 GCA_031401195.1 Burkholderiales bacterium
GAACTCGCCCTACGAGTACCCGGCGCACCACTGGGAACTCGGGCCTGACAAGCAGCCCACGCAGCGCATCGTCGATAGCCGCAGGCGAGCTGACTTCGTGATGCCCATCCCGGCGCCCAAGAAGCGCAAGGGGGCCGACAAGCAAACCGCGCTGCTGTTCGACGAGCGTTCGACCCAGGAACAGCAGTACGACCACACGGCCGTCATCAACGCGGTTCGCGCCGAAGTGGACAAGTGGCGTGCGCTGCCCAACCCGAGCGACTGGCGCGTCACGCCTGAGACGGCGCGCCTGCTTCAGCACTGGCGGCATCACGCCTTCAGCAACACCCGCCCGTTCTTCTGCCAGGTCGAGGCCGCCGAGACGGCCATCTGGCTCACCGAAGTGGCGCCGCAGCTCGGCAAGTCGGCCGAGCGCTTCGTTGACCACCTGGCCAGCGCGAACCAGGACGCCAACCCGGGCTTGAGCCGGCTGGCCTTGAAGCTCGCCACCGGCGCCGGCAAGACCACGGTGATGGCGATGCTGATCGCCTGGCAGACCGTCAATGCGGTACGCCGGCCAGGCAGCAAGAAGTTCACCCGCGGCTTCCTCGTCGTCACGCCAGGCCTGACCATCCGCGACCGACTGCGCGTGCTGCAGCCCAACGACCCGGACAGCTACTACGCCAGCCGCGAACTGGTGCCGAGCGACATGCTCGACGACCTCAACAAGGCCAAGATCGTCATCACCAATTACCACGCCTTCAAGCTGCGCGAGCGTGTCGAGCTCTCCAAGGGAGGGCGGCAACTGCTTCAAGGCCGCACCGGCGACGCGCCCGAGACCCTGGAAACCGAAGGCCAGATGCTCCAGCGGGTGATGCCCGAGCTGATGGGCATGTCGCAGGTGGTGGTGATCAATGACGAAGCTCACCACTGCTATCGCGAGAAGCCGAAGGCCGCGGTCGACGCCGATGATGACGATCTCTCCGGCGACGAGAAGAAGGAGGCCGAGCAGAACAACGAAGCCGCTCGCCTGTGGATCAGTGGCATCGAGGCGGTGCAACGCAAGATCGGCGTCACCCGCGTGATGGACCTGTCGGCAACCCCGTTCTTCCTGCGCGGATCGGGCTACGCCGAGGGTACGCTGTTCCCTTGGACGCTTTCCGACTTCTCGCTGATGGATGCCATCGAGTGCGGCATAGTCAAGCTGCCGCGCGTGCCGATCGCCGACAACATTCCCGGCGGCGACATGCCGATGTACCGGGAGCTGTGGAAGCACATCGGCAAACAGATGCCGAAGAAGGGCCGCGGCAAAGCCAGCGGGCTGGACCCGCACAAGCTGCCCACGCCGCTGATCACGGCGCTGGAGGCGCTCTATGGCCACTACGCCAAGACCTTCGAGCTGTGGCAGCGCGCCGGCATCAACGTGCCGCCGTGCTTCATCGTCGTATGCAACAACACCGCCACTTCCAAGCTGGTGTACGACTACATCGCAGGCTTCGAGCGCGAACACGAAGACGGCACGCACTCGCACGAAGCGGGCCGGCTCGAACTGTTCCGCAATCACGACGAGCACGGCAACGCCCTCGGTCACCCTCGAACGCTGCTGATCGACAGCGAGCAGCTCGAATCCGGCGAAGCGTTGGACGACAACTTCCGTGGCGTGGCAGCCGATGAGATCGAGCGCTTCCGCCGCGAAATCATCGAGCGCAGCGGCGACCCGCGTGCTGCCGACACCATCAGCGACCAGGACTTGCTGCGCGAGGTGATGAACACCGTGGGCAAGGCCGGCCGCCTGGGCGAGTCGATCCGCTGCGTTGTGTCGGTCAGCATGCTCACCGAAGGCTGGGACACCAACACCGTCACCCACGTTCTGGGCGTGCGGGCGTTCGGCACGCAGCTGCTGTGCGAGCAGGTCATCGGCCGTGCGTTGCGGCGCCAGAGCTACGAGCTCAACAACGACGGGCTGTTCAACGTCGAGTACGCCGACGTGCTGGGCATCCCGTTTGACTTCAACGCCGAGCCCGTGATCGCGCCGCCGCAGAAGCCGCGCGAGACGGTGCGCGTGCAAGCGGTACGGCCCGACCGCGACGCGCTGGAGATCCGCTTCCCGCGCGTGCAAGGCTACCGAATCGAGCTGCCCGAGGAGCG
>JANNRI010000130.1:0-18965 GCA_031401195.1 Burkholderiales bacterium
GCTCTTGAAATCCGCCGCCTTCAGCGCGGCGCGGAACGCGGTCTTGTCGGCGACATTGCCCTTGACCTTGCCGATGGCCGAGTCGAGCAGCAGCGCGGCGTCGTAACTCTGCGCGGCGTACTGGCTCGGGATGCGGTTGAACTTCTTCTCGAATTCTTCGACGAACTGCTTGCTCGCCGGGTTGTCGAAATCAGGCCCCCAGAAGGTGCCCGAGATGACCCCGAGCGCGGCTTCCTTCTGCGCCGGCAGCGTCGAGCCGTCGGTGGTGCTGGTGCTGAGCAGCGGGATCTTGCCCAGCAGGCCGGCCTGTTGGTACTGGCGCACGAAGTTCACGCCCAGACCGCCGGGATAGAAGACGTAGATGGCGTCCGGCTTCTTGGCTGCCACTTGCGCGAGCTCGGCGCTGAAGTCAGGTTGGTTGAGCGGCGTGTAGATCTCGTCGATCACTTCACCCTTGTACATGCGCTTGAAGCCGGCGACGAAGTCCTTGCCCGCCTGGTAGTTGGGCGCCATGCCGATGACGCGTTTGTAGCCCTTGTCGGTGGCGTACTTGCCCACCACCTCGGCCTGGTTGTCGTTCTGCCAACTCGTGATGAACTGGAACGGTGAGCATTGTGCGCCGGCGATCGGTGCCGGCCCGGCATTGCTGCCGATCAGGAACACGCCCTTCTCGGTGATGGGCTTGTGCACCGCCATCATGACGTTGGAGAAGGTGATGCCGGTGATGATGGGCACGTTCTCGCGCTCGATGAGCTTTTGCACGATCTGCGTGGCCACATCGGGCTTGAGCTGGCTGTCTTCACGCAGCACCTGCACCGGTACGCCACCGAGCTTGCCGCCGTTGCGCTCCACCACCATCATGAAGGCGTCGTACTGGTCCTGGCCGAGAGCGCCCTGGGGGCCGGACAGTTCGGCCATGAAGCCGATCTTGATCGGGGCCTGCGCAAGGCTCGGACCGGCCGCGAAGGCGTAGGCGAGGGCGGCCGCGGTGATGAGTGGGGGCGTGAAACGGGACATGGCGGAGGCTCCGGGTCGAGAAAACGGGCAGTGTAGGAGCCGCGTTCTCGGGGGCCCCTCGGGTCAAGCCCGGGCCCGTGGCGAGCGGATCCCAAAGAACAAGAGGGCATTGTCGTGCATGACCTTTGCCTTTTCCTCAGGTGTCAACCCGGGAAACGTGTGCACCAGGCTGCCGATCTGCTGCTCGCCGAGCGGAAACGGCGTGTCCGAACCGAGCATCACGCGGTCCACGCCCATCACATCGACGAGCAGCCGCAGCGCGCCGGGGTCGAAGACGGCGCTGTCGACGTGGAATCGACGTGCGTAGCTCGACGGCAGCTGCGGACAATCCTCGCGCACGATATCGCGCTGCCGCCAGGCGTTGTCGACACGACCGAGCAGCCAGGCGAAGCTGCCGCCGCCATGCGCGAAGCAGATGCGCAGTGACGAGGGAATGCGCTCCATGGCGCCCGAGAGGATGAGCGAGACCATGCCGAGTTGCGTTTCCGCTGGCATCGCGACGAGCCACGGCAGCATCCACTTTTTCATGCGCGCGCCGCCCATCATGTCCCACGGGTGCACGAGCACGGGGATGTGCTGCTGCGCGCAGTGGATCAGGAACTGCACGAGCGCTTCGTCGTCGAGATCGCGCTCGCCGACGTGGTTGCCGATCTGCACGCCGATGCACCCCGCCGCCATGGCGCGGCTGGCTTCGAGGCACGCCGGCTCCAGCGATTGCAGCGGCACCTGCGCAAGTGCCTTCAGGCGCCCGGGCGCGTGTGCGCAGTAGGCGAGCACGTGCTCGTTCATGCGCTGCGCCCACTCGGCCGCGCGGTCGGCGGGCCAGGCGTAGCCGAACATCACCGGCGTTGCGCACACCACCTGCAGCGCCACGCCCTGCTGGTCGAGCATCTCGACGCGACGCGCCGGATCCCACAGCTGTGCCTGCACAGGGCGAAAGCGCCTGTCGCCGAGCATGATGTGGCCGCTCTCGCCATCGGTGGACACCTCAAGCCAGGGCGCGCGCTCGGCGTCCACCGCCAGCGCTTGCGCGCTCGAGATGCGCGGGAAGCAATGGGCGTGCATGTCGATCATGGGGCCTGCGCCCGTCATGTCCGCGGCGCTGCCCATCATGCCCCGGCCGTGTCGAGCAGACCCGAAGTGGCCAGCATCGCATGCCAGGCCATGTGCTCACGCCCCGGATGCACCGTGCCGCACTGCGAGCAGGTGCGTGCGGCCTGATTGCTGTCGTAGAAGCGCCGGTAGGCGGCCGGCAGGTCGGCCACGATGTCGGCCAACTGCAACTCGGTGCGCGTGACCATCGTGCCGCAACGCGCGCAATGCCACTGGAATGCATCGACGAGACCTTGGGGTCGCTGGCGTTCGATGACCAGGCAGCGGCTGTCGGGCTCCGGCCGCTGCGGCGAGTGCAACATGTGCGGCGCCATCAGGAAGATGTCGCCTTCGCGCAGATTCACGCGCTCGTAGCGGCCGCGGTCCCACACCAGCAGGAACGCGTTGCCTTTGAACTGCCAGAAGAATTCCTCCAACGGGTCGTCGTGGAAATCGCTGCGTTCATTGGGGCCGCCGACCACTGTGACCATGAAGTCGGCGTCCTTCCAGATCTGCCGGTTGCCCACTGGGGGCTTGAGCAAGTGCGCATGCTCGTCGAGCCAGCGCTGGAAGTTGAAGGGGCGGCCATGATGAAAGTCGGGCATGTCGATTGGGTCCGGTGGCTGGTCGCTGGGGGGTCGCTGGATGGTGCGGGTCATGGCTTGTAGGCCACGGCCTTGATCTCGATGCGCAGGTGCGGGTGCGGCAACTGGTGCACGGCGACCGTTGTGCGCGCCGGGCCAGTCTCGGCGCTGAAGTACTCGGCGTAGGTGGCGTTGTAGCCGGCGAAGTCACCCATGTCGACGAGGTAGGTGCAGATCTCCACCACGTCCTTCAATTCGGCTCCCGCGCCGGCCAGCATGTCGCGTATGTTCTCGAGCACGGCGCGTGTTTGCTCGCGGATGTCGAACTGCACTGTGCCCATCGCATCGGCCGTGGCGCCGGCGATGCTGTTGTCGGGCCGGCGCGAGCTGGTGCCCGAGACGTACAGGAAGGGGCCGGCGCGCCGCACATGCGGGTAGGCGCCACGGGGGCGGGCCTTGCCGGGAAGCACGATTGCGCCAGTGGCTTCAGCCGAGGGGGCGGATGCGGCACTCATGGTCTGGGTTCCTTCGGATCAGGGCTGTTTGTGCGTGCGCGGCACGCTCGGGTCGATGTCGACCGAACCCGGGGCGGAAGGGATGCCGGCCAGCGGCGAGTCGGGTTCGCGCACTGCAGCGGAGGGTGCATCCGCTAGCGCATTGACCGCGGGTTCGCCACGCCGGTGCACCACCGTGCGCATGATCGTCGGGTCGCCCGCCTCCAGGTCCAGCCGTTCGGGCGAGGCCGTGCGCCGCACCTCTTTCAAGCCGCCCTGCACGAGGCTGACGATGACCACATACGCGAGGAACCCGAGCAGCAGGTACTTGCCGAAGAACGGCAACTGGAACGACGAGTTCCAGATGAAGTGCAAGCCCACCGGCACGGCGAAGAGCACGAGGAACTTCGGGTGCATCACGGCCTGGGTCAGCGGCACGCCCAGCGCGCGCACGCGCCAGACGGCGCAGGCGGCGATGGCAGTCCAGGCGATGTGGCCGAAGGGTGCCAGCACGCCGCGGATGGTGATGTTGTCGACCATCGCGCCGACCCCACCGCCGCGCATCAGCAGGCGCTCGAAGGCGTAGCCGGCCGATTCAAAGGCGGCAAAGCCTGTGCCCACCGCGGCGCCGAAAAGCAAGCCGTTGAGCGCGAACGAGTAGCGCTCTTGCTGGGCGAAGCGCGCCAGCACCAACAGCGCCGCGAGCTTGCCCACCTCCTCGACGAAGGCCGCCGCTGGCGGGCCGAGCCAACTGCTGAGGTCGGTGAGGCGAAACAGGAACAGCGAGATGCCGATCGAGACCGTGCCGCCCAACACCACCAATTCCACCACGCGCAGGATGGACACGTTGCGCGGCGTGTTGAGCTCGAAGAAAAGGATCAGCGTGGCCAGAGGCACGGCAAACGAGCCGACGATGATGAGAGCCGGCAACACCTTGGGGTTGTTGAACTCGCGGAAGGTCCAAAGCAGCAAGCCGTAGACCACGAGCGCGAAGGCCAGCGTGCGCAGAAAGAGCCAGGGCCGGGGCCACTGGCCCATCTCGGCGGTCATGGGCGGTGTCGTCTCGGGCGTGCCCACACCCATGTAGCGCTCCATCTCGTTGGCATCACGATGGCGCAATGTCTCGGAGAAGAGGGCGCGGATGCTGAAGCCCTCGAGCCGATCGAGCCCCAGCGGGTCGGTGATGCGGTTGGCAATGGCCTGGATGGCCGAGCCCCCCGCAGAGGCGCTCGCCGGGCCTGCGCCGGATCGAGCCGAGCCGGAACGGGCGCCGCAGCGGGCGCAGAACAGGGCTCCCGTTGGCGCAAGGGTTGCGCCGCAAGCCGAGCAGAACTTCAGTGGTTCCGACACGTGGTGATCTTTCCAAGAGGGGCTCGGCGGACCGCATCCGGTCGCGCCTTGGGGTCGATGATGATGGCGACAGCCGCTGGCTGGCAATTCCGTCCGATGCCGCGATTCTGGCCTTCGGGTTGGGCGCCTCCATCCGCGGGCCCTGTAGGACTTTCGATATCGAAAGCGATCTTGCGCATCCGAACTTGCGGTGCTAAGGTGAACCGATCCACCCGAAGGCGGCATCCGATGGCGACTCCGAGTTTCTCCGTGGCCGGTTTGCACGTGCTCGTCAGCGGCGGCTGCGGTGGCATCGGTTCGGCATTTGCGCGGGCCTTCCTGGACCATGGCGCCAGCGTCACGGTCACCGATTTGAAGCCGCCCGCCCCGGAGCTCACCGCCGCCGGCGCGAAATTCGAGCCACTCGACGTGACCAGCGACGACGCGGTCAACACGCTCGCGGCCAAAGTCGGCAAGCTCGACGTGCTGATCCACTGCGCCGGCAAGCTCGTGCGCTGGGAAGAGCACAAACCCGAGGTCTTTCGAGAGATCATCGACATCCACCTCTTCGGCAACATCCGGCTCGCCACGGCCTTTCGTCCACACCTGAAGGCCACGCGCGGCTGCATCATCAATATCGGCTCGATGTACAGCTACTTCGGCGCGCCGATGATCCCGGCCTATGCCTCGGCCAAGACGGCCGTGGTCGGGCTCACCAAGTCGCTCGCCATTGCCTATGCCGAAGACGGCATCCGTGTGAACGCCATCGCGCCGGGCTGGATTGCCACCGAGATCAGCCGCCGCGGTCGCGAGGACCCCGAGTTCAGCGCCAAGGTGATGCAGCGCCTGCCCACCAAGCGCTGGTCACAGCCCGAAGAGCTTGCGGGCACCGCGCTGTTCCTGGCGTCGCCGGCTTCGGCGCTCATCAACGGGGTCACGATCCCGGTCGATGGGGGCTACGTGGCCTCATGAGCGCCCGCAGGATCGGGCCAGCCCGGCCCGCCCCCGCTATCCACCCCAACACAACGAGGAGACACTGATGCGCAAGACCACCGCCACCTGGCTCGCTGCCGCCGCGCTGCTCGCGGGCCTCGCCCCCTTGGGCACCGTGCAGGCCCAGGCCTTCAACTGGAAGCAGCACGATGGCCAGACGCTGAACCTGCTGCTCAACAACCACCCCTGGTCGCAGGCGGTGCGCGAGATGGCCGGTGAGTTCACGGCCAAGACCGGCATCAGGCTGCGCGTGGAGATCTTCAACGAAGAGCAGTTCCGCGCCCGCCTCACCACCATGATGCAGGCCAAGTCGAGCGACTTCGACGTCTTCATGTCGCTCAAGTTCCGCGAGGGCGCCACCTGGGACAAGGCGGGCTGGTACGCGAACCTGTCGCCGCTGCTGGCCAGCGCCGGCGCCACCGCGCCCGACTTCAACTTCAACGATTTCGGCGAAGGCCTGCGCAAGGCCGAGACCATCAACGGCAAGCTGGTGGGTCTGCCCATCAACCTCGAAGGGCCGCTCTTCTACTGGAACAAGGAGATCTTCGGCAAGTGCAATGTCGCCGAGCCGATGTTCCTGGAGGAGATTCCCGAGGCCGCCGCCAAGCTCAAAGCCTGCGCCGCCAAGGGCGACGCCACCGTGTGGGCGGCGCGCGGCATACGTGGCGCCATCCCCTATGCGCTTTCGGCCTTCATGTACAACAGCGGTGGAGACTACGCCACGCCCGACGGCAAGCCCGGGCTGTGCCAGCCGAACAGCGTGAAGGGCGTGGAGATGTACGCCAACCTGCTCAAGGACTATGGCCCGCCCGGTGCCGCCAACCACACCTTCACGCAGGTGATCGAGATGCTCGGCCAGGGCCGCCTGGCGATGACGCACGAGTCGTCCAACGAGTTCCCCAACGTCATGAAGTTCCCAGGCCGCCCCGGCGACATCGGCCTCAAGGTGCTGCCCAAGGGCAAGGCCACGGGCATCAGCAAGCCCATCGTCTTCGGCTGGGGCGTCTCGGTGTCGAACTACTCGACCAAGAAGGAAGCGGCCTGGATGTTCCTGCAATGGGCCACCAGCGCCGAGATGCAGACGCGGCTGGTGAAGAACGGCGTCGCGCCGCCGCGCGGTTCGGTCTTCAACGGCCCCGAGTTCAAGGCCTGGACGGCCGAGTTGCCCATCCGCCAGTCCTGGGCCAATGCGCTGTCGGAGATCAGCAAGACCGGCACTTCGGTGTCGTTCCCGCCCACAGAGCGCGTGATCGAGGCGCGCGAGATCGTCGGCGGCGGCGTGCAGAAGATCTTCCTCGGCCAGGCCAGCGCGAAGGATGCGATGTGCCAGGTCGACGCCGACGTGGCAAAGCTGCAGTGACCGTGCGGTGATGAAAGCGGGGCCGTTGGCGCAGCGGGTGGCTTCGCTGCACTGGATGGCCTGGCCGGCGGTGGCCTTCGTGGCCCTGATGGTCCTGTTCCCGTTCGGCTATGCGGCCTGGCTCAGCCTCACCGACACCAAGATCGGGCAGCCGCAGGTCTTTGTGGGTCTCGGCAACTACCGAGCGCTGGCGGTCGACCCGCAGTTCTGGAATGGCTTGAAGCTCACCTTCATCCTCTACGTCGGCGCGCTCGTGATCCAGCTCGTGCTCGGCGTCGCGCTCGGCGTGCTGCTCAACCGGCTCGAGTGGGCCAAGGGGCTCATCCGCACGGTGATGGTGTCGCCCTTCATGTTGCCGCCGGTGGTGGTGGGCATGATGGCCATCGTCGTGCTCGACCCGGGCATGGGCGTGGCCAACTATCTGCTCAAGTCGGTGGGCCTGCCGCCGAGCCTCTTTCTGGCCTCGCCCGACTACGTCATCTTCGCCGTGATGATCGTCGACACCTGGCAGTGGACGCCGTTCGTGGCGCTGATCGTTCTCGGCGGCCTGCAGTCGCTGCCGGGGCGCGTGTACGAGGCGGCGGCGATCGACGGCGCTCGCGGCTGGCGCACGTTCTGGCACATCACGCTGCCGCTGCTGGGCCCCACCATCGTCACCGCCGCGGTGCTGCGCAGCGTGGATCTGCTTCGCTTCTTCGACGTGATCTACATCACCACGCAGGGCGGGCCGGGTTATGCGTCGTCCACGCTCAACGTCTATGCCTACCGCAAGGGCTTCGAGTTCACCGACTTCGGCTACGCCTCGGCACTGATGATCACGCTGTCGACCATCGTGCTCGGCGCGGTGGTGGTCTTCTCGCAACTGCGGCGCAAGGTGGCCTGGTGAACACGCCGCGCACGCCGTTCGGCCGCGCGCTCGCCGCCGTGCAGGTGGCGGTGCTGTCGGTGGTGATGTTCGCGCCGATCGCGTGGATGGTGCTGGCGAGCTTCAAAGACCGCGTCGAGATCACCAAGTACCCGCCCACGCTCGCTTTCACGCCCACGCTGGAGAACTACCGCCAGCTCTTCGTGCGCACGGACTTCCTCGACAACACGCTGAACAGCTTCTACGTCGCGGCCGGCTCGACGCTGCTGGGCCTGGTGCTGGCGGTGCCGGCGGCCTATGCCATCTCGTGGCACCGCACCTTGTGGCCGGCCACGCTGACGCTCTTCGCGCGCATGGCGCCGGGCACGCTCTTCCTGCTGCCCTGGTTCATCATGTTCTCGCAGGCCAATCTGCAGGGCACGCACCTGGCGCTCATCATCACGCACGCGGTGATCACGTTGCCCATCGCGCTGTGGACGATGCTGCCGCACTTCGACGCGCTGCCGCGCGAGCTGACCGAGAGCGCGCAGATCGACGGATGCCGCGGTGCGGCCATCCTGTGGCGCATCGCATTGCCGGTGGTGGTGCCGGGGCTCGTGGTGGCCACCATCCTCTCCTTCATCTTCTCGTGGAACTACTTCCTCTTCGCACTCGTGCTGTCGGGCATCGACTCCAAGACCGCCATCGTGGCCTCGTTCAATTTCATCGGCGAGGGCGTCACCAACTGGGGCACGCTGATGGCCGCGGCCACCGTGATCGCGCTGCCGCCGATCGTGCTCACGTTCCTCATCCAGCGCCGTCTCGTGGCGGGGCTGTCGTTCGGATCGGTCAAGGGGTGAAGGGGTGAACGGGTGAACGCGTGGAAAGGGTGAACAGGTGAACAGGTGAACAGGTGAACAGGGTAAGGCGCTAGCGCCATGAAACACGCCATCTTCCGCGGCGAGGGCCGCATCGAGATCGGCCAGGTGCCCGAGCCGCTGGCAGCCCCGGGCGAGGTGCTGCTGCGTGTGCTCGCCTGCTCGCTGTGCGGCAGCGACCTGCGCCCGCTGCGTAATGGCTGGCCGGTGACGCCCGGCCACGAGATCGTCGGCCGGGTTCACCAGCCCGGGCACGCGTTGCATGGCCGGCGCTGCCTCGTCTACATCCCCGTGTGGTGCGGCCATTGCACGCTGTGCACCGAGGGCCACACGCACCTGTGCGAGAACGCCACCGACCTGATGGGCTGGCAACGGGCAGGCGGCTATGCCGAGGCGGTGGCGGTGCCCCAGCAATGCCTGCTGCCGGTGCCCGACGACGTGCCCACGCACCTGGCGCCGCTGCTGCTGGACACCATCGGCACCGCCGCGCATGGCGTGCGCCTGGCGCAGGAGCTGGTGAAGCCCGGGCGCGCGCTGATCCTCGGCGCCGGCCCGATCGGCCTGGGTGCGCTCATCGTGCTGCAGCAGTTCGGCTTCGGCCCGGTGGAGGTGTTCGACCCCAACGCCTTCCGGCGCGGTGTGGCGGGTGAACTGGGCGGCGTGCCGCTGCCTGCCGTCGACCCGAAAGCCCGCTATGCGCTGGTGCTGGAGTGCAGCGGCAAGGACGCGGCGCGCCAGGCGGCGCTGGAGGCCGTGGCCGCGCGCGGCGTGGTCATCCAGCTCGGCGAGGCCGATGCCTGGCAGGTGCAGGAGACCAAGGCCATCCGGCGCAAGGACTTCTTCTACGCGCGCTCGTTCTACTTCCCGATCAGCGAGTTCGAGGCCAACGTGCAGTTGCTGCGCAGCGCGCGCCCGCGCTATGAACGACTGGTGGATGCGCAAGTGCCGCTCGAAGCGCTGCAGGGCTTGTTCGCTGAATTCGCGCGTGGCGAGCGGCTGAAGCCGCAGCTGTCGCTGGGCGCTTCGGCCGACGCCCCTGCTGCCGTGGAGAGCCGCCCATGACCGGCGGCGTCTCCATCCGCTGCGTCACCAAGTTCTACGGCAGCGTCGAGGTGCTGCCCGAGCTGAGTGTGGAGGTGCAGCCGGGCGAGTTCATCGTCTTCGTCGGCCCCTCGGGCTGCGGCAAGTCGACGCTGCTGCGCATGATCGCCGGTCTGGAGTCGTTCCAGAGCGGCGAGATCGCCATCGACGGGCGCCTCGTCAACGGCCTGCACCCGAGCGAGCGCGACATCGCAATGGTGTTCCAGGACTATGCGCTGTACCCGCACATGACAGTGCGGCGCAACATGGGCTTCGGGCTCACGATGCGTGTCACGCCGCCGGCCGAGGTCGATGCGCGCGTGCGCGAGGCGGCATCCACGCTGCAGATCGAGCACCTGCTGGAGCGCCGCCCGCGCGAGCTCTCCGGCGGCCAGCGCCAGCGCGTGGCCATGGGGCGCGCCATCGTGCGCAAGCCCAAGGTTTTCCTGTTCGACGAGCCGCTGTCCAACCTGGATGCCAAGCTGCGCGCGGACATGCGCGGCGAGATCAAGGCGCTGCACCAGCGCCTGGCCACCACCTCCATCTACGTCACGCACGACCAGGTGGAAGCCATGACGATGGCCGACCGCATCGTCGTGCTCAACCACGGCCGCATCGAGCAGGTGGGCTCGCCGCTGGATCTGTATCACCGGCCCGCGACGCGCTTCGTCGCCGGGTTCCTCGGCTCACCGGCGATGAACTTCCTACCGGTGGAAGTGACCGATGGCGAGGTGTTGTTGCCGGGCGCCGGGCGCCTGCGCATGCCCGGTATCCGAGCTGGCGCCTCGGAGCTCGGCGTGCGGCCCGAGCGGCTGCGTCTGGTTGGTGCGGCGGCCGAGGCCAACCTGCAGGCCACAGTGACGGCCCTGGAGCCCCTCGGTGCCGACACCCTGGCCCAACTCGACTGCGCCGGCCACCGTCTCGTGGTGCGCCTGCACGGCGACACCGCCGTGCGTCTGGGCGAGACCCTCGCGCTCGCGGTAGACGCCGCCAGCGTGATCCTCTTCGATCCCACGAGCGGCCTGCGCCTGCTTGCGGTGAGCTGAGGCGCACGACCTTGGCCGCACTCATCTGTCTGGGCATCGTGGTGCGCGACCTCGTGTTCCGTGTAGCGGCCTTGCCTGCGGGCGGCGGCAAGCTCACCGCCAAGAGCCTCGAGCCACGCGGCGGTGGCATGGCGGCGACGGCCGCGGTGGCGGCTGCCGCCCTGGGTGGTGACGTCGAGTACTGGGGACGCTTGGGGGACGATGCGCAGGGTCGCGAATTGCGCGCTGAGCTTCTGTCCTGCGGTGTCAAGGTGCGCACGGCCAGCCCGGCCGGTACGCAGACTCCGACCTCCGCCGTGTTGGTGGCCGACAACGGCGAGCGACTGCTTGCCGTCTATCGGGGCCGGCTCGAGGAGTCCGTCGACTGGCTGCCGCTGGAACGCGTGGCTGCCGTGCAGGCGGTGCATGCAGACTTCCGCTGGCCTGCGGGTGCCGAGCGCCTGTACGAGGCTGCGGCACGGCATCGCCTGCCGCGCGTGCTGGATGCCGATGTCGGCGACCCCGACGCGCTGCGCCGGTTGCTGCCGCTTTGCAACCATGCCGTCTTCTCGCAGGCCGGGTTGGCGCAGCTGTGCGGCACCTCGGTCGTCGAGGCGGGTCTTGCAAGTGCGGCGCAACTCTCACCGGGTGTGGTGGCCGTGACGCTCGGCGAGCGGGGCAGCGCCTTTCTCGTCGACGGGCAACTGCACCGCGTGGCAGCCGCGACCGTCAAGGCGCGCGACACCAACGGCGCCGGCGATGTGTTCCATGGCGCCTATGCGTTCGCCCTCGCGCGCGGCGACCGCGTCCTCGATGCGGCACGTTTTGCAAGCGCCGCGGCGGCACTCAAATGCGCAAACGGCAGCGGCTGGGGCGCCGTGCCCACGCTCGACGATGTCCACGCAATCTTGAAAGTAGACCAACGATGACCGAGATCAGCCCGGGCAAGCTCTGGGGCATGCGCCGCCTGGCCGACGATGCTGGACGCTGGAAGATGGTCGCCATCGACCAGCGCACGCCGCTGTTTGCCCCCATCGCCGCGCGTCGCGGCGTGGCCCAGGCGCCCTACGAAGACGTGGCCGCGGTGAAAGCAGTGATCACGCGCGCGCTCTCGCCTCTGGCCAGCGCCATGCTGCTGGATCCGAACTTCGCCTACCCGCGCTGCGTGGACGAGATGCCCGCTGCCAGCGGCCTCGTGCTTGCGCTGGAGCACCACGTCACCGACGAGAGTGCCGGCGGGCGGCGCAGTGTCGAGATCCCGCACTGGAGCGTGGCCAAGATCCGCCGCATTGGCGCCGACGCCGTGAAGCTGCTGGTGTGGTACCGACCCGACGCCGACCCGGCCGTGTGCACGCATCAGCAGGCCTTCGTGCGGCGCATTGGGCGCGAATGCCGCGAGCACGACATCGTGCTGCTGCTCGAGCTGCTGGTGTATCCACTCGTGGGCGACGCGCCGGGACAGCTGGAGGCCCAGCGCACGCAACTCGTGCTCGACTCGATGCGCGACTTCGCGGCGCCCGAGTTCGGCGTGGACATCTATAAGCTGGAGCCGCCGGCTGCGTTGCGCGAGGTGCCCGAGCCGGCTGCCGGGGGCGCCGAGACCGCCCGCGTGCAAAGCTCCTACGACCGGCTCGGCGCCATGACCACGCGCCCCTGGGTGCTGCTGTCGGCTGCCGCCGGCCCCGAGGACTTCCGCCGCTCGCTCACCTATGCCTGTCGCGCCGGCGCCAGCGGCTACCTCTGCGGCCGCGCGATCTGGCAAGGTGCGTTCGAACACTTCCCCGACCTGTCCGCGATGCAACACACGCTGCGCACGTTGTCTGTGCCCTATGTCGAGCAGATCAACGCGCTCACTGACCGGCTCGCGAGGCCGTGGCATGCCCATGCCAGCCATGCAGGCGGGGTGCGCCTGACCGGCGATGGACCGTCGTTCTGCGAAAGTTACGCCAGCCCGTGAGACCGCCTGCACCCGCGTTGAGGCCGGCGCGCCGGTCGCCAACGGGCGTGGCCTTGCGAGACGCCGCGGGCGCAGCATGAGTACCGAGGCGCGCCGCGAGCGCATCCTCCAGTTGCTGGCTGCGCGCGGCTACATGGCCATCGACGACCTGGAGGCACACTTCCGCGTCACGCCGCAGACGCTGCGCGCAGACCTGAACCGCCTCGCCGACGAGGGCCGCCTGGTCCGCCACCATGGCGGCGCCTCGATGCCATCGAGCGTGGCCAATACCAGCTATGCGCTGCGGCGCAGCGAATTCGCGCGCGAGAAGGCCCTCATCGGCCAGCGGCTGGCGGCCTGGCTGCCCGAGCGTGTGTCGCTCTTCATGACGCCGGGCACCACCATGCTTGCCGCGGCCCAGGCGCTGGCCGCGCGGCCGGGCCTCAAGGTCATCACCAACAGTCTCGAAGCGGCGCAGATCCTGGTCGCGCAAGCCGAGACCGAGGTGGTGGTGCTGGGTGGCCAGCTCCAGCAGCGCAACTTCGGCGTCAGCGGCACCGGCACGCTGGCGGCGGTGGCGCAGTACCGGGTCGATCTGTGCCTGTTCAGCGTCGGCGCCATCGACGCTGAAGGCAGCCTGCTCGAATACCACGAGAGCGAGGCCGACCTTGTGCGCCTGATGTGCTGCCACGCGCGCAGGAGCGTGCTGCTGGTCGACCACAGCAAGTTTGGCCGCACGGCCGCGGTGCGCGTGGGACACATCGGCGACATGTCGGCGATCGTCACCGACCAGCCCTTGCCGGCGCCCATGCGCCGCTTGTTGCGCGGGCGCTCGGTGGAAGTGCTGGATGGGTCGGCGCGTCGACGCGTGATGCGTTGAGGCGCCCGGCCACGCCAGGCCATGGACATGGGCCGGTGGTCAATCGAACCAGGCGAACGTGCGCCGGCCCAGATCGCTCGTCGGGTCGGCCAGGTCGAACACGATGTCGAAGTGGTTGCGCCCAGGCACCTCGAACTCCGCGCATGGCGTACCAGCGCTGCGAAGGAGCGCCGCGTAGGCGCGGCTCTGGGCCTTGAAGGCACTCGTCTCGACCGCGCCCCAGCAGACCAGGGCGGGCGGGGAAGCGGTGGCCGACTGCAATCCAGGGCTGGCGCGGCGGGCGGCGGCCGGATCGAGCCGCAGCGCGGCGTCGATGGAGGTGCCGATGAGGGGCTCAAGCCAATAGATGCCGGAGATCAGCACCGCGGCGCGCGGCACGATGCCGCCGGGTGCAGGCGCCGTGGCCATGGTGGCGCATAGGTGGGCCCCGGCCGAGCTGCCAGCCAGCACGAAACGCTCGCGCGCAAGGCCCAGTTCGGCGGCATGGGCCATCAGCCAACCCAAGGCCTGTCGGCACTCGGCCACGATGCCGCCGAGCGTGGCGGCCGGCGCCAAGGAGTACTCCAGCGCAGCAAAGGCCACGCCGCGTTCGATGCAGGCCGCGGCGGCGAACAGCGAATCTGCGGCGCCGAGCTCTTGCCAGTAGCCGCCGTGCACGAAGAGCAGCAGCGGCACTTGCGCGTCCTGCGCCGCGCCTCGCGGAACGCACAGTTCGAGCGCCGACGCTGAAGCAGCTCCGCCACAGGCCAGCCGTGTCCAGCGGCCACCCAGGTGGACTGCCGCGAGCCGGGCCTGCTCGCTGCGCTGTCTGTAGGCCCCGATGAACGGCCGGTAGTCACCGCCTATGCAGGAGCTAGGGGAGTACTCGCGCTCCCGCGTGGCCAGATCGGCGTCGGCGGCAAGATCGGGTGGCGAACGCACGGGTGGCACAGCAGGTGCGATCTGAACGGCTCAGCTGTCCGCGGTGAAGCCGATGCGCTTGACGAGCGGGCCCCAGCGCTCGGTCTCGGCGCGCTGGCTGCGCAGTTGCTCCTCGGGCGTGGATCCCTGGGCGACAAGGCCCACGGTGGCGAGGCTGTCGGCCACGGCCTTGTCGCGCAGCGCCTCGTTGATGGCAGCGCTCGCCGCGGCCACCACGGCGACCGGCGTGCGCGCCGGGGCGTAGAAGCCGAACCATTCCTCGACCGTGAGATCGCCAAAGCCCTGCTCGGCAAAGGTGGCCACGTCGATGGCGAAGGGCAGGCGCGCCTTGCCGCTGGTGCCCAGGATGCGCATCTTGCCCGCGCGATGGTTGGAGAGGAAGTCGCCCGCGGGCGTGAACATGGCGGCGATCTGGCCGCCAATGACGTCGGTGACACCGGGCACGCTGCCGCGGTAAGGCACGTGCTTCATCTCGACGTTGGTCGTGAGCCCCAGCAGCGCGCCCAGGAAGTGCGGCGTGCTGCCCGCGCCCGGCGAGCCGTAGTTGGCCTTGTCGGGATTGGCCTTGCACCATTCGACGAACTGGCGCACGGTGGTCACGCTGGCCGGCACCATGGGGCCGACCGCGAGGCCGTGGTGCATCACGGACGAGATGGAGACGGTGACGAAATCGGCCGCCGGGTCATAGCCGAGCTTCTTGTAGACGTGCGGGTAGATGGCCAGCGGCGAGAACGGCGACATGCACAGCACCGAGCCGTCGGCTGGCGCATTCTTCAGCGCCTCCAGCGCCACGCGGCCGCCAGCGCCCGGCTTGTTCTCGACCACCGCCGGGTTCCTGGCGTATGCGCTGCCGCCCACGCGCTCGGCCACACGGCGGCAGGCGATGTCGCCGGCACTGCCAGCCGGGAAGCCGTAGAAGAACTTGGGTTGGTCGAAGCCCTGCGCGCGGGCGCCGAAGGGCAGGGCGGGCAGTGCGGCGGTCGCGGCGAGGGCCAGGGTCTGGCGGCGGGTGAGGGTCATGCGGTGTCTCCTTGTCGGTCAGGGCCAGGGTCTGGGTGTCTTGGCTCGTGGCTCGTGGCTCTTGGGCCTTGGGCCTTGGGGTCGGGTCAACTGCACAAGGCCCGGATGTCCTCGGGCACGGGGATGGCTTTGATGCGGCTGGGGTCCAGGGGGTCGCGCGTGATGAAGGCGCGCACCTCAGTGCCTACGCACAGCACCGTGTCGCCGCGCTTGATCACATGCCGATGGCGAAAGGTCTTGGCCGCCCAGTCCTCGATGCAGGTGTGGACCTCGATCGTCTCGCCATAAGTGGCAGGGCGCATGAAGCGTGTGTGGATCTCGAGCAGCGGGGTGCCGACGATGCCGCGCGTGCGCTCCAGCTCGCGCCATGCGGGCAAGCCACAGGCGGCGAAGTAGGCCAGCGAGGCCTGGTCCATCCAGCGGCTGAAGTTGGGGAAAAAGACGATGCCGGCGGGGTCGCAGTCGCCCCAGTGCACGGTGACGCGGTGGATGTGGGTGCGGATCATGTCTTCTGCACCTTGGCCGCGCGCTTTTCCAGGAAGGCGCGCACACGGTCCTTGGCCGCATCGTCGGTCTCGGCGATGCTGGCCATGAGCGACTCGACGAACAGGCCGTCCGCGGCCGACATATCGGAGATGCGTGGCAGCGCCTGCGTGATGGCGAAGTTGGACAAGGGGGCGTTGCCGGCGATCTTCTCCGCCAGCGCCAGCGCCTTGGCGATGCCGGCACCATCGGCGACGCGGTAGTTGGACAAGCCCAGCACCTGGCCCTCGTCGGCATCGAAGACCCGGCCTGTGAGCATCATGTCTGTCATGCGTGAGACGCCGATCAGACGCGATACGCGCACGGAGCCGCCGCCGCCCACGAAGATGCCGCGCGTGCCTTCGGGCAGGCCGTAGAAGACGCTGTCTTCGGCGACGCGAATGTGCGCCGAGCTGGCGATCTCCAATCCGCCGCCCACCACGGCGCCGTGCAGCACGGCGATCACGGGCACCGGGCCGAACTGGATGGCATCGAAACACGCATGCCACGCCCGGCTGTGGCTGATGCCTTCGGCCGTGCTGCGCTCCATGATCTCGGAGAGGTCGAGGCCGGCACAGAAGTGTTCACCTTCGCCGCTGAGCACGAGCGCGCGAGCAGTCTTGGGCAGGTTCACGAACACGGTGTGTAGCTGCCCGAGCAACTCGTCGCTGATGCTGTTGCGCTTGGCGGGGCGGTTCAAGCGCACATGCACCACGGGGCCAGCGTGTTCCAGCCGCAGCAGAGGCAGCGAGGCCAGCGGGCCGCTGGTGACGGCGAGGGGTTCGAGGGTCAGGGCCATGGTGTCTCGATCGATCTCAGGGGGTGATGATGCGCGCGTCCATTGGTTTGGCGTACAGGGCCTCCACCTCGGCGGCGCGGCGCTGCAGCGTGAGGCGCTGGTTGACGTAGCCCTTGTCTGTGATCTCGCCGCTGGCCATGCTCGGCGCGTCGGGCAGCAAGAGCACGCGGGTTGGCGTGTGCGAGGAGCCGCTGCTTTCGGCCTGGATGCGGGCGAGGCCGGCCTGGACCTGCGCACGCACGTGATCGACGGGCAGCTTGCGTGCGGCCTCGGTGAGGAAGAGCAGGGCGCCCAGTTCGTTGCGGTCGTGGCCGGTGATGACGGCGTCCTGCACCAGCGGCGCGAGCGCGGCGACGAGGTGCAGGCGCAGCGTACCCACCGAGACCCACGTGCCGCTGGTGAGCTTGAAGTCCTCGGCCACGCGGCCGTTGAAGACGATGCCGCTGGCGGGATCGCGATCGTCCTGCAGGAACCCGGCGTCGCCTATGCGGTAGTAGCCTTCTTCGTCGAAAGCCTCTTTGGTGGCCGCGTCGTTGCCGCGATAGCCCGGAAAGACGTTCGGGCCGCGCAAGCGCATCTCCAGCTTGCCCGCCGCATCGCCATCGACAGGAACGAACTTGATCTCCACCCCTGGCATGGGCAAGCCGATGACGCCGGCGCGGTCGAGCTTCCAGTGTGCAAACGTATTGGCCGGCGCGGTCTCGGTGCTGCCCCAGCTGGTGGTGAACCACACCGGGTTCGTCGTCACGTCGCGCACCTTGGCGGCCAGGGTCTCCAGGCGTTGCCAAGTGGACTGCGGCATGCCGGCACCAGCGTAGAACACCATGCGCAGGCGTTCGAAGAAGTGGCGTGCGAGGTCGAGATCGGCCTCCAGCGCCGGCAGCATCATGTCGTAGCCCTTGGGCACGTTGAAGTGCAGCGTGGGCTGCACCTCGCGCAGGTGGGCGATGGTCTTGTCGATGAGGCCCGACACCGGGCGGCCGTCGTCGATGTACATCGTGCCCCCGGTGGCGAGCACGAGGAAGGTGTTGTGGTTGCCGCCGAAGGTGTGGCTCCAGGGCAGCCAGTCCAGCAGCACCGGCTTGTCGCGCTCGAGAAAGCGCAGCGTCTGTGCCAGCATCTGCTGGTTGGCCGTGAGCATGCGCTGGGTGTTGATGACGACCTTGGGATGCCCCGTGGAACCCGAGGTCAAGAGGTACTTGGCGTGCGTGTCGGGGCCGACGTGGGCGTAGGCAGCCATGACCGCCGCCGTCTCGCGCGTGGCCAGCAGCTCGCAGAATGGCAGCGCGCCAGGTACCGAAGAGGCGCCATGCGAGAACATGGCGCGCGCCTGGATCGGCGCCTGGGCCAGCACGGGGGCGTAGGTCGCGGCGTCGTGGGCGTAGACCAGGGCCGGGTCGAGCGTGGCGAGGATGCCGTGGATGCGGCTGAAGTCGCTCTGCGCCAATCGCGAGTAGCCGCTCGTAATGGGGCAGATGGCGCGCCCGATGTGCATGCAGGCCAGCTCCAGTGCGAGGTGGTCGAGCGAGTTGTCCGACAGCACCACCACCGGCTGGCCCGCGGGCAGGTTCAGATCCAGCAGGCCCTGGGCCACGGCACCCACGCGGCGGCGCAATGCGGCCCAGCCCAAGCGCTCCCATCCACCCTTCGCGGCATTTGCATTCGGCTCAGCGAACGCGACCGCCTGTGGGGTGTCGCGCGCCCAGCGCTCCAGCCACGCGCCCACGCAGCGGGCGGTGGTGCCTAGGGGAGCCGGCGAACGCAGCACGAAGGCACCCCCCGGCAGCTCGCGGCGTTCGGCCTGGCGCGGGGCCAGCATCGTGGGATTGTCGAAGAACGGGAGGGGTGCAGCGGCCATGTGATGGGTGTTCCCAGCTTCGACACACACCCGCGTGTGTTGGGCGTCGATGGTACCGACGAAGGGTCCGAGCGCGGCCGGCTTCTCGTGCCACAGCTACAGCCACACCTACAGCCACAGCCACAGCCACAGCTAAAGCCACAGCCACAGCCACGCCGACTGCGACGCGACGCGGCGCGGGCGTGGGTGGTGCCCACCATAATCGGTTGCCGGTCCGCGAGGTCAAGGCCGGCCGCTCGTCGAATCAGCTCGGGCCCGGGTGGCGAAATTGGTAGACGCAGCGGACTTAAAATCCGCGGCCCTTCACGGGGCGTATGGGTTCGATTCCCGTCC
>JANNRI010000131.1:0-8300 GCA_031401195.1 Burkholderiales bacterium
AGCGCCAGCACGTAGGTGCTGTTGAGCGGTCCGCCCTCGGTGATCATGTACGGGCTGTTGAACTCCTGGAAGGCGTGCACCATCTGCATGATCAGGTTGAAGAAGATCACCGGCGTGATGAGCGGCACGGTGATGCGCCAGAACTGCTGCGTGCGCGAGGCGCCGTCGCATTCGGCGGCTTCGTAGAGCGAGCTCGGCACGTTCTGCAATGCGGCCAGGAAGATGACCATCGCCGAGCCGAACTGCCAGGTGAACAGCAGCACGATGGTCCACATCGAGTAGTGCTCGTCGGCCAGCCACGCCACCGGCTCCAGGCCCAGCTTCACCAGCACGAGGTTGACCAGCCCGTACTTGGAGAAGACGAATCGCCACAGCACCGCGACCGCGATGCTGCCGCCGAGGATCGACGGCAGATAGAACGCCGAGCGGAAGAAGTTGATGCCGCGCAGCTTGAAGTTCAGCACATGGGCCACGAAGAGCGCGAAGCCCACCCGCAGCGGCACGGCCAGCACCGCGAACCACAGCGTCACGCCCAGGCTCTTGCGGAACAGCGGGTCGTCGCCGAACAGCTCGCGGTAGTTCTGCAGGCCCACCCAGACCGGCGGGTCGATGATGTCGTATTGCGTGAAGCTCAGCGCGAAGCTCGTGACGAAGGGGAACAGCTTGAACAGCAGCACCCCCAGCACGAAGGGCAGGACGAAGAGGAAACCGAGCTTCTTGTCCTCGTACACGTCGTCAGCCCAGTTTCCGGATCCGGCTTTGCATTCAGAACTTGTACTCCGCGGTGAACCGGTAGGCGCGGCCCAGCACGTCGGTGCTGCTGGTCAGGTAGCCGTTGTAGCCGTTGTGGTTGGTCAGAGGCGGGTTCTCGTCGAACAGGTTCTGGATCGCGAAGCCGAGCTTCAGGTTTTTGATGCCAGCGTAGGTCATGGCCACGTTGTACTGTTCGTAGCTCTCCACCTTGCGCGGGCCGGTGGTGCCTGCCCCGGTTCGTGCCGCGAGGTTCTGGTCCCAGAACGCGCTCTGGTAGCGCTGCGACAGCTGTGCCGACCACGGGCCGGAACTCCAGCCGACCGACGCGGTATGGCGCCAGCGGTTGTTGAAGCCGCGCGTCGCGTTCGACAGGCCGGCGTTCGGGTTGACCGGAACCACGTCGTTGTACTTGCCCAGCGCCGACACCCAGGCACCGCCATCGACCTCGGGCGTGCGCGCCTCCCACTTGAGCAGGTAGGCGATGTCCAGGCCGATGTTGAAGCGGTGGCCGGCCTGCGGCTGGAAGGCATAGGCCAGGCTCACGTCCAGACCCGAACCGCGCAGCGCGCCGAGGTTGGTGGCGGTGTTGGTCAGCGCGTTGGTCGACAGCGTGCCGTCGGCCTCGCGGCTGAACAGGCTTTCGTACAGCGCGTAGTTGTTCAGGATGAACGTGATGCCGCGGTTGCCGATCACGTCGTCGATTTGGGTCTGCCAGTAGTCCACCGAGGCCGACAGGCCCTGCGCCGGCTCAACCGCGAAGCCGATCGTGAAGCTTTTGCTCTTCTCGGGGCCGACGTCAGCGTTGTCCGGCACCTTGGTGATCTGGAAGCGGTTGGTCATGTTGCAGACCTGGGTGGCGGTGTAGCCGGCCGCAGGGGTCTCTACGCCGCCCACTGTGGGGCACAGCAGCGGGTCGTCGAAGCTGGCCAAAGCGGTCAGCTCGGTCTCCTTGCTGTAGATCTCGGGCAAGGCCGGCGCACGGAAGCCGGTGTTGGCCGAGCCGCGGAGCAAGAAGGACTTCACCGGCTGCCAGCGGAACGCGAGCTTCGGGTTGATCGTGTTCTCGCCCAGGTCCTTGTAGTTGTCGGCGCGCACCGCGGCGTTGAGCGACAGGGTCTTGGTGACCGGGAACTCCATTTCGGTAAAGGCCGAGTAGATGTCGCGGTGAATCTTGTTGCTGCTGCTGGTGCGCGCACCTGCGGCCTGGGCGTCGCCGCCGAGGATGTCGATCTGGTTGTTCAGCGAGGCCAGCGGGTCATTGCTCGCCAGGCCGACGGCTTCCCAGCCGTCGCGGCGCGCTTCAATGCCGGCGGCAATCACGACATTGCCGCCGCCCAAGGCCCACAGCTCCTTGTTGACCGTGAAGTCGATGCTCGAGTTGGTGCCCTTGTGCACGCGGTAAGTTTGGCCGGCGATCGAGGCCGCTTCCAGCACCGCGAGGCCAGCGGCGTCCTGGTAGCCGAAGGGGTTCAGCGCCGGGTTCAGGAACAGGGTGGTGCCGGTGGCGCCGACGGTGGCCGTGCCTGTGACACTGACCCAGCCTTTGCCTGCCTTGGTCTCGCGTTCGGACCAGCCATGATTCAGCCCGGTGGTGTAGTCCCAGCCGCCGAGGTTGCCCTCGAGCGCGAGCACCAGACGCTGGTTGGTGTGGTAGTCCTCGCGCTCGCGCGTGCCCAGGTCGGCCACAGACCATTGCACGTCGATCGGTCGGCCGCCCAGGTCCAAGGGCGTGGTGGATGCCCCGATGGCCGTGGGCAGGGGCACGATGCCGTTGCCGGGGTAATACGGGTGCGTGTTGGTCAGGCGCACCGTCACCGGGATGGCCTGGTTGTTTTGCAGCACCATGAACTTGCTCAGGTTGTACTCCAGGCTCACGCTGTGGTTGCCGCCCAGGCGCAACTGGCCCTTGGCGTACCCGGTCAGCAGATCCTGGCCGTTGCCGAACGCTCGGTACTCCTCGTTTTGATCGGTGAAGCAGGTCTCGCGCCCGCCCGAGGTGCTGGGCGCCGAGTACGGTGGCAGGCAGCCGCTGTCGAAGTACGGGTTCCAGCGCAGCGTGCGCTGGCTGGACGTCGGGTTGGTCGGGTCGGTGAAGTTGCCCGGCACAGCATTGGTGCCCTGGCCGGTCGATGCGATGCCCAGCGAGCTCAGCACCGTGGGGTCGGTCAGCTCGGGCCGGTCTTCGCGCAGCAGGATCTTGCGCTTCTGCAGTTCAAGAGCGCCGTAGACGTTCCAGCCATCGCGGGCCAGGTTGCCAACGCCAGCGAGGGCACCAAGGCTGCCCTCGTCGCCGCCGCCTGCGCGCATCGGCACCAGGCCTTCGGCTTTCAGGTTCAGGCCGGAAAAGCTGCGGTGCGTGTAGAAAGCCTGCACCCCGGCGACCGCATCCGAGCCGTAGGCCGAGCTGGCGCCGTCGCGCAGGATGTCGGTGCGCGTCATGGCCATGCGCGGCATCACGTTCACGCTCACGTATTGGTTGGTCAGCGGCTCCTTGGCCAGCCGGCGGCCGTTGAGCAGCGTCAGTGTGCGCATCGGCCCGAAGCCGCGCAGGCTGGTCACCGGGCCGGCCGTACCGGCGAAGCTGCCCAGCGAGTTGGCCTGCGGCAGCTCGAGCATGAAGTCCTTCAGCTCGGTGTGGCCGCGCATCTGCAGGTCTTCCGAGCGCACGCTCGTCACCGGCAGCGCGCCCTCGTCGGTGAAGCGCTTGATGATCGAGCCGGTGATCTCGATGCGCGTGGGCGCCGGCTCGGCCGACTGCGCCTGAGCGAGCGCGACGAACGCGGGCAGGGCGAGGATGGCCAGCGTCACGGCCGAGGGCCGGATGCGCAGGCGGTGGGGGGTGTGCATATCGGTCTCCTCCGAAGATTGGGTGTGGTGTTTGACTGCAGCGAGGGTCGAAACGGTTAACCGCTGGCCTGCTTCATGCGCTCGCGGCTGTTGTTGAGGTGCAGGAACATGGCCGCCCTCGCCGACGAGGCATCGGCGCGGCGAATCGCATCGAGCACCGCGCGGTGCTCCAAGGCTGTGATGTCCTTGTTCGAACGCAGTTGCGGCGAGGGCTCGCCGAAGCGAGGGCCCTTCGCCCCTTTCGGTGCCTTGGCGGCCGCGCCGCGGCGCGCGCTGGTGCGCGCAAGCTGACGCGGAATGGTCGCGCTGGACAGCGAGCGGAGCACATGCGCGAAGTACTCGTTCGCAGTGGCCTGGGCAATCAGCTCGTGGAAGCGAAAGTCCGCTTCGGCCGACCCCTCTCCGGTGGCCACCTGCGCCTCGAAGTCATCGAGCGCGCGCTCCATTTCGGCCAGTTGTTCCGGCGTTCGGCGCTGCGCCGCCAATGCGGCGGCGTCCGATTCAAGGCTCAGTCGAAGCTCGAGCATCGCGAGCTTGTGTTGCAACTTCAGCGTTTCGTCCGCGGGCGAGCGCGGCAGCGACGGGTCCGGCGGCAGCGCGAGGACGAAGCTGCCGACGCCCTGGCGTGTCCGCACCAGCCCATTGGCCTGCAGGCGAGACACCGCCTCGCGAACCACGCCCCGGCTGACCCCGAACTGCCGCATCAGCGCCGGTTCCGTCGGCACGCGCGCGCCTGGCGTGAGCGACCCGTTGCTGATCAGTTCGGTGACCCCGTCGACGACTCGCTGCGACAGGGTCGTCGCGCGGCCGGGGAGCGGCTCGCCGAAGGCTGGGCGGGATTCGGTGGGCATAGTCATCAGACGACTGACATCATGTCGCGCAGTGTAATGATCGATCGAGAATCTCTGCATCTCCTTTTGATACTCGTTTTCCCTGCAAAGATTGGGTTGGATAGGCCGCCTGTCGTACACTTCAAGTCATCAGACGACTAATGAGTAAAAGCCTGATGATCAAGATCGAAAGCGTGCGCGCCGTCGAATTCACCCACCCGACGCAGCGCTCGGTGGATTCGGCCGGCCACTCCCACCCTGGCCCGCCCGGGACAGGGCGCCTGGCCTTGCTGACCGTGCGCAGCACCGACGGCGTCGAGGGCCACTGCTTCGCGCCGCCGCAGGTTGTGCGAGCGCATGTGCTCGACCAGTTCGTGCGCCGCGTGCTGGTCGGCGGCGACGCGATGCAGCGCGAGAAGCTCTGGTGCGAGCTCGAGCACTGGCAGCGTGGCAGCGCGGCGCAACTGACCGACCGCGCGCTCGGCGCCGTGGACAGCGCGCTGCACGACCTCATCGGCCGCACCCTGAACGTGCCCGTGTACCAGCTGCTCGGTGGCTACCGCGACAAGGTGCCCGCCTACGGCAGCACGATGTGCGGCGACGAACTCGAGGGTGGCCTGTCCACGCCCGAGGAATACGCCGCCTTCGCCCTGCAGCTGGTGGACAAGGGCTACAAGGCCATCAAGCTGCACACCTGGATGCCGCCGGTGCGCTTCGCGCCCGACCCCGGCATGGACATCAAGGCCTGCACCGCGGTGCGCAAGGCCGTGGGGCCGGACATCGCGCTGATGATCGACGGCTATCACGAGTACAGCCGCACCGATGCGCTGCGCATCGGCCGCGCGCTCGAGGAGCTCGACTTCACGTGGTTCGAGGAGATGATGAACGAGCAGAGCATGGCCTCGTACGCCTGGCTCGCCGCTCAGTTGCGCATCCCGCTGCTCGGCCCGGAGAGCCTGTCGGGCAAGCACTACGCGCGCGCCGATTGGGTCAAGGCCGGTTGCAGCGACATCCTGCGCGCCGGCGTCAACGGCTGCGGCGGGATCGGGCCGACGATGAAGGTCGCGCACCTAGCCGAGTCCTTCGGCATGAACTGCGAGATCCACGGCAACGGCGCACCCAATCTGGCGGTGTGCGGTGCGATCCGCAACGGCCGCTGGTACGAGCGGGGTCTGCTGCACCCCTTCCTCGATTACGACGAGGTGCCGGCCTACCTGAACTCGATCGTGGACCCGATGGATGCCGACGGCAACGTCGCCTTGCCGCAAGGCCCGGGCCTCGGCGAAGACATCAACCACGACTACATCGCGCGCCACACGGTCGCGACGTACTGATGCCCAATCGCTGCCTGCGCCGCGCCCTGCTCACGCTGATGCTGACCCTGCCGCTGCACGCGAGCGCGGCCACGGTGTTCCTGGTCGGCGACTCGACGATGGCACCCAACACCGGCTATGGCGACGCACTCTGCCAGCGCCTGACGCCGGCGCTCGATTGCGTCAACCTCGGTCGCGGCGGGCGCAGCACGAAGAGCTACCGCGCCGAAGGCTTGTGGGACGCGCTGCTCGCCCGACTGGCGTCCGGCAGCGGCCCCGCGCATGTGCTGATCCAGTTCGGCCACAACGACCAGCCCGGCAAGGCCGAACGCACGACCGACCTGGCCACCGAGTACCCGGCCAACCTGGCGCGCTACGTCGCCGAGGCGCGCGCGGCCGGCGCCGTGCCGGTGCTGGTGACGCCGCTGACGCGCCGCACCTTCGAAGGCGCCCGCCTCACCGACGGGCTGCAACCGTGGAGCGATGCGATGCGCCGCGTCGCGCGCGAGCAGAACGTGCCGCTCATCGACCTGCACGTGCTGAGCATGGGCGCGGTGCAGCCGCTCGGCCAGGCCGGCGCCGACGAGCTGGCCGAAGCGGCGCCCGGCGACCGCCGCTTCGACCCCACGCACGTCGGCGAGCGCGGCGCCTGCGTGTTCGCGGACATCATGTCGCGCGAACTGGCCCGGCAGGTCGGCGCACTCGCCACACCCCGCCGATCGATGCCCGACTGCTCGACGCTACTGCCGCCGATACAGCGCTTCAGCCGCGGCGCGGCCGATGTGCGCGGCTGGACGGCCACCACCGGCGGTGCCGGCGGCCAGATCATCCGCGTGACCACGCTCGTCGCCAGCGGCCCCGGTTCGCTCAAGGCGGCGATCGAGACGCCCGGCCCGCGCACCGTGGTGTTCGAGGTCGGCGGCGTCATCGACATGGCCGGCGCTGCGTTCGACATCCGCCACCCGCACCTGACGATCGCCGGGCAGACGGCGCCCCACCCAGGCATCACCGTCATCAAGGCTGAAACCGTGGTGCGCACGCACGACGTGATCGTGCAGCACCTGCGCTTTCGTCCCGGCGAGTTCGGCCGGCCGAAGAAGGGCGGCGGCGACCAGGACGGCCTGTCCACCGTCGGCGGTGCGCACGACGTGATCGTCGACCACTGCAGCTTCTCGTGGGCCACCGACGAGAACCTGTCCGCGTCCGGCCCACGCTTTACCGGCGACACGCCCGAGGACTGGCGGCGCGGCACCTCGCACCGCATCACCTACAGCCACAACCTGCTCTACGAAGGGCTGTCGAACTCGGTGCATGACAAGGGCGAGCACTCCAAGGGCTCGCTGATCCACGACAACACGAGCGCCGTGCTGCTCTACGCCAACGTGTACGCCTCCAACCGCGAACGCAATGCGCTGTTCAAGGGCGGCGCGCAGGGCGCGATGGTCAACAACCTGATCTTCAATCCCGGTCGGCGTGCGGTGCACTACAACCTGTGGCCGCAGGAGTGGATCGGCAAGCCCTGGCAGACCGGGCGCTTGAGCCTCGTCGGCAACATGCTGCGCCACGGGCCCGACACCGAACCCGGCACCGCCTTCTTCACGATGCGCGGGGCGGGCGAGGTCTTCGTGCATTTGAACGACAACCTGGCCACCAACCGCGCCGGCCAGGGTGTGTCGATGGTCGATGACCAGAGCCAGGGTCAGGCGACGCTGCGCTCGCTCGCGCAGGCCCAGCTGCCCGCGGGCCTGCGCATCCGGCCGGCCGCGCGTCTCATCGACGAACTGCCGGGCGCCGTCGGTGCGCGGCCCTGGGACCGCGATGCGCTGGATGCGCGTCTGCTGGCCGAGATGGCGGCTGGGCGCGGCCGCATCATCGACAGCGAGCGCGACAACCCGCTCGGATATCCCGCAGCGTCGGAGCCCACACGCCGCGCCTTCGACGCCGACGCCTGGAACCTCGATGACATGAGTCCGAAGGCGGGATGGGCCAGCCTCTTCAATCCGCTGACGGGGCGCATCCCCTGACATGGGCTGGCTCGCGCCCGATGCCGTGGCCGGAGAACCATGCCTGCGCTTGCAGGCGGCCGACGGCGCGAGCGCCGTGGTCTCGCGCTGGGGGGCTCAGTTGCTCTCGTGGCGCCCCGCGGGCGACGACGAGCGCCTTTTCCTCAGTCCCAAGGCGACGCTCGACGGCAGCACGCCCATTCGTGGCGGCGTCCCCCTCGTGTTCCCCCAGTTCGCCAACTACGGAGTGCTGCCAGCGCACGGATTCGCGCGTGACCGGTGGTGGTCCCAGCGCCCGGGTGGAGCGGCCGATGCGCTGACGTTCGAGTTGCGCGATGACCCTCACACGTGCGCGCTCTGGCCGCACCGCTTTGCTTGCGAATACACGGTGCGGATCGGCGGGCGGACACTCGCCATGGAACTGAGGATCACGAACCGGGGCGAGACCGCCTTCCGCTTCCAGGCCGCGCTGCACACGTACCTGCGCGTGGATGACCTCGCATCGCTGCGCATCGAAGGCCTGGCCGGGGCGCCCTATCTCGACCGTGCGGCCT
>JANNRI010000132.1:0-4175 GCA_031401195.1 Burkholderiales bacterium
CACGCCCCCCCCCCCCCCCCCACGCCCCCGGCCCCCTCCCCCACCCCCCCCCGCAGCGCCCCCCGCCGGCCTGATCCAACAAGCCACGTTGGCTGCTCGAAGGCTAAAAGCAACACTCACCAACACTGCTTGCAGCCGAGGGTGCCGGGTGGCCGACGCAGCGAAGTAAAGGGGGAGACCGAGGCCGAAGGGCGAGGTCGGAGGACATGAGCGAAGTCGGCCGCCCGGCGCCCTCGGTCGGAGGCACTGCGGTCCGGCCTTGGAGTGATCAGAACCTGGCGCGCAACGTCACCCGCGCCGTGCGCGGCTCGCCCGGATGCACATGCCGGTCGGCCACCGGTGCCGCCTCGCCCGGAACGGCCCCGCGATGAGGCTGAACTTGGGCGAGACCAGCGTGTCGCTGACCCGCCCGCCGTTGGCCGCGAGCGTGAGCGCATCGACGCGGTTGCGCACATGGTCGGCACGCAGGCCCACGATGGCGCGCAGGCGGCCGGGCAACTCCACGCCGATCTGCCCGTAGATGCCCAGCATCGTCTCGCGCACCTCGTCTTCGCGCACGGTGGTGGTGATGTTGCGCGCCACGGCGTCGAACAGGCCCACGCGGATGCGGTCGTCGCGCAGCGTGGCGCCGAACTCGCTGCGCGCCTCGCGTCCGGCCAGCGTGTGCGAGATGACGTGGCTCGCATCCAGCCCCTGCACCGTGCGCCGATCGGCCTGCTTGAACTGGTCGCCATCGGCCGGGCGCTCGAGCACGTAGGTGAAGTTGGAGTTGAGGTCGAGCCGGTAGCGCATCAGATAGGCCGAGACTTTGCTGCGGCCGAATGCGCTCTCACCATGCCACTCGGCCGAGAGGCTGGCGCGCGAGGTGTCGCCGCCGGTTGTGGGGTCGAGCGAGTCGAAGCGGCCGAAGGGTCGTCCATCGACGTCCCCGCTGTCGATGGCGCGCTGCGGCACCTGGTCGGTGGCGGTCCAACGGGCCTTGTAGCCCATCAGGCTCGCACTCCAGCCGTTGGCCACCGTGCCGCCCGAGAGCGTGACGATGCCGTTCGTCTTGCGCAGCCGCTCGGGCACGGTCCAGGGGCCGTCGTTGCGCATCGCCTCGGCCGCACCGAGCAGCGTGATGCCTGGCGCGACCTCGAACGAGGCGCCACCCACGAGCCGCCGGTAACCGCCCTCGCCGAGCGTGACCTCGCCGAAGGGTGCGTCGACCTTCTTCAGATAGACGATGTCGGCCGAGCCGGCCGAGGAGAAGTCACCGTTGGCTGCAAAGTACGGGCCCTTGCGGTACTCGATGCGCTGCACGAGTTCGGGCAGCAGGAAGTTGAGGTCCGTGTAGCCCTGGCCATGGCCATGTGTCGGCATGTTCACCGGCATGCCGTTGATGCGGGTCGCGAAGTCGGTGCCATGGTCGAGGTTGAAGCCGCGCAGGAAATACTGGTTGGCCTTGCCGTCGCCCGAGTGCTGCGTGACGATGAGGCCGGGCACGAATTCGAGCACCTCGCCCGGGCGCAGCGCGGGGCGGCTGGCGAGCAGCGCACGCTCGATCACGCCTTGGCTGGCGGCGTCGCTGGTGCCCACCGCGTTGTCGTAGTGGCCGGTGATGGTGACGCTGGCGGGTGCGGCAGGCGCGGCCGCGGCAAGCGTGGGTGCTGGCGTGGATGCGGGCGTGGGTGCGGGCGTGGGGGCGGACGTGGGGGCGGGCGTGGAAGCGGGCGCTGAGGCGGGCGCTGATGCCGGCGTGCTCGGTGCAGCGGGCGCATTCATTTGTGCCGCGGCGTGGCCGCAGGCAAACGCGGCGGCGAGGGCCGTCGCGCGCAATGGGTGGCGGGACATGAGAGAAGCTCCGTCTTGTGCGATGACACTCCAGCGCCCGCAAACGGGCGCCGGCTCCTCCTGGCCGAGCCAGGAACGGGACGGGCTTCAGCCGCGCGGCGGCCGTCGCGGCGGAGAGGGATCGTGCTCGGAGAAAGCCCAGGCCGGCGCCGCCAACGGCGCGACGCGTGCGGGGCAAGCCGGCCACGCATGCTTCACCGCCAGCGCGGCCAGCGTGGCCATCAGCACGCAGGCCGCCGCGTCGAGCCCGGCCTCGCCGTCGGCCGGCAACGCCACTTCATCGGCCGCATGGTGGTGGACTTCGCCGCGTGCATGCGTGAGTGTGTGCGCCAATGTGTGCGTCTGCGAGTGCGTCTGCGAGTGCGTCAGAGAGCGCGCGCCGTGATGATCCGGCACACGCACCTCGAGCGACGCCATGACATCCTGCGAAACCGGCGCATGGCGGTGCGCGGGGCCGCGCACCAGCGTCTGCAACGCGGCGAGACCCTGCGCGAGCAGGATCACCACGAGCCAGCACGCAAGCAGCCGCGCCAGGTCAGCAGCGAGCGTGTCGCGTTGGCGCAGGACAGCGAAGAACATGAAGTGATGGTACGTTGCAAGGGCCAGGGTGGATGCAGGGGGGCGGACTCAGGCAGCGGATCCAGGCGGCGGATGCAGGCAGAGGCCTCAGCGCAGTGGCGCCTCATCGAGCCCCATACACGCCTATGCGATCTGAGGGTCGCAACCCTTCACGAACTCCGGCGTGCAGGCGGAAAGTACCACCAGGCCATGGCAACCAGAAGACCGAAACCACTGTAGGCCACCGTGAACATCCAGGTGGGCGCAGCATAGAACAGGGCTCTTGCGATCCAGTGTTCGATGAAACCGACCGCGTAGCCCGTGCCCCCGCCCGCGTGTCGCAGCCATGACTCCAGCGTCGTGAGCGGACAGTCGACACCCCACCAGGCCTGGACGGCAACCACCGCGATGGCAGCCAGGTGCGCGAGGCGGAAGCCCAAGGCGTTGACGAAGCGCCAGCCCCTGAGGTTGCCGATGACGATGACCGGGAGCGCCGCAACCACGAAGACGGCAATGCCCGCATGAACGACGAGGACCAAGTCAGCCAGGAGGAGCAGCACAGCAGGCGACCGTGATTGGAACGGATGGGATCAGCCCCCATCACCGCGGCGGCGCTGCTGCGGTGCTCCCAGTCGGGATGGCCGCGTCTGAACGAGCCCGCCTGCGCTCACTCCGCCTTCGCCCCACTCTCCCGCACCACCTTGCCCAGGCGCGGCACGTCGGCCTTCACCACAGCGGCCAGTTCAGCCGGTGTCATGCCCGACAGGTCCAGGCCGAGGTCGGTAAGCTTCTTGGACACATCGGGCATCTTGAGGATCTTCGCGATCTCCACATGCAGCCGCTCGACAATGGCCTTGGGCGTGCCTGCGGGCGCGAACACCGCCTGCCACGAACTCAGCTCGTAGCCTGCGAGGCCCTGCTCCGCCATCGTCGGCACATCCGGCGCCACGCCGCTGCGCATCGCGCTCGTCACCGCCAGCGCGCGCAGCTTGCCCGCCTTCATGTGCGGAATGGCAGTGGCGATGTTGTCCACCGCTACCGACAGCGTGCCGCCCAGCAGTTCGGGGATCATCGGCCCGCTGCCGCGGTAGGGCACATGCTGCAGGTCCAGGCCGGCCATGGTCTTGAAGAGCTCGCCCGAGATGTGCTGTGAGGTGCCCACGCCTGCGGAGCCGAAGCTGAACTTGCCAGGCTGCGACTTCACGAGCGCGATGAACTCCTTGAGATCCTTGGCCGGCACACTGGGGTTCACGAGCAGCACGTTGGGCTGCGAGGCATACATCGTGATCGGCTCGAAGCTGGTCACCGGGTCGTACGTGAGCCGGCCCGCGTAGAGGGTGGCATTGATGGCGTGCGAACTGATGGTGCCGCCGCCGATGGTGTAGCCATCGGGCACCGCGCGCGCGAGTTCGGCCGCGCCAGCCGAGCCGCCCTGCCCCGGCTTGTTGTCGATGATGAGGGTGGTGCCCAGCGCCGGCCCGAGCTTCTCGCCGACCACGCGCGCCAGGATGTCGGTGGTGCCGCCCGCCGCAAACGGCACGATGTAGCGGATGGGCTTGGACGGCCAGCGATCGGCCTGTGCCAGCGCCGCCGGCACATGCAGCAGGGCCCACGCGCCCGCGAGGATGCAGGCAGTGGCAACGATGGCGCGGCGGCGTTCCTGAGCTGGTTTGCGCGCGGGCTTGTGCATGGGGTGACCTCCTGTGGGGCGACTTCGACCGTGGCCAGTCTAGGCGGCCGTGCCCGCGCCTGGCACGGGGTCGACCCTCACGCCCTCCGCCCTC
>JANNRI010000133.1:0-63946 GCA_031401195.1 Burkholderiales bacterium
GTCACGCAATTCCGCACCCTGCATGTCCGCCTGGCCCACGACTACATCGCCAAGCCCTCCGGCCTCAACCCCGACACCAAAGGGACCGGCGGCACCTCGTTTGTCGACTTCCTGCGCGACACGCGGCGCGAGACGATCGACACACAGCTGCGGCCCTGAAGGTCGCCAAAAATCCGCCCGGCGGTGACCGGCGTGGTCGCCAGGTTCGCAGCCTTGTGAGAAACAAGACCTTGTGTCTGCCGTCACGGGATCAGGCCGGCGCGGCGCACTGCGGCGCTCATGTCCCCCGACCACGCCCTTCGGCCTCGGTCTCCTCCTTGACTTCGCTCTGCAGCGCGCCCCGCCGGCCTGATCCTGCAAGCACGTCGGCTGCTCGAAGGTCAACGGCAACACTCAGCAACACGGCCTGTAGCCGAGGGTGCCGGGTGGCCGACGCAGCGAGGTCAAGGGGGAGACCGAGGCCGAAGGGCGAGGTCGGAGGACATGAGCGGAGTCGGCCGCCCGGCACCCTCGGTCGGAGGCACTGCGGGTCCTGCCTTCGGTCTTTGCCTGCCTGGTGTCCCTAGTCGGTCGACGGGTCAAGAAGGATTCGCCCGACAAGGGCGGCTGGAACCTGTTCATCACCGCCTTCTACGCTTTCGACGTCTGGAACCCGATCGCCAACCCGATGACCGACGGCCGCGGCGAAAAGGGCTGGTTCGGCTGGGCCAGCGACGACAAGCTGGTCGCGCTGCGCGATCAGTTCATGCGCGCCACCGACGAGGCGGCCAAGAAGAAGCTCGCCGACCAGATCCACGCCCGCGCATTCGAAGTCGGCACCCATGTGCCGCTCGGCCAGTACGCGCAGCCGATGGCGGCACGCAAGAACATCAGTGGCTTCTTCGTCACCAACAGCAACCTGTACTGGAACCTGAAGAAGAGCAATACGCCCCCGCGGCTGCACGAGCAGTAGCGCAGCACCGTCGGTGCCCATGAGGTGGAAGGCGGCACGGACGATGGCTGCGAACACCGACCGGATGTCGTTGGGCGAACGGCTGATCATGGCCAGGATCTCGGCCGCGGCCTGGGCACGCTCTTGCGCAATGCGCGCTTCGACGAGGCCTTGATGGCCGGCACCGCGAGGTGCCCCGCCGGGCGCGCCCGCGCAAGGGCGGCCTTCAGTCCGAACTGCCCAACACCACTGCCTGCCTGCGCGTCTGCCCCGCGCGCCACAGGGTCAGCGTCACCGTATCGCCCGGCTGCTTGCGCTCCAGCAGCGCGAGCATGCCGTCGATGTCGTTGACGCTCTCGCCATCGATCTGCGTGATGACGTCGCCGGCAATGACCTCGCCGCGCTGGCTGCCGCGCCGGAACGGCTGCAGGCCGGCGCGCATCGCCGGGCTGTTGTTGCCCACCTGCACCACGGCCACGCCTTTGGGCAGCTTGAGCGCTTGTTGCAGATCGGCGCTGCCCGCGCTGATGCCGAGCGTGGGTCGCACGAAGCGCCCGTCGCGGATGAGGCGCGGCACGATGCGGTTGACCTCGTCGGCGGGGATGGCAAAGCCGATGCCCGCGCTGGCGCCGCTCGGGCTCGCGATCTGCGTGTTGACGCCAACGAGACGGCCGGCCGAATCGAGCAGCGGGCCGCCGCTGTTGCCGGGGTTGATGGCCGCGTCGGTCTGGATCACGCCGCGGATGGTGCGCTGGTTGAAGCTCTCGATCTCGCGGTTGAGCGCGCTCACGATGCCGGTGGTGAGCGTCTGGTCCAGGCCGAAGGGGTTGCCGATGGCCACCACGCGCTGGCCCACCTGCAGCTCGCGGCTGGTGCCGAGCGCAATCGACGGCAGCTTCTCCTTGGGCGCCTCGATGCGCAACACGGCGAGGTCGCGGTCGGGAAAGACGCCGACGAGCTGCGCCTCCCAGTCGCTCTGGTCGGCCAGCGTCACGCGCGCGCCGCTGGCGCCCTGGATGACATGGAAGTTGGTGACGATGTGGCCACGGTCGTCCCAGACGAAGCCGGTGCCGGTGCCGCGCGGCACCTGCTGCGCGTTGGTGCTGAACATGTCGCGCTGCGTGCCCAGCGAGGTGATGTGCACCACCGAGGGCGAGGCCTTGCGGAAGAGATCGATGAGGGCGCGTTCGTCGGGCTCCAGCGGGCCGCGTGGGGTGATGGCGCGGGGTGTGGCGGCTGCGGTTGATGCGGTGTCTGTGCGACCGTTGACGACCTTGGGCGCGAGCAGGAAGGCCGTCGCGACGAGCAAGGCGCCAAGGAGCAGGGCGATGAGCAGGGTGGGGCGTTGGGTTTTCATGGCGGCGCGATGGTGCCAGAACGGCGGCGAGGGCGCAGCGTTGGTTTGCCCCCTCCCGCTTTGCGGCAGAGGGCGCCATGCGCCTCAGCCGAGCATGTTCGTATCCCCGCACACCGAAAGGGCCTGCCCGGAGATCGAGGCTCCGCGCGGGCTGGCCGCGAAGAGCACGAGATCGGCGAGCTGCTCGGCGCTCACATACTCCTTGATCGATGTGTAGCTGAAGGCGAGACGCTCCATCTCCTCGAACGAGATGCCTCGCGCGGCGGCCTTGGCCGTGAGCACGCGCTGCTGCCGCTCGCCAGCGACGATGCCGGGCAGCAGCGCATTGACGCGGATGCGCTCGGGCCCGAGTTCGGCCGCCAACGAGCGGGTGAAGCCGATCACGCCCCACTTGGCCGCGGCGTACGGCGTGCGCAGCGGAAAACCGAGCCGCCCGGCGAGCGAAGACACGTTCATGATGCTGGCGTTGGCGCTTTGGCGCAGGTGCGGCACCGCCAGGCGCACGCAGTTGAACTGGCCGGTGAGGTCCACCGCGATACAGCGGTCCCACTCTTCGGGGTCGATCTGATCCACCTTGCCCGTGGGGCCGGCAATGCCGGCGTTGTTGACCAGGCAGTCCAGGCCACCGAGCGAGGCAACGACCGCGTCAAAGAGACGCGCCACCTGATCGCGCGCAGCGACATCGGCCACGCATAGGCCGATGCCGGGCTGCTCGCTGGCCAGGCGGGCGAGGGCGGCGGTATCGACGTCGCAGACGAAGACCCGCGCGCCCTCGCGCTGGAAGGCCTCGGCGATGGCGCGGCCTATGCCGGCGGCGCCGGCCGTGACGAGGATGCGTTGGCCTTGGAGGGCGAGGTCCATGCGGTGCTGCCTGGTTGTGCTGCCCGGGTGTGCTGCGTGGTTGTGCTGCCTGGTTTTGCCGCGTGGTTGTTCAGCCTGATGGAGTCACCTGGCGGAATCGAAACCGATCTCGCCCGAGAGCAGCCGCGCTTGGATGTGCTGCGCCGCGCCTTCGATGTCGGCCTCGAGCCCGGCGCGCGCACGCGCGGCCTGCCCGGTGGCGATGCCGCCCACCAAACGCGCATGGCAGCGCACCGACTTGGCCATGCGCATCGGCCCAGAGCCATCGCGCAGGTCGAGGTTGATGAGCGGGCCGATGCGCAGCCACAGGCCCTCGATCAGCCCCACCAGTGTGGGTAGCCCAGCTGCGCGGTAGACGGCAAAGTGCAGCGCGCGATTGGCCCGAATGGCGGCGGCGAGATCGGGGCGGGCACTCTGCTGCTGGCGCTGAAAGGCCGCCTCATGCCTGCGCATCTGATCGAGTTCGGCGTCGCTGCGCAAGCCGGCCGCGCGCTCGGCGGCAAGACCCTCGAGCGCAAGGCGGATGGTGGTGAGTTCGATGAAGCGTGCCACGTCGAGCACCGGCACGCGCACGGCGCGGTTGGGCAGCACCTCGAAGGCCTGGTCGGCCACCAGCCGCGCCACCGCCTCGCGCACCGGTTGCACGGAAACGCCGATCTGTGCGGCCACCGTGCGCAGCGAGAGTTTTTCGCCCGGCACCAGCGCGCCGCTGATCAGGCGCTCGCGCAATTCCGCATGCACATGGCGGCCGAGCGTGGGGGCGGGGTTGTCTCGCCAGTTGGGTGGCATGAGCCTGGCTGGGTTGGTCTGCGGCTAAACCCTCGGTTGACCCGGGCACGCCGCCAGCCTAAATTAACTGTGATCACAGTTTGGGTCAAGGAGATTTCATCATGTCGAAAACCGCTTCCGGCATCCGCCGCCGCCAGCTCGTGCAGGGCACGCTCGCCGGCGCTGCCGCCACGTCGCTCGGTTTCCCGGCTTTGAGCTGGGGCCAGGCCGACGCCATCCGCATCGGTCACCTGACGCCGCGCACCGGATTTCTCGGCCCGTTGGGCGAGTACGCGGTGCAGGCGATGGACCTCGCCGTGGCCGAGATCAATGCCGCCGGCGGCGTGATGGGCCGCAAGCTCGATCTGCTCAAGGAAGACTCGGTCAACCCGCAGACCGCCAGTACCAAGGCCGAGCGCATGATCGAGCGCGACAAGGTCGCGTTCATCATCGGCGAGATCAGCTCCGCGTCGGCGCTCACGATCAGCCAGGTGGCCGAGCGCACCAAGACGCTGTTCATCAATACCGGCGCCAACAGCGACGAGTTGCGCGGCAAGGGTTGCAAGCGCTACATGTTCCACATCGAGAGCCAGAACTCGATGTACGTGAAGACCTGCGGCCGCTCGCTGATGGCGCAAGGCCTCGTCAACGGCAAGAAGTGGTTCTCGCTCACGGCCGACTATGCCTTCGGCCACGATCTGCTGCGCGTGGCCAAGCGCTTCATGTCCGCCAGCGGCGGCGCGTTTGCCGCCGACAAGCTGGTGCCGACCGACACCACGGACTTCTCGCCGCTGCTGCTGGAGATCCGCAATGCCAGGCCCGATCTCGTGATCAGCAACCTCGCGGGCAACCAGGTCACCAACTTCCTCAAGCAGTACAGCGAATTCGGCCTCACGTTCCCGGTGGCCGGCTTCGGTTTCGATACCGCGCTCGCTTGGGGCGCGGGCAAAGGCAACTTCCTCGGCACCTGGCCGGTGGTGTGGCACCACTTGCTGGACACACCGGCGACGAAGAAGTTTGTCGCCGACTTCACCGCGCGCTACAACCGCCCGCCGGAGAACCAGGCCTGGGGTGACTACAACGCCATGAAGCTGGTGGCGCAGGCGATTGCCGAGGTCAAGAGCACCGACTCCACCAAGCTCGTGGAGCACTTCGAGAAAGGCGCCAAGTTCCCGCTCATGAAGACGCGCGAAGGCTACTTCCGCAAGAGTGACCACCAGATGATGCACGAGATGTATACGGTGCAGGCGTTGCCGGCGGCGCAGGTCAAGAACAACTGGGACATCTTCAGTTCGTCGGCGCCGGTGCCGGCGGCGAATGAGTCCCTTGAGGTGATTGCTTCGACCGCGGAAGAGAACGAGTGCAAGTTCGCTTGATCTGAGGGCGCAAGCGGTACCGCCGTGCTGCTCGCCCAGCATCTGTTGAACGGCCTGCTCGCAGGGGCCTACTACCTGCTGATTGCGCTGGGGCTCTCGCTCATCTTCGCGCTGGGCGGCGTGGTCAACCTCGCGCATGGGGCGTTCTACGCCATCGGTGCGTATGTGGCAGTGAGCGTGGGGCAGGCTTACGGCTTCACGGTCGCCGCCTTCGTCTCGCCGGTGGCGGTGGGGCTGCTCGGCGTGGCGGTGGAGCGCTTGTTGCTGCGCCGCTTCTACAAGGCGGATCCGGCGTTGTCGCTGCTGCTGACCTTCGGCCTGGCGATGGTGATCGAGCAGGTGCTGCGCATGGTGTACGGCGCGGCGCCGATCTCCTGGAGCATCCCGCCCGAGTTGCGCGGGCAGGTCGTGATCGGCGACTTCTTCTACCCGCGTTACCGGCTCATCGTGCTGGCGGTGGCGATGGCGGCGGTGGTGGGGCTGTGGTTCCTGTTGCAGCGCACCGCGTTCGGCCGCGTGGTGCGCGCGGGGGTGCAGAACCCGGACATGGTGGGAGCGCTCGGTATCTCGCTCGAGCCCTACATGGCCGCAGTAGCCTTTCTCGGCATCGGCCTGGCCGGTGTGGCCGGCGTGATGCTGGCGCCCATCTTCAGCGTGCACCCGGCGATGGGCGCGGAGATCATCACATCGGCCTTCGTGGTGGTGGTGATCGGCGGCCTGGGTTCGTTCTGGGGCGTGGTGATCGCGGCGGCCATCGTCGGCGTCGTGAAGGGCGCGGTCACGGCCGCAGGCTACCCGCAGTTCTCCGAGGCCGCCATCTACCTGCTGATGCTGATCGTGCTGCTCGTGCGCCCGCGCGGGCTGCTGGGCGAGCGCATCTTGCGCTTCGAATAGCGCGGGGGCCAGCCTCCGATGCCGCAACGCCGCGACCTCATCACGCTCATGCTGGCCCTCGTGCTGCTGCCCTTCGCGCTGCGCGCGTTGGGGCTGGGCACCACCTCGGCCACCGAGGTGGTGGTGTTTGCGCTGGCCTGCATGGCGCTCAATATCCTCGTCGGCTACACCGGGCTCGTGTCGTTCGGGCATGGCGCCTGGTTCGGGCTCGCGGCGTACACGGCGGGGCTGGTGCAGAAGGAATGGTTCCCGGGCAGCTTCGTCGCGCCGCTGGTCGTGGCGCTGTTGGTAGTGCTGGCGGTGGCGGCAGCGTTCGGCTTCCTCGTGCTGCGCCGGCGCGGTGTGTACTTCTCGCTGCTGACGCTGGCCCTGGCCGCGATGCTCTACGCCGTGGCCTTCCGCTGGACCGCCGTGACCGGTGGCGAGAACGGCCTGGGCGGCATCACGCGGCCGGTGGTCTTCGGTGTCTCGTTCGACAGCGCCGAGGCCTACTACGTGCTCGTGGCCGTGATTGCGCTGGTGGCCGCGGCGCTGCTGTGGCGGTTCCACCGCTCGCCGCTCGGCACGGTGCTCGTCGCCATCCGCGAGAACGAGCAGCGTGCGCGCTTCGTCGGCTACGCCACCAACCGCTACAAGATTGCTGCTTTCACGCTTTCGGCCGGGCTCACGGGGCTGGCCGGTGTGCTGCTGCTGTTCAACAACCGCATGACGAGTGCGGAGCCGATTTCGGTGGCCTTCTCCGGCGAGCTGCTGGCGATGGTCATCATCGGCGGCATGAGGAGTTTCCTCGGGCCGGCGCTCGGGGCGCTCTTCTTCGTCATCTTTCGCGACTTCCTCTCGCGCATCACCGAGAACTGGCTGCTCTGGTTCGGCTTGCTTTTTGTTGCCTTCATCGTCTTCTCGCCCACGGGGCTGGTCGGAGTGGCACAGCGCATCCGCCAGCGCTTCAAGCCGCCGCCGGCGATGGATGCGGCGATGGCAGCGCGCGAGAAGGGCCAGGTGACGCTACCCGAGTCGCTCAAGCCCAGCCATCATGGCGAGGGCCCGGTGCTGCAGGTGGAGCAGCTGAGCCGCAGCTTCGGTGGCATTCGCGCCGTCTCGCAGCTTGATCTCGCGGTGCGCGACCGCACGCTGCATGCGCTGATCGGCCCCAACGGTGCGGGCAAGACCACCGCCTTCAATGCCATCTCGGGCCTGTTCGCGCCCGACGCAGGCCGCGTGCGCCTGCTCGGGCGCGAGGTGCAGGGCTTGAGCCCGGAAGACATCACGCGCGCAGGGGTGGGCCGCTCGTTCCAGATCACCAACCTGTTCGGTGCGCTCACGGTGGCCGAAAACGTGCGCCTGGCCGTGCAGGCGCGTGACCGACGCGCGATGTGGTTCTGGGTGGATGCGGTGGCGCTCGTGGAGGTGAACCGCGACAGCGCCGATGTGCTGCGCACGATGGGCCTGGCGGGTATCGAAGAGGCGGAGGCGGCAGCGCTCTCCTACGGCGGGCAGCGGCTCCTGGACATGTCGCTGGCGCTCGCCACGCGGCCGCGTGTGCTGTTGCTGGACGAACCGCTCGCGGGCCTGGCCGCCGCCGAGCGTGAACGCGTGGGCCAACTCATCAAGGGCATCTCGCGCGAGCTGCCGGTGCTGCTGGTGGAGCACGATATCGACCGCGTCTTCGCGCTGGCCGACCATGTGACGGTGATGAACGAGGGCCAGATGCTGGTGGACGGCACCGTGGACGATGCGCGCCACTCGCCACGGGTGCAGGAGGTGTATGTCGGCGCTGGCAGCCATGAATTGGCAGCGCGTCCGCGCGCCAGTGCAGCGAAGGACACCAAGCTGCTGGAGCTTGCCAACGTCAACACCTACTACGGCAAGAGCCACATCCTGCGCGACGTGAACTTCGATGTGCGCGAGCACGAGATCGTGGCGCTGCTCGGGCGCAATGGCGCGGGCAAGAGCACGCTGCTGAAGACCATCGTGGGTGTGTCGCCGCCAGCATCGGGCAGCAGCGTCAAGCTCGCCGGCCACGAACTGGCGCGGGAACCTTCGGCGCGCATCGCACGCCTGGGTGTGGCCTACGTGCCGCAGGGCCGCGGGCTCTTTGCCGGCATGACGGTGGCCGAGAACATGCAGCTCGGCCGCCTGAAGCGCCGCACCGGCCATGGCGTGGCCTGGGACGAGGAGCGCGTCTTCGCCTTCTTCCCGCGCCTGAAGCAGCGTTGGCGCACCGAGGCTGACTACCTCTCCGGTGGTGAGCAGCAGATGGTGGCCGTGGCGCGCGCACTGGCCGGCGATACGCGCCTCTTGCTGCTCGACGAGCCCTTCGAGGGCCTTGCACCCACCGTGGTGGAAGAGCTCTTCGAGGCCTTCGACAAGCTGCGCCAAGAGATCAGCATCCTCATCGTCGACCACCACCTCGACCTCGCATTGGCGCTGTCAGACCGCACGGTGGCGCTGGAGCGTGGCGAGGTCACGCATAGCGGCCCATCGCGTGTGCTGGCCGAGGATCTTGATTTGCGTCGACGTGTGTTGTGGCTTTGAATGTGGTGGCTTTGAAGACAGGGGTCGATCGATGAATCAAGTTCCGCAACGAGCCGCGATCATCGGCACCGGCCTCATCGGCCGCGCCTGGGCCAACGTCTTCGCGCGGGCCGGCTGGTCGGTGACGATGTGGGACCCGGACTCAGCCCAGCGCGAAGCGGCTGTCGCGCTCGTCACGCAATCGCTGCACGATCTGGCCGCGTTTGGCCTGGTGACCGATGCGGCAGCGGCGGCGCGACGCCTGCACGCCGTACCGACGCTCGCCGAGGCCGTGCGCGACGCAAGCTACGTGCAGGAAAGTGGCCCCGAAGTGCTGACGGTGAAGGCCCAGCTTTTCGCCGAACTCGACGCCGCCGCGCCGGTGGCTGCGGTGTTGGCCTCGTCCACCTCGGCCATCGTGGCCTCGCGCTTTACCGAGAACCTCCAGGGCCGTGCGCGCTGCCTCGTCGCGCACCCGGTCAACCCACCGCACCTGGTGCCGGTGGTGGAGGTATGCGGTGCGCCCTGGACCGACGCTGTGGTGAAGCAGCGTGCCATCGCGGTGCTGAAGAGCGTGGGCCAGGTGCCCATCGACGTCAAGCGCGAGATCGACGGCTTCGTGCTCAACCGCCTTCAGGTGGCGCTGCTCACCGAAGCCTTCCGATTGGTGCAGGACGGCATCGTCAGCCCCGAGGACCTGGACCATACGATTGCCGATGGCCTCGGCCTGCGCTGGGCCTTCATGGGCCCGTTCGAAACCATCGAGCTCAATGCGCCCGGTGGTTTGGCCGACTATTGCCGCCGCTATGTCGACTGGTTCCGCCGCTATATGGCCGATCCGCCGCCGGCCAGCGTGTGGGACGATGTCCAATGGCAGCGCGCCGCCCAGGCCTGGGGCCATACGCCCAGCGCCGCGCAGATCGCCGACAAGAGCCGCTGGCGCGACCAGCGCCTGGCGGCTCTGGTGGCACACAAGCGGCAGCAGCCTCCGCCCGACGACACCTAGCCGACACTTGATCGACGCCTGACCCGCACAGCCGTTCCATCCGACAGACGTATCGTCCTATCCGACAGTAGCGAAGGAGCCCGCAATGAGCGACAGCCCGAACCCCCGACGCAAGAAGGTCGTGATCACCTGCGCCGTCACCGGCGCCATCCACACGCCGTCGATGTCGCCGCACCTGCCGATCACCGCCGACGAGATCGCCGATGCGGCGATCGGCGCCTATGAGGCCGGCGCGGCCGTCGTGCACCTGCACGCGCGCGACCCCAAGGACGGCCGGCCCGACCAGAGCCCGGCCGCTTTCGAGCCGTTCCTGAAGCGCATCAAGAACCACTGCGACGTCGTCATCAACATCACGACTGGCGGCGCGCCGACGATGACAGTGGAAGAGCGCCTGAAACCCTGCGCGCACTTCAAGCCCGAGGTGGCCTCGCTCAACATGGGCTCGATGAACTTCGGCCTCTTCCCGATGCTCACGCGCTTCAAGGAGTTCAAGCACGACTGGGAGCGGCCGTACCTCGAAGGCAGCGACGAGCGCATCTTCAAGAACACCTTCCGCGACATCGCCAACATCCTCAACACCTGCTCGGCCAACGGCACGCGCTTCGAGATCGAGTGCTACGACATCGGGCACCTCTACACGCTGAACCACTTCGCGGAGCGGGGGCTCGTGAAGCCGCCTTTCTTCGTGCAGTCGGTGTTCGGCATCCTCGGCGGCATCGGGCCGCACCCCGAGGACGTGGCGCACATGAAGCGCACCGCCGACCGCCTCTTCGGCCGCAACTATGTGTGGAGCGTGCTCGGTGCCGGGCGGAACCAGTTGCCGATTGCGGCGCAGTCGGTGGCGCTCGGGGGCAACGTGCGCGTGGGGCTCGAGGACTCACTGTGGATCGGCCCCGGCCAGCTGGCCAAGACCAACGCGGAGCAAGTGCGCGCGGCGCGGCAGATCATCGAGGGGCTGGGCTACGAGGTGGCCACGCCGGCCGAGGCGCGCGAGCTGCTACAGCTCAAGGGCCGGGAGCAGGTGAATTTCTGAGCGCTCGCTTCAGGCTCGCGTATCGAGCTCCGCCGGCTCGGTGAGCGTCTGGGTCTCGGCCTCGGGCAGGTGGTACCAGGCGCGGTGCGGCGAGACTTTCTCGCAAGCTGGGCATTGCGTGGTCTTCCACTGGCGTGTGCAGCCTGGGCACACGCCACCGGTCCAGAAGGTGTGCCACAGCGTGCCGCACTCGGGGACGCAGGCCCAGCGATCTTCGAGGCGTGGCTTGTAGCTGCAGACCGGGCAATGGATCTCAGGTTGGCGGGCCATGGACAGTGTGCGGTTGGTACTGGGCAGGCAATGGACCTGAACGCGACCTGTGCAGCGCAGGCCTCTTCAGGTGGTCGGAAGATTCTGACCGCGCCGCGCCAGACGCTCAAGAGCCCCCGGGTCGCGGTGGGCCAGCGTCGATGAGCTGGGGCCCGTGGACCATGCGGCCCACGCCCACGGCAGCCGCTGCCGCTTCGCAGGCGCCGCAGGGGCGTGAGGTGGAGTACAGCACGGACCCAGCCAGCGAGGGCTGGCCCAGTCGCTGCTGGGCGTCGCGCAGGGCCACGCGCTCCGCATGCGCGGAGGGGTCGCCATCGACGACCACCCGGCTCGGGCCGACGCCCACGATCACGCCGGCCATCACCAGCACGGCGCCGTAGGGTTGGTCGCCCCAGGACTGGGCGAGCTGCCGCAGCGCGGCTGCCGCGTCGTAGAAGCGACGCTCAGGTGGTGGCCGCTCTGCGTCGCGAAGAGGTGGCAGTGGTGCGACCATGGGGCGAGGTCATCCAGGACGCGATTCCCGATCGGCAGTTGGGCCGCAATCCGGCCAGCGAACCGTGGCGTCGGGCCGAAAGCGGTGGGGGTGGCGGGGTTGGCGGCGTGGGCCGAGGGCCTGGATCAGCGCTCGGCTGGAGGTGCCGCCGGCGCTTCGGCACCCGGCGAGGGGTGGCCTTCGGCCTGAGTCTCGCCCGGAGAGTCGGGACGCACGTTCTTGCGCTGCGCCTTTTCTTCCTTCTTCTTCTTCTTCTCCATCTCGCGTTGGCGCTTCTCGAAAGCGTAATTGGGCTTGGGCACGGCATGTCCTCGGCTGAAGCGGCTTGAAGACCGCAGCATACGCGAGCGCGAGCGCGAGGCCCGCGGCCGCCCGCGTGAGGGACGTGTTTCGGGAGCGTCGACCCACCGGCGCGGGCGCCGTCCGCGCCGTCAGCGGTGCCCCATCAACGAGACCACGCGGCAGCCCATGACGCCGGCCAGCTTGGCCGCCACCACCGAGGCGTCGGCGTCGTCGTAGGTGCGCCCCACGGTGATGCGGTCGAAAAGGCTGCGAAAGAGCGTGATCGACCAACTGCGTTCGCCACGCCCGCCGGGGAAGGCCGCGACGTCCACCGACTGGATGGTGTCGAAGGTGGCGAGTTGCATGTCATCCTGGATGACCACACGCTGCCGGCGGTCGAACACGAAACGTCCGTGCGAGGACTCGACAATCAGCTGGTCGTCGTCGAACTGGCCAATCTCGATGAAGGGCTCGACCAGTGGCTCGCCGCGGGCGGCTTCGATGAGCGGCGAGAGCTTGAGGGCCAGGCGGTGCGGAATTTTCATGGCGGACGGGCGGTGTGGCGGGCACGGGGCCGGGGTACCGGCCTGACGATCCGGTCAGGTTGACGTGATGCTAGCGGCGCCGGCCGGGACGTCAAACCCTGTCAGCAGCCGTGTCGGCAGCCGAAACCGCCGCCAGGATTGCCCAGCGGGCCTGCCCAGGCTCAGCTCACGATGTACGACGCGGCCCCGGTGGCAATGAGTTCGTGCTCGTGATTGACGAGCCGCATCTGCACCGAACCCACGCGGCCGCCGAGCCGGGTGACCTCGGCGCTGGCAATGAACCGCTCGCCCAGCCCCTGGCGCAGGAAGTCGATGCGCAGGTCGATGGTGCCCAGGCGCGCGAAGCGCGCCATCGCCTGCCCCGCGGTGTCGGCAGGGTGGCGTTCGGCGATCGCCACCATCAGGGCCAGCCCGCCAATGGCGTCGAGTACCGAGGAGGTGACGCCCCCGTGCAGCCGGCCGTAGGCGAAATGGCCCACGAGTTCGGGCCGCATCTCGAACGAACCGCGCACGTCGCCCGGTTGCACGGAGAGCACCTTGAGGCCGAGCACCTGGTTGAAGGTGATCGAGCGTTCGAACAACTCCTTCAGACCTGTCTCGAAGCGCGCCTGCTCCTCGGCGCTGCGCCGGGGGGTGGCGGCCTGTGTCACGCCGAAATCGTGGCGGCTTGGGGCGCGGGCTTGAGACCCAGCCGCGCACGCGCCTGCGCCGGGCTGGCCACCTCGCGGCCGGCCTCGCGCGCGATACGCGCCAGCGCCTCGATGAGCTGGCCGTTGCCGCGCGCGCGCTCGCCGCCGGGCAGGTAGAAGGTGTCCTCGAGGCCGGTGCGCAGCATGCCGCCGAGCTCGGCCGTGCGGCGGTGCACGGGCCAGATTTCGGCGCGGCCGATGAGGGTGCTCTGCCACACCGCATCCTGCGGTGCATAGCGTGGCAGCAGGGCCAGCAGGTCGGCGTCGCAGGGCATGCCGCTGGCCACGCCCATCACGAAGTTGACCTCCGGCACGCCGCTGAACATGCCCGCCTTGAGGTACATGCCCACGCTGCGCACGATGCCGACGTCGAAACACTCGAACTCCGGGTGTGTGTCGGTCGCGGCCATCGCGTCGAGCATCTGCTTGATCTTGGCCACCTGGTTGTCGAACACCATCGGCGGCCAGGCCCAGGTGCCGTCTTCCTTGATCTTGAGGTAGTTCAGGCTGCCAGCGTTGCACGCTGCGGCCTCGGGCTTGACGCGCTGGATGCAGGCGATGGGGCCGGAGACATCCTTGCCGACGACACCCGTCGTGAGGTTGATGATGACGCCGGGGCAGGCGGCGCGGATGGCGTTGACCACGGCCTCGGCGACATCCGGGTCCCAGCTCGGCATGTGGCCCATGCCGGGCTCCTGCGAGCGCAGGTGCACATGCATGACGCTGGCGCCGGCGTTGAAGGCGTCGCGTGCCTCGGAGGCCATCTGCGCCGGTGTCACCGGCACCGGGTGCTGCTTGGGGTCGGTAAGCACGCCGGTGAGGGCGCAGGTGAGAATGGCCTCGTCGGTGCTTGGCGTGGGTGGGGTGCTCATGGTGTGATCTCCAGTTCGACCAGCACGGCGCCAGCGGCGACCGAGGCCTTGGGTTGGGTAAACACGGCTTTCACGGTGCCGGCGGCGGTGGCGGTGAGCCACATCTCCATCTTCATCGCTTCCACGCACACCAGCTGCTGGCCGGCCACCACGGCCTGGCCTACCGCCACGCTGACAAACGCGACGACGCCGGCCACCGGTGCACGGGCCCGGCGCGGGTCGGTGGACGCATCCTGGGTGGGGTAGGGCGAGGCTTCGGCGTAGTGGTGGATGGCGCCATCGATGGCGAGCTGCACACCGCCGTCGGCCATCTGCACGGCATGCAGGCGCCGAATCACGCCGTCGACCGTGCAGCGCAGCCTGCTGCCTTCGTGCGACTCGATGCGCACGTCTTCGGGCGGGGCGCGCAGCGTGCGCTTTTCGGTGTCGCATTGCAGCGTGATGTCGAAGCGCGCCACGCTGGCCGGGCGGCCGTGGTCGGCCCCGGCGCGCAGCGCGGCGGCGATGCGCCAGGCCACGTCGGGCGGCGAAGGCCGCGTGAGCAGGGGCTCGCCGGCGTCTTGCCACTCGTCGAGCAGCGTCGTCGTCATCGTCGCTGAGGTGAAGCGCGGATGGTTGACCAGGTCGCGCAGGAAGCGGCCGTTGTTCGCCGGCCCGAAGAGCGGCACCTCCTCCAACGCACGCGTGAGGCGGCGGATGGCGTCGGTGCGGTCGTGGCCGTGGGCGATGAACTTGGCCACCATGGCGTCGTAGTAGGGCGTGACCTCGCCGCCCTCGGATATGCCGTGGTCGATGCGGATGTCTGAAGCTGCCGGATGCCAACCCGCGATGCGGCCAGTCTGCGGCTTCCAGCCTTCGTAGGGGTCTTCGGCGTACAGGCGGGCTTCGATGGCGTGGCCGGTGAAGCGGATGTCTTCCTGCAGCCCGGGGACCAGGTGTGTCAGCGACTCACCCGCGGCCACGCGCAGCTGCCACTCGACAAGATCGAAGCCGGTGACGCACTCGGTGACCGGGTGTTCCACCTGCAGCCGGGTGTTCATCTCGAGGAAATAGTGCTTCAACTGGGTATCGACGATGAACTCCACCGTGCCCGCGCCACGGTAGCCCACGGCGAGCGTTGCGGCCACGGCGTCGCGGCCCATGGCTACGCGCATGGCGGGGCTGACCACGGGCGAGGGTGCTTCCTCGATCACCTTCTGCCGCCGGCGCTGCGCGGTGCAGTCGCGTTCGCCCAGGTGCACGGCGTGGCCATGCGCATCGGCGAAGACCTGGATCTCGATGTGGCGGCCGCCTTCTATGAGGCGCTCGAGCATCAGCGTGCCGTCGCCAAACGCGCTTTGCGCCTCGCGGCGCGCGCCTGACAGCGCTTCGGGCAGCTCGGCGAGATCACGTACAAGGCGCATGCCGCGCCCGCCACCGCCGGCGACCGCCTTCACGAGCAGCGGCAGGCCCAGGCGCCGCGCTTCGGCGCCGAGGCGCTCTTCGCTCTGGTCTTCACCCAGGTAGCCGGGCGCGATGGGCACACCCGCGGCCGCCATGCGGCGTTTGGCGGCGGCCTTGTCGCCCATCGCCGAGATGGCCTCGGGCGGTGGGCCGATGAAGACGAGGCCGGCTTCGGCGCAGGCGCGAGCGAAGTCGGCGCGCTCGCTGAGGAAGCCATATCCCGGATGCACGGCCTCGGCGCCGGTCTGGCGCGCCGCGCCGAGCAGTGCGTCGATCTTGAGGTACGACTCGGCTGCGGGCGGCGGGCCGATGCGCACCGCCTCATCGGCCATTCCTACGTGCGGGGCGCGCGCATCGGCGTCGCTGTACACGGCCACGGTGCGGTAGCCGAGCCGATGCGCCGTGCGCATCACGCGGCAGGCAATCTCGCCGCGGTTGGCGATGAGGATCTTGCGGAAGCTCACGCCGGAGTGCCTGCCGCGGGAGGGGCCGGCTCCGCCGGAACCCAGCTCGGTTTGCGCTTCTGGATGAAGGCCATCGTGCCCTCCATGCCCTCGGGCCCGAGCACGGAGTTCGAGAACATCATCGCGGCCTCCTGCACCAGCGCCGCGGGTGCATGGAAGCGCGCCCTCGCCAGGAGAGCCTTGGTGGCCGCCAGTGCGCCCGGGGCGCAGGCGAGGATGCTCGTCACGACGCGGCCGAGGGCCCATTCGAGTGCCTCGGGGTGATGCACCTCGTGCACGAGGCGCAGCCGAAGCGCCTCCTGAGAGTCGACCTTGGCACCGGTGACCGCGAGCCGCTTGGTCTCGGCATAGCCCAGGCGCTCGACGAGGAACGGCCCCACCTGTGCGGGCAGCACGCCGAGGCCCGTCTCGGGCAGACGGAAGACCACGCTGTCGTCGGCGATGGCCACGTCGCTCACGCAGGCGAGGCCAAAGCCGCCGCCCATCACCGTGCCCTGCAGCACGGTGATCAGCGCCAGCCCGGTGTTGGAATAGGCCACGCACAGCTCGCCGAAGGCGGCGTTGATCTCGGCCATCGCGTTCGGCTGCTCGGCCAGGCGGCCGCGCGCCGCGGCCATGTCCTTGATGTCGCCGCCGGCGCAGAAGTGGCCGCCCGCGCCGCGCAGCACGATGATGCGCGTGCGGCCGGCCATCTCGGCTTGCGCCAGCACGACCCGCAGCTCGCGCACCATGGCCAGCGACATCGCATTTCGCACCTCGGGCCGGTTGAGCGTGACGTGCAGCACCGCGCCCTCGCGCTCGAGCGCAAGGGTGCTGAAATCGGCCAGCTCGATGCTCATGACTCCCCCCGAAGCGACCTTCGGTCGCCGCTCCCGTGGCCCCGCCGGGGCCACTTCGTGACCCCGGGGCGCCGCCAGCGGCCCGGCAAAGCCGGTTCCACAGCAGCCGCTTGGCAGCCCGGCGCCATCAATGCGCACCTTTTGGCATCGTGCCCTCCAGCTTGCAAATGATGCCGAGCATCACCTCGTCCGCGCCGCCGCCAATTGATGTCAGCCGCCCATCACGATACGCCTGCGAGAGCGGGTTGTCGGCCGTGTAGCCCATGCCGCCCCAGTACTGCAGGCAGCTGTCGGCCACCTCGCGGCCCAGGCGGCCGGCCTTGAGCTTGGCCATGCTGGCGAGCTTGGTCACGTCCTTGCCACCGATATACATCTCCACCGCGCGATAGGTCAGCGCGCGCAGCGCCTCGACCTCGGTGCGCAGTTCGGCGAGACGGAAATGCACCACCTGGTTGTCCAGGATGCTCCTGCCGAAGGCTTTGCGTTGGCGCGTGTAGTCGATGGTGAGGTCGATCAGGCGGTCCAGCGCCTTGAGGCCGGCGGCAGCGCCCCACAGGCGTTCTTCCTGGAACTGCAGCATCTGGAACGCAAAGCCCATGCCCTCCTGGCCGATGAGGTGACGGCGCGGCACGCGCACGTTGTCGAAGAAGAGCTGCGCCGTATCGGAGCTGTGCATGCCGAGCTTGTGGATCTTCTGCTTGGTGATGCCGGGGCTGTCCATGGGCACGACGATGAGGCTCTTGTTCTTGTGCGGCGCGCCCTCACTCGTGTTGGCGAGCAGGCAGCACCAATCGGCCTTGAGACCATTCGTGATCCACATCTTGGTGCCGTTGATGACGTAGTCGCCACCCGATCCACCTTCCGCCTTGGCGGTGGTCTTCACGGCCGCCACGTCGCTGCCGCCACCGGGCTCACTGACGCCGAGGCAGGCCACGTAGTCGCCGGCGATGGTGGGCACGAGGAACTCCTTGCGCAGCTCGTCGGTGCCGAATCGCGCCAGCGCCGGCGTGGCCATGTCGGTCTGCACGCCGATCGCCATCGGGATGCCGCCGCAGGCGCACACGCCCAGCGCCTCGGCCATGACGAGGCTGTAGCTGAAATCCAGGCCTGCGCCACCGAATTCCTCGGGGTACTTGAGGCCCAGCAGCCCGAGGTTGCCGAGCTTCTTGAAGACCTCGTGGCTCGGGAACTGTTCGGCCTTCTCCCACTCGGCGACGTGCGGGTTGATCTCTTTCTCGACGAACTTGATCACCGTGTCTTCGATCTGGCGGTGCTCTTGCGTGAACTTCATGCGAGGTCCTTGAGAAGGTGGCTGGGTGCTGGTTTGGGCGTGGCTGCACTTCACATGCGCGCCACACCGAAAGTATTGGGCCGCAGCGCGCGTGCCGCGGCTTCGGACGTGATGTCCAGGCACAGGCCGAGGATGCGGCGCGTGTCGCGCGGGTCGATGATGCCGTCGTCCCACAGCCGCGCGGTGCCGAAGAGCGCCGTGCTCTCCGAATCGAGCCGGCGGCGCAACGAATCGCTCATCGCGGCAAGCGCTTCGTCGTTGGCCTGCTGGCCCAGCTTGGCGAGCTTGTTGCGGTTGACGATATCCATCACCTTGGCCGCCTGCGCGCCGCCCATGACGGCGGTGCGCGCGCTCGGCCAGGCGAAGATGAAGCGCGGGTCGAAGCCGCGCCCGCACATGCCGTAGTTGCCGGCGCCGAAGCTGCCGCCCAGCACGACGGTGAACTTGGGGCAGCGCGCATTGGCCACGGCCTGGATCATCTTGCTGCCGTGCTTGATGGCACCGGCCTGCTCGGCCGCGCGGCCCACCATGTAGCCGGTGGTGTTCTGCAGGAAGATCAGTGGCGTGCCGCTCTGGTCGCACAGCTGGATGAACTGCGCGGCCTTCGTGCTGCCCTGAGGCTGGATGGGGCCGTTGTTGCCGATCAGGCCCACGGCATGGCCGTGCAGGCGGGCATGGCCGCAGATCGTGTCGGGTGCGTAGGCGGCCTTGAACTCGAGGAAGTCGCTGCCATCGACGAGGCGGGCGATGACCTCGCGCGCGTCGTAGGGCTCGCGCTCGTCGGCGGGCACCACGCCCATCAACTCTTCGGCGGGGAAGAGCGGTTCCGGCGCCGCGAGGCGGGAGGGCACGCTGCCCCAGGGCAGCTTGTCGATCAGCTCGCGCGCGACAGCGATGGCGTGCGCGTCGTTCTCGGTGAGGTATTCGCCCAGGCCCGTGATGGAGGCGTGCGTCTCGGCGCCGCCGAGCTCTTCTTCGCTGGCGTCTTCGCCGATGGCCGCTTTCACCAGCGGCGGGCCGGCGAGGTAGATGCTGCTGCGGTTCTTCACCAGCACCACGTAGTCCGACAGGCCCGGCAGGTAGGCCCCGCCGGCGGTGGAGGCGCCGTGCACCACCGCGATCTGCGGAATGCCGGCTGCCGACAGACGCGCCTGGTTGGCGAAGGTGCGCCCGCCGTCGACGAAGATCTCGGCCTGGTACATCAGGTTGGCGCCGCCGCTCTCCACCAGCGCCACGAGCGGCAGCTTGTTCTCGCGCGCGAGCTCTTGCGCGCGCAGCGCTTTCTTGAGCCCCATCGGCGCCACGGTGCCGCCCTTGATGCCGCTGTCGCTGGCGGAGACGAGCACACGCTTGCCGCAGACGACGCCGATGCCGACGATGCTGCCGCCGCCCATCACGCTCTTCTTGCCGTCGTCGTCGTGCATGCCGAGGCCGGCGAGCGTGGAGAGTTCGAGGAATTCGCTGCCGCGGTCGATGAGGCGGGCCACACGCTCGCGGGGCAACAGCTGGCCGCGTGCCTCGAATCGCTTGGCCTTGCTGGCCGACTCGGCCACCACCAGCGCCTCGAGCCGGCGCACCTCGGCCAGGCGCTCCTGCATGCGCGCGCCGTTGGCCTGGAAGGCGGCCGAGGCCGGGTTCAACGCGCTGGCGAGTGCCGTCATGTCAGGGCCATCATGTCTTGAAGACCTCGGGCGTGACGGCGCGGTGGAAGCCATCGAACGGCTTGGAGTTGGCAGCGTCCTGGAGCGGAAAGATCGTGCTGCCGAGCGAGGCGGCGCCGTCGATCTGCACCGTGATGCCGGTGACGAACGAGGCCGCCGGAGAGAGCAGGAAGGCGATGACGCCGCTGACCTCGGCCTCTAGGCCCATGCGCTTGAGTGGCACGGCGCTCTTCAGCTTCTTCAGCAGCGGCTGCATCGCCGGGCCGTAGGTGTCCATGCCGCTGGAGGCTATCCAGCCCGGCGCCACGGCATTCACACGCACGCCGGCATGCGCCCATTCGAAGGCGGCCGTCATCGTGAGGTTGCTCATGCCTGCGCGGGCCGCGCCGCTGTGGCCCATGCCGGGCATGCCGTTGCGAAAGTCGGCCGTCATGTTGACGATGGCGCCGCCGTGTTGCTCCATGCACTGCGTGAAGAGCTCGCGCATCATCAGAAAGCCACCGGTGAGGTTGTTGGCCACCACCGCCTCGAAGCCCTTCTTCGCAATGGCCATCAGCGGCGAGGGGAACTGGCCGCCGGCGTTGTTGACGAGGCCTGTTACCGGGCCGTGGGCCGCCAGCACCTGGGCGACAGCGGCCTTCACTGCCTCTTCGTCGCGGATGTCGAAGGCGATGGTGTGGCAACGCCCGCCGTCCTCGGCGATCTCGGCGGCCACGCGCTCGAGTTTGTCGGCCTTGCGTCCGCTGATGACCATGGTGGCGCCGAGCGAGGCCAGTTCGTGCGCCACGCAGCGGCCGATGCCGCTGCCGCCGCCGGTGACCCAGATCACCTGCCCGGCAAAGAGCCCGGGGCGGAATACGCTGCGGTAGCCGGGGCGGGGGTCGGTGTCCATGACCGCGATTGAAACCGCGGGTGACGTTAACGTCAACTGGATGACTTCTAGGGGATTTCGAGGGGTGCAACGGAACCCGCGCGCGCTAGCATCGCCTCACCTCCATTCCACCCTCTCCAAGGTTGCCTCCATGGACATGCAAGCCATCACCGAAGCCCTGCGCGCCAAGGTGGGTGATTCGAGCGGCCTGAACGCCACGCTCAAGTTCGACTGCGGCGCCGAAGGTGTGATCGTCATCGACGGCAAGGGCGTGCCCAACACCGTGGACAACACCGATCGCGAGACCGACTGCACGGTGGCCATCACGCACGAGAATCTGGTGGCGTTGGTCACCGGCGAGCTGGAGCCAGCCACTGGCTTCATGATGGGCAAGTTCAAGGTCTCGGGCGACATGAGCGTGGCGCTCAAGCTGCAGCGCGTGGTGTAGGCGGGTTGGCGGTGCTTCAGCGCGTGGCCCGAAAGCCGGCTGGTGGGCCCGCACGCGCCGGTGCGCGGCCTGCGGCGGCCCTGCCGACCGCGCCGACAGTGCCGACCGCCAGCGAGGTCGTGGCCTCGCACCGCGAGACCGACACGGGCGAGCTGTTCGGCATTACCGAGCTGTGCCGCGATTTCGGTATCACGCTGCGCACCATCCGCTTCTACGAGGACAAGGATCTGCTGGCCCCGCGGCGCATCAACGGCACCCGCGTCTATACCCGGCGCGACCGCGCGCGCCTGGCACTCATCCTGCGCAGCAAGGCGATCGGCGCGTCGCTGACCGAGATCAAGCACTATCTCGATCTCTATGGCGCCGCCGGCGAAGGGCGCGTGCAGCAGTTGAAGTACGTTCTGCAGCGTACCGATGTCGCCATCGCGGAACTGGAGCAGAAGCGCGCACACATCGAGTCGACACTGGCCGAACTGCGCCTCATCAATGCCGAGGTGCGCAAGCAACTCGATACCCGCTGAACGGAGCTGCCTGATGTTGCCGCTGTTTCCCTCGACCTGGATGACCGAGGAGCACCGCATGCTCCAGGACTCCGCGGCGCGCTACATCGCCGACAAGTGGGTTCCTCGCGCGGCCGAGTTCCGAGAACGCGGACTGATGCCACCCGAAGTGTGGCGCGAAGCCGCCGCCAACGGGCTCTTGCTCGTCTCCACACCCGAGGCCTATGGAGGCGCCGGCGGAGACTTCGGCCACGAGGCGGTGATCCTGCTCGAACAGGCCCGCGCCAACCTCAGCGGCTGGGGTGGTGGGCTGCATTCGGCGATCGTGGCGCCCTACATCCTCCACCACGGCACCGAGGAGCAGAAGCGCCGCTGGCTGCCGAAGATGGCCACGGCGGAGCTCATCACCGCCATCGCGATGACCGAGCCCGGCGCGGGCAGCGATCTGCAGGCCGTGCGCACCACGGCGCGGCGCGACCGCGAGCACTACGTCATCAACGGCGCCAAGACGTTCATCACCAATGGTCAGAATGCCAACTTGATTGCCGTGGTCTGCCGCACGGGTGATGGCGGCGCCAAGGGCATCTCGCTGGTCTTCGTCGAGACCGAGAAGGCCGAGGGCTTCCGCCGTGGCCGCCACCTCGACAAGGTGGGCATGAAGGCGCAGGATACGAGCGAGCTCTTCTTCGACTACGTGCGCGTGCCGGCCGAGAACCTGCTGGGCATGAAGGAAGGTCAGGGCTTTTTCCAGCTCATGCAGGAGTTGCCGCAGGAGCGGCTCATCATCGCCGTGAGCGGCATCGGCGCGATGGAGCGTGCGCTCGATGAGACGCTCAAGTACACGAAGGAGCGCAAGGCCTTCGGCAAGACGGTGTGGGACTTCCAGAATACGCGCTTCAAGCTCGCCGAGGTGCAGGCCACGGTGCTGGCCACACGCGCTTATGTCGACGCCTGCATGGCGGCGCACCTCAAGGGCGAACTCGACGCCGCACGCGCCGCGCTCGCCAAGGCCTGGGTGAGCGAGCAGCAGTGCCAGGTGATGGACGATTGCCTGCAGCTCTTCGGCGGCTACGTCTACATGATGGAGTACCCGATTGCCGAGTTGTATGTGGACGCGCGCGTTCAGCGCATCTACGGCGGTACCAACGAGATCATGAAAGAGCTCGCCGCTCGGTTCATGTAAGGAGAACACGATGTCTGACGCATTTATCTACGACCATGTCCGCACCCCGCGGGGCAAGGGCAAGAAGGACGGCAGCCTGCACCAGGCCACGCCGGTGTGGCTGCTGCGCACGCTGCTGCTGGCCCTGCAGCAACGTTGCCAGCTCGACACCTCGCTCGTGGATGACGTGGTGCTGGGCTGCGTCACGCCGGTGGGCGAACAGGGCGCTGATATCGCCCGCACCGCGGTGCTCGATGCCGAGTGGGCGCAGACGGTGGCCGGTGTCACGCAAAGCCGCTTCTGCGCCAGCGGCCTGGAGAGCGTGAACCTCGCCGCGGCCAAGGTGGGCAGCGGCTTCGAAGACCTGGTCGTGGCCGGCGGCGTGGAGAGCATGAGCCGCTGGGCCATGGGCAGCGACGGCGGCGCCTGGGTGATGGACCCGCGCATCAATCAGAAGACGGGCTTCGTGCCGCAAGGCATCGGCGCCGATCTCATCGGCACGCTGGAAGGCTGGGGCCGTGCCGATGTCGACGGCTTCGCGCTGCGCTCGCACCAGTTGGCCGCGGCCGCACGCGCCGAAGGGCGTTTCGCGAAGAGCCAGGTGCCCGTGCGCGATATCGCGGGCCTGCTGATGCTCGACCGCGACGAGACCATACGCGAAGGCGCCACGCTGGAGGCGATGGCGAAGCTGGATCCGAGCTTCGCGATGATCGGCCAGATGGGTTTCGACTCGACGGCGCTGCGCAAGTACACGACGGTGGAGCGCATCACGCACATGCACCACGCGGGCAACAGCAGCGGCATCGTCGATGGCGCGGCGCTCATGCTCGTGGGCAGCAAGGAAGGCGGCGCGAAGGCGGGCTTGAAGCCGCGCGCCCGCATCCGTGCCGCGGCAGTGATCGGCAGCGAGCCGACGATCATGCTGACGGGCCCGACGCCCGCGTGCCGCAAGGCGCTCGCCAAGGCGGGCATGGCGCCAATGGACATCGACCTCTGGGAGGTGAACGAGGCTTTCGCGGTGGTGCCGATGAAGACGGCGCGCGATCTCGGCGTCGACCTCGACCGCGTCAACGTGAACGGCGGCTCGATCGCGATGGGCCATCCGCTGGGGGCCACCGGCTGCATCATCCTCGGCACGCTGCTCGACGAGCTGGAGCGTCGCGATCTCAGCACCGGCCTCGCCACGCTGTGCGTGGGCGGCGGCATGGGCATCGCCACCATCATCGAGAGGGTCTGAACATGTCGAACGCAGTCAAGCTCGAAGTGGGCAGCGACGGCATCCTCGTCGCGACGATGGACCTGCCCGGCCGCCCGATGAACGTGGTCGGCGATGTGCTGATGGAAGGCATCGCCGAGGCGATGGCGAAGCTCGCCGACCCGGCTGTGAAGGGCATGCTCCTCACGAGCGGCAAGGCCGATTTCTGCGCCGGCGGCGACCTCGACCGCATGAGCAAGTGGGCCCAGCCTGAAGAGCCCTTCGAAGCCAGCATGGCGATGAAGAAGGTGCTGCGCCAACTCGAACTGCAGGGCAAGCCGGTGGTGGCGGCCATCAACGGTCATGCGCTCGGCGGTGGACTGGAGATCGCGCTGGCCTGCCATGCGCGATTCGCCGTCGACGATCCACGCTTGAAGATCGGTCAGCCCGAGGTGAAGCTGGGTCTCTTGCCCGGCGGCGGCGGCACGGTGCGGCTGCCACGGCTGGTGGGCATCCAGCAGGCGCTGCAGATTTGCGGCGAAGGCAACGACATGGCGCCCGTCAAGGCCAGGGAGATGGGCTTGCTCACCGAGCTGGCCCGTGACCGCGAGGATCTGATGGCGAAGGCGCGTGCCTGGATCGCCGCCAATCCGAAGGCCAAGCAGCCCTGGGACCAGCCGAAGTTCAAGTTCCCCGGCGGCGACAGCCGCTCGCCAGCGGTGGTGCAGATGTGGGCCATCGCACCCTCCATCGCCAGCCAGAAGACCTGGGGTAACTACCCGGCGGTGCGGCACATCATGAGCAGCATCTTCGAGGGTGGCCTGCTCGACTTCGAGGCCGCGAGCGTGGTGGAGAGCCGCTACTTCGCCGCCTGCGTGATGTCGCAGGAGTCGAAGAACATCATCAATACGTTGTGGTATCAGCTGAACGCCATCAAGAAAGGCGCTTCGCGTCCTGTGGGCGTGCCGGCCTCGAAGGTGAAGAAGCTGGGCATCCTGGGCGCCGGCATGATGGGCGGTGGCATCGCCTACGTCTCCGCCAAGGCCGGCATCGAGGTGGTGCTGCTCGATACGACGCAAGAGGCGGCTGACAGGGGCAAGGCGTACTCGCAGGGCCTGCTCGACAAGGCGGTGAAGAAGGGTCGCAGCACGGCCGAGAAGCGTGACGCGCTGCTGGCGAAGATCCGGCCGACCACGAAGTACGAAGAGCTCGCCGGCTGCGACCTCGTCATCGAGGCCGTGTTCGAAGACCGCGCCATCAAGGCCGAGGTCACGAGGAAGGCCGAGGCCGTGCTGGCCGCCGACCAGGTGTTCGCGTCCAACACCAGCACGTTGCCCATCACGGGACTGGCGCAGGCGAGCCTGCGTCCGAAGAACTTCATCGGCCTGCATTTTTTCAGCCCGGTGGACAAGATGCCGCTGGTGGAGATCATCGTCGGCAACGAGACGAACGACGAGACACTGGCGCGCGGCTTCGACTACGTGCTGCAGATTGGCAAGACACCGATCGTGGTCAACGACAGCCGCGGCTTCTATACGAGCCGAGTCTTTGGCACCTACGTGAGCGAGGGCATCGCGATGCTGAAAGAAGGCGTGCACCCACGCAGCATCGAGGTGGCCGGCCAGCAGGCCGGCATGCCGATGCCGCCGCTGGCGCTGCAGGACGAGGTGAGCCTGAGCTTGAGCCTGCACGTGCAGGAGCAGACGCGCAAGGACCTGGCGGCGGAAGGCAAGACCTGGCCGGAGCACCCGGGATCGAGCGTGATCCGCCAGATGTGCGAGATCGGTCGGATCGGCAAGAAGGCCGGCAAGGGCTTCTACGACTACACCGATTCGGGCAAGGCCTTGTGGCCCGAGCTGACGAAGCTGTATCCGACCGCGGCGCAGCAGCCCGAGCAGCGCGAGCTGATCGACCGCCTGTTGTTCGCGCAAGCCAATGAGGCGGCGCGCTGCTATGAAGAGAAGGTGTTGCGCTCGGTGGCCGACGCGAACATCGGCAGCATCTTCGGCTGGGGCTTTGCGCCGTTCCACGGTGGGGCGCTGCAGTTCATCAACGCGATGGGAGCGAAAGTGTTCGTGGCGCGCGCGCGAGAGCTCGCGGCGAAGTACGGGCCCCGCTTCGAACCCGCGAAGGTGGTGGTGAAGCTGGCTGAAACGGGCGGGCGCTTCGCCGACGCATAGGCGGGCGCCTGCGCATGCCCGTGGGGCAGGCCAGCGCCGCGCGGGGTACGGTGGTGCGGTGGTGCGGTGGTGCGGCTTCTGCCACGGCCGCTGGCCGGAGCCCATTGTCATCAGTCTGGTTACAGACTATAGTCAAATGAAAGTTCATTCTTGGAGTCTTCCATGAGCGCCGTTCTTGCCCCGGAGGCGTCCGCACCCGCTTTCACCTTGGACCAGTTGGCCGCGCCGGGTTTGCGCGCCTTTGAACGCATCGCGCAGGCTTGGCAGCTGAACGTCGAAGAGCAGCTGTGTCTGCTCGGCCAGCCGCCGCGCAGCACGTTCTTTGCATGGCGCAAGCAACCCGAGCGGGCGAGCCTGCCGCGCGATACGCTGGAACGCCTGTCGTACCTGCTTGGCATCTGGAAGAGCCTGCAGATCCTGCTGCCCGACGCTGCGGCGGCCGACACCTGGGTGCGCGAACCGAACCAGGCGCCGGCCTTTGGCGGCCGCTCGGCGCTAGAGCGCATGCTGGCCGGCAATGTGAGCGACCTGCACGCCGTGCGTGTGTACCTCGACGGTGTGCGCGGCGGGGGTTGGTCCTGAAGCAGCGGGGCACCGGCGCCACGGCGCCTCCCGCGCTACCCGAAGCGCGCCGCCTGCGCTGGGCGGCGGCTTGCCGCATCGTGCCCACGCGCCACCCGCCAGTGAACCTGTTCGACCGCGTCGCCAACGCCGAGGACTTCGACGCGTTGTTTGCGCTCGAGGCCTTGACCAACGAGCGTGTGCGCGACGAGCTCGGCGAGATTCAGCGCGTGCCTCGCGCCGAGCGCGTGTTCGGGCCCGGCAGCGGGCCCATCATGGCCGCGTTCACGCACGTCAATACCGTGGGCAGCCGCTTCTCAGATGGCGGCTTCGGCATGTTCTACGCTGCACGCGACCGCGCCACTGCGGTGGCGGAAACGCGCTACCACCACGGACGATTTCTTGCCGCCACGCGGCAGCGTGCGGTGCACTTGCCGATGCGGCTGTACCAGGTGCACATCGATGGGCGCCTGCACGACCTGCGACCTCCCGGGGCGGTGGCCGCAGCGGTCTACGACCTCGATGACTACACCGCCTCGCGTCGGCTCGGTCTCACGTTGCGCGAGAGCGGTTCTCTGGGCGTGGTCTACCGCAGCGTGCGGCTCGAGCGTGGGCAATGTGTGGGGCTCTTTCGACCGGGGCCGGCCAGCCAGTGCCTGCAATCGGCGGTGCTGCTGTATGCCTGGGACGGCGAGCGCTTCACCGATGTCTACGAGAAGACGGCATGAGTGCGGCCACCGCCACAGCCGGGCGAGCGGAGCGATTCGAGCGTCTCGACGCACTGCGCGCTGTGGCCATCTTGTGGATGGCGGGCTTCCACCTGTGCTTCGACCTCAATCTGTACGGATTGATGCCGCCGCAGAACTTCTATCGCGATCCGTTCTGGACGCAGCAGCGCACCTGCATCGTGAGCCTGTTCCTCTTCTGCGCCGGCCTGGCCCAAGCCGTGGCGCTGCAGACCGAAGCCGGGGGGCCTCTCTTCGGCGCGCGGTTCTGGCGGCGCTGGGCACAGGTGGCCGGCTGCGCGGTGCTCGTGAGTCTGGGCTCGGCGATGTTGTTCCCGAAGAGCTGGATCGGTTTTGGCGTGCTGCATGGCATCGCGGTGATGCTCATCCTCGTGCGGCTCGCCTCACCGCTGGGGCCTTGGCTGTGGCCGCTCGGCGCGCTCGTGCTGGCGCTGCCCAGGCTCGTGCAGCACCCGTGGTTCAACCAGCCCTTTGTTCACTGGACCGGGCTCGTGACGAAAAAGCCGATCACCGAGGATTGGGTGCCGGTACTGCCCTGGCTGGGCGTGATGCTGTGGGGCTTGGCGGCGGGGCAGTGGCTGCTCGTGCATCGGCGCGATGTGCTGGCCGCAGCGTTGCCACGCGCCCTGCGGCCATGGGCCCTGCTCGGCCGCTGGTCGCTGAGCTTCTACATGGTTCACCAACCCGTTTTCATCGGCGCCATCCTCGGAGGCCGCTGGTTGGGGTGGTGGTGAATGCCGCAGGTAGCATCGAACGATGACGAAGATGGCGCGCCCGTGAGGACTTGTCGATGAGTGCCAAGGTACTCTTCGGCTTCCACGCCGTCGCCGTGCGCCTGAAGACGGCACCCGAGTCTGTGCAGGAGGTGCACGTCGACACCAACCGGCGCGACGCGCGCATGCGGCAGTTCGTCGAGCGCGCCCATGCGGCCGGGGCGCGCGTCTTTGACAGCGACGATGCACGGCTGGCCCGCCTGGCCGGCACGGCGCGGCACCAGGGCGTAGTGGCGCGCGTGACGCCGCTGGCGCCCAAGCGTTCGCTGGACGATGTGCTGGACGCCGTGCAGGGCCCGGCGCTTCTGCTGGTGCTCGACGGAGTGACCGACCCGCACAACCTGGGCGCCTGCCTGCGCGTGGCCGACGGGGCCGGCGCGCACGCCGTGGTGGCGCCTCGTGACCATGCGGTTGGCCTCAACTCCACGGTGGCCAAGGTCGCCAGCGGCGCGGCCGAGACGGTGCCGTATCTGATGGTCACCAACCTTGCTCGCACGCTGATGGAGCTGAAGGAGCGCGACATCCGCGTTGTCGGCACCAGTGACGATGCACCGCGTTCGCTCTACGAGGCCGAATTGACCGGGCCGATGGCGCTGGTGCTGGGCGCCGAGGGCACGGGCCTGCGCCAACTTACCCGCAAGACCTGCGACGAACTCGTGCACATCCCGATGGCTGGTGCGGTGGAGAGCCTCAACGTCTCGGTCGCGGCGGGCGTCTGTCTGTACGAGGCTCGGCGACAGCGCATCGCAGCGCGTGGCTGACGCGGGCCTGCGCAACGGGCGCGCGGTCGAGGTAACGGCTGGGCAGTGATGTCGCCGGACCCTTGATGAGCCTGCTCCAGGCGGACAGGTCTAACCGATCCAGCCGAACGCGCCGGCCACGGCCCCAACGGCGATCAGCCACAGCGGGCTCAAGCGTGTACGCCACATCATCACCACAGTCACGAGCGCGAGCAACCCGTTGCTCCACGCCCTCGACGCCGGTTCGAAGAGGATCCAGCCGGTGGCCAGCAGCAGCCCGAGTGTGATGGGCGCCAGCCCAGCGTGCAGCGCTTGCACCGCCGGCGAGTGCGCGTGCTGCGCACTCCAGCGGCTGGCCCGCAGCGCAAGCATGGTCGATGGCAACAGCGTGCCCACCATCGTGGCGAGCACACCGGCGAGACCACCGACGTTGTAGCCCACCACGGCCACGAACAACACGTTGGGCCCGGGCGCAGCCTGCGCGAGCGCCACGCTGGCGCTGAATTGCATGTCGCCGAGCCAGTGACGTTCGCCGACGACATAGCGCTGCATGTCAGGGGCCGTGGTCATCGCGCCACCGACGGCCAGCAGCGAGAGCAGGAGGAAGTGGCCGAAGAGCGCCGCAAAGTCGGCCATGCCCAGGCCGGCGTTGCCAACGAGCCAGGCATGCCCCGTCAGCCAACTCGGCCAGACCGGCGATGTGTCGGCCAGGGAACTCACGGCACGGTTGTCGCCGCTGCGCGCTTGCGCAATCGCCATTCGCAGCAGGCGCGGGCAATCATGGCCGTTTGTGCTGTGCTTTGCGCAGGCACAGCCGAGCCCAGCCCCAGGCTACCAGCCCCAGGCCGAATACGACCACCACCAGGGGCCAGCGCAGCAGCCCCACACCCACGAAGGCCAGCGCCGCGCAAAGCGCCGCCCCGGGTGCCGAGAGCGGGCTCTTCTTCAAGGGCGCCGCCAGCTTGAGCGCCGTGGCCACGACCAAACCCGCCGCGACGATGCCCATGCCCCGCAGCGCGCCGCTCACGGCCGGATGCCAATGCCACTGCGCGGCCAGCGCCGCCAGCAACAACACCAGGGCCAGCGGGGCGCACAGCAGGCCAGCCATCGAGGTCAACGCGCCGCTGCGCCCGAAGAAGTGCTGCCCCACCATCAGCGAGAGGTTGATGACGTTCGGGCCCGGCAACACCTGAGCGAGTGCAAGCATCTCAAGAAACTGACCGCGGGTGAGCCAGCGTTCCCGCTCGACGAGCTCGCGCTGCGCCACGGGCAGCACGCCACCGAAGCCCTGCAGGGCAAGGCGCGTGAAGACCACGAAGAGGCGCAGTCGCGAAGCGGGCCGCGCGGTGGCCTGCTGCTGCGCTTGCGTTGTCTCTACCGCGTGCAGCATCTGTCTGGCGCGTGGGCCCGGTGCACTGGAACCGATGTATTGCTCAACGCGACACCTTCAGCGCCTCGGGGTTGACGAGGTTGCTGGGCGTGTTCTTGACGAAATTGACGATGTTCTCGAAGGCGGCACCGAAGTAGAGCTCGTAGCTGTCCTGCTCCACATAACCGATGTGCGGCGTTCAAATGGCGTTTTCGAGCCTGAGCAACGGGTGCCCTTGCAGGATCGGTTCGCTCTCGAACACGTCGACCGCGGCCATGCCGGGCCGGCCGCGGTTCAGCGCGGCCACGAGGGCGTTGTCGGCGATGAGCTCGGCGCGCGAGGTGTTGACGATCAGCGAGGTCGGCTTCATCAATGCCAAGTCGTCGAAGGTGACGATGCCTCGTGTCTCATCGTTGAGCCTGAGATGCAGAGTGAGCACGTCGCATGTGCCGAAGAACTCGGCGCTCGACCCCGCCGCTTCCAGGCCATCGCTCATGGCCCGGTCGCGCGAGACTTCACTGCCCCACACCACCACCCGCATGCCGAACGCGCGCCCGTACTGTGCCACTAGGCGGCCAATCTTTCCGTAGCCCCAGATGCCGAGTGTCTTGCCGCGCAAGACCATGCCGAGCGCGAAGTTGGGCGGCATGGCCGCGGCCTTCAGCCCGGACTGCTGCCAGGCCCCATGCTTCAGGTTGCCGATGTACTGCGGCACGCGTCTCATCGACCCCATGATCAGAGCCCAGGTGAGTTCAGCCGGTGCCACTGGCGAGCCCACCCCTTCGGCCACCGCGATACCCAGGCGCGTGCAAGCCTCGATATCGATGTGCGGGCCGGCACGCCCGGTCTGCGCAATGAGCTTCAGACGCGGCAACTTCTCCAGCAAAGCGCGCGGAAAGTGCGTGCGTTCGCGGATCGTCACCAGCACCTCGGCGTCCTTCAGCCGGATGGAAAGTTGCCCGATGCCCTTGACGGTATTGGTAAAGACCTTGGCGCTGTACGGTTCCAGCAGCGCTGCGCACTTCAGCTTGCGCACGGCGTCCTGGTAGTCGTCGAGGATGATGATGTTCATGGCGCCGGCTGCGCCCTTCGCCCGCGCGAACGGGGCGCATGGCAGGGTAGGCAAACCTTCATTCTGCCCGCTTCGGGTCTGCCGGCGAATCCTGAGGGCCCGTGCCACGCCCAAAAACGAAAACGGCGGCCCGCAGGCCGCCGCATTCCTTGATGTTGCGTCTGTGACGGCGATCAGGCCTTCAGGCGCCGCTTCGCGATACCCAGGCCGAGCAGCGCCAGACCGACGAGCGCCAACGAGGTGGGCTCGGGAGTCTCGTTCGGCGTGCCGGTGCTGGGCGTGCCGGTGCTCGGGGGCGCCGAAACGACCGTGCGGATGTTGTCGATCGCGAACCCTTGTGCTTCGACATCGATCAAGCTGATCAGGATGCCGGCGATCGAGTTCTCCGGAGTCGTGCCATCACTGCCGGTGCTGCCGAACGCAAAGGTGAAGAAGTCAGCCGGAGCGCCCGGCACAGCCGGGTCAGCAGGATTGAACAGTTCGCCGAGGATGGCGCCCGTGCGCGAGAAGGCCAGGACCCGGGTATTGCCCAAATTGTTGAACCCGCCCGCGGTGAACGAGATGGCAGACACATCCGACGCAAACAGCATCGCGATGGGGTCACCCGAAGTGAAGGAGGCCGAGCCGGCAAGTACTGGCGAACTGGCTTGCGCCGGGTCGTTCACGATCTGGGCCTTGCCACCGCCTGCCAGCGACAACGGTCCGGTGGGGTTGCCGAGCACGCAGTTCGTGACCCCTGTTGGAAACCCGCCGATACCGCAGCTGATGATGTTCCCGAGGCTCTGGCCTGCGAAGAACGAACCAAAGCTGACCGAACCGATCGTCGGATTGACGGTGCCCAGCGTGGCCTCGCCGAAGGTGATCGGGCTCGCTCCGGCAAAAACCGGCGAGGACCCGTCGATCGGTACCACAGCCGCTTGGCTGGCCACAGCGCCCGCGGCCAGGACCGCAGCAATCAGGGACTTCAGTGCGTACTTCATTTGGTGTATCCCGGGTGGGTGGAATGGGTGCAACGCCTAACAAGGACAATGCAAGGCGTGTGCCTTGCGTCGTTTCTGTTCTGAAATCAACCGCTTATTCAACTCAACTTTGGTCGGGAGCCAGCTGGTGTAAGGAATCCCGACACCTGGAACCATCACGAGATGTAATCGCTGCATCCGTGCACCGAGCCAGGGCATAGCGGCGGCAGTCAACATACATTCTGGGTTCAGATCGGGTCCCAAAGATCAAGGCTACATTGCGCCACGCGGCGGGCCGTTTGTCTACCCTCTAGGAGAAGGTCAGTGAGTCTTTCAATGTACGGCGCCAGCGTCCCGGTCTTCACGCGCATGTTCGGCAATGCCCAAGAGTGGCTGGCAAAAGCCGAGGAGCATGCAGCCGCGCGCAAGTTCGACCCCGCCAACTATCTGGGCCTGCGCTTGGCCCCGGACATGTTGCCATTCTCCCGGCAGATCCAGATCGCCAGCGACGGCGCCAAGGGTTGCGTGGCACGACTGGCTGGCCTGGAGCCGCCGAAGTGGGACGACAACGAGGCCACGCTCGGGGATTTGCGTGCGAGGCTGCAACGCACGGCCGACTACGCTCAGACGGTTCCCGCTGACAAGATCGACGGATCAGAGCGCCGCGAGATCGTGTTGCCGATGCGACAGGGCGACCCGTTGCGTTTCGACGGCGAGGGCTACCTGAAGCACTTCGTGCTGCCCAACCTCTACTTTCACCTCACCACGACCTATGCGCTGCTCAGACACGCCGGCGTGGAGCTCGGCAAGCGAGACTTCCTCGGCAAACCGTAGATCGCGCGCGCTGCTGCAAGCCCGGTGAGGGCGTCGGCAGAGCCGCGCTGGGCCGAGAAGGATCAACGAACAGCCACCTTGGGCCGGCCCGAGCCCGAGGCGGCCGCGGGCTTGCGAATCCTGGCCGCCGGCTTGCCGGCATGTGCCGCGGCCGCAGCGGCCACCACGATCTGGGAGCGGGCCGGCAGGATCAGCACGATGGCTTGGCCTGGGGCGAATCGCGCGTTCTGGGCCACCCGGTTCCACTGCGCCACCTGGGCTGCGGCAAGGCCGTGGCGGCGCGCCACAGCGGCCACGGTGTCGCCCTTGGGGCCGGCACGCAGGGTCGTCTGGCGACCGCCCGACTGACCGTCTGGCGAAAGGGTCAGCATGGCAGTGTCGGCGAGCCTGCCGGAGACATCGTCCATCGTCGCGGCGCCGCGCGGCACGATGAGTGTGGACCCCACCTTGACCAGCATGTGCGGCGGGATGTGGTTGACCTCGGCCAGCTTGGCTTCGCTCAGGCCCACGAGCTTGGCCGCTTCGGCGGTCTTGAGCGTGCGCGGCGCGAGCCAGGCAGTCCAAGTGGCCAGCGGGGCTGTGCGTTCGGCCAAGGCACGTACGAACCGGTTGGCGTTGTCGTAGGGCAGCAGCACATGCGGCGTGCCGGCCGAGAGGATCACGGCCCGGTTGTGCTGCGGATTGAGCTGCTTGAACTCTTCCAGTGGCAACTCCGCCAGTCGCGCCGCCAATTCGATGTCGATGTCGCGCTCGATCAACACACTCAGGAAGTAGGGGTGGTTCTCGAGCTTCGCCAGCTCGATGCCGAAGGCCGATGGCTTGAGCACGATATTCTTCATCGCCTGCAGCTTGGGCACGTAGTTGCGCGTCTCGGCTGGCAGGCCTTGCAACGAAGAAAGATCCGTGGGCTTGCCCGCACTCTTGTTGCGGGTCACCGCGCGTGCCACATTGCCTGGCCCCCAGTTGTAGGCGGCGAGCGCAAGCTGCCAGTCACCGAAGCGCTGGTGCAGCTTGCCCAGGAAGTCGAGCGCAGCGCGTGTGGATGCCAATACGTCGCGCCGGTCATCGCGGAAGAGGTTCTGCCGCAGCTCGTATTCGCGCCCAGTGCCCGGCATGAACTGCCACATGCCAGCGGCGCTGGCGCGCGAGAGGGCCTGGGGATTGAACGCGCTTTCGATGAAGGGCAGCAGGGCCAGATCCATCGGCATCTCGCGCTTGTCGATCTCCTCGACGATGTGAAACAGGTAGCGCGCGCCGCGTTCCACCATGCGCTGCAGGTATTCCGACTGCCCGGCGTAGCGCTGTTCCCACTTGCGCACAAGATCGTTTTCGAGATCCGGAATGCGCAGGCCATCGCGCATGCGTTCCCAGAGGTCGGCGCGCTCGGCGTCCTGGTCGGGGTCCAATCGTGCGCGTGGCACGTTCTCTGGTAGTAGGGCGACGACGTCACCGATTTGTCGCGCCATGTGTTCGACGGCGATCGCAGCGGGCACTGGGCCAGGTGCCGTGGCTTCGGTTGCGGCACCCAGCGCACCTTGTGCCACGCCCGTTTCGGCCGGCAGCGATGTCGAAGGCGGCGGACTTTCGGCCCTCACCACGACCGCTTCCACCACCGTCGACTCCCGGGCCGGAAGTTCGAGCGCGGCCCCGAACTGCGCACAGCCTGCGGCAAACAACAGCAGTGGTGGCGCCAACCAGCCGAGTCGCCGCTGCCAGGCGCGCGCAGCCGCAGCCATCGCTGTCGAAGTCACTGGATGCTCATCCTCAGAACGTTCCGCCCGTCATCGATGCCGCCCGGCGGTCGTGGTATTGATGCGTCACTAGAATGAAGCCGTCCGGAATGCCCGCGAAGCCCCGCGTGGCATGCGTGCGTGGGGAGCACTCTTCGGGCCCACCGACCCGGCATGTCGGCCTGCGTGGTTCGCGATCGCGATCGCCCACACCGATACAGAGCGCACGGCGGGCCCGGCAACGCAACGAGTGATTGGGAGCTTGGCTGAGGCCATGACGCGAGACGAGTCGAGTATAGAGTTGGCCGCCTGGCTGCAGACCGCTCCGGGGAGCTACCTGTTGGCCTGGGCGCAGGCGCGCCTCGACCACGAGGTCGCCGATGCGTTCGGCTTCCATGCGCTGCAACTTGGCCTGCCCGAACTTGATGGCTTGCGAGCCAATCGCATGCCGCATCGCTGGGTGGCCAGTGACTCGATGCAGGTGTCGCAGCCCCTGCCGGTGCCGCCGGCCGATGATGGCCTCAGCACGCGGCCCATGGGGCAGGTGCTGGCCCTGCATTGCGAGTTCGATGCCCTTCCGTTCCCCGACGCTTCGATCGACCTCGTGGTGATGCCGCATTCGCTGGAACTGGCACGCGATCCGCACCACACGCTGCGCGAAGTGGAGCGCGTGCTTGTGCCCGAGGGGCGCATCGTCATCGTCGGGTTCAACCCGACGAGCCTGTGGGGCTTGCGCCAGCGGTTGGGCCGCGTGCGCCGCGGCATGGGTCTGGCGCGTGGGCGCGGCCTTTTTCTGCCTCGCGCCAGCGAGTTCATCGGGTACTGGCGTGCCCGCGATTGGTTGCGCCTGCTCGGCTTCGAAGTCGAGGCAGGCCGCTTTGGCTGCTGGCGGCCGCCCGTGACAGGCCAACGCTGGCTCGAGCGCTACGCTTGGATGGACCGGGTCGGCGACCGCTGGTGGCCTGTGCTGGGTGCGGTCTACGTGATCTGCGCCGTCAAACGCGTGCGTGGCATGCGTCTGGTGGGGCTCGTGCGGCAGGACCGGCGCGCGAAGGCCCATGCCGCGTCGGCCGTGGTGGCGCAGCGCCATGGCAGTGCATCGCGGCTCACCGCCACTGTCCAAGACAAGGCGGTCCCACGCAAGGTGAAGCGGCGAGGCGACGCGTGACGGCGGGCGCGGCCGAGGTGGTGATCTATGCCGATGGCGCCTGCCGCGGCAACCCGGGCCCTGGCGGCTGGGGCGCGTGGCTCACCCGTGGCGCACACGAGAAAGAACTCTGGGGCGGCGCCGGCGCCACCACCAACAACCGCATGGAACTCACCGCGGTGATCGAGGCGTTGGCTACTCTGAAGCGGCGCTCCGTCGTCACGATCTACACCGACAGCGCGTACGTGAAGAACGGCATCACGACCTGGATCCATGGCTGGAAAGCACGCGGCTGGCGCACGGCCGACAAGAAGCCGGTCAAGAACGCCGAACTCTGGGAGCGTCTGGACACCCTCAATGCCGGGCATGCCGTGCAATGGCGCTGGGTGAAGGGACACGCGGGCGACCCGGGCAACGAGCGCGCCGATGCCTTGGCCAATCGGGGTGTCGATGAATTCATTGCCCAAGGGCTTCAGGGTTAGTCCTGGGTGGGTGCCGAGCGGCCAACGCGGGCCACGCGGCTTTCGCCAGGGGATACAGTGCTGACTCTGCACCCTTCTTCCTTTCCATACACCCTCGTCGGAACGAGCACTTGAACAAGATCTATGCGGGCGTTGCCGTTGTCGGCATAACCGCCGCGGGCGCGGCGGCTTGGTGGTTTCAGCGACCGGTGTCGCCCGTGGCCGTCGGGCAGACCGAGACCGCAGGTGCTGGCGCGACGCGCGCCGCGGCGGCCTCAGGTGCTGGTGCCGCTGCGTCGCAGCGTGCGGGCAGCGGTGCTGCTGGTGGCGCTGGCGGTGGCGGTGGCGGCCAGGGTGGCCCGGCACCGGTGGAAGTGGCCCGGGTCGAATCGATGACCATCGTCGACGACGTCCAGGCCGTCGGCTCGCTAAAGGCGCGCCAGGGCGTGATGGTGCGCCCCGAGGTCAGCGGGCGCATCGCGCGCCTCGGCTTCATCGATGGGCAGCCTGTGCGCCAGGGCCAGCTGCTGGTGCAGCTCGACGACACGCTGCAGCAGGCCCAGCTCGAGCAAGCCAACGCGCAGGCCAGCATCGCGCGTACCAACCTGCAACGCAGCCGCGAGCTGTTGGCGCAGAACTTCGTGAGCCAGAGTGCGGTGGACCAGAACGCAGCCGCGCTGCAGGTGGCCGAGGCCCAGGTCTCGCTGGCACAGGCGCAGGCGGCGCGCATGCGCGTGCTTGCTCCCTTCAACGGCACCGCCGGCCTGCGGACCGTGGACGTGGGTGACTATGTCAAAGATGGCGCCGACATCGTGAAGCTCGAGGACCTGTCGGCGCTGGAGGTCGAGTTCTCGCTGCCCGAGCGCTATGTCTCGCGCACGCGGCCGGGCTTGGCGATCGAACTCACTCTGGACGCGATGCCCGGAACGACCTTCAAGGGCCAGGTGGTCGCGCTCGCCTCTCAGGTGGAAGCAAACGGACGCGCCCTGCTCGTGCGTGCCCGGGTGCAGAACGCCGGCACCGTGCTCAAGCCCGGTATGTTCGCGCGGCCGCGCGTGGTGTTTGCCGTGCGCGAGGGCGCGGTCGCGGTGCCCGAGGAGGCGCTGGTGCCGCTGGGAGCGCGGCAGTTCGTCTTCAAAGTGGTCGATGGCCCCGAGGGCGGCCGCAAGATCGCGCAGCGGCAGGAGGCACGCATCGGCCTGCGCGTGCCGGGCAAGGTCGAGATCCTCGAGGGGTTGAAGCCGGGCGACCTGGTGGTCACCGCGGGGCAGGCGCGCTTGATGCGTGGCGATTCGACGCCGGTGCGGGTGATCGATCTCGCACAGGCGGGCCGCGGTCCGGCGGTTCGCGCTGGGCCGGACGCAAGTGGGCCCGGCGGGCCCGGCCCGGCCCGCGGCATGGCCTCGGCACCGGGTGGGGCCAGCCCGGCGGCGGCGCCGGTATCGGGGGCCGCGGCCGCGATGCGCCCGGGCCCGGGCTTGCCGACCAGCCCCACTTGACGCCAGTCCGGAGGACGTGATGAAGCTGTCCGAAACCTCGATCCGCCGCCCGGTGCTGGCCATCGTGATGTCGCTGCTGCTGGTGCTGGTGGGACTTGTCTCTTTCAAACAGCTCACGGTGCGCGAGTACCCGCGCATCGACGAGCCCCTGGTCAACGTCAGCACGCGGCTGCTGGGCGCCAGTTCCGAGGTCATCGAGAGCCAGGTCACCAAGCCGCTGGAAGACTCCATCGCCGGCATCGACGGCGTGGACATCATGACCTCGATCTCGCGCACCGAGAGCAGCCAGATCACGGTGCGCTTCCGCCTCACAAAGGACCCCGACACCGCCGCCGCCGAGGTGCGCGACCGTGTCTCGCGCGTGCGCGGGCGCTTGCCGGCTGCGGTGGACGAGCCCGTCATCGCCAAGGTCGAGGCCGATGCCACGCCCACCATCTGGCTCGCCTACACCAGCGAGACGATGGGCACGCTCGAGCTCACCGACCTCATCAACCGCGTCGTCAAGCCGCGTCTGCAGACGGTGCCCGGCGTGGCCGATGTGCAGATCGGCGGCGACCGCAAATACTCGATGCGCATCTGGCTCGATGCCGACCGCCTGGCCTCCTACCGCCTCACCGTGCAAGACGTCGAGGATGCGCTGCGCAGGCAGAACCTCGAAGTGCCCGCCGGCCGCATCGAGAGCCGACAGCGCGAGTTCAGCGTCACCTCGCGCACCGACCTCAACACGGTGGCGCAGTTCAACGAGATCGCGCTCAAGACCGCGGGCGGCTACACGGTGCGCCTGAAGGACGTGGCCCGTGTCGAGGAGGGCGCCGCGAGCGAGCGCAGCCGCGTGCGCCTGAACGGCGTGCCCAGCATCAGCACCGGCGTCATCCGCAACGCCACCGCCAACCCCATCGATGTGGCCAACGGCGTGCGCGCGGTGATGCCGCTCATCCAGCGCGACTTGCCGCCTTCGGTGACGGTGGTGCAGGCCAACGACCTCTCGGTCTTCATCGACCGCTCGATCCAGGCCGTGTACACGACCCTCGCCGAGGCCATCGCGCTGGTGGCGCTGGTGGTGTTCGTCTTCCTGCGCCGGCTCAGGGCCTCGATCATTCCGCTGGTGACCATTCCGGTCAGCCTGATCGGCGCCTTCGCTCTGGTGGCGCTTGCCGGCTTCACCGTCAATACGCTGACCATGCTGGCGCTGGTGCTGGCCATCGGTCTCGTCGTCGACGATGCCATCGTGGTGCTGGAGAACATCTTCCGCCACATCGAGGAGGGCCTGACGCCCTTCCAGGCGGCGCTGAAGGGCGTGCGCGAGATCAGCTTCGCGGTGGTGGCCATGACGCTGACGCTTGCGGCGGTGTTCGCGCCGCTGGCTTTCACGCCGGGGCGCACCGGGCGTCTGTTCAGCGAGTTCGCGTTGACGCTGGCCGGCGCGGTGCTGGTTTCGGGCTTCGTCGCGCTGACGCTCACGCCGATGATGTGCAGCAAGCTGCTGCGCCACAACCCCAAGCCCGGCTGGTTCGACCGCACCATGGAGACGGCGCTGGTGCGCCTGGGGGCCGGCTACACCGCCGCGCTGCGCTGGAGCCTCGCGCAGCGCTGGCTGGTGGTGGCGGTGATGCTGGGCTCGGGGGCCGCCAGCGCGTGGCTGTACACCACTGCAAAGAGCGAACTCTCGCCGATGGAAGACCGCGGTGTGATCGCGATGCCGATCCGCGCCCCCGACGGCGCGACGCTCGAGTACACCGCGCGCTACCTCGACGCCATCGACCGCATCGGCGCCGAGTACGCGGAGTTCGACCGCCGCTTCCTCTTCATCGGCGGGGGCCAGGTGTCCAGCGCATTCGGGGTCTTTCGCACCGTCGACTGGTCCGAACGCACGAAGACCACGCAGCAGCTGCAGCGCGAGCTGATACCCCGGCTGACGGCGCTGCCTGGCGTGAGCGCCTTCCCGGTGACGCCGCCCAGCCTCGGCCAGGGCTTCCGCTCCAGGCCCCTAGAGGTGGTCATCGTGAGCGGCGACAGCTACGAGAACATGGCCCGCAACGCGCAGCAGATGATGACCGCGATGCAGCAGAACAAGGGCATCGTGCAGCCCGACATGGACCTGCAGCTGAACAAGCCCGAGATCTTCCTCGAGGTCGACCGCGCACGTGCGGCCGACATGGGCGTCTCGGTGGAGGCGGTGGCGCGCACCGTGGAGACCATGCTCGGCGGGCGTGTCGTCACCCGCTACAAGCGCGATGCCGAGCAGTACGACGTGCTGGTGCAGACCACCGGCGCCGACCGCACCACGCCCGAGGACATCGACCGCATGTTCGTGCGCGGGCGCGGTGACGTGATGGTGCCGCTCAGCGCGCTGGTGAAGCTGCGCGAGGCGGTAAGCCCGCGCGAGCTGAACCACTTCAACCAGCGGCGCTCAGTCACGCTCACGGCCAATCTGGCGCCCGACTACTCGTTGGGCGAGGCGCTGCAGTTCATGGACGATACGGCGCGGCGCATTCTGCCGCCGGGTTATGCCACCGAGCTGAACGGCGTGAGCCGCGAGTTCCGCGCGTCCGCGGGCTCGCTCGCCGTGGTCTTCGTGCTGGCGCTGCTGTTCATCTTCCTCGTGCTTGCGGCGCAGTTCGAGAGCTTCGTCGACCCCTTCGTGATCCTGTTGTCGGTGCCGCTGTCGATGGTCGGTGCGCTGGCGGCGCTGCACCTGTCGGGCAGCACGCTCAACGTGTTCTCGCAGATCGGCCTCGTCACGCTGGTGGGCCTGATCACCAAACACGGCATCCTGATCGTGGAGTTCTCCAACCAGTTGCGTAAACAGGGCCGCACGGTCATGGAGGCGGTGGTCGAGGCGGCGAGCCTGCGCCTGCGCCCCATCCTCATGACCACCGGCGCCATGGTGCTGGGCGCGTTGCCGCTGGCGTTGTCCACCGGCGCCGGCGCCGAGAGTCGGCAGCAGATCGGTTGGGTCATCGTGGGCGGCATGTCGTTGGGCACCCTGCTCACCATCTTCGTCGTGCCCACCGTCTACACGCTGTTCGCGCGCAAGGCGGTGCCGGGCGAGATCACCACGCCGGCGCTTGCCGAAGGCACCGCGGACTGACCGCGGCGCGACGATGAGCACCAGCGTCGAGCTCCCCCTGTGGCTCGCGCTGGCCGGCGGCGCTCTGGCGGCCTGGGCTCTGCTAGAACGGCTGCTGCTGCCTTCCGCGCGCTGGTACGTGCGCAACCGCGCGGCCAAGGTGCTGGCCGAGGTCGGGCAGCGGTTGAAGATCCAGCCCCGGCCCTTTCAGCAGATCCGCCGCCAGGCCCTCATCGACCAGCTCGTCTTTGACGACAAGGTGCAACAGGCGGCCAAGCGCTTTGCCGACGAGCGTGGCATGCCGCGTGAGGTGGCGCTCGACCAGGTGCAGCGCTATGCGCGCGAGATCGTGCCGGCCTTCAACGCCTTCGTGTACTTTCGCATCGGCTATTGGATCGGCAAGCGCATCTCGCAGGCGTTGTACCGCGTGCGCATCGGCTATGCCGACGAAGCCGGGCTGGAGGCTATCCCCGAGAACGCGACGGTGGTGTTCGTGATGAACCACCGCAGCAATATGGACTACATCGTGGCGAGCTATCTCGCCGCCGAGCGAGCCGCGCTGAGCTACGCGGTGGGTGAGTGGGCGCGCGTGATAGGGCTGCAGCAGCTGATCCGCGCCATGGGCGCCTACTTCGTGCGCCGCAACTCCAAGGACGAGCTGTACCGCCGCGTGCTCGAGCGCTATGTGGCCATGGCCACCGAGGCCGGCGTCACCCAGGCGGTGTACCCCGAGGGCGGCCTGACGCGCGACGGCGCGTTGCGCGAGCCGCGCTTCGGCGTGCTCGACTACATGCTGCGTGGTTACCGCCACGACGGTGAGCGTGATCTGGTTTTCGTGCCGCTGGGGTTGAACTACGACCGTGTGCTCGAAGACCGAACGCAGTTATTGAACGGCGACCAGAGCGCGCCGCGCACGCGCGGTCCCGCCGCGGCATGGAACACGCTTCGCTTCGTCGCTGGGCAGGCGAGCCTGCTGTTGCGCAGCCGCTGGCATCGCTTCGGCTATGCCTGCGTCAACTTCGGCACGCCGGTCTCCGTGCGTGCCTGGACCGCAACGCGCGGTGTCGTGCTCGAGAAGCTCGAGAAGATGGACCGACACGCTGAGGTGGCCGCACTCGGCCGGCACCTGATGGAGCAGGTGGGCCACCTGATCCCGGTGCTGCCGGTGCCGTTGGTGGCCACGGTGATGCTGAGCGACCCGCTGCGTGCGAAGAGCGAGTTCGAGATCAAATCCGAGGTCGGGGCGCTGGTGGCCCAACTCGAGGGCGGCGGCGCGCGCATCTACGTGCCGCGCAGCGACTGGGATTACGCGGTCAGCGCGGGGCTGCGCATGCTCGTGCAGCGCCACATGGTGGACGACGTGGATGGCCTGTACCTGGCGCGGCCGGCGGAGACGGCGCTGCTGCGCTACTACGCCAACTCGATTGCCCATCTGTCACGGGCGCCGGCAATCGCCGTGAGCGCCCCGTGGCCTGCGGCCGCCTGAAGTCGCATGAAGTCGCCTGACGCCGCGGGGAAAGGTCTGCGGCTTGACGCCGCGCTGAACTGTCTAACGGCTTGACGCACCGCTTGGAAGTCCTTGCCGCTACTCAGCGAAAGTCGCGCCAGTTCCGCATCTTGGCCGGGGCGCGGCAGCGCGAGGGCGGCTCCAGTGGCGCCACGCCGCGGCACTCCGCCAGCCAAGGGCCGAATGCAGGATCGCGGAACTCGAGCGCGCGCTGCATGAGGTAGCGGGCTTCGTCATGGCGCCCGGCCCTTTCGAGCGCTGCGATCCACGCCGCCAGCAACTGCGTGTCGATCGTGACCCAGCGTGCGCTCCGGAACAGCTCTGGCGCTGCATCGGCCGCACTCAGCGCACGCCGATGGTCTGCCAAGTAGCCGAAGAGCCGGCTGTGGCCAGGCACCGGGTCCGCGGGCCCCGCCGTCGGCGCCGCCTTGGCATCCCACCGTGGTGTGGGCAGCAACACGGACCGGAGGTCCAGCCATGCCGCCGCGGCGGCGCAAGCCATTGCAGCGCCGGCGACGCTGAGCGCAGACCGCCAGCGCGCCGCGCTGTTGGCAATGCGTATGCTCTGCGCCAATGAATCCTGCTGGCGCGGCGCAGGCCCGGCAGCCAGGCCAACCACGCAACCCCAGGCCCATGCCGAGGGCAGCAGCAGGTAGGCATACCAGAACGGCGCGTCGAACATGCTGTGCATGCCCACGGCACCGAGCATGGCCAGCAGCATCAAGGCGCGGGCTTGCATCGCCGGCGCGACGCTGCTGGCCGAACGCAGCAGGAGCCAGGCACCCCAGGCCAGAGTGCCGCAGACGGCCAGCCCCAGTGGCAGGCCGAGCTCGACCACCAGATTGAGCACCAGGTTGTGGGCATGCTCGTAGGTCCTGGGTCCGCGGTCGCCCAGGGCCGAAAGCGACCAGGCGAGCTGGAACTCCATCCATCCCACACCGGTCAGGAAATGCTCACGCACGAGCAGCAGGGTGTCGAGAAAGACGCCGCTTCGCGCGCTTGGCCGAACCAGCGAGGCGCCTGCGCCCAGTGAGGCGGTCGGAGCCACCATGACACGCCCCAGCGTGATCGCCAGTCCGCCCAGCGCGGTGCTCCACAGCAGCCACGCGCTGGGGCGCGGCAGCCGCCGGTCAAGCGCCGCCCACATGGCCAGCGCAAGGCTGGCCACCAACGCCGCGCGCGACGAGGTGGCGACGATGCCGGCCTGCAGTGCGAAGGCCAGCAAGAAGGCCCAGATGCCGGCAGAAGGTGCGGACTCCGCAGTGAGGTGCGCGCCGTGGGTGGACTTGTCAGCGCTGGCAACCCCGCGGCTGCCCTGCGGCCACATCGCCATGGCCAGCCAGGCCCACAGCAGCAGAGTGGCCAGATGGTTGGGCTGCACGAGGTTGGCGCTGGCGCGGCCCGGTGTGCGGGCAGGCGCCACCCACGACGGATCGCCCCAGCCCGGCGCGACGAGTTGCAGTGCGGCAATGGCCAGCGAAACCAGGGCCGCCAGCGCCAACCCCCACATGAGGGCGCGTGTGGCCTCGTCCGGCCGATGCCGTGCGGCCAGCGCACCCGTCACCGCCACGAGCGCCGCTGTCAGCAGCACGCCGAGCGAGCCCGCCCAGACACCACTTGGTGCGCCGCGGAACACCGCGCTGGCCATCACACCGAAGGCGACGAGGCCCAACGCCGCCAGCAGCGGCGCGAGCCGCCGCCAGGGGACGGGCGTAGACCCGCTCGTTGCCGCCCAGACGAGCACGGCCACGCCCCACAGCAGCACTGACACCATCTGCGCGAAGATGCCGTGGCCCAGCGCGAACCAGTGCGCAACCAGCATCGGCAAGGCCACCGCCAACACCGTGGCGGACATGGCCGCGCCGTCCTTCGAACGCATCTGCCGAGGATAGTGCAGGTCATGGGCGGGCAGGGCCCCGAGTCGTGGTACCCGGCACGCTTGTGGTTTGGCGCAAAGGTGGTGCCCGGGCCAAAGGGCTGGCTGGCCCGACGGCGTCGAGGAGGGTGCCGACGGCGCGCGAGCCTCCCTGGCCCATGCCGCGTGCGCTGCAGACGCCCCTACAACGCCTCGATCGCCAGTCGCCCGCGGTGAACCAGCAGCGTGCGCGCAAGCAGGGCCGTGGTGGCGTGTATGGCCTCTATCGTGGGCACCGGCCTGCCTGTGATGCGGCCCAGCTCGACCACCGAACCCACCAACGCCTCGAGTTCAAGGGCGCGGCCGGCCTCCACGTCCTGCAGCATGGAGGTCTTGTGCGAGCCGACGGCTTCGGCGCCCGCGATGCGTTTGTCCAGGCTGATCTTGAACTCGACGCCGAGCGCTTCGCCCACCGCCTGCGCCTCGACCATCATGCGGGCAGCCAGGTCGCGCGTGGGGCCAAAGCGACAGATCTCCTCCAGGGTGGCGTGCGTCAACGCCGACAGCGGGTTGAAGGTGAGGTTGCCCCAGAGCTTGACCCAGATCTCGCTGCGGATGTCGCGGCTCACCGGGGCCTTGAAGCCCGCGCCCATCAGCGCCTGCGCCAACGCCTGCACGCGCTCGCTCTTGGTCCCGTCGGGCTCGCCGAGGCTGAATCGATTGCCCTCGATCACGCGCACGACGCCGGGCTCGACGAGCTCGGCCGCGGGGTAGACCACGCCACCGATGAGGCGCTCGGGTTCGATGTGAGCGGCAAGCGCGCCATCCGGGTCCAGGCTCTCGAGCCGGCGGCCCTGGTGGGGCCCGGCGAGCTTGTGAAAGTACCACCAGGGCAGGCCGTTGATCATCGTCACCACGCTGGTGTGCGCGCCAAACAGGCCACGCAACGCCGGCAGCAGGTCGCGCACCTGGTGTGCCTTGGTGGTGAGCAGCACCGCATCTTGCGCACCCGCCTCGGCGGGATCCTGCACGGCCCGTGCGTCGGGGGCGTGCAGTTCGCTGCCGTCCTCGAGCATGAGGCGAAAGCCGTTTGCGCGGATGGCGACAAGGTTGCGGTTGCGCGCGACGAAAGTCACCGTGTGCCCCGCGGCAGACAGGCGCGCACCCAGGTAGCCGCCGATCGCGCCGGCGCCGACGACGGCGATCTTCATCGCGGGAACTCCTCCTTCAACCGAGACCGAGCTTGGCGGCCAGGCCGATGCGCTGCAGCTTGCCGGTGGCACCCTTGGGGATCTCTGGCATGAAGAGGATCTTCTTGGGCACCTTGAACTCGGCTGCGCGCGTGCTCACGAAAGCCTGCAGTTCGCGTTCGCTCGTGGACCGGCCTTCGCGCAACACGACGACCGCGGCGACTTCCTCGCCGAGCTTGGCGTGCGGGATGCCAAAGCAAACCACCTGCGCCACGGCGGGGTGGTCCATCAGGATCTCGTCGATCTCGCGCGGGCTCACCTTCTCGCCGCCACGGTTGATGATCTCCTTCAAGCGGCCCGTGAGGCTGACGTACCCGTCGGCATCGATCACGCCCTGGTCGCCGGTGCGGAACCAGCCGTTCACGAAAGCCTCGGCATTGGCCTTGGGATTGCTCTCGTAGCCCGAGGTGACGTTGGGGCCGCGGATGACGATCTCGCCCACATTTCCGGCTGGCAGCAGCGCCCCAGCCTCGCCCATGATGGCCACCTCGGGCCCGGCGGCCACGCCCACGCTGCCGGGTTTGCGCATGGCGGGCGGCAGCGGGTTGGAGGCCATCTGGTGCGTGGCCTCGGTCATGCCATAAGACTCGATGAGAGGCGCGCCGAAGACCTCCTCGAGTTCGCGTATGACCTGCGGCGGCATCGAACTCGACGAGCTGCGCAGGAAGCGCAGCGGGTGGCGTCGGATGACCTCGAGGTTCTTCGAGGCGCGGCCGATGATGGCCTGGTGCATGGCGGGCACCGCCGTGTACCAGGTGGGCGCGGCCTCGTCCATCCAGCCGAAGAACTTGAGCGCATTGAAGCCCGGCGCGCAGAACACCTGCGAGCCGGCCGACAGCGGTGCCAGCACGCCGGCGATGAGCCCGTGAATGTGAAACAGCGGCATGATGTTCAGGCCGCGGTCCGCGGCCGTGAACTGCAGCGTGCGCGAGATGTGCAGCGCTGAGGCACACAGGTTGCGCTGCGTGAGCGGCACGATCTTCGGGCGCGAAGTGGTGCCCGAGGTGTGCAGCAGCATCGAGACATCGCCAGGCTGAGCCGCGCCACTCGCGTGGGTGGCCACGATGCCGCCGAGGTCACGCGGTTTCAGCTCGAAGTCCCCGGCGCGCGCGCGCGCATGCAAGTCGATCAGGCGCAGGCCCAGACGCTGGGCCACCTCGACCGCGGGTGAAGCGCTGTCGTGCCCGACGATGAGCGCCTTGGCGTTCAGGTCGGAAAGGTAGAACTCGAATTCGTCGGCCCGGTAGGCCGGATTGAGCGGGGCGGTGGTGACCCCACAGGCGGCCGCGATGAAGCAACTGGCCATCTCAGGGCCGTTGGCCAGCACGATGGCGACGCGGTCGTTGCGGCCGATACCCAGACCGTTCAGCGTGCCGAGTGTGCGGCCGATGAGGTCGAGCAGGCCGGCGTAGTCGAGGGGCGGGCGCGCACTCGCCGCAATGGCGGTGGCGCCCGGCGCTGCCCGGCCGAGCAGTTTCAGGAGGGTCGGTTCCATCGGGGTCATGAGGATGCCGCCGTTACGCGCTTCAGCCGCCGATGTAGTGCATCTCGATGCGCCGCCCGCCATGACTGCCGGCCGCGATTCGAGCATCGCCCGCACTGCGCAACTCGGAGTAGCGATCGTCGCGCTCACTCCACAGCAGGCCCACGGCGGCGGCGATATCGGCATCGCTGAAGGCGCTGCCGTCGGGCCGCGGGCTACGCAGCAGCGCGCGCAGGTCATGGCCGTGGCTGGCGAACAGGCACATGAAGAGCTTGCCTTCGGTGGACAGGCGGGCGCGGTTGCAGTCGCGACAGAAAGCCTGCGTGACGCTGCTGATGAAGCCAACCTCGCCGCCGCCATCGGCATAGCGCCAACGCTCGGCCGTCTCGCCGGGTGCGGTGGGGTCGAGCGACTCGAGCGGGAAGTGGCGGTGCAGCAGTTCGCGCACCATCGCAGACGGCAGCACCTCGTCCATGCGCCAGCCGTTGGTGGCGCCGACGTCCATGTATTCGATGAAGCGCAGCACCACGTTGCAGCCGTGGCGTTCGCGAAAGTGCCTGGCCAGCGGCACGATCTCGTGCTCGTTGGTGCCACGCTTGACCACCATGTTGACCTTCACCGGTGCCAGGCCGGCGGCGAGTGCCGCATCGATGCCGCGCAGCACGTCGGCGACCGGGAAGTCCACGTCGTTCATGCGCCGGAAGACGGTGTCGTCCAGCGCGTCCAGGCTCACCGTCACGCGTTTCAGGCCGGCCGCGCGCAGCGCGCGCGCCGTGCGCTCGAGCAGCGAGCCGGTGGTGGTGTGCGTGATGTCCAGTGGTGCCCCGGCGGGCGTGCGCAACTCGGCGAGCTGCGCGATCAGCACCTCGAGGTGCTTGCGCAGCAAAGGCTCGCCCCCTGTGAGCCGCAGCTTGGCCACGCCGTGGGTCACGAAGATGCGCGCCAGCCGCGTGATCTCTTCGAAGCTGAGCAGCGAGCTCTGCGGCAGGAATTTGTAGTCGCGGTCGAACACTTCCTTGGGCATGCAGTAGCTGCAGCGGAAGTTGCAGCGGTCGGTGACCGAGATACGCAGGTCGTGCAGCGGCCGCCCGAGCTTGTCTGCCACGAGGCCGTTGGGAGCCGGCGCGTCGTGCGGCACACGCGGCACGGTGGCGGCGTAGCGCAGATCGGCCAGCGGGATGTTGGTCTTGTCCATCGGGCTCGATTGTGACCCGGCAGCCGTTCGACCTTTGGCGCCACTCAGGACCGGTCGCTCGGCCCAAGCTCCCGCCCGCCCGTCCGCCCGCCCGCCTGCGCGCGCCGCGCGCCGTCGAAGCGCTGGGCCCAGTAGCGGGCCTGCATCTCTTCGAGCCGCACCGCCAGGCCCGGGCGCGGCGCATGAATGAACCGGCCTTCGCCGACGTAGATGCCCACGTGCGAGTGGTCACGTTGCAAGGTGTTGAAGAAGACGAGATCGCCGGGCAACAACGCGTGGCCGCTGACCTCGCGCAGCTGGGGGGACTGCGCTTGTTCCCAGGCCGTGCGCGGCAGCACCAGGCCCAGGCTGCGTTCGAAGACATGGCGCGTGAAGCCGCTGCAATCGAAGCCGCTTTCGGGGCCGTCGCCACCGCGCCGATAACGTGTATCCAGCAACGCCATGGCAGTCAGCACCAGGTCGGCGGCCGCCATCGGCGGCAGCGCCGCGGGATCTGCACGTGGTGCCCGGGGCACGCTGCCGCAACCGGCGAGGCTGCCCAGGCCGACCGCAGCGGTGGCCAGCGCGGTGAGGGTCACCACGCAGCGGCGCCGCGGGTTGGGCTCATGCATGATCAGCACCTTTCGACACTACCACCCCGCACCATGTTCAAGGCCCTGCTTCTGGAAAAGGACGATGCCGGTTTTCGGGCCGGCGTCACGACCCTCGACGAGTCGCGCCTGCCGCCCGCTGGCGAGGCAGACGTGACGGTACAGCCGGAGTACAGCACGCTCAACTACAAAGACGGTCTGGCGCTCACCAACCGTTCGCCGGTCGTGCGGCTGTGGCCGATGGTGCCGGGCGTCGACGGTGCGGGCACTGTGCTCGACAGCCGCCATCCGGCCTGGAAGGCGGGCGACCGCTTTGTGCACAACGGCTGGGGCGTGGGCGAGACGCACTGGGGTTGCCTGGCCGGCCGCGCGCGCCTGAAGGGCGACTGGCTGGTCAAGCTGCCTGCGGCCTTCACGCCACGGCAGGCGATGTCGATCGGCACCGCCGGCTACACCGCCATGCTGTGCGTGATGGCGCTCGAGCGGCACGGCGTGGCGCCCGGAGCCGGTGAGGTGCTCGTCACCGGGGCCACCGGTGGCGTGGGCAGTGTGTCCATCGCCTTGCTGGCCAAGCTCGGGCATCGTGTCGTGGCGGCCAGCGGCAAGCCGCAGGAAGCGGACTACCTCAAGAAACTGGGCGCCACCGCGGTGATTGACCGCGCTGAACTCGCCGCCCCCGGCAAGCCCTTGCAGAAGGAGCGCTGGGCCGCAGTGGTGGATGCGGTGGGCAGCCATACGCTGGCCAATGCGCTGGCGCAGACGCGCTACGGCGGTGTCGTGGCCGCCTGCGGCCTGGCCCAGGGCATGGACCTGCCCGGCAGTGTGGCGCCCTTCATCCTGCGCAATGTGACGCTTGCCGGCATCGACAGCGTCATGTGCCCGCGGGCCCGGCGTGAGGAAGCCTGGGCCCGGCTTGCACGCGATCTCGACCCCGCTCTGCTCGAATCGATGACCACCGAGGTGACGCTCGAGGGCGCGCTCGACGCCGCGTTGCGCCTGATGGCCGGCCAGGTGCGCGGCCGCCTGGTCGTGAAGATCGGCTGAACAGGCCTTGTTGACCGGCTTGGGCAGCGGCACCATCACCGCCTGCCCGGTGGTCGCGCCAAGCGCGAAGTCTTGACGCATGTCAAATTGCGCCGAGCATCGGCGGATCATCTTCACGCCATGTGAGATTCAAAGACCCACGGAGACACGCCATGACGCGCTTTGACGACTTCCATCGCCGCTCCATCGACGACCGCGAAGCCTTCTGGGCCGAACAGGCCGCGCTGATCGAATGGAAGACTCCGTTCACGCAGGTCTGCGACAACAGCCACCCGCCGTTCACACGCTGGTACGTCGGCGGCACGACCAATCTGTGCCACAACGCGGTGGATCGCCACCTCGCCGAGCGTGCCACGCAGAACGCACTCATCTGGGTCTCCACCGAGACCGGGCAGGAGAAGATCTACAGCTACACCGATCTGCATGCCGAAGTGCAGCGCATGGCGGCCATGCTGCGCGAGCTCGGCGTGAAGAAGGGCGACCGTGTGCTCGTCTACATGCCGATGATCCCCGAGGCCGCGTTTGCAATGTTGGCCTGCGCGCGCATCGGCGCCATCCACTCGGTGGTGTTTGGCGGCTTCGCCAGCGTGAGCCTGGCGAGCCGCATCGAAGACGCCGAGCCCACGGTCATCGTCAGCGCCGACGCCGGCAGCCGCGGCGGCAAGGTGGTGGCCTACAAACCCCTGCTCGACGAGGCCATCCGGCTCTCGACGCACAAGCCGGCGAAGGTGCTGATGGTCGACCGCGGCCTTAGCGCATACACGCACGTGGCCGGCCGTGACGCCGACTACGCCGCGCTGCGCACGAAGCACCTGAATGCCGAGGTGCCCTGCGAGTGGGTGGATGCCACGCACCCGAGCTACACGCTGTACACGAGCGGCACCACCGGCAAGCCCAAGGGTGTGCAGCGCGATACCGGTGGTTATGCCGTGGCGCTGACGGCGAGCATGAAGCACATCTTCCTCGGCAACCCGGGCGAGACCTACTTCAGCACCAGCGACATCGGCTGGGTCGTCGGCCACAGCTACATCGTCTACGGCCCGCTCCTCTATGGCATGGCCACCATCATGTACGAGGGCCTGCCGATCCGACCCGATGCGGCCATCTGGTGGAGCCTGGTCGAGAAGTACGAGGTGACCTCGATGTTCAGCGCGCCCACCGCAATCCGCGTGCTGAAGAAGCAGGATCCGGCGGCGCTGAAGAAACACGACCTGTCCAGCCTGCGCGCGCTCTTTCTCGCCGGCGAGCCGCTGGACGAGCCGACCGCAAAGTGGATCGCCGAGGCACTGGGCCGCCCGATCATCGACAACTACTGGCAGACCGAAACCGGCTGGCCCATCCTCGGGCTGTGCAACGGCATCGAGAAGGTGCCGAGCAAGTTCGGCTCGCCGGGCAAGCCGGTGTACGGCTATGACGTCAAGCTGATCGACGAGAACACCGGGCAGGAATTGACCGAGGCCAACCAGAAGGGCGTGGTGGTCATCGAGGGTCCGCTGCCGCCGGGTTGCATGCAGACCGTGTGGCGCGACGACGCGCGCTTCGTGAAGACCTACTGGCAGAGCATTCCCGGCCGGCACATCTACAGCACATTTGACTGGGGTGTCCGCGACGAAGACGGCTACTTCTTCATCCTCGGCCGCACCGACGACGTCATCAACGTCGCCGGGCATCGCCTGGGCACGCGCGAAATCGAGGAAAGCATCTCCAGCCATCCCAACGTGGCCGAGGTCGCGGTGGTGGGTGTCGCCGATGCGCTCAAGGGCCAGGTGGCGATGGCGTTCGCGGTGCTCAAGGACGCCGGCCAGGCCGATACGCCGGAGAAGGCGCTCAAGCTGGAAGGCGCGATCATGAAAGTGGTCGATGAGCAGTTGGGCGCGGTGGCGCGGCCCAGCCGCGTGCGCTTCGTCAGCGTGCTGCCCAAGACACGCTCGGGCAAGCTGCTGCGCCGCGCCATCCAGGCCGTGTGCGAGAGCCGCGACCCGGGTGATCTGACGACGATTGAAGACCCCACGGCGCTGCAGCAGATCAAGGATCTCGTCAAGGCCTGAGCGGCCGCTGTCAACGCTGCACCCCCGCGAATGGGTGGGTGCTCGTGCCTCACTGGCGGTGACGAGGACAGAGGTGTCGCGCGCGTGACGCATCGCGCTCGGGTAAGGCCGGTGGGCAAGGTGAGCGCGCAGGCCTATAAGGGTTGCCTTCACCATCCCGTGATCTACAAGGAGACCTCATGCCCGTTGCCTTGATGCGCACGCGCCTTGCCTCGACTGCGCTCGCTGTTGCCGCGCTCTCCGGCCTCGCGTTGCCCGATGCCCATGCCACCGACCGCGTGCGTGTGCGCAGTGACTCGTCGCACCCGATCGCTTCCATCTACCCGAGCAATCGCTACACGGTGCTCGACTTCACGCAGAACACGCTGAGGCGCGTCGCGCTGCCCAAGCCCGACTGCATGGTGCAGCCGAGCGACTGTGCCGATATCGACGTGTTGAACACGCTGGACGGCTTCTCGACGCAGCCACGCATCTCGGTGCCCTTCACCGGCGACATCGATTCGGCCACCGTCAACAGCGACACGGTCTTTCTGGTCAACCTGGGCGACACGCTCAGCGGCCGCGGCTTCGGTGATCGGGTCGGCATCAATCAGGTGATCTGGAACCCGGCGAGCAAGCTGCTTGCATTCCAGAGCGACGAACTGCTGCAGCAGCACTCGCGTTATGTCGTCATCGTGACCGACGGCGTGCGCGACAGGCAAGGCCGCAAGATACGCGGCGATTTGTCGATCGGTGGGCACTTCTCGAGGGATCACGACATGCGCAGCGCGATGGGCGCGGTGCGAGGCCTGCGTCACAACATCGTGGCGGCCAGCCTGTTCACGACCCAGAGCATCACGGCCGACCTGCAGAAGATCAACCGGCGCATCAAGGGCTCGTCGGTCTCTCCGATCAACTTCGACATCGGCCAGTCGGCGGCCGGCCCGGTGCGGGCTTTGTTCCCGACACCTTCGTTGCTGGGCATCCGATTCGACCGGCAGACGAGTGCGGCCGGTGTCACCCCTTGCTCGGGTCCCCCTGCGGCCTGCTTCGTACCGACCACGGCCCTCGGCGTGGCGCCTGGCGCCGTGGCGGCGGTGGCCTACGGCCAGTACACCTCGCCCTCGTACATGAATCTCGCGACACGGGCGATCCCCTCCACGGGCACGCTCACCGGGTTGCCAGCGGTGCAGGGCGCGGCCAACTTGACCGTGCAGATGTTCGTGCCCGCGGGCACGAAGCCGGCGGGCGGCTGGCCGGTGGCGATCTTCGGCCACGGCTTCACCGACAGCATGTACGGCGCGCCGTGGACCGTGGCCGCGACCTTCGCTTCGCGCGGCATCGCCACGGTTTCGATCAACGTCGTCGGCCATGGCGGCGGGGCGGCGGGCACGCTGGCCGTGCTGTCCAGCACCGGCACGCCGGTCGTCGTGCCAGCCGGTGGCCGGGGCATCGACCAGGACGGCAACGGCAGCATCGACAGCACCGAGGGCGTCGGCGCGGTCGGCGCGCTGGCGCTCGTCTCCAGCCGCGATGGGCTGCGCCAGACGGTGGTCGACTTGATGCAACTCGTGCACCAGATCGAGGCCGGCGTCGATATCGACGGCGACGGCAGCGTCGACCTCGACGCCCACCGCATCTACTACTCGGGGCAGTCGTTCGGCGGCATCTACGGCACCATCTTCCTCGGCACCGAACCGAGCTTGAAGGCGGGGGTGCCTAACGTGCCCGGCGGCTCCATCACCGAGATCGCACGCCTGAGCCCGGCCTTCCGCCTGCTCACCGCTATTGCGCTGGTGACGCGGCAGCCGACGCTCATCAACCTGCCGCCGGTCACGGGGGTGCCGTTTCCGTTCAACCTCGTATTCAACGAGAACATGCCGCTGCGCAACCAGCCGCCGCTGGTCGACACGGTGCCTGGCGCGGAGGGGATCCAGCGGTTCGTAGACACGGCTCAATGGGCCACGCAGGCCGGCAACCCGGTCAGCTATGCGCTCCACATCCGCAAGCAGCCGTTGCCTGGGCATGCGGCCAAGCCGGTGATCTACCAGTTTGCCAAGGGGGACACGACGGTGCCCAACCCGACCACCAGCGCGATCATCCGCGCCGGTGAGCTGGCCGACCGCGTCACCTACTTCCGCAACGACCTGGCCTATGCGGCGAATCCGGCGGTGGGCAAGAACCCGCACACCTTCCTCACCAACATCGGCACCGCAGCGCAGGCGCCCTATGCGGTGTTGGCACAGACGCAGATTGCGATTTTCCTGGCCAGCTTCGGCACCACGGTGATCGACCCCGATGGCGTGGGGCCGTACTTCGAGGTGCCCTTGAGTGGCGCGCTGCCGGAGACGCCGAACTACATCCCCTGAAGCCCGCTTTCGGCTTCAGGCCCGAGGGCCCGGTCCCCCGCAAGGTGGGGCCGGGCCCTCGCTCTTTTGGGGCGCCCGACGGGGCGACGCGGGCGCGCGCCCGGCCGGCGATGCTGGGTGCCTGTGTCTTCACAAGGTGCATGCGCTGCACCTGGTGCACGAGGAGCCCCACATGTCCCACATCGACCCCTGCCCGCGCCGCCGCCTGCTGAGCGGCGTCTTGACGATCTCCATCGGCGCCATGGCCGGCCTGGCCGCTCCGCGCCGGCTGCTCGCCGCGCCGCGTGACGCGACGCCGCTGCAGCTTGCCCGCGAGGCAGCGGCCGACATCGACCCAGCCGGATACCTGGTGAGCGAGAAACTCGACGGTGTGCGTGCCTGGTGGGATGGCGCGCGGCTGCGCTTTCGCAGTGGCTTGCCGGTGCTGGCGCCCCAATGGTTCACTTCCAGGCTGCCGGCGACGCCGCTGGACGGAGAACTGTGGCTCGGGCGTGCGCGCTTCGAGGAGCTCTCCGGCACCGTGCGGCGTGCCGCGGCGCTGGACCAACCCTGGCGCCGTGTGCGCTATGGGTTGTTCGACCTGCCTGGCGCGCCGGGCCCTTTCGAGCAGCGCGCGGCGGCGTTGGCCACGTTGGTGGCCACACAAGCCTTTGCGCCTCTGTTCGCCGCGCCGCAGCGCCGCATTGCCGATCGTGCGGCCCTGCGGCGCTGGTTCGCCGAGGTGGTGCAAAGTGGCGGCGAAGGGCTGATGCTGCACCGAGCAGACGCGCACTGGCACGCCGGCCTCAGCGGCGCACTGCTCAAGCTCAAGCCCGAACACGACGCCGAGGCGGTGGTGGTAGGCCATGTGGCCGGGCAAGGGCGGCACCGCGGGCGCCTGGGCGCCTTGCAGGTGCGCACGGCCGATGGCGTCGAATTCCTGCTCGGCACCGGGTTCAGCGATGCTGAGCGTTCGCACCCGCCCGGGCCAGGCGCCACGGTGGTCTACACGCACCGCGGCTACACGGGATCCGGCGTGCCGCGCTTTGCGAGCTTCCTGCGCGCCCGCGATCCGCTGCGCAGTTGAGGGCAGTGCAAGCGCCAGTGCAAACGCCAGTGCAAACGCCAGTGCAAACGCTTCGGCCTGCGCGCCAGCGCGTAGGCAGGCAGGTCGGGCTACAGCACGTCGCTTGCGAAATCCGCCAACCGCGAGCGCTCGCCACGCGCCAGCGTGACGTGGCCGCCATGTGGCCAGCCCTTGAAGCGGTCGACGGCGAAGGTGAGGCCCGAACTGCCTTCGGTGAGGTAGGGCGTGTCGATCTGCGCCAGGTTGCCCAGGCAGACGATCTTGGTGCCGGGGCCAGCGCGTGTGATGAGCGTCTTCATCTGCTTGGGCGTCAGGTTCTGCGCCTCATCAATGATGACGTACTTGTTGAGGAAGGTGCGGCCGCGCATGAAGTTCAAGCTCTTGATCTTGATCTTGGCGCGCACGAGGTCGTTGGTGGCCGCGCGGCCCCAATCGCCGGCGCTCGAATCGCTGCGTGCCAGCACTTCGAGGTTGTCGTCCAGCGCGCCCATCCAGGGGCTCATCTTCTCCTGCTCGTCACCGGGCAAGAAGCCTATGTCCTCGCCCACCGGCACGGTGACGCGGGTGACGATGATCTCGCTGTAGCGGCGTTCGTCGAGCACCTGTGCCAGGCCCGCGGCCAGCGTCATGAGTGTCTTGCCCGTGCCCGCTGTGCCCGCCAGGGTGACGAAGTCGCACTCCGGGTCCATCAGCAGGTTGAGTGCGAAGTTCTGTTCCCGGTTGCGTGCGGTCACCCCCCACACGGCGTTCTTGCCGTGGGTGTAGTCGCGCAGCGTCCTCATCACCGCGGTCTTGCCGGTGATTTCGGCAATGCGGACATACAGCGGCGCGGCGCCCGGGGCTTCTAGAAAGAGGAACTGGTTGATCAACAGCGCGGGCACCAACGGGCCGCTGATACGGTAGTACGTGTTCCCACTTTGCTGCCAGCTCTCCATGGTCTTGCCGTGGCGCTCCCAGAAGTCGGCCGGCAGCGGCAGCACCCCGGTGTAAAGCAGGTCACCGTCTTCGAGCGCCTTGTCGTTGGTGTAGTCCTCGGCGGGAAGACCGAGCGCGCGTGCCTTGACGCGCATGTTGATGTCTTTGGACACCAGCACCACATCTCGCGCCGGCTGCTGCTCGCGAAGCGACTGCACCACGCCCAGGATCTGGTTGTCGGCCGTGCCCTGCGGCAGGCCGGCGGGCAGCTTGAACTCGAGCAAGGTGGTCTGGAAGAACAGCTTGCCGCCGGCTTCGCGGTGGCCGGTCTTCGCCAGTTCGATGCCGCCTTTCGGATCGGCGCCGCCGCCGTGGCCATTGAGGGCGGTCGAGGTGGCCAGCGCGTCGAGTTCGCGGCTCACCTGGCGCGCATTGCGCGCCACCTCGCTCATGCCTTTCTTGTGGTCGTCGAGTTCTTCCAGCGTGATCATCGGCAGGAAGATGTCGTGCTCCTCGAATCGGAACAGACAACTCGGGTCGTGCATCAGCACGTTGGTGTCGAGCACAAAGAGCTTGGCTGGCCCGATGGCGCGCGGCTTGCGTGGCTTGGGTGCGGCCTGTGGATAGGTGGGAGGCGACACAGTGGCCGCGACCATGGTCAGAGACCCAGCCGGCGCGTAGCTCGCTGGCGCAGGCTGCAGCAGGCGCGGCGCGGCGCGCGCAGGCAGTTGGCGGTGGTCGTCGAGCAGGTCGAGCGTGGCCAGCCCCTGGCCGTCGGCGTTGGCGCGAGGCCTCAGGGATCGTTTGTCGGCCTTGGGTGCGGCCTGGGAGTCGAAAGTCGCGGCCGGGAGCAGGTCGCCGGGGCGGGCAGGGGGCTTGGGCAGAGGCATGCGGGGTTCGTTGGTCGCGCCGGCCTCAGGGAAGAGGTCGGCCAGCGTTGGCTTGGTCGGGGCGCTCGGCCCCGAGAGTCTGTCAAGCCGCCTTTTTCAGCGCCTTGACCGCTTTGAGTACCTCTTCGACATGGCCGGCAACCTTGATGCCGCGCCACTCGGCACGCATCACACCGGTGGCGTCCATAAGGAAGGTACTGCGCTCGATGCCTTTGACCTTCTTGCCGTACATGATCTTGTTCTTGACCACGCCGAACATGTGGCAGAGCTTTTCCTCGGTGTCGGCGATCAGTTCGAAGGGCAGTTCGAGATTGGTCTTGAACTTCTCGTGCGAGGCGAGGTTGTCGCGCGAAACGCCGAACACCACCGAGCCGGCCTTGAGGAAGTCTTTGTGGTGGTCGCGGAAGGTCATCGCCTCGGTCGTGCAACCCGGGGTGTTGTCCTTCGGATAGAAGTACAACACCACCGCGTGCCCGAGGTGGCTGTGCGGCGTGAACTTCACGCCGCTGGTGGCGGCCGCTTCGAACTCCGGAAGGGCTTTGTTGAGGGCAGGCGTCATGGAGTGTTTCTCTGCTGCTCACCCGCCAGCCCAGCCGGTTGGCACCGGTGGACCATGGGGCGTGGGCCGAAGCGGCGACAGCTGCAAATTATAAGTCGGCGCGGTGGCGCCCCCGTGACGGGCCGCAGAAGGGGCCCGGAACCGTAGGTCAATCGACCCCGATCAGCAAGGCCGCCAGCACCGAGCGACGCTCGCTGACCAGCACGTTGAAGGTGCGGCAGGCCGCGGCCGTGTCCATGCACTCGATGCCGATGCGGCGCTCCAGCAAGGGCCGCAGCAAGGCCGGCGGTGCGAAGCGCATGCGCCTGCCGCTGCCGAAAATGACGAGCTCGGGCTCGAACGTTGCCATGCGTTCGAAGTCGGCCGCAGAGAGGTCTGACCAGCCCGCCACGGTCCAGGGCACGACGGCCCCCGCCCAGGGCACGAGTACGCTGCGCTCGTGCACTGCGCCGCCCACCCAGAGGCGGGAGGGCTCCTGGCGCGAGATCATGTTGGCGCCGTCCAGCGTCTCGGGAACGAATTTCATGGATGGATAATTCTAAGTTCCATCACCGAAGGCCTTGCCGCCTTCGCCCTGACCTTGAACGCGATCCCCAAGCCGCTGCCCACGCGCGCCGTCACCAAGTCTTCCAAGCTCGCCAATGTCGGTTACGACATCCGCGGACCCGTGCTCGACAAGGCCCGGCAGATGGAGGACGAGGGCCACAAGATCATCAAGCTGAACATCGGCAATGTCGCCGCTTTCGGCCTGCTACCGCCCGACGAGATCGTGCAGGACATGATCCGCAACCTGCACACCGACGTGGCCGCGGGCTACACCGACAGCAAGGGCCTGTTCGCACCGCGCAAGGCGGTGGTGCACTACACCCAGGAACAGCACATCACTGGCGTGACGGTGGACGACGTCTATCTCGGCAACGGCGCCTCCGAGCTGATCGCGATGAGCATGAACGCACTGCTAGACGCCGGCGACGAGGTGCTGATCCCCTCGCCCGACTACCCGTTGCACACGGCGGTGGTCTCGCTCTCAGGCGGCACGCCAGTGCACTACCACTGCGACGAAGGCTCGGGCTGGCTGCCCGACCTCGACGACATCCGCCGCAAGGTCACGCCCGCCACGCGCGCCATTGTCGTCATCAATCCCAACAACCCCACAGGGGCGCTGTACCCCGACGACCTGCTGAAGGCCATCGTCGAGATCGCACGCCAGCACCAGCTCATCGTCTTCGCCGACGAGATCTACGACAAGACCCTGTACGACGGCCACAGCCACACCAGCATCGCCAGCCTCGCCGACGATGTGCTCTTCGTCACCTTCAATGGCCTGAGCAAGAACTACCGCAGTTGCGGCTACCGCGCCGGCTGGATGGTGGTGTCGGGCGCCAAGCGCCATGCGCGTGACTACATCGAGGGCCTGAACATGCTGGCCAGCATGCGCCTGTGCGCCAACACGCCGGGGCAGATGGCGATCCAGACGGCCCTGGGTGGCTACCAGAGCATCAAAGACCTCGTGGCCCCGGCCGGCCGCCTGTGCCGCCAGCGCGACCTCGCCTACCAGTTGCTGAGCCAGATCCCGGGCGTGAGCGTGGTCAAGCCCAAGGCGGCGCTGTACATGTTCCCGCGCCTGGACCCCAAGGTCTACCCGATCCAGGATGACCAGCAGTTCGCCTACGACCTGCTGGCCGAGGAGAAGGTGCTGATCGTGCAAGGCACAGGCTTCAACTGGCCCGAACACGACCATTTCCGCATCGTCTTCCTGCCCAACACCGACGACTTGGCCGAAGCGGTCGGCCGCATCGACCGCTATCTCGCCCACTACCGCAAACGGCACTCACGATGAACCCCATCCAGGTCGGCCTTCTGGGCATCGGCACCGTCGGCAGCGGTACCTTCAAGGTGCTGCAGCGCAACCAGGAAGAGATCCAGCGCCGTGCCGGCCGCGGCATCCGCATCTCGATGGTGGCCGATCTCGACACCGCGCGCGCGCGCAGCATCGTCGGCCCCGGTGTCGAGGTGGTGGCTGACGCCAGGGCGGTCATCGCCAACCCCGAGATCGACATCGTGGTCGAGCTCATCGGCGGCTACGGCATCGCCAAGGCGCTGGTGCTGGAAGCCATCGCGGCGGGCAAACATGTCGTCACCGCCAACAAGGCCCTGGTGGCCGTGTACGGCAGCGAGATCTTCGCCGCCGCCGGCGCCAAGGGCGTGATCGTTGCCTTCGAGGCCGCGGTGGCGGGCGGCATCCCCATCATCAAGGCGCTGCGCGAGGGGCTCACCGCCAACCGCATCGAGTGGGTGGCCGGCATCATCAACGGCACCACGAACTTCATCCTCTCGGAGATGCGCGCCAAAGGGCTCGATTTCACGGTGGCGTTGAAGCAGGCGCAGGCGCTGGGGTACGCCGAGGCCGACCCCACGTTCGACATCGAGGGCATCGACGCGGCGCACAAGGCGACAATCATGAGCGCCATCGCGTTCGGCATCCCGGTGCAGTTCGACAAGGCGCATGTCGAGGGCATCACGGCTCTGCAAGCGGCCGACATCCGCTATGCCGAGCAGCTCGGCTACCGCATCAAGCTGCTGGGCATTGCGAAGCGGCGGGACGACTTTCGAACCGCGTCTGGCGACGCGGGCGGCATCGAGTTGCGCGTGCACCCCACGCTCGTGCCCAGCCAGCGCCTGATTGCGAACGTCGAAGGCGCGATGAACGCTGTGGTCGTGCAGGGCGATGCGGTGGGCACCACGCTCTACTACGGCAAGGGCGCAGGCAGCGAACCGACCGCCAGCGCCGTGATCGCCGACCTCGTGGACATCACCCGCCTGCACACCGCCGACCCCGACCACCGTGTGCCGCACCTGGCCTTCCAGCCCGGCTCGATGGCCGACACGCCCATCCTGCCGATCGCCGACGTGGTGACGGCCTTCTACCTGCGGCTCGTCGTGGCCGACAAGGCCGGCGTGCTCGCGCGCATCACCGGCATCCTGGCCGAAAACGACATCAGTATCGACGCCGTGCTGCAGCGCGAGAGCGCAGAGGGCGAGAACCAGACCGACCTCATCATCCTCACCCACGACACCGTGGAAGGGCGCATGAACCAGGCGCTGGCGCAGATGCAGGCGCTGCCCACGGTGCTGGCGCCGATCGTGCGTATCCGCAAGGAGGAGCTGAGTTGAAGTACCTCAGCACCCGCGGCGACGCCACGCCACGCGGTTTCAGCGACATCCTGCTCGAGGGCCTGGCGCCGGATGGCGGCCTCTACCTCCCCGCCACATATCCGAAGGTCGATGCCGCGACGCTCGCGCGCTGGCGCGGCCTGTCGTATGCCGATCTCGCGTTCGAGATCCTGTCGCTGTACATCGACGACATTCCGGCCGCCGATCTCGAGCGCCTCGTGCAGGCCACCTACACCGAGGCTGTGTTCGGCACGCCGCAGATCACGCCACTGAAAAAGCTGGAGCCGGGCCTCTACCTCCAGGCGCTGTCCAACGGCCCCACGCTCGCGTTCAAGGACATGGCGATGCAACTGCTGGGCCGGCTCTTCGAGTACGAGCTCGACCGCCGCGGCGAGCGGCTCAACATTCTCGGCGCCACCAGCGGCGACACCGGCAGCGCCGCCGAGTACGCCATGCGCGGCAAACGTGGCATCCACGTCTTCATGCTCAGCCCGCACGGCCGCATGAGCCCCTTCCAGCAGGCGCAGATGTTCAGCCTGCAGGACGCCAATATCCACAACATCGCGATCGTTGGCGTGTTCGACGACTGCCAGGACATCGTCAAGGCGGTGAGCAACGACCTCGCGTTCAAGCGACGCTGGAAGATCGGCACGGTGAACTCGATCAACTGGGCGCGCCTGCTGGCCCAGGTCGTCTATTACTTCGCCGGCTACTTTCAGGCCACGGCCAGCAATACCGAGAAAGTCAGCTTCGCCGTGCCGAGCGGCAACTTCGGCAACATCTGCGCGGGGCACGTGGCGCGCATGATGGGCCTGCCGATCCAGCGTCTGGTGCTCGCCACCAACGAGAACGACGTGCTCGACGAGTTCATACGCACCGGCATCTACCGCCCACGCGGCCCGGCCGAGACGCACGAGACCTCGAGCCCGAGCATGGACATCAGCAAGGCGAGCAACTTCGAGCGCTTCGTGTTTGACCTGCACGGCCATGATGCGAGAGCGGGTGCGCGCACCCGGGCGCTCTTCGGCGAAGCGCTGGCGCGCGAGGGTGGGTTCACCCTCACGCGCGCGGAACATGCGCTCATCGCGGGCTTCGGCTTCGTTTCGGGCAAGAGCACGCATGCCGATCGTTTGGCGACCATCCGCGCCACCTGGGAGCGTTCACGCACGCTGATCGACACGCACACCGCCGATGGCCTCAAGGTGGCGCTTGGGTACCTCGAGCGTGGTGTGCCGATGGTCGTGTTGGAGACGGCACTGCCGGCCAAGTTTGCCGCCACCATCGATGAGGCCTTTGCCGGCCACAGCGCGGCTGCGCCGGTGCCCGAGGTGCCTCCTGCGCTCGCCGGCATCGAGAAGCTGCCGCGGCGCGTCACCGTGTTGCCGGCCGGCACGGCGCAGGTCAGGGCCCATATCGAGGCGCACGCCGGATGAGTTCGCCTGGCCGCGCCCTGCTTACGCTGGACGAGGCGCTTGCGCGTCTCGTCGCGGGCTGTGCGCCGCATGCGCTTACCGCCAGCGAGACCGTCTCGACATTTGACGCCCTGGGCCGCGTGCTGGCCGCGGAGGTACGCTCCGCACTCGACGTGCCGCCCGCCGACAACACCTCGATGGACGGTTATGCCGTGCGCGCGGCCGACGTGCCGGAGGCGGGCACGGTGCTCGCCGTGTCGCAGCGCATTCCTGCCGGTGTGGTGGGCCTGCCGCTGGCGCCCGGCACCGCCGCGCGCATCTTCACCGGTGCACAGCTGCCTGCCGGCGCCGATGCGGTGGTGATGCAGGAGCAGTGCGAGACCGTCGCTGATGGTGGTGCAGGCCATGGCCATGGCCGTGTGCGTGTGCAGACCGTGCCCGCGGCGGGCCTATGGGTGCGGCGGCAGGGCGAAGATGTGCGCGAGGGCGCCATCGTGCTCGAGCGCGGCACGCGGCTCACGCCGCAGGCGCTGGGCCTCGCGGCCTCGGTGGGGGCCGGGTCCCTCAGCGTATTGCGGCGCCCGCGCGTGGCAGTGTTCTCCACGGGCGATGAGCTGGTGATGCCCGGCGACCCGCTGAAGCCAGGCGCCATCTACAACAGCAACCGCTATACGCTGCGCGGGCTGCTGCAGGCCGCTGGCTGCGAGGTCAACGACCTTGGCATCGTGCCCGATCAACTCGACGCCACACGCGCGGCACTGCGCCGCGCGGCGTTGGGCAACGACCTCATCGTCACCAGCGGTGGCGTCTCGGTGGGCGAGGAAGACCACCTGCGCCCGGCCGTGATCGCCGAAGGCCGCATCGAGAACTGGCAGATCGCGATGAAGCCGGGCAAGCCGCTCGCGTTCGGTGCCGTGCGGCGGGCTACACCGGGTGGCGCCCAGAGCGGCGGGATCGGTGGCGGGATGGTTGCCGTGACCGGTGGCGTTGTGCATGGCCTGCCCGGTGGTGAGGCGCTGTTCGTCGGCCTGCCCGGCAATCCGGTGTCCTCGTTCGTCACCTTCCTGCTCTGTGTCGGCACCGTGCTGCGCGCGCTGCAGGGCATGCCCACCGCGCTGCCGCGGCCGTTGCCGCTGCGCGCCGCATTCGATTGGCCGCGGCCCGACAAGCGCCGCGAGTTCGTGCGTGTGCGCCGTGGCGCAGGGGGCGAGGTCGCGCTCTTCGGCAACCAGAGTTCGGGTGTATTGACTTCGGCGGTGTGGGCCGATGGGCTCGCCGACATCGCGCCCGGCGAGGTCATCCGCCGTGGTGATGTCGTGCGCTACCTGTCACTTTCTGAACTGGTGTCGCGATGAAGGTGCAGGTGCGCTACTTCGCCTCCCTGCGCGAAGCCCTGGGGCCGCAGGAGTCGATCGAATTGACGCCCGGCCTGAGCCTGGGCGCGCTGCGCGACATGCTGATCGCGCGCGGGGGCCGCCACGCAGAGATGTTGGCACGCGGCCGCGCGGTGCGGCTGGCGGTGAACCAGGATATCGCCGACGAGTCGAGGGTGCTGACAGATGGCGCCGAAGTGGCGTTCTTCCCGCCCGTCACCGGGGGCTGACCGACGATTCGAAGCCTGCGCGCCTTTGCGGCGATGCCACAATCCGTGGCGACATGATCACCGCGGCGCGAGTGCGCATCCAGAGCGAAGACTTCGACCTC
>JANNRI010000134.1:0-1586 GCA_031401195.1 Burkholderiales bacterium
CGCCGCTGCTGCTGGCGTCGACCGGGTGCAGGGCATGGCGTTCGCGCAACTGGTTCAGGACGTCGGCGGAGGGCAGCACCTCGTCCATGAGCCAGCCATTCGTGGCGCCCACGTCCATGTACTCGATGAAGCGCAACACCACGCCACGGTGCCGGAAATGCTGCGCCATCGGCAACACCTGGTGGTCGTTGGTGCCGCGCTTGACCACCATGTTGACCTTGATCGGCCCCAGGCCCACACGCTGGGCCTCGTCGATGCCCAGCAGCACGTCGGCGACCGGGAAGTCGACATCGTTCATGCGCTTGAACACGGCATCGTCCAATGCGTCCAGGCTGACCGTGATGCGCTGCAGGCCGGCGTCCTTCAAGGCCTGTGCCTTGCGTGCCAGCAGCGAGCCGTTGGTGGTCAGCGTGATGTCCAAGGGCAGGCCCTGCGGCGTGCGCAGTTCCGCGAGCATCCCCACCAGCGTTTCCAGGTGCTTGCGCAGCAGCGGTTCACCGCCGGTGAGCCGCAGCTTGTGCACCCCATGGCCGACGAACAGCCGTGCCAGGCGGGTGATTTCCTCGAAGCTCAACAGCGCCGGCTGTGGCAGGAACTTGTAGCCCTTGTCGAAGACTTCCTTCGGCATGCAATAGCTGCAGCGAAAGTTGCAGCGGTCGGTGACCGAAATGCGCAGGTCTCGCAACGGCCGTTTCAGCCGGTCGACGGGCAGGCCGTCGACCACTGCCGGTTGGTCGCCTGTCAGCTCACCGGTGCGGTGGCGGCGCAGTTCATGCAGCGCAAAGTAGTGCTCGCTCATCCGGGCATTGTCGCGCTTCGAAGGACTTCGCAAGCCCGGCCCGCCACGCGCCCGCCGGCGGTTTTGCCGGTGTGGCCGGCAAACCCGCCGGGCGCCCCGGGCACCGCCTGCAGCCGGCCGCTGATTTCACCGCGGCAGTCCGCATGCCGGCTCATCAGGCAACCTCCGTGCTGCGCACTGCGGAATTCGCCTTGGGAACGGCCCGGCGGCTCATGCGGCCTTCACGTGCTGGCACACGCCGGGGGGCGTCGGAGTGCCCTGGCGCTGCTTGTTGCCGGCTGCCTTGTAGATGTACTTGTCGCGGTTGATGACGCCTTTGGCCGCGTTGTCCGCTGCGCGCCGGGCCAGCATCGTCTCGGCAATGCGATTGGCTTCGTCGAACGAAAAGGTGAACCGCACCTGGCCTGAAGGCTGCACCGCGCCGGCCGTCAGGCCGTAGGCCAGCCGGTCACCGGTCAGCGTCAACGGCGGGCGGATCACTGCCACCAGCGGGCGGCCTTCAAAGCTCAGGCCCAGGCGATCGAAGTCCTGCTTCAAGGCCACGGCGCGGGCGCGGGTCGCCGCGGCCACGTCCTCGTCGGCGTTCGCCGAATAGCTCAGCGAGGTGATGAAGGCCTCATGGCTCCATTCGTCGGCCGGTATCACATAGCGCGCCGACCAGGTCAACGAGCCTGGGCCGAAGGGGATGGTCTTCAGGCTCTTGTCGCGCAGCGCGACGTAAGCCAGCGTGGCGCTGTGTGCGGCGCCCGGCCCCTTGCCACCGGGCAGGCGCGGGCGCAGCGTCAAG
>JANNRI010000135.1:0-1687 GCA_031401195.1 Burkholderiales bacterium
CCTGCACCTGGTGGCGCAGGAACGCGAGAAGGCGAACACCACACGCGTCTTCTACGAGGAGTACATGGCGGTGGCCGACCTGCCGGCCGAGTTCTATCTCGAGACGGTGAAGCTGATCTTCCAGGAGTACGCATTGCCGCGAGGTGAGCTGGTGCTGAACGGCCGCCGCGTCGACCCGTCAGCGATCAAGCGTACCGCGCTGGTCACGATCGAAGGCGAACGCGACGACATTTGCGCCCCCGGGCAGACGCTGGCTGCGCAGGACCTGTGCACCAAGGTCAAGCCCTTCCTGCGCACGCACTACGTGCAGCCGGGCGTCGGCCACTACGGCGTTTTCAGCGGCCGGCGCTGGCAGCGGCACATCTATCCGATCGTGCGCAACGTCATCCACACCTCGCGCTGGCACTGAAGATCAGACCAGCGGCAGCGCCTCGATCGACGGCTGCTGCACCACCTGCGCAAACTCGTCGGCCAGGCGCTGGCTCTCCGCGACGGCGCGCCGCCAGTCGCGCTGCCGGTCTTCCAGCCGGTCGCCGTAGGCCTTGAAGTCGCCGCGGTCGGGCAGCTTGCCGTTGGGCATCACTGCTTTTACCCACTGCGGGTTCGGGATCAGCAGCACCACGTTGGCCAGGCGCGCCGTGGCGGCATGCCGGCGCGTCAGCGACTTGTCTAGCCAACCCGGCACGACGGTCGGTTGGAAGTGCGGGTACAGCACCAGGCCCTCGCTCATCTGGCCGTAGTCGAGGTGCAGGTGGTAGTCGGTGATGCCGCCGTCCCAGTAGGCGCCGCGCGGCGCGCCCGGGATGTCGTGTACCGCGTCGAGCCAGAACGGGATCGAGCCGCTGGCCAGGATGCTCGGCAAGAGGTTGGCCGCATCGAGTGCAACCTGCTTGGTCCGGAAGTCGTGCAGCGCGAATGGCAGCGGCTCGCGGGCGTCGGAGAACATCACGCGCTCCAGCCATCCGCCGACCGCGCGGCGGCTGACGAGGTTGGTGGCGAAGGCGCCGAGGTAGCCCAGCGGGGTGGAGAACCTGCCTTCGCGCCGCATGATGTGGCGGCCCCGGCTGGTGATGACATGCAGGCGAAAGCGCGGGTGCGACAGGATCTGCGCGACGTGCGCGCCCAGGCCCGCCTCGAGCACCTCGGCGAACACGCGCGAAACGTCGCGCGCTTTCGGGAACTTGCCTGCCTGGTGTGGATAGGACTGATCGATGTAGCCCTCGGCCAGCTCGCGCAGGGCATTGTCGGCATCGGCCACACAGGCCGTGGCCATGCGCCAAGCGCCGATCGATGCACCCATCAGATGCACTGTCTGCACCGAAGCAGGCAGCCAATGCCCGAAGATGAAGCGATCGAGCGGATTGAGCGCCAGGCCTTTCGGCCCACCCGCAGCCGCCGGGATCACACGAACATCTTCGCTTCTCAAGCCACGCTCGCGCAGATGGGCTCGTGCGCGGGGGCCAGCGAGTATCTGAAGCGCTCGGATTTCCAACATGCGCCGATGATGCCTCGGCGGCCCAGCCGTCAGCCGTTTCCTGCGCCATTGACTGCGCTACCACAACTATTGCAATCGGTCACTTCTCCATCCGCCGTGACGAAACTCACGGACAGGAGAAAATTCATGCAATGCCAACGGCTGTAGTCCATGACTTCCCTTGCGCCCCCTTCAACCCTCGCCCCCTGCGGG
>JANNRI010000136.1:0-16852 GCA_031401195.1 Burkholderiales bacterium
TGAAACAGACGGTGCTCGGGGTGCTCGACGCGGTGCGCGACGAGAGCAACAAGGATGCCGCGGTGCGCCTGGTATTCGAGCCCAAGACACGCACGGTGGGGCAGGGCGAGCTGATCACGACGCTGCTCGCGCACACGAGCCTCGAGAACAGCGTGCAGTTCAACCTCACCATGGTCGGCCGCGACGGCCGGCCAGTGCAGAAGAGCCTGCGCACCATCCTGCGAGAGTGGGTCGACTTCCGCCTCGCCACGGTGGAGCGGCGCACCAGATTTCGCCTCGAGAAAGTTCTCGATCGCATCCACGTGCTCGAAGGCCGGCAGCTCGTGCTGCTGAAGATCGAGGAGGTCATCCGCATCATCCGCGCGAGCGACGAGCCCAAGCCCGCACTCATCGCACGCTTCAAGCTCAGCGACCGGCAGGCCGAAGACATCCTCGAGATCCGCCTGCGGCAGCTGGCGCGTCTGGAGGGTATCAAGATCGAGCAGGAACTGAAGCAGCTGCGCGGTGAGCAGGGCAAGCTGGAAGAGATCCTCGGCAGCCCGGCGGCGCTGAAGCGCACAGTGGCCAAGGAGATCGAGGCCGACGCCAGGCAGTTCGGCGACGCGCGCCGCACGCTGGTGCTGGAGGACAGGAAGGCGGTGGCCGAGATCAAGATCGTCGACGAACCCGTGATGGTGGTGGTGAGCCGCAAGGGCTGGGTGCGCGCCCTCAAGGGGCACGAGATCGACGTGACGACGCTGCAGTTCAAGCCGGGCGATGAGATTTACGGCACCTTCGCCTGCCGCAGCGTGGACACGCTCGTCGTGTTCGGCAGCAATGGGCGCGTGTACAGCGTGGCGGCATCTGCGCTGCCGGGCGGGCGCGGCGATGGGCAGCCGATCACCACGCTCGCCGATATCGAAGCCGGCACGCAGCCGATGCACTACTTCGCGGGGCCGGCAGAGATCACCCTGTTGCTGTCCAACACCGGCGGCTTCGGTCTGATGGCCAGGGCCGGCGACCTGCACGCGCGCAACCGCGGGGGCAAGAGCTTCCTCGCGCTCGAAGCCAGTGAGCATGTGCTGCCGCCGGTGGCGGTGGCGCCTGCGCATACGCAGGTGGCGTGCCTGGCGATGGATGGACGGTTGCTGGTGTTCGGCCTCGACGAACTCAAGCTGCAGGGCAACGGCGGGCGCGGGCTCACGCTGATGGATGTGGATGCCAAGCTGCCGCTGGTCTCGGTGGCGACCTTCGCCCAGACCTTGCGCGTGCTCGGCCAGGGGCGTGGCGGCAAGCCGAAGGACGAAACGCTGCGTGCCACCGAGCTGGCGCGCCACTCGGGCAGGCGTGCGCGCAAGGGGCTCAAGATCGAAGGATTCGTGCGGCCGATGCGGGTGTTGTGAGCGGCCAGTCCGGCGCAGCGCGGTCAAACTCTTGCCCGCGGCGGCCATGGCCCTCGGATGTTTCGCTGGCCGCGCACGCCTAACCTGGATATCTCACGCACCGACCACTGTGCGGCCTGAAGGGTCTTCTGCGAGGCGTTGAAGGGCTTGGCGTCAGTTGCGTCAGTTGCGTCAGCGGCTGGCGCCTGGGGCCGGTGAGGCCGCCGGCAGCGAGATCACGGCCTCGCCCGAGGAGGTGGTGCTGCGCTGCCCTTCAGTCTTGAGCTTGATCTGGCCTGTGCCCACACGCAGCGGCACCGACTGCACCGTGCTGCGGCCGGCCTGGGTGGTGATGACGTCGATGAACTGCATGCCGTCGCTGCGGCCGGTGTAGGGGAGCTCCAGGGTTTTTTCTTCGCCTTGTGCCAGCTTCAGGGTTGCGACGGTGGCGCGCGCGGCGAGGTCGCGCACCTCCACAGTGGCGCCATCGGCCGCGGTGACGCCCGAGAACTGCAGGCGCAGGGTGACGCTTTCCCCCAAGGCGATCTTGTCGGGCACCGTGTGGCGCACGACCACACCCGAGGGGTTGCCCTTGCCGCGTGATTGCTCCTTCGTGGAGCTGGTCTTCGCCGGCTCGGTGGCGGCCGTGGCCGGGCCCGACGCGAACACGCTGCCCGCGCCCGCGATGCACAGGGCCGCGGCGCTCATTCGTGTGACTTGACTTTGACGACGCATGGCGGGTCTCCTCAGTTGATTGTGATGTTGAAGCATCGCCGGCCATTGTTGATGCCGGCGTTGGCGCCGCGGGTCAACTCAAAGTCGTACAAGACGATGATGTGTGTGCCCGCGGCCAGGGTCAGCGTGGCGGTCTCGGTGGTTCCGGACGATTGGAACGGTGCCGTCTCCGTGCCATCCGCGCGCACGACAAAGAAGTCCGGGTCGGTGGTCACGGCGGGCGTAGTGGCCGCCACAGCGATCGTGCGGCTGCCCGCAGCACCGAGCATGACGCGGACGAACAGGTTGGCACCCAGCTTGTTTGCCTGATCTCCTGCCGGGCCTGCGGCGTCGGTGAGGCAATAGTTCTGAGCGGCTCCAGTCGCGGCGGTATGGGCGCGGTAGACCGGCAAAGCATCGGCGATGAGGCCGCTGTTGGTCTCACCAGCACCCAGCGGGCCGGCCCCCGTGATTTGTTGACCTGCGAGCAGTACGTCGATGGCCGATGCCTGGCCCGGCACCGCGAGCTTGAGGCGGTGCGCGAAGAAATGGATGCTCGACAGCGCGCCGTCGGTGGGCAGCGTGGTGGGCATGCCCGCCAGCACGTTGAAGATGGGCGCGAAGCCGATCGCCGGATTGGCGTGCCACTGGTACAGCAGGTACTGCACCGACGCCTCACTGAACCAACCGCGATTGGTGGGCGGGCTTTCCGCGAGGTCAAGACGGAAGCCCGATTGCTGCTGCGCTCCCAGCGAGTCGGTGTAGTACTGCGTATTGAGCGCCATGCCCGACCAGGCATTGCCCCACCCCTCGGAGAAGGCCACGCGCATGTCGAGCCGGTCGCCGCCGCTGTGCGAGCCACCGATGCTGTCGTCGCGCGAGAAGGCCGCCTGGAAATAGTGGCCGAACTCGTGCGCAACCACGGGGCGGTCGTACTCGTCAGTGTCGGTGTCGGCGAAGCCGAGGATGTAGACGCGGTGGCCCTGGCTCGGCGTGAACCTATAGAACGATGTGCCGATAAACCCCTGCGCTTCGTCGCCGCCGGCGGGGCGATTGTTGACGCTCCACATCAACCGCAGCGCGGGGAACACCGCGTTCGGCGACGCCGAGAGCACCTTCTGCGAGGCGTCGTAGACGGTGTCGAGAATGGCGAAGGGCCCGGCCGCGCGCGTGGCGGTGTAGGTCGAGCTGGTACCGACCTGCCCCGAATTGGCGCGCACGTTTTGCGTGCTCGTGCCGCCGGTGGGCGTGAATGCAACGGAGTCCAGCACGTAGAGCGCATCACCTTGCGTGTTGTTTCGCACCGTGAAGTCCCAGGTGCCGCCGACGCCGGCGGTCTTCTTCATTTCGGCGCGCACGCGCACGATCACCGACTGCGCCGTTGCGATGTTGAGCGAGTAGGTGCCCGTGGTGCTGGTGGTGCCCGTGGCCAGCGCGGCGCCCCCAGCGGCGGGCAGCACTTCCACCGTGGCGCCGCGGATCGGCCTGTTGGTGATATTGGCGTAGAGCAGCCGGCCGACGGTGCTCGCGGTGTCGTTGGGTACAGACTGGAAATCGGCCGTGCCACTGATGGTGATGGCGCTCGCCACCGCGACGGTGAATGACACCGTCACCGGGCGCGGGCTGTTGGAGGCGACGCCGGAATTGATGGGGATGCTCGCCGTGTACGTGCCCGCGGCCAGCGCGCCGGTGATCGGCTGCACCGTCAGGATGGCCGGCGCAGTGGTGCCATTCAACGTGGGCGTTTGCAGCCAACCCGTGGCGCCGTCGCCGTAGGTGACGGTGCCTACCGCCAGGCCACTGAGTGAGCCAGCGCCACTGTTGGTGATGTTGACAGTCTGCGCCAACGGGTTGGCCCCAGCGGGTGCGGCGTTGAACGTGAGCGCCGAACTCGACAGCGTGATGGCCGGTGGTGTGGCCGGGTTGATGACGGTCGTGAAGGTCCAGGCCGAAGCGCCAGATTGCGCGGTGCCCGAGGCACCGCTGCCGCCACTGACGCTGGCGGTGTAGGTCGTCGAGAAGGCCAGCGGTGCAGCGGGTGTGAAGGTCGTCGTGGCGCCGGTGCGCGCGACGGTGCCGGTGACGTTGCTGCCACCCCCGCTGACGGTGAAGGTGGGCGTGGCGGCGAGGTTCTCGGAGAACGTGGCCGAGACGGTGCTTGCTACGGCCACCCCGGTGGCGCCGTTCGTGGGGCTCGTGGAGATGACGGTGAGCGTCGCCGCGGGCGGATCTGAACCGCCGCCGCCGGAGCCCACCAGGACGACGAGGCCGGCGCAGACCACCGCCGCGAGTCCCAGCCAGCGGGCCATGGTCGAGTAGAAATTGCTCTGCGGGCTCGAATGCAACGGCGACAGATTCACTTTGAGCTTCCCCATGTCGTGCTTGAACGCTTCAGGAACTTTCCGGATGGACAACTGCCAGTGGCCGTCTGCGGTGTCGCAGAACGGTCACATGCAGCGCCAGGTAGGCCAAGCCGCACCCTGCCAGGCCTGCGGCGAGATCGGCGGGGTCGAAGACCCCGCGTGAGAAGTAGCGCCCGACCTGCGCCGCCCAAGGTGAGCCGCCGAATGCAGACTCGATGAGTCGGGCCAGCCAACCCGACACGGCACTGTGCTGGCCGACTTCGGCCAGGCCGTCGACGAGGGCCCAGCCCATGCAGGCTGCGGCCGCGAATCGCCGCCTGAGCGGCAGGAGGAGGGCCGTGAGCATGCTGAAGGCGAAGCCATGCGCAAAGCTGGGCAGCCACCCGCCGATATCGCCGAATCTGGACGGGCTTGACAACTGGAGGCGCGACTGCCATTGCGTCGGCAACAGCCACGCCGTGCCGGCGGGGCGATCAAGCAGGTAGACCAGCGTACCGATGAGAAGCATCGAAAGCGCCGAGGCGGCCAGCACCAGCAGCGCAGCCGACGCTGGCCGGGCGCTGTGGAGGGATTGCGAAGCGAGACTCACGTCGGTGGTTCTGCGGAAATGGGGCGGGGGGGGGAGGGCCGTGGGTCGAAGCTGGCTGGTTCGCGTACAGACGTAGCGCACGCCCACCGAGCTGGGCGCGCTCAACTGCTCATGGAGTGTGCCAGCAGCGCTGCGGCTGGCATGCTCGCATCCCCCCTCGATGGGGGCAATCGCTGTTTCGATTGTTGATTGCGGAAACATCCGGCGCCGCCGCTCCGGTCAGGATGGTGCGGCCAGCTTTGGGGCAGGTGGGTCACACTGCGCAGGCTCGCGCCACGGATGAGGGTCGTTCAGGATGAGGGTCGTTCAGGACAAGTGAGCCCGAACCCTCGCGTTAGACTGCCCAGCAACGACAGACAGGCCGGTGTGCGGGCGGTCCGGGCCCCTATGGTGCCGTGTTGCCGCGCCGCGGGCCACCAGGAGACGACAAGCGTGCATGCCACCGACGTGAGCAACCCGGCCTACTTCCACAAGGTCGTCGACTGTCAGTTGGCCTGCCCGGCCCACACTCCCGTGCCGGAATACATCCGGCTCATCGCCCAGGGTCGTTACGACGACGCCTACATGGTGAACTGGGTGAGCAACGTCTTTCCGGGCATCCTGGGCCGCACCTGCGACCGGCCCTGCGAGCCGGCCTGCCGGCGTGTCCGCGTCGAGGAGAAGAACCTCACCAAGCCCGAACCGGTGGCCATCTGCCGCTTGAAGCGCGTGGCCGCTGACTTCAAGAGCGACGAAGTGCGCGCGCTGATGCCGCGCCCCCTGGCCAGGAGCGCGCGCAACGGCAAGAAGGTGGCCTGCGTCGGTGCCGGGCCGGCCTCGCTGACGGTGGCGCGCGACCTCGCCGTGCAGGGCTACGCCGTCACCGTGTTCGAGGGCGACAAGAAGGGCGGCGGCTTCATGCGCACGCAGGTGCCGCGCTTCCGTCTGCCCGAAGAGGTGATCGACGAGGAGGTCGACTGGATCCTCGACCTTGGTGTGGAGCTGCGCGGCGGCCAGCGCATCGAGTCCATGAAAGCGCTGATGGGCGAGGACTGGGACGCCATCTTCGTGGGCTGCGGCGCCCCGCGCGGTCGCGACCTGCAGGTGCCTGGGCGCCAGGAGGCCGCCGCGTTCATCCACCTCGGCATCGACTGGCTGGCCTCGGTGTACTTCGGCCATGTCACGAAGGTGGGCAAGCGGGTCATCGTGCTCGGCGGCGGCAACACGGCCATGGATTGCTGCCGCAGCGCGCGGCGCATGGGTGCCGACAGCGTGAAGGTGGTGGTGCGCAGCACCTACGAGGACATGAAGGCCTCGCCGTGGGAGAAAGAAGATGCCGAGCACGAAGGCATCGCGATGCACCCGTGTCACAGCCCCAAGGCCTTCATCCACGAGGGCGGCAAGCTGGTGGCGATGAGCTTCGAGCTCGTGAAGTCGGTCTACGACGACAAAGGCCGGCGCAGCCTTGTGCCCACCGGAGAGCCCGATGTGGTGTTCGAGTGCGACGAGGTGCTGGTGGCCGTGGGGCAGGAGAACGCCTTCCCATGGATCGAGCGCGATTCGGGCATCGAGTTCGACAAGTGGGGCCTGCCGGTGCTCGATGCGACCACGATGCAGACCAACGTGCCGCGCATCTTCTTTGGTGGCGACGCCGCCTTTGGCCCGAAGAACATCATCACCGCAGTGGCGCACGGCCATGAAGCCGCCGTGAGCATCGACCGCTTCCTGCACGGCGAAGACGTGCGCGAGCGCCCACCGCCGCACACGAACCTCATCAGCCAGAAGATGGGCATCCACGAGTGGAGCTATGCCAACGCGCCCACCAACGACGCACGCCACAAGGTGCCCTGGGCGGCAGCCGAGAAGACGCTGAGGAGCATCAAGGTCGAGGTCGAGCTGGGATTCAGCCTGCCCACCGCCTTCAAGGAAGCCGAGCGCTGCCTGAACTGCGACGTGCAGACGGTGTTCAACGACAAGCTGTGCATCGAGTGCGATGCCTGCGTCGACATCTGCCCGATGGACTGCATCACCTTCACCGGCAACGGTGAGGAGGCCGAGTTGCGCACGCGGCTGAACGCGCCCGCCACCACGCCTGGGCAGGACCTGTATGTGAGCCTGCCGCTCAAGACGACGAACGTGATGGTCAAGGACGAAGATGTGTGCCTGCATTGCGGCCTTTGCGCCGAGCGCTGCCCGACCGGCGCCTGGGACATGCAGAAGTTCCTGCTCATCACCACCAAGGCGGGCCCGAACTGCCGCGACCGCAAGCCGTCACCCCAGCGACAAGGAGCGCCGGCATGAACCGCCTCGAGGCCGTCAACGATTTCGTCGTCAAGTTCGCCAACGTCAACGGCTCGGGCTCGGCCAGCGCCAACGAGATCTTCGCCAAGGCCATCCTGCGCATGGGCGTGCCGGTGAGCCCGCGCAACATCTTCCCGAGCAACATCCAGGGCCTGCCCACCTGGTACGAGGTGCGCGTGAGCGAGCGGGGCTGGCTCGGCCGGCGCGGTGGCATCGACATGATGGTGGCGATGAACCCGCAGACCTGGGACCAGGACGTGAAGGAGATCGAGGTCGGCGGCTATCTCTTCCACGACAGCACGCGCCCATTGCCCGAGAGCGCCTTCCGCAAGGACATCACCGTCATCGGCATGCCGGTGACTGCGATCTGCAACGCCACCTACGAAGACCCGCGCCAGCGCACGCTGTTCAAGAACATCATGGTGCTGGGGGCGCTCTCGGTGCTGATGGACGTCGACGCCAAGGTCATCGAGACGCTCTTCTCCGAGCAGTACAAGGGCAAGGAGCGGCTGCTCGAGAGCAACGTGCGCGCGCTGCAATCGGGCCGCAGTTTCGCGCGCGAGCACCTGATGCAGCCCATCGGCCCCGGCATGGGCCTCAAGGTGAAGCGCGCTGACGCTGTGGGCGGGCGCATCTTCGTCGAGGGCAACGCGGCGACGGCGCTCGGTTGCGTGTACGGCGGTGCCACGGTGTGCGCGTGGTACCCGATCACGCCCAGTTCCGGTGTGGCGGAGGCCTTCATCAGCTATGCCAAGAAGCTGCGCCACGATCCGCAGACCGGCGAGGCGAAGTACGCCATCGTGCAGGCCGAGGACGAGATCGCCTCCATCGGCATGGTGGTGGGCGCGGGCTGGAATGGCGCGCGCGCGCCTTCACCGCCACCAGCGGCCCCGGCGTGAGCCTGATGACGGAGTTCATCGGCCTGGCGTATTTCGCCGAGATCCCGGTCACCATCATCGACGTGCAGCGCGGTGGCCCGAGCACCGGCATGCCCACGCGCACGCAGCAGGCCGACCTCATCAGCAGCGCTTACGCCGGTCACGGCGACACCAAGCACGTGCTGTTGCTGCCGCAGGACCCGCATGAGTGCTTCGAGTTCGCCGCCAAGGCCCTCGACCTGGCCGACCGCCTGCAGACGCCTGTGTTCGTGATGACCGATCTCGACATCGGCATGAACCAGCGCCTGTGCCAGCCCTTTGAGTGGGACGACTCGCGCCACTACGACCGCGGCAAGGTGATGACCGCCGCGGAACTGGAGTCGGGGCGCGAGTTCGCGCGCTACAAGGATGTCGACGGCGACGGCATCCCGTGGCGCACGCTGCCTGGCACGCACCCGAAACTCGGCAGCTACTTCACGCGCGGCACCACGCGCGACGCGCACGCACGCTACAGCGAGGCGGGCCCGGACTATGTCTACAACGTGCAGAGATTGCTGAAGAAGTTTGCCTTCGCCGCCACACTGGTGCCGGCCCCGGTGATGCGCGCGGCGGCGAAGCGCACACGCCTGGGCGTCATCTACTTCGGCAGCACGGCCCCGGCGATGGACGAAGCGCTGGTGTCGCTCGAACGCGTGGGCATCCATGTCGACGCGATGCGGCTGCGCGCATTCCCGTTCGCGCCGAGCGTGGCCGAGTTCATCGCCGCCCACGACCTCGTCTTCGTGGTCGAGCAGAACCGCGACGCGCAGATGCGCACGTTGCTGGTCAACGAGCTCGAGATCGACCCCGCCCGCCTGGCGCCGGTGCTGCACTACGACGGCACGCCGATCACCGCGCGCGCCATCACGCAGACCATCACGCGGCGAGTGCACGCCTTCGCCGTGGCTCCTGCGAAAGAGAAGACCCGATGACCTACATCGACAAGCCCAAGTTGCACCACCCCACGCTGACCAAGAACAAGGTCGGCTACACGCGGCGCGACTACGAAGGCAAGGTCAGCACGCTGTGCGCCGGCTGCGGGCACGACAGCATCAGCGCCGCGCTGGTGCAGGCCGCCTGGGAGCTGGACATCGAGCCGCACCGCGTGGCCAAGCTCTCGGGCATCGGCTGCAGCAGCAAGACGCCCGACTACTTCCTCGGCGCCAGCCACGGCTTCAACACCGTGCATGGCCGCATGCCCAGCGTGCTCACGGGCGCGGCACTTGCCAATCGCGATCTGCTGTACCTGGGCGTGAGCGGTGACGGCGACAGCGCCAGCATTGGCCTCGGGCAGTTCGCGCACGCCATGCGCCGCGGCGTGAAGATGGTCTACATCGTCGAGAACAACGGCGTCTACGGCCTCACCAAGGGCCAGTTCAGCGCCACCGCCGACCGCGGCAGCAAGAGCAAGAAAGGTGTGCTCAACAGCGACAACCCGGTCGACCTGGTGGCGATGGCGCTGCAGCTCGGCGCCACCTACGTGGCGCGCGGTTTCAGCGGCGACAAGGCGCAGCTCGTGCCGCTGATCAAGGGCGCCATCGGCCACGGCGGCGCGGCCTTCATCGACGTCATCAGCCCCTGCGTGGCCTTCAACAACCACGCCGGCAGCACGCGCAGCTATGACTACGTGCGCGAGCACAACGAGGCGGTGAGCCGCATCGACTTCATCGATCTGGCCAAGGAGACGATCACGGAGCCGGGCACGTGGAAGGCGGGTGGGGTGCTGGAGTTGCCTCAGGCCCATGGTGGCGTGATGCGGCTGCGCAAGCTGCACGACCATCACGACCCCACGGACCGCATGGCGGCGATGACGCAGGTCCAGGCCCTGGCGACAAAGGGCGAGGTCGCCACCGGCCTGCTCTATGTGGACCCGCAGGCGCGTGACCTGCACGCGACGCTGGGCACCGTGTCGCGGCCGCTCAATGCGTTGGCTGAAGACGGCTTGTGCCCTGGGGCCGAGGTGCTGGCAAAAATCAACGCCGGGCTGCGCTGATCGGTTGCCGGCGGGCGAGGTGTGATCCCGCGTGGCGCCGCACAGCCGGCCACAGAGCCGAGTCGAACCCGGCCAAAGGCTCGGTCGGCGTCACGGTCGCAAGGGCAAATCAGTAGGCGCAAGGTGGGGCAGGTTGGGCATGCTTGTCGCTGGATGTCCGGACCGTCCGCACCCGACCTGCCGTGTACCCGATGAACCTGCTCGAAAGGATCCTACCGATGACCTCCCGCCGTACCCTCACCGCGCTCGCAGCAGTCTTCGCCGCCGGTTCCCTGGCCCTGCTGGCCACCGTGGCCGTGGCGCAGCAGCAGCGCATGTTTTTCGGCATCGCGACCGGCGGCACCGGCGGTACCTACTACCCGTTGGGTGGCATGCTGGCGCAGCTCATCTCCAACAAGGCCACGGTGGGTACTCAGAAGATCAGCGCCACGGCCGAGGCCGCGGGTGCCTCGGTGGGCAATGTGCGCTTGCTGGGCAACAAGGAGATCGAGTCGGCCTTCGTCGCCGCCGACATCCTCGATGCGGCCTACAACGGCAGCGGCCAGTTCAACGGGGGTGCGCTCAAGAACTTGCGTGCGCTCGGCGCGCTGTACCCCGAAACGGTGCAGCTCATCACCCGCGGCGACTCCGGCATCAACAGTGTGCGCGACCTCAAGGGCAAGAGCATCAGCTCGGGCGCGCCGGGCTCGGGCCAGTACCAGCTGCTCACCGACTTGCTGCGCGTGTACGGCATGACGCGAGCCGATGTGAAGGAAGACTCCAGCTCCTTCTCGCAGGCGGTGGACAAGATCAAGGACGGCAACCTGGCCGCCACGCTCATCACCGCCGGTGTCCCGACCGCGGCCGTCACCGACTTCGCGCAGAGCCATGCGCTGAAAGTGATTCCTCTCACCGGTCCCGAGATCGCCGAGTTGCAAAAGCAGCAGCCCTACTACGCCAGCGTGCCGCTCCCGGCCAACACCTACAAGGGCCAGACGACCGCGGTGCCCACGCTGGCGGTGATGGCGGTGTGGGCCACGCACGAGGCGCTGCCCGAGGCCGTGGCCTACGAGGTGACGAAGGCGCTTTACGAGAACACGGCCATCATGGGCCAGGTGCATGTGCAGGGCAAGAACATCGCGCTGGCCACCGCCACCGCGGTGGGCACGGCGCCGATGCATCCCGGCGCTGCGAAGTACTTTCGCGAGAAGGGCGTGGTCAAGTGATCGCTCCCGATGCGGTTTTCGGCCGCCTCCGCTTGCGTCCCCGATGGGGACTCTGCGAGTCCCGTGGGACAGCACCAGCGGACCCGCAAAGCCGGATCCGCGGTGTTCGCTGGGCTGTCGCGGCGCCAGCGATCATCGCTTTCATTTGCAGCTCGTTTCCGGCCGCTGCCTGCGAGTTGCGCGCACTGGAGCACCGCAGCGGCCGCGAGGTGCTGCGCACTTCCCTGCCGGCGGGCGCATTGCCCGAGATGCGCGTGAGCTTTGTGCACTCGGTGATCGGCACGCCTGTGGAAGACCGCTACCAGTGGCGCGCAGGCGCTTGGGTCTTGCTGGAAGAGAGCTTCGAGGGCCACGGGTATGGCCTGCCGCATGCCGCGGGCAGCGGGGAGCGGCTGGTGCGCACCACCACCGGCTGGCGCCTGCACCTCGAGCGCCCGGTCGATCCGCTCGTGATCCGCCCGCTGCTCGCCCAGCGCATGCGCCTCACGCTCGACGATGGCCGCACCTGGCTGCTGGGTGAGCTCAGCACGCAGGCGGTGGAGTTGCGTACCGAGGGCTGCCGCGAGCGATGACCGGCCGCACGGGCGCCCCCGCCGCGCCGGCGGACTCGCTGCCTGATTCGCAGCCCGTCTCGCCGCCGGGCTCGCCGCCTGTCTCGCCGCCCGTCTCGCAGCAAGAGGTCGACCGTCTCATCGAGCAGTTCGACCCCGAGTCGAACTACCGCCGCCTCGCCGGCGTGGCGGCGGCCATCGTCACCGTCATCGCCGTCGGGCTTTCGGGTTGGCACTACTACACCGCCGGCTTCGGCCTGCACAACGAGATCGCGCATCGCGCCATCCACCTCGCGGTGGTGCTGGCGCTGTGCTTCCTGGTCTTCCCGCGCCAGGCGCGGCTGCGCGGGCACTGGGAGTGGACGGTGGCCGTGGGCCTGGCACTCTTCTACCTGGCGCTCGGCGTCGGGCTGCTGCAGGCGCTGAACGAGCCGGTGCCGCTGGCGGCGAAGGCGGTCTTCATCACGGTTCTCGCGGCCATCGCCGCGCTCGCGCTGCCGCTCGAGATCTACGACGGCAGCCATCAGCACATCCCGTGGCGCGACTGGATCTTCGCGGTGCTGGCCGCGTCGATCTCGCTGTATCTGCTGATCTGGTTCGAGGACATCTTCATCGCGCGCGCCGGCGCGCATTCGCCGCTGGACCTGATGATGGGTGTCATCGCCGTGGCGATGGTCATCGAGGCAACACGGCGCACGGTGGGCATCTTTCTGCCGCTCACCGCGGTGGCCTGCGTGCTCTACGCCATCTTCGGGCCCTGGCTGCCTGGCGACCTCGCGCACCGCGGCTACAACGTGCCGCGGCTCGTGGCCTACCTGTACAAGGGCACCGAGGGCATCTATGGCATCGCGGTCGGCGTGGTGGCCACCTTCGTCTTCCACTACGTGCTGTTCGGCGTCATGGCGCAGCTCTCGGGGCTGGCGCAGCTGTTCGTGAACCTGGCCACCATCGCCGCCGGGCGCTATAGCGGCGGGCCGGCCAAGGTGTGCGTGGTGACCTCGGGGCTGTTCGGCATGATCTCGGGCAGCGCCATCGCCAACGCCGTGACCACGGGCGTGATGACGATCCCGCTCATGAAGAAAGTGGGCTTCTCGCCGCGTTATGCGGGCGCCGTGGAAGCGTCCGCCGCCTGCGGTGGGCAGGTGACGCCGCCGATCATGGGCGCGGCCGCCTTCATCATGGCCGAGACGCTGGGCATCCCCTACAACCAGCTCATCATCGTCGCCATCATTCCGGCGGCAATGCACTACCTGGCGATCCTGTGGATGGTGCATCTGGAGGCCAAGCGCCTGCGGCTGGCCGGTCTGGCGCCCGAGGAGATTCCGTCGCTCGGATGGGTGCTCAGGAGTTCTTGGCACCTCTTCATTCCACTCGTGGTGATGGTGACGCTGCTGCTGATGCAGTTCACACCCTTCCTCGCAGCCTTCTGGGGCATCACGCTCACCATCGTCTGTTCGTGGATACCGAAGGCGCTGGGCCCGGTTGGCAAGGGCATGGTCGGCACCGCACTCACGCCGCGCGCGCTGGTGCGCGGTTTCGAAGCCGGCGCGAAGGCCGCTCTATCCATCGGCGCGAGCTGCGCCTGCGTCGGCTTCCTGCTGGGTGTGCTGGGCATCACCGGCATGGGCTTCAAATTCTCGGCGCTGGTGCTCGACTTCTCGGGCGGCCTGGCGCAAAACGTGCTCGCGCTCGACCCCTGGCAACTGCTTGATCCGAAGGGCACGACGATCTTCTTCGGCCTGCTGTTCACGGCGCTCGCCTGCATCGTGATGGGCACCGGCCTGCCGACGACACCCACCTACATCATCCTCGCAGCCATTGTCGCGCCGGCGCTGGCGCAACTGGGCGTGCCGCAACTGGCCACGCACTTCTTCGTCTTCTACTACGGCGTGCTCGCCGACGTGACGCCGCCGGTGGCGCTGGCCGCCTTTGCCGCGGCGGGCATCGCGCGCAGCGAACCCATGGCCACGGGCAATACGGCCTTCCGGCTCTCGATGGGCAAGGCGCTGGTGCCGTTTGCGTTTGTCTACGCGCCTTCGTTGCTGTTTGTCGATTTCACCTGGGCCAGCTTTCTCACCGCCCTGCTGAGCACGATCGTGGCGGTGCTCGGGCTGGGTGCAGCCTACAGCGGCTATTGCGGCCGGCCGATCGGGCGCGCTGCCTTCTGGACGCTCAATGGGCTTGGCATCGCGCTCGTGTTCTCGCACCCGTGGGTCACGGCGGTGGCAGTGCCGGCCGTGCTGGCGATCCTGCTGTGGCACGCGTACGGGCCGCCTGGGGCCTTGAAGCAGCCGGTTGCATCGCCCGGCCCGCCCTGAGCCAAAATCTGGTGCCATGAGCACCGCCACCCAGACCGCCACGGGCACCACCGCCATCGCCACCACGGGTTCAGCCAACCAGACCGTCACCGACGATCTGCGCCGCTGGATCGTCGAGCAGGCCGAGGCCGGCTGTCGGCCCGACGACGTGCTCGCCGCCATGCGCGCCAGCGGCTGGGACGAGGAGATCGCCCTCGACGCGATGGAAGAGACGCTGCGCGCGCGCCTGGACGAGCTCGGCCCGCGGAAGGGGCGCGCCGTGGAACTGCCGCCCGGCGTGCCCGTGCCCCAGCCCGACTACGACGAAAGCAAGGGCCCGGTGATCGTGGTCGACGGCCACCCGGTGCGCGTGCTGATGCGACTGGCCGAGCCGCGCGTGATGGTGTTCGGCAACCTGCTCTCCGAGGCCGAGTGCGACCAGATGATGGCCTTGGCCGGCCCGCGGCTGGCGCGCAGCGAGACGGTGGACAACGCCACTGGAGGCAGCGAGGTCAACGCCGCCCGCACCAGCGACGGCATGTTCTTCGAGCGCGGCGAAACCGGCCTCATCGACAAGCTCGAGCGCCGCCTCGCGGCCCTGGTGCGCTGGCCGCTCGAGAATGGCGAAGGCCTGCAGATCCTGCGCTACCGCCCAGGCGCTGAATACAAGCCGCACCACGACTACTTCGACCCCGTCCACCCAGGCACCGCGCGTATCCTCGAGCGCGGCGGCCAGCGCGTGTGCACCGTGGTCATGTACCTCAACACGCCCGAGGGCGGCGGCGCCACGACGTTCCCAGATGTGGGCCTCATGGTCGCGCCCGTGAAGGGCAACGCCGTCTTCTTCACCTACGACAAGGCCCACGTGAGCACCAAGACGCTGCACGGCGGCGCGCCCGTCACCGCCGGCGAGAAGTGGGTGGCGACGAAGTGGATGCGCGAGGGCGTCTTCAAGTGAGTCTTCGCAGCCGCCGCGCGGCCCTGGCCGCGGCGGCTCTGCTGCTGGCGGTGCGTGGCGTGGGGGGGCAGTCGCGCGAGGCGACCGAAGCGTCGCGGGAGGTGACAGGGCCGTCACGCGAGGCGCGGCTCACCATCGCTGCCGCGTCCGACCTGCGCTTCGCGCTCGATGAGGTGCTCGAGCCGTTTCGCACCGCGCAGGCGGGGGCGCGGATCGAGGTGATCTACGGCTCCAGCGGCAAGCTCGCAACGCAGATCCGCCACGGCGCGCCGTTCGATGTCTTCCTCTCGGCCGACCGCGAGTTCGCCGATGCCCTGCACCAGGGCGGGCTCACGTCCGGCCCAGCGCGCCCCTATGCGTTCGGCCACCTCGCCGCCTGGAGCGCCGATGCGGAGCTGGGCCGGCTGCCGTTGGCCGGCCTGGTGCGCCACCCTCGCGTGCGTCGCTTCGCCATCGCCAACCCCGAGCACGCGCCCTATGGCCGGCGCGCGATGGAGGCGCTGCGCTCGCAGGGCCTGGCCGAGGCGGTGCAGCCCAAGCTCGTGCTGGGCGAGAACATCGCGCAGGCGGCGCAGTTCATCGAGACCGGCGCGGCGCAGGCCGGCATCGTGGCTTTGTCGCTCGTGATGGCACCGGCGCTGCAGGGCAAGGGGGCCTACACGCAACTGCCGACGGCTTGGCACAGCCCGCTGGAGCAGGCCTTGGTCGTGACGCGTCGCGCGGCCGACAATGCGGCCACCCTTGCACTGGCCCATGCCTTTGTCGCCCACCTCGAAAGCACCGCGGCGCGCGCCACGTTGCGCCGCTTTGGATTTGCACTGCCCGGCGAGCGGCCCTGATCGCCGGCGGTTCTTGAGCCCGCGTCCTGCGCGCTTGCGATGCCCGCGCCGGCAGTTGCAGGCGGCGCTGAACGCGCGGAGCCTCGCCGCGTGAGCCAGGCCGACTGGCAGGCGCTCGCCGTCACGCTGCGCCTGGCGGCCACCACCACCGTCGTGCTGCTGCTGCTGGGCACGCCGCTGGCGTGGTGGCTGGCGCGCACCCGATCGGCACTGAAACCGCTGTTTGCGGCCCTGGTGGCCATGCCACTGGTGCTGCCGCCTACGGTGCTGGGCTTTTACCTGCTGCTGTTGCTGGGGCCGCAGGGGCCGGTGGGCCAGCTGACCGAGGCCCTCGGCCTGGGCCGCCTGCCCTTCACCTTTGGTGGCCTGCTGGTGGCGTCGGTGATCTACTCGCTGCCCTTTGTGGTGCAGCCAGTGCAGCAGGCCTTCGAGGCCATCCCCGAAGCCACCCTGGAGGCCGCCGCCACGCTGCGGGCCAGCCCCTGGGACCGCTTTTTCAGCGTTGCGCTGCCGCTGGCCCGGCCCGGCCTGTTGACGGCCAGCGTGCTGGGCTTTGCCCACACGGTGGGTGAGTTCGGCGTGGTGCTGATGATCGGCGGCAACATCCCCGGCCAGACCCGGGTGCTGTCGGTGGCGCTGTTCGAGCATGTTGAGGCCGCCGAGTTTGCCGTCGCCCACCGCCGGGCCGGCGGCATGGTGTTGATGGCGCTGGCGGTGCTGCTGCTGGTGTACCGCCTGAACGGCGGGGCCAGCACCGCCCTGCCAGCCTACCGGGCCAGGCCGTG
>JANNRI010000137.1:0-4391 GCA_031401195.1 Burkholderiales bacterium
CTTTGCACGGTCGTGCGCTGCGTGGACCCGCCGCGCACGACGCCGGTTGCCGTGCCGCGGTGGCGGCCCTAGAGTGCAGCCCTCGCCTCGCCGAAAGACGCCGCCATGTCCCCGCCAGCCCACCCTGCCGCGCCCTACCTCATGCGCGACCCCGCGCTGCACGCGCCGGCGCTCTCGCCGGGCTACAAGACCAGCGTGCTGCGCTCGCCGCGCAATCCGCTGCTCTCCCTCAAGCACAGCCTGACAGAGGTCACCGCACCGGTTTTCTCCGCAGGCGAGTTGGGGCCGCAAGACGACGACCTGATCCTGAACTTCGCCAAGAGCGGGCTGCCGGTGGGCGAACGCCTGGTGATGCACGGCTATGTGCGCGACAGCTTCGGCCGGCCGGTACCGAATGCCCTGGTCGAAATCTGGCAGGCCAACGCCAGCGGCCGCTACCGGCACCCCAAGGACAGCTACATCGGCGCGCTCGACCCGAATTTCGGCGGCTGCGGCCGCGTGCTCACCGACGCCGACGGCCACTACCGCTACCGCACCATCAAGCCCGGGCCCTACCCCTGGCGCAACCGCATCAACGAGTGGCGCCCCGCGCACATCCACCTGGCCCTCAGTGGCACCGGCTGGGCCCAGCGCCTGATCACCCAGCTCTACTTCGAGGGCGACCCGTTGATCGCGACTTGCCCGATCCTGCACACGATCCCGAGTGAAGACCAGATTCGGGGCCTGATAGCGCTGCAAGACAGTGGCAATTTCGCCGAGCTCGATGCGCGCTGCTACCGCTTCGACATCGTGCTGCGTGGCCAACGCCAAACCTGGTTTGAAGGCCGCTGAAGTGAGTCAACAACCCAACACCCCCCTGCAGCTGAACGAGACCGCGTCGCAGACCGGCGGGCCTTACGTGCACATCGGCCTGGCGCCCGAACAGGCCGGCTTTGAGATCTTCGAGAAGAACTTCGGCAACGTGCTGGTCGACAAGAAGACCAAGGGCCAGCGCATCGCGCTCGAAGGCCGGGTTTTCGACGGCTCGGGCACGCTGATGCGCGATGTGCTGATCGAGATCTGGCAGGCCGACGCCAAAGGCCACTACGCCCACCCGGCCGACCCAAGACCTTCAGCTTGGCGCGGCTGGGGCCGCACCGGCGCCGACTTCGAAACAGGTGTTTACCGCTTCGAGACAGTCAAGCCCGGCCGCGTCGCGGCGCCCGGTGCGGGCGGCGGGTTGCAGGCGCCGCACATTGCGATGGTGTTGTTCGCCCGCGGCATCAACCTGGGCCTGCACACTCGGGTGTACTTCAGCGACGAAACCTCAGCCAATGCCCAGGACCCGGTGCTGATGGGCATTGAGTGGGTCGCGCGGCGCCAGACCCTGGTGGCCGAGCGCGAGGAGCGCAACGGCGAAGTCGTCTACCGCTTCGACATCTACGTGCAGGGTCCAACACCGGCCGAGGAAACCGTCTTCTTCGACGTTTGAGCCGACGCCACTTCGCACAGACAGGCGAGGCACAGGCAGCCGGTGTAGCGCGCACGCAGGTCGGCCAGCGTGGCCGCATCAAGCTGCAGCGTGCTGCAGGCGCAGGGCTCGGCGTCGTTGATGCCGCAGTGAAAACCGCCGCCGCAGCGCGCGCAGCGGTCGCCTGGGTCAGACACTGAACAGGCCCTTGAAGCGCTCACGCAGCAGGTTTTTCTGCACCTTGCCCATCTGGTTGCGCGGCAACTCGGCTTCAACGAAGACCTGCTTGGGCACCTTGAAACCGGCGATCTGGCGCTTGAGCGCGGCGATCAAGGCGGCGCCGTCAAGGTGGGCGCTTGGCTGGGCCACAACCACAGCAACCACAGCCTCGCCGAAGTCGGCGTGCGGGACACCGATCACGGCGCTTTCGGCCACACCGGGCTGCTCATTCAGCAGGCCCTCGACCTCGGCCGGGTAGACGTTGTAGCCGCCGCTGATGATCAGGTCTTTGCTGCGGCCGACGATGCTGACGACACCACGCTCGTCGAGCTTGCCGACGTCGCCGGTCTTGAACCAGAGGTCGGGCGTGAACTCCTCGGCGGTTTTCTCGGGCATGCGCCAGTAGCCCTTGAAGACGTTGGGGCCCTTGACCTCGATGCCACCGATTTCCCCCGTGCGGCAGGGCTGGCCCTTGTCGTCCTGAACGCGCAACTGCACGCCGGGCAGCGGCGGGCCGACGGTGCCGGCGCGGCGCTCGCCGTCTTCCGGACGGTAGGAGTTGGAGGTGAGCATCACGGTCTCGCTCATGCCGTAGCGCTCGACGATGGTGTGTCCGGTGCGCTCGCGCCAAGCCTCGAAGGTCTCGGGCAACAAGGGCGCCGAGCCGGCGATGAAGACGCGCATCGCGGCGCACGCGGCGCGGTCGAGCAAGGGCTCGGCGAGCAGGCGCACGTAGAGCGTGGGCACGCCCATGAACACCGTCGCGTTCGGTAACTGCGCCACCGTGGCGCGCGGATCGAACTTGTTGAACCAGAGCATCTTGGCGCCGGCCAGCAGGGCGCCGTGGCTGGCCACGAACAGGCCGTGCACGTGGAACACCGGCAGCGCGTGGATCAGCACATCGCTCGCCTGCCAGCCCCAGTAGGCGTGCAAGGTGCGCGCGTTCGAGAGCAAGTTGCCGTGCGTCAACATGGCGCCCTTGCTGCGTCCGGTGGTGCCGCTGGTGTAGAGGATGGCGGCCAGGTCGTCGGCTTGCATCTCCGCCGGCAGATGCTCGTCGCTGTGCCAGGCGGCGCGCTCAAGCAGGCTGCCGCTGCGGTCGTCGCCCAAAGTGAAGACGTTGCTCACCCCCGCCTTGAAGGCCAGGGTGCTGACCCAGGGGAAGTTGCGCGGGCTGCAGACCACCACGCTGGGCTCGGCGTTGCCGATGAAGTACTCAACCTCGCCCGACTGGTAGGCCGTGTTCAGCGGCAGATAGACATAGCCGGAACGCAGCACGGCCAGGTAGAGCAGCAGGGCCTCGACGCTCTTGTCAGTTTGCGCCGCGACGCGCGCGCCCGCGGGCAGTTCGAGTGAGGCCAGCAGATTGGCAATGCGTGCGCTGGCGCGGTCCAGGTCACGCCAGGTGTAGTGCAAGGGCGTGGCGGTGTCGCAGGTCTCGATCGCCACGGCGTCGATCTGGGCTGGAAAGGCAGCACGCAGGGCGCTGAAGAGGTTTTGATGCATGCGGGGTCAGGGAGCTGGGTTCAGAAACGCGGGGTGCGTTTGTCATTGAAAGCGGCCAGGCCCTCGCGGTGCTCGGCACTGTCGGCATAAGCGTAATGGGCGCTGCGCTGCTCTGCGGTGGACAACGCGGGCGCGGCAAATTCGCGCAAGGCGCGCTTGTTCAGGCGCAAGGCCTGCGGCGACAACGAGGCGATGCGCACGGCGGTGCGCTCAACTTCGGCCGCCACCTGGTCATCGCCCACCACGCGCGTGACGAGACCGCGCGCACGCGCGGCTTCGGCGTCGAGCACGCGGGCTTCGAGCAGCAACTCGCGCAAAGTGGTGACCCCCACCACCGCAGCGACGATTTCTAGCTCCGCCGGCGCCATAGGGAATCCGAGCTTGGCGATCGGCACGCCGAAGCGGCTCGACGTGCCGGCAATGCGGATGTCGCAGCAGGCCGCAATCTCCAGCCCACCGCCGATGCAGGCGCCTTCAATCTGCGCCACCAGCGGCACGTCGCAGGCCAGCATGGCGCGCAGCGCCGGCAGCACGTCTTCCTCGTGGTAGCGGCGCAGCGTGGCCTCTTCGAAGCGAAATTCAGTGAACTCCTCGATGTCGCCACCGGCCGCGAAATCGCCGCCGTCGCCACGCACCACCACCACCCTCACGTCAGCCGCCAGACCCTTGAAGTGGCTGCGCAGCTCGCGCCACATCGCCGCCGACAGCGCGTTCAGCTTGGTGGTGTTGGAAATCGTGATGCGGGCGATGCCGCCCTCACCCACTTCGCAGCGAACCGTGCCTCTCATGCCAGCCCGAAGACGCTCATCAATCCAGTTTCGCGCCCGTGGACTTCACCACCTCCGCCCAGCGCTTTATCTCAGCCGAAACGAAGCGCCCGTAGTCGTCGCCCCACAGGTTCGGGGACTCGGTGCCCAGGCCGGTCCAGAGGGTCTTCAACTCGTCGCTGCCGAGCGCCTTCTTCATCTCGTTCTGCATCGCCATGATGACCTCGCGCGGCGTGCCCTTGGGCGCCCACAGGCCGTACCAGGTGGCGACTTCATAGTTAGGTGCGCCGCCGGTCTTGGCCAGCGGCACCTCGGCAAAACCGGGTGTCGGTTTGCTGCCCGCCACCGCAATGGCGCGGATTCGTCCGCTCTTGATGTGCGTGGCCGACGAGCCCAGACCGTCGAACATCATGTCCACCTGGCCCGCCACCAGGTCCTGCAGCGCCGGC
>JANNRI010000138.1:0-2348 GCA_031401195.1 Burkholderiales bacterium
CACATGGCGGATGAGCGGGTCGCGCGCCACGTGCAGTGCGGTCCAGAACAGGAAGTCCGAGTCGAGCAGGCGCAGCAGCAGCGCGTCCTTGTCGTCGGACACTGGCGGCGCGGAGTCGGCCACCGTTCCGGGCTTGTAGGCGATGGGCACGACGAGCACAAGCGCGCTGACACGATCCGGGTGGCGGATGGCCGTCTGCATCGCCGAGGGGCCGCCGGCGGAAACGCCCATCACGGCGGCTTTGCCGATGCCCAACGCGTCGAGCAAGCAGACATGCGCATCGGCCTGGGCCTCGGGCGAGGCATCGGCGGGGCGCGGCGCACGCAGGTAACCAAAGCGCGACATCGCGATCACGCGCACGCCGTGCTGCACGAGCGGCCGCGCCCAGGCCATGCCCTGGTCATGGCCGCCGCCGCTGCCGTGGATCATCAGCAGCGGAGTACCCTCCCCCGCCTGCTGCACTTCGATCGGGCCGCAGCGGGTGGCGATCAGCTCGCTGCCTTGTGCGGCGCGTTCGGCGGCGATCGCGAGATCACGCTCGAAACGTGCGCGAATCACCAGCGCGGTGACCAGGACGACCGCGATCACGACGGCGAGGACGGCCCACACTTGCTTGCGCTTCATGGCGGCCGTTGGCTCTTGCGGGCGAAGGCACGGCGTGCGCAGGCCAAGGCGCTCATCGCGAACGGCAGAGACAGCAAGACACCGGCCACAGCCAGCACCAGCGCGAAGTCGGGCGCGAAAGCCGAGAGGATCGCCGCGTTCAAGCCCATCACCTGCAGGGCAAGACCCACAGCGATCGCCATCAGCGCCATCAGCACCATCAACACGGACCACACGGCGCGGCGAGTTCGTGCAGCCCACCAGGCCAGCAAGGCCGCAGCGATGACGGTGGCCGCAGCGGCTGCATTGAGCGGCAGGTAGGCGTCGCGCAGGCTCGGCCCCTGCGGCGCCGGTTGGCCGCGCAGCAGGCTCACCACGCCGATCGGCAAGCGGCTCATCACGGCGTTGACTTCGTTGAAGGGCAACTCGGTGTTGGCGTTGATCAGCAGCACGACGGCTTGTTGCGTGTCCGGCAGCAGCACCATCCACGCTGCGAACGACGCCAGGTTGCCGAGGTGCCAGCGCGCGTCGGCGGCAGCGCCGAAGGGGCCGACGAACCAGCCTTCGCCGTAGCGGAACTGGAACTCCGCCGATAGCAACTGCGAACGACCGGGCGGTGAGGCGGGTGCCAGCATTTGCGCCACGCCGTCGGTGGACAACACGCGACCGCCGGGCCCCATGCCGCCGGCCAGCAGCATCTGCAGATAGCGCGCCATGTCGCCCGCACTGGCCACCAAGCTGCCGGTCGGCGCGAAGCCTGGCAGCAGGGTCACCTGCTGCGTCACAGGAACGCCGAACCACATGCGGTGCAGTGAAGTCATGCCCGCCTGCCGCGCAGCGTTGTGGTCGGTGTGACTGTGGGTCATCTGCAAGGGCCGCAGCACCTGGGCCTGGATCAAGTCCTGCCACGACCGGTCCGTCACGGATTGCAGCACCGCGCCGAGCAGCACGAAGTTGAGGTTGCTGTACTCGAAGCGTTCGCCCACCGGGCGGTTGAGCGACACCGTGGCGAGCCCGCGCGCCAGTTCGTCGATGCTGGCCGTGCTGCCTCGAAGCAATGGCGCAATGCCATCGGCGCGCGAGAAACCACTGGTCTGGTTGAGCAGGTGGCGCAGCGTGATGCGCGTCGACGCTCCGCTATCTGCGACGCGGAACCAGGGCAGGTAGCGTTGCACCGGCGCGTCCGCGTCGAGCTGGCCGGCGGCTATGGCCTGGCGCACCACCAGCGCGGTGAACGACTTGGTGAGCGAACCGATCGGGAACGGCGTGTCCGCGCTGATCGCCTCGCCGCGCCCGTCGTCGCCGAATCCGCGCACATGCGCCGGGCCGCCCAAGGGCACGACCGCCAGCGCGATGCCCGGGATGCCCGAGGCCTGCCGCTGGTCTTCGACGAAGGCGTCGATGCGCTCGCGCAGTGCGGCATCGAACGCTGGCGGCTGCGCCACCGCAATTCCCGCGACAAAGCTGCACCCGAGCGCTGCCACACAGCGGCGGACCGCTCGGGGCCAAACACTGACCTGGAAGTGGAACAGCGCCGCTACCAGCAGGCCGGGGTTTGCCGATGTGGCCATCGCGCGCATTGGGTTATCTTCGCCGCATGGCCTCCGCGCCCCTTGTCGGCTGTCAATCATTGGCCGCACTGCGGTCGACGATGCAGATGACGCTTCATCTTGGTGCAGTGCTGCGCGCCGTGCTTCTACCCGCTGGGGCTGCGGTCCTGGTCGGGTGCGCGAACGTACCGCCGC
>JANNRI010000139.1:0-2407 GCA_031401195.1 Burkholderiales bacterium
GCCTCGCGCAGCAGTTCGGACAGGCGGATGGCGTGGTCGGCAGCGTCCTCGCCGCTGACGATGACCGCGAATTCGTCGCCGCCCAGCCGGGCGACCAGCGGGCTGTCGCCGCCCAGACCGCTGGCGGCGACCGTGGCCTCCATCCGCGCGGCAACTTCGCGCAGAAAGCTGTCGCCGACCGGATGGCCGTAAACATCGTTGACCGCCTTGAAGTGATCGACATCGACCAGCATCAGCGCGACCCGCGCCGGGACCTCGCGCTCGTCGAGCTGGCGGGAAAGGGCGGAATTGAACAGCGAGCGGTTGGGCAGCCCGGTCAGGCTGTCGTAATGGGCCATGTGACTGACCCTGCTTTCGGCCGCCTTGCGATGGGTAATATCGCAGATCACCCCGCGAAAAGCGACCGGATCGCGTTCCGAAGCATAGGCCGGGCGACCGCCGATCGACCACCAGCGCTGACCATCGGTGGTTGCGACGATCACCGCCTGGTCGCGGAACGGCGTGTGGCGAGTCACGCAGTCCGCGATGCAGTCGCGGCCCGTGCCGGGCTCGAACAGTGCGCTGAACGGATGCCCGTTGAGCTGTTCGGGCAGCCGTCCGGCAGCCTCGGCAAACCGATCACTGACGTGCAGCATGCGCCCTTCACGATCCAGCTCGAACAGCCAGTCCGAACCGCTTTCCTCGAATTCATTGAGCAGCAGCTTGATCGTGCGGATGTTGGCCTTGACCTCGCGCTCGCGCAGCACCCGGCTGACGAACAGGTCGTGGGCGTTGAACACCATCCGGATCAGCATTCCCGCTGCGGCGAACAGCAGCAGACTTGCCCCCAGCGCGGCCAGGCTCGCCAGGCTCATCAGACCCAAAGCCAGACCTGCCGTCACCGGGGCGATGAACAGCACCGCGCTGCGCGGCAGGGTCCGCACCGTATAGGCCGCAGCGGCGATCTGGGTGACCGCGCTGACCGCCAGAACCAGCCGCGCGTCAGGACCGAGGATCGGGAAGGCTTGCGCGCAGAAGGTGCCGAAACCCACACCCAGGCCGATGCTGTTGGCCTGAAAGGCGAAAATCATGCTCGCCGGATCGCGCCGCCGCCGCTCGACCCCGCGCACCATCCAGTACCGATGGCCGCTGGCGACGACGAACATCGTGGCGAGCAGGACAGTCGCCCAGCCGGGCAGTTCGGACCCCAGACACAGCACGAGCACGCCCGCGTTGAGCAGGGTGCCCAGGACCATCGGCTCGACGCTGCGGACATGCGCGTTGACCAGCCGATTATCGACCCAGTCGCGCAATTCGGGCGCGATCGAAGCGCCCCATCTGGCATGTCTGGAAACCATGTTTGGCTCGAATCCCGCAATTTGTCGGGTTTGGCCTAGGCTAACAGGGTGTAGAAACGATAAAGAGAAGCTAAGGGTTTCGGGCGCGCGGCAATCGCTCAGGTTCGCCGGGAGATCCTAGATTCGGGTGACGAAGATCGCCTTGTCCTTGAATTCGGCGAGGCCATAGGACGTCAGGAAGCTGACATCGGCGGCGTCGCGGCCGATCCCGATCTTGGCGATCTCGCTGGCGTCGGCCATGCCGGTGGCGTCGACCAGATGCCAGGCCCCACCACCCGCTCCCGGATCGGCCAGGAACACTTCGGCCACCGCGTGGAAATCCTGCGGGGTCACGTCGGGGGCATAGACGCTGGCGAAGCGCGCCGGGATCGCGGCAGCGCGCGCCAGCGAAATCAGCATGTGGGCGAAATCGCGGCACACTCCGCGCCGTTCGACGAAGGTATCGAGCGCGGAGGTGTTGCTGTCGCTCGCCCCGGCGACATATTCGAAGTGGCCCGCGATCCAGTCGCGCATTGCCAGCACCTGCGTCCCGCCGGTCAGGCCGCCGAACTCCGCGCCGACGAACGACTGGAAGCGGTCGGCCGCGCAATAGCGCGAGTCCATCAGATACTGCACGGTCTCGCCGGGCAGTTCGTGGGTTGGCACCGTGCCGAGGCCCTCCAGTGGAGCCAGCAGGCGCTCGATCGACACCAGCGCCGAGTATTCGGCGGTGAACGCTCCGTGGTGGCGCAGCCAGATGCGCTCGCCGATCCCATCCTGCGCCGCAACCCGCGCAAAATGCTCGGTCGGGGTGCAGCTGAACCAGCCGTTTTCGACCCGCTGTTCGGGGATGATCGCGGGCTCGATCTGGAGCAGGAAGTCGGTCGGTTCGGGGAATTCGTAGTCGATGCGGACGGAGAGGCTGAGGGTCATGGCGCGTCAAACGCCGGGCGGCATGATCGTTGGCCGTGACGCCCGCTGCGCCCAGATTGATCCCGACGGACCCGTTCAGCTTGATGCTGTTGCCGAGCACGGAATTCTGGGATCCAGACGCGACGTGAACGCCGGAGCCGGCATTGAACGCGATCGTG
>JANNRI010000140.1:0-2031 GCA_031401195.1 Burkholderiales bacterium
CCCTGTGAGGCCTAACGTTCGAGCTGAGGCGACCCACGAGGCGGGGCGCCTCTCGAGCGAGGGGTTAGGCCGCACTGCCAGCGCCTGAAGTGGGCGGCGAAGCCTCTCCTTGAAGTGCATTTCGACTAGTCGTTTCCATGACGGCGTCGGGGGGCAGAGTTCTTCCGTCATCAGGGACTTGCACGACCGAGCCGTCGGCAAGTTGTCCTCGCAAGACCGAGATCGCTTGGTCGTGAGACTGCTGCGTGTTGGCGTTGATCCGTGAGACGACTTCCAGAGCTTCCCGCTTGGAGTCCGGAATCGGCACCGCTCCTGGGCCGGCCAGACCGGCGGGCTCGGGGAGTGGGTGCCGCAGGGCAAGCGCCTCCAGGACCTGCGCCACGTTGCGAACTCCTTCGGGAGAACTGAGTAGTCGGCTGTCAGTCGAGAGGTGTGCTCCGTCCGGCAGCACGACACGGGTGGGATGCGATTGAGCCAGATCTGCATCTCGGTGAGACTGCCGCCAACACCAGACGACTGCGCCGCAGAGTGCCGCTGAGATAGCCACAAAGGACCATCCACTTGACTTGTCAAGTCCGAGCAGCGCTCCTCCGACAAGTAGGGAGACTATGGCTGCAACAGTAAGGCCGACCAGAACGACTTGACTGCGGACCGGGCGAACGTCAAACGAGGCTGAGGCTTTGAGCGCGGTGCTGGGGCCAGCCATTCTCAGTACCCTCGATCAGAGATGGTCTCCGACCCATCGGAGTTCTTTGTGGGCAAGAAGAATGCAGGAAAGACCTGAGAAGCCCAGTGGTACCGCCCAACGAAGAGCTTGATCAACTTCGAGACCTTGGCCGAGTACTCGATGCGCGTTGTGGAATCGATGACGCACTGGATCAACTCGAAGTTGTCTGAACTGACGTGAAGCACACAGTTGTCAAACCGACACCCGACAAACTTGTAGCCATCGAGTCTGAGCACTTGACCGTTGTAGTACAGACCACGCACTTCGGGCCTTGTCCAAAGGGAGGACAGCCCGAGGCCTGGACTTTCCGAGCGGGGTAGTGTGCCTGCGAGCGCGGCAAGGGCGCCAAGCGCGCCCTTCTTTGTGTCGTCAGTACTCAAGCGGCTTCCTCCCGTTTTGCCTTGCATGCAGCCATCGGATACGGAACGCAGTCTAGCTTGGCAGGCGCGTGGGTGTGTCTGTGTGCGGCCTAACGTTCGAGCTGAGGCGACCCGCGAGGCAGGGCGCCCTTGGCCGGCAGCCGAGAATTAGCTTGCGACCCGGCTGCCGGCCAAGGGCGGCCTGCCTCGTGGGGTCGCCTCTCGAGCGAGGGGTTAGGCAGCACTTCGCAGCGCCTCTGACTCATGTGGCCTCTCGCAAAGCATGTACTGCGCTGGCCCGTCCGGCGTGATGATGGTCTTGATGCGCTTGAAGCCCGCCTTCTCGTAGCACCGGATGGCCCTGGCATTGCTAGGGCTGGGGTCGGTCTGCACCTTCGTCACGCTCGGGTCCATGAACAGCCGCCGGACCAGCGCCAGGACGAGCTGGGTGCCAAGACCTTTGCCCAGAAGCTCGGGGAAGGCGATCGACTGGTCGATTCCGCGCACACCTGGGTCAGTCTCGTCCTCCCACCAGCCGTCACCGCAGCCAAGGGCGACATAGGACTGGGCATACGCCATTGGCTTTCCACGCAGCATTCCAATGTAGGGCGTCACCTTCCCGATTGCCAGGACGCGCGGCAAGTAATGGGCTCGCACCTCTTCCAGGCTCGGCTGTTCGCCGCCCCACCACTCAACGATGTGCGGCCGATTCAGCCACTGGTGGAGCATTGGGATGTCATCCTCCGTCATGAGCCGGAGTTCAACGGGGCTCTGTGGAACGCTCACGGTCGTGGTCTGTGCTGCCTAACGTTCGAGCTAAGCGGGTGACAACGGCAGGACGCCAGGCCCGGGCTGGTGAAAATGTACCGCGTACCACCAGCCCGGGCCTGGTGGCCTGCCGTTGGTGCTCCGCTTGAGCGAGGGGTTAGGCATCAGTGCGCGCGG
>JANNRI010000141.1:0-14658 GCA_031401195.1 Burkholderiales bacterium
GCCGTGCTGACGCACCGGCTGCCGGTGGCCGTGATGATCATGCGCCGGCGCTACCGCCCGCCGCCTTGCCCAGTGGCAGCCACGTTGCTGCTGCCGTGCGATCGGCAAGTGGACGCCGCGGAATCAAACGCGTGGTTGGCCTTGTTTCCCGCTGCAGGCTGCGAGATCGTCGACATCATGGGCACGAGCACCGACCTGTTCTGGACGCCGCAAGTGCGCGACCTGGGCGCCTGCATCGCGGCGCGGTTGCGGCCATAGCCCGCCGGAAAGTTGAAGAAATCATGCGCTGGCTAGTTGCCCAGACCGTACTTCTGCGCGTTGTTGGAGATGATCGCAGCCGCCAGCACTCGCGGAACGTACTCGCAGGTCTCCTCCGGCAGAAGCTTGAGCCGGTAGAGGTGCCAGAAGTCGCGTTTGTCCTTGCGAAAGCCACCGGGTTCGCGGGCCACCTGGCGCAGCGCCCGCCGCACACCGTTCTCGCCCCGGTTGTAACTCGCCAAGACCAGCATGAACGAATCCTCGCCGAATTCGGAGAGGAGGGTCGCCAGGTATGAGGCGGCGGCCTTGGTTTGTTTGTCGGGGTCCAGGCGCTCGTCCACGCTGCCGTTCACGGTGAGCCCGAGCGACTGCGCGGTTGTGCTCGTCATCTGCCACAGCCCCAGCGCGCCGGCGCCGCTCTTGGCGTTGGGGTCGAAGCCCGATTCGACCCAGGCGATATAGGCCATCTCGTCGGGCAGGCCGAGCGCGCCGAAGTCCTTGATGATCGCCGGCCAGTAGCGCTGCTTGCGGCCGTACATGAATTTGAGATTCCCGGCCTTGGTCAGTACATCGATATGGTGCTGCAGCCGCTCGCGGAAGATCGGCGGGATGGCGTAGGTCGAGGCGTTGAACTTGACGAGGATCTTCTTGATCTCCTGATCGAGCTCATCGCCGCCGGCCGAGAGTTGCGCCGCGCGCGCCTCGTCCTTGCGCTGCAATTCCTTCAGAGTGGTCTGGGCCGAGCCCGTGAGCGCGGCGAGGCGGTCTTCCAACTCCGCCAGGATCGCCGAGTCGGTCTCGGACTGCATTCGTTCCTGGAGGGTCTGGATCTGGCGGTCGATGGTGGTCTTGGCATTGACCAGCTGGTTGATCTGCTGCTGCTGGTAGAAGACCACCCCGCCCAGCACGCCGATGACCAACAACGCGCCGCCGCCCACGCCGGCGACCACCTTGACCCATTTGCTGGTGGTGCGGCTCCTGACCGACTCGGTGACCCGGTTCATCGCCTCGGCGAGGAGGAACACCGTATCACCGGACCTCTCTCCGCCCGCCTTCGCCCGGCGTTCGGCCACTTTGCGCGCGGCCTCGTCAGCCCACTGGTGGGTGCGCGTATCCCGAGCCCCGCGCTTCAGCGCATGGGCCATGCGATCGGCGTCCTGCTGCGCGTCGTATTGCGGCTGCGACTCTCTCGGCGCGCTGGCGACGGTGTTCACCACCGTGTCGCCCGGCTTCGACGCGGTTGCTGGGGCATCGATCTCGATGTCGGCCTCGGGCCCACCGGGGAAGCCGAAGCAGACCCTGTCACCCGACTTGAGTTCTTGCTTGGTAGTGATCTTGCGGTCGTTGAGCAGGGTGCCGTTCTTGGAGCCGGTGTCGACCAGGAAGTAGGCGCCGCGCTCGAAGACGATCTGCGCGTGGTGCGTGGAGACGGTGGCGTCCTGCGCGCCATCGAAGCGGAGCTCGGCGCTGGCGCTGCGCCCCACCCGCACCGGCTCACGGCCGAAGCTCACGGTGGTGCCTCTGCGACTGCCCGAGACGATCTTGAGGCGGATCACCGTTGCTCCGTGTGGCGGGGAACGGGGAGCGATTCTAGGGGGGGGCTGCCCTGTTCCCCACGGCCATCGCGGCCGTGAAACTGCTCGACGAAGTGGCCGCCGAAGCGGCCGATCACCCGTGCCCAGTGGCCTGAGGCCGGCGTGCAGGGCGGCCGGTGGGTGCGCCGCCGCCGCCGGCGGCATCCACCGCCTGGTCGGCCTGCACGAGTGCCTCGCCGATGCCCTTTCCGCGGGGCGAAGGGGGGGTGGGCTGGGGCGCCGTCGGCGTCGACGAAGGCAGTGCCTCGGGCGCCACGGAGGCTGGGGTCCGCGCCGCCGGCCCAGCGGCTTGCTCGTCGCCGGTGCCCGTCGCCTGCGCACGCTGCTGCGCCTCGGGCAGGTCGATCTCGCGCACCTTCACGCCGTGCATCTGCGCCAGGCGGATGGCGTGCTTGACGCCGCCGAAGGCACCCGGCCCGTCGTTGCTGGCCGTGCGCAGCGCGATGAGCGTGATGTCGGCGCCCCTGCCCAGGTTCTTCGTGAGGTGGCTCGCGTGCTGCAGCATCCACAGCATGCTGCGCCGGCCCACGTTGTAGAGCTCCTTGTCCTGCAGCCAGCGCGGCAGGTCGGCCGAGTCGGAGAGCACCTTCACCGCGTTCAGGGGGTGCGCGGGCTTCTCGTCGGCGGGCGGCCGCAGGCGCCGGTACACCTCGGTGAAGCGCGCCACCCAGTCGCCACCGGCCGGCGCCACGTACCCGCCGATGTGCTGCGGCTTCGGCAGCGCCAGGAACATCTGCGCCGGGATGCCGCGCCGGTGGCAGATGTCGTGGAACAGCAGGTCGCCGCCGCTGGCGCCGCCGGCCATCGCCAGGATGTTGCGCTCGGCGCTCAGTTCATCATCGACGATCGCCTCGATGAGCTTGTGCACCTGCTCGGCCACGTCGTGGGGGAAAACCGGGCCGCCCTCGGTGTCGTCGGCGGTGCCGATGCCCGCGCGCGCCAGGCCCGCGGCCGCGGCGCGCCGGTTCTCGTCCACGCGCATGCCCACGAAGATCAGCAGGCGCCGGGGCTGGTTGCCCGTGTCGTCGTCGCGCTCCTTGACGCTCAGCGCCTGCAGCGCGGCCTCGACGTTGTCGCCCAGCGTGCCCACCAGTTGCGGCTTGCGCGAGTTCTTGAACACGCCGCGGATGTCGAGGTCCTTGTACATCTGCAGCGCCGCCATCATCGAGGCGTCGGACTTGGGCGGCGCGAAGTAGCGCGCCTCCACGTACAGCTGCGCCACGTAGGCTTCCTGCGTCGACACCGTGCACATCACGGCCGCCTCGAGCATGGCGAACCAGGGGTCGCCCTGGCCGTGGCGGCCGAGGCGGTCGCGGTCGGACTCCAGGGCCAGCAGCAGTGCCTGCGCCAGCTGGTCGATGCGCGCCGCGCGCTGCTCGAACTCGCGCTCGTCGTCGCCGGCATGGCGCTGCAGCTCGCGCCACTCCTCGCGCTGGCCGTCGATGAGCTCGGCCTGGATGATGAGCAGCGTCAGCGCGTTCAGGCCGGCGTAGCTGTTGTTCAGGTCCTGCTTGAAGGCGTCGAGGTAGGCGTCGATGGCCCGCTGCAGCAGCGGCGAGCGCAGCGCCTCCAGGCGGCGGTTCCTGGCGCCCTTCCACTGGTCCATCCAGGCCGCCTTCAGGTTGCGGCCGTTCAGCGCCCGCAGCTCCGAGAGGCGCGAGGGCGACAGCGTGCGCGAGCGTGTCACGCGCGCCAGCGCCTGCTCAGAGCGCGTGCGATCCTGCAGGCGCTGGTACACAGTGGAGAGGATGGTGTTGGCCTCGGCATCGTCGGGGTAGCGCGCGGCGATGCGCTGCCAGGTGTCCTTGGCGCCCTCGATGAAGTTGGCTTCGAACTGGGCGCGCCCCACGACGCGCAGGCCCTCGATCTCCCACAGATGGTCTTCGCACTCCAGCGCCAGCAGGTCGAGCGTCTCGCTTTGCTGCTGCCGGCGCGCGCGCTCCACCTCCTCGCGGAAGTCTTCGGGCACGGAGAGGAATCGGGAGCGGTCTTCCGATTCCAGCTGCGGCATCAGCTTGAACACCGGGCTGTCGGCGCGGTACTGGTTCAGCGTCTTGCGCAGCGCCGTGGCGAGCTTTGCGGCCACCTCGCGCGGGCGGTGGATGAGGTCGAGCAGGCGGTAGTCGAAGTAGCGGTCGGTCTGCAGGTCGAAGGGGTAGGGGTTCAGGTCGCAGCGGATGACGAAGGTGAACTTGTCGCGGAATGCCTGGCGCAGCCCGAGCTCGTAGAAGACGTTGGGGTTGTGCAGCGAGACGTCGGCGACCACGAGGTCGGCGGTGATCAGCCGGTTGAACATGTCCTCGCGGATGTTGCCAGCCTCCACCACCGCGCCGGTGGTCTCGCCGCGGATGCGCGCCTCGCGCAGCGCAGGCTTCACTAGCACTTCCTCGATGGCGTCGAAGTCCACCAGCAGCTCGTTCTCCGCTGCCGACGCCGCGGGGTCGCGCACGACGAGATGGCGCGTACCGGGCGCGCAGGAGGCCGCCTGCGCTTCGAGCACCTCCTTCACCTGCGCCGCCATGTGCGCAGGGTAGGCGAACGGCTTGCGCCCAAAGGGCCGCACGATAAACGCCGATTGAGGCATGGCTTGCTCCTTGGTCTCTTGTCTGTGGTACTCCGTGCCCGGTCCTACCCCGCCATCGCGGCCACGATGTTCAACAGCGACACGCCTTCGAGCGGCTTCTTCAGGAACCGCGGCAGCGGCACCCGCTCGAGGGCCGCAGTGCCGGTGACGGGCGCGCTGCCCTGCGCCGCAGCGGCGGCGGTCTCGGCATCGCTCATCGTCGTGAGGTGCCGGCGCATGGCCTCGATGAGACGACGCTTGGCCTCGGTGTTGCCGACGGGCATCTGCGCGCCGCCGCTGGCATCGATCGCCTGCGGCGTGTTCTCGAGCACGCCTTCGTGGGCGGCGATGTCGGGGTCGGGCTTCTCGTACATCAGGTCGGCCCAGTACACGAGCGAGCTCGTCACGCCTTCGCCGTTCAGGTCGAGCGGCGCATCGGTCTCGGTGAGCGCGCGCCGCCAGATCTTCAGCAGCTCGTGCGCCTCGGGCTTGTAGGCGATGCCATGGATGAACGTGACGTGCGGCATGGGTCGGCGTCCTCGAAGCGAGGGGCGCATGATGCGCTGTCGCCGCGTGCCGCGGCAAGCCCGGCCGGTGTGGGGTGCCTGCGCACGCCGGGTTTATCCGCACCCTGATGGACGAAGCGCGCCACTACATCTGCGGGACGAGCGCAGCGTGAACTGAGCGCCGGCTCGGCCCGCAGGTCACGGCACCTGGATCAGGTGCCGCGCCCCCAGAGGCCGCAGTAGCGCCGCGCGATGAACGGCAGCCCCGCTGCGTAGCCGGGCCAGCTTTCGTAGGCGGAGAGCTTGAACTCCTTCTCTGCCGTGTCCCAGCACTTGCCGTCCTGGGCGAGCTTCTTCATCTCGGCCGAGGCTGCCTGCAGCAACGCCAGCTGGTCCTCGGCGTCCTTCTTCGTCCCCAGACGGTCGCCGGGGCCCGGGTGGCCCGGGATCAGGCGGTCCCAGTCGAGCGCCAGCACCTGGCGGATGAAGTTCTCGGTCTCGATCGGGTGCATGTCGATCATCCCGCGCCCGGGCACCGTGCCCACCGGAATGGTGTCGACGACGAAGACGATGCGCTCCTTGGGCAGGCGCAGCACGAGCGTCGAATCGGAGTGGTTCAGGCCGTGGTAGGTCAGCTCGACGGTCGTGCCACCGAGCGTGATGCGGCGGCCATCGTCACCTACCGCTTCGTCCGGCACCACGGTGTGCGGATCGGCCAGGAACTGCAGCCGCGACTTGGCACGATGGTGGGCGATGAACGTCGCCCCGGCATCCTTGAAGGCCCTGCCACCCGCGATGTGATCGAAGTGGTGGTGGCTGTAGATGACGTAGCGGATCGGCTTGTCGGTGACCTTGCGGATCTCGTCGAGGTAGGCTTGCCCGCCCGCGGGCCTGCCATACGCCACCGGGTCGGTCGCGATCACGCCCTCCGGCGTGACGATGAAGATCGCCTGGTGGTTGACGTTGCGGAAAATGTAGACGCCGGCGGTGCCCTCGACTTTCGTGGTCTGGATGGCCGGGCGGGCAGGCGCGACCGACGGAGCGGCCGTCTGCGCGGCGGCCGGATCGGTGGCGGTGCAGAGCACGAGCGCGGCGACGAGCGGCGGGAAAACAAGTGCGAGATTGCGGGTGGACATGGGTTTCCTCAGGTGTCTTGTTGCGTGGCGCTGTCGGCTGGCAGACCCGGCAGCGCATCGTATACGGCCAGCGCCCGCGCAAACATCCTCGGTCAGCCCGCGTGCGGTAGCGCAGCAGGCGCGGGATCATCCGGCCGAGCACGTTGTCCTTGCGCACGAAGTGGTGGAACAGCGCCGCCGCCACGTACATGCCGATCAGCAGGACGAGCCCGACGCCCAAGGCCATGTGGACGGCGAAGGCGGTGCTGACGGCGGCCTTGTCGGGCGCCACGATGCCCGGAAGCTTGAACAGGCCGAAGATGTCGAGCGCCGGGAACAGCGAGATGCCGACGTAGCCCGCCACCGGCGTGGCCTCCAGCAGCACGTAGAGCCCCCAGTGGTCGGCGTGGCTCGCGAACTTCTGCCAGGGCTCGAGTGTCAGCTCGTCGGGCGGCGCGCCGCGCGTGAACCGGTAGACGAGCCGCCAGAGCACGAGGAGCAGGATCGTGACGCCGATGAGCTTGTGGCTGTTTGTAGAGCGCGCCGGTCAGCTTGTCCCAGACGTTCAACGTATTGCCGCGATAGGCCATGGTGACCCCGACCGGCACCTGGATGGCGACGTGTGCCACGGTGATCCAGTGCAGCGCGCGTCCCGTCCGGCTGTAGGTTCTGACCACCGTCCGGCCCTCGAGCAACAACTCAGCCCAGCAACACCAGCGCCCCGCCGGCCTCAGCTCGCCACCAGGGACAACGTGTGTGCGTCGCGGGCCAGGAGCCAGCGGACGTCGGGCTGTTTGCGGTAGATGGTGATCCGATGACCGGCCAGCTCCGTCACTTCTCCGCCGGAGCGTGGTGTCATGCGCGGTGTCACGGTCAGCGAGTCCCGGCACAGTGTGTAGGCGACAACGCCTGCGACCACGACCTCCTCCAACTCGCTGATGCAACGGATCCGAGATTGTTGGTGTGCGGCCGAAAAGCCGGCGGGAAATCCATCCCGGCCGGCCCGAATCGACATGCCGGGCACGGCGGCCTCGCCCGGCGCAATTTGGGCGGTTCCACCCTGTAGCCGGCCGCAGGCGCCGCCTAGCGTTGCATGCCTCACCTGCCGCAAACGCCACACCATGCCCCGCTATCTGGTCGAACGCACTTTCGCCGAACGCTGGGACCTGTGTGCCGACGGCGCAGGTGCGCGGCAGTGCAGCGCGGTCCTGGGCGCCCACGGGTGCCACGGCGTCACCTGGCTGCATTCGTACCTGAGCACGGACCGACAGCGCAGCTACTGCATCGTCGAAGGGCCGACGCCCGAGGCGGTGCGGCTGGCTGCGCGAGCGAGTCAGCTGCCCGTGGACCGCATCACCGAAGTGTGGGTGCTCGATCCGACCTTCGTTCGCTGAACGCCTATGAGCAGCAAGCACGTCATGCACACACCGCGCATCCCGCGCGGGGGAAGTCTGCAAGAGCCGAACCGAAAGAGGAACTCCATGAAGAAGCCCATGATGACGATCGTGACGACGATGGCGGTGCTCTCAACAGCGCTGCTCTCTTCAACTCCATCAGCCCTCGCGCAGCAGGGAGCGGCTCAGGGCGCAGTGATCCAGTGGCATGCCCATGCGCAGACGTTGGTCACCTCGTTCACCGGCCGTAGCAACGGCGCGCAGCCTTATACGATGGCAATGATCCAGGTCGCCGTCTACGACGCGACGGTCGCGGTTCGCGCTGCCGAATCGAAGCACAAGCGGCTGGCCAAACCCTTCATCGCCGACATCGCCGCGCCGCCCGGCGCGGAATTGAACGCGGCGATCGCCACTGCGGCGTTCCGCGTCGGCTACGAGAGGGTCAACAACAACCCGACGGCGCGCTCGAACTACGCGAACGCCTACAACGCGTACCTCGCCGGGATCCCGAACGGGCGGCCGAAGACCGATGGCATCGCGGTCGGCGAAGCGACCGCGCAAGCCGTGCTCGCGGCACGCTCAAAGGACAACTTCTACAACACCGCCACGTACTCGAACCCGGCGGCCGACCCCGGCGTCTGGCAATCGGTCGCGACGGCCACCCCGTACACCACCGCCGGCGCGAACGACTACGCCATGGCATTCACGATGCCGTTGACCGCATCGTCGCCCGACGCCCGGCGGATCAAGCCGCCGCCCCGCCTCACGAGCGGCAAGTACCGACGTGACTTCGAGGAGACGAAGACGCACGGCTCGTTGACCAGCGCGAGCCGTACCCCGGCGATGACCAACGTCGTCCAGTTCTGGACCGAGAGCGGCTTTACGCTGTGGTCGCGCAACGTGCGTGACATAGTGACGGCACGCGGGCTCGACGAGTTCGAGGCCGCGCGCGCGCTCGCCGCATTCTCGGTGGCGACCGCAGACGCCATGCTCGCGTGCTTCGAGGCGAAGTACGCGCACAACTTCTGGCGGCCATGGCAGGGCATCCAACGCGCCGAGCAGGACGGCAACCCCCGCACCCAACCGGAACCCGCCTGGACGCCGGCGGTCCGTGCGAACCACCCGGAGCACCCCGCCGGCCACGGCTGCTACGCGGGCTCGGCCACCAAGGTGCTCGAACTCCTGTTCGGCGACTTCCCGGTCACGCTCACGAGCACGGGCGCCCTGGTCGCCGGGTGGCCGGTGACAACGAGCGCGCGTTTCGACTCGCTCGACGAGATCAACGACGACAACGCCAACGCACGCGTGTGGGGCGGCTTGCACTGGCGCACGACGATGGAGCGTTCGTCGCGGTGGACCGCGAAGATCGCGAAGAACGCCGTGTGCGGTGAGTTCGGTCTCGACTGTGCGAAGAGCCGATTCGACCACGACGACGATTGAGGCGAGCACGCTCGGGCGCAGCGCCGTGGGTCGCTCGGGCGCGATCCGTGCGATCGCGACGTGGCATGGTCGACGTAGCATGGTGATCCGCAGCGAGGTGGCCTGGCCGGCCGCCGCGCTGCCGGCCCTGCGATGATCCTGCGATGAGCCTGCTCGAACGCGACGACCTGCTGGCGCAGCTGGCGGCCGAATGGACGCTGGCGAGCGCAAGCGCCGGCCGGCTCGTCTTCGTCGAAGGCGAGGCCGGCATCGGCAAGACGAGCCTGGTGCGCGCGTTCGCGCGCTCGCTGCACCGCGAGGCACCGGTGTTCGGCGGTGCCTGCGAGGCGCTGCAGACGCCGCGCCCGCTGGGCGCGCTTCGCGACATTGCCGAGCGTGCCGGCGGCCCGCTGCAGGCGCTGCTCGATGCCGGCGGCAACCGGCACCACGTCTTCGTCGCGTTCATGGAGCTGCTGCGCGCGCGGCCCGCGCTCGTGGTGCTGGAAGACCTGCACTGGGCCGACGAAGCCACCCTCGACCTGCTGCGCCACGCCGGGCGGCGCATCGCCGGCACGCGCTCGCTGCTCGTGGGCACCTATCGCAGCGACGAGCTGGTGCCGGCGCATCCGCTGCGCGCGGTGCTGGGCGACCTGGCGACGGCGGGCCCCGTGCATCTTCGCCCCGCGCCGCTGTCGCCCGCGGCGGTGGGCACGCTGTGCCAGGGGCTAGCCGTGGACGCGCTCGAAGTGCACCTGCGCACCGGCGGCAACCCGTTCTTCGTGACCGAGGTGCTGGCTGCGCCGGCGGCCGAAGTGCCGAGCACGGTGCAGGACGCGGTGCTGGCACGCGCCGGCCGCCTGAGCCTGTCGGCGCGTGCCGTGCTCGATGCGGCGGCCATCGCCGGGCCGCGGGTCGAGCCGTCGGTGCTCGAGGCGTTGGCGGCGGCCGAGAGCGCTGCCATCGAAGAAGGCCTGGCCACCGGGGTGCTGCGCGTCGACGGCGGCGTCATCACCTTCCGCCACGAACTGGCACGCCAGGCCGTGCTGCGCGCCATGGCCCCCACGCGCGCGATGAGCCTGCACCGCATGACGCTTGGCGTGTTGCAGGCCAAGGCCATCGCGCATGCGCTGCCGCGGCTTGCGCTGCACGCCGAAGGCGCCGGCGACGCCGAAGCAGTGCGCCACTGGGCGCCGCTCGCCGCGCGCGAGGCGGCGGCGCGCGGCGCGCACTTGCAAGCGGCGCAGCACTGGGCGCGAGCGCTCGCGCACACCGAGGGCGGCGCGGCGCGGGCGCAGGTGCTCGACCCGTACGCCGCCGAGCTGCGCGCCTGCGGCCTGATCGACGCGGCGACCGACGCCCGGCAGCAGGCGGCCCGCCTCTGGCGCGCGACCGGCGATGCGAAGCGGGCCATCCGCTCATCGTTCGAGCTGGCTCAGCTGCAACTGCTGAGCAGCTGCCCGGATCTGGCACGACAGTCGTTGCACTCGGCGCGGGCGCTGCTCGCGGCGTCGCAAGAGCCGCCCGGGCCGCTCGGGCCGCTCGGAACGGCGGACGCCGAAGCCCTCGAGGAGCAGCGCGCGCGCATCGACCTGTGCGAGGCCGACGTGCTGCGCCACACGCTCGACTTCGATGCCGCGGCTGCGCTGGCGGCGCCGGTGCTCGCACTCGCCGAGCGCCAAGGCGACCGCGCGCTGCTGCTCGATGCGCTGAGCACGCTCGGCGGTTCACTGATGGGCTGCGGCCGTGGCGATGAAGCCGTCGTCTGCCTCGAGCGCGGCTTGGCGTTGGCCGAGGCGTCCGGCGCCGACCTGTGGGCGGCAAGGTTCTTGAGTAACTTGGCGATGGGGTGCACATGGTTGCTGCGGCTCCACGAAGCCGAGGACTACCTGCGCCGCGGCACCGCCTGGTGTGCCGACAAGGACCTCGATGCCCCCCGGCTGTTCCAGCTGTCGCTGCGGGCGGGGCTGCACCTGCTGCTCGGCCGATGGGATGAGGCCGGCACCGAGGCGCAGGAGGTGATCGGCGACCCGCGTGCGATGGCGATTGCGCGGGTGCGGGCCCACACGGCGCTCGGGCGCCTGCGCGCGCGGCGCGGCGAGGCCGGCGCGCGCGAGGCGCTGGCTGAGGCCCGGCGCCTCGGCGGCGACGGCGTGGGCAGTACGCTGTCGGCACACCTCGCCGAAGCCGAGCGCGCGTGGCACGAAGGCCGCGCCGACGACGTCGCACGCGAAGCCGCCGCGGGACTCGCTCTCATGCAGGGCAAGGCGCGGCGGGAGCTGGTCGCCGAGCTGCTGGTGTGGCGCCACCTGTCGGGTGCGGCCGCGGGCGTGACCACGGCGGACGCCGGCGTGACCACGCCGGTCGCCGGCGATCACCCCGGTGCACTCGAAGCGGCGGGCCGTTGGCAGGAGGCCGCATCAAAGTGGCGCGCGCTCGGCTGTCCGTTCGAGACCGCACGTGCGCTCACCCAAGGCGACGAGACCGCGCAACGCGAAGCGCTCGCGATCGCCGAGGCGCTGGGCGCGCGGCCGCTGGCCGAACGCCTGCGGCAGCGGCTGCACGCCGCCGGCGCGCGTGGCCTGCCGCGCGGGCCGCGTGCCGCGACCCGGGGCCATCCGGCCGAGCTCACCGCCAAGGAAGTGGCGGTGCTGACGTTGCTCGCCGCCGGGCTGCGCAACAAGGAGATTGCGGCACGGCTCAGCCGTTCGCCGCGCACGATCGACCACCATCTGGAAAGCGTGTTCGGCAAGCTCGGTGTCGCCACCCGCGCCGAGGCCGTAAGCGCCGCGTTCCGGCTCGGCGTGGTCGTCTCCGCGCGCGACGTCCCGCTCCGCGGGCCGCAGGCGCCGAGCCGGCGCTGATTACTTCGCCGGTGTCCTCTACCTCCCTGGACAGGTCGGGTCGGGACCACGAGCCTGGGCGGTGTTGCACCTCGTGCCGCCACAACGCTGCGCTCGAGACCTGGTCGAGGCCCCCGATGGGAGCCCCGTCAGAACGCCGCAGGACGATCTTGAGCCTTGCTGAGCCTTGCTGAGCGGGTTTGAAATTCCTATCGTCCGTCCTCGCACGTGACGTGTCGTTCAGGAGAACGGCTTCCATCATGACTATTCCAGTTCTCTTGACGGTGGCCGTCCTCGGGGCCAGCCTGCTTGGTTCCGGCGACCATGTCCGGACCGTTTCGGTCGGCACACTGGAGCGCAGTTTTCTGGTGCATGTCCCGGCAACATACGATTCTCGAAAGCCAACACCCGTGGTGGTGGCCTATCACGGCGGCGGCGCCAATGCCGACAACATGATCGCGTTCAGCGGACTCAACAAGAAGTCCGATGAAGCAGGCTTCATCGTCGTCTACCCGAACGGAACCGGGCGATTGAAGAAGATGCTCACCTTCAATGGCGGCAACTGCTGCGGCTACGCCTCGGCAAACAAGGTTGACGACGTCGAGTTCACCCGCAAGATCCTCGACGACCTCGCCACGTCGGCGAACATCGATCCGAAACGGGTGTTCGCCACCGGCATGTCGAACGGCGGGATCATGGCCTACCGATTGGCGTCTGAACTGTCAGATCGGATTGCCGCCATCGCCCCGGTCGGTGGGCCGATGGGCACGGACACCGTCACACCGAAGCGCGCGGTCTCCGTGATGCACATGCATGGGACGAACGATGAGTTCGCCCCGTTCCAGGGCGGCAAGGGCAGAGGGCTTTCCGGCACCGAGTTCTACTCGGTCGAGCGTTCGGTCCAAGCTTGGGTCAAGGCCAACGGCTGCGGGCCGGAGCCAGTCGTCACGAAGCTGCCCGACATGGCCAAAGACGGCACGGCAGTCATTCGCAGCACGTACGGGTCGTGCAATGACGGTGCTGAGGTCGTCCTGGTTGTGATCGAGGGCGGTGGACATACCTGGCCAGGAAGGGAGCCCGGGCTGCGGGCGTTGGGCAAGGCCACCAAGAACATCTCGGCCAACGACCTGATGTGGGAGTTCTTCGAGAAACACCCGATGAAGTGAGGTCGGCATCTGCGCCAAACACGCTCCGAACCAAACGCTGCTTCAGACTCGGCGGCGGGCAGGTACCGCGTCGAGTTTGCGTCAGCTCCAAGATCCGGGAGAACTTGTCATGCATGGCTCATCGTCATTGTTCAAGTTGATTGCCGCCCTGGCCGCCAGCGCTGCGATGTGGCCGCTGTCGTCGGCGCAAGTCTCCGAATCGCAAGGTACGCAACTCGGGTCGGCGCGCGCATCGCTGGCGAGCCCGCTGGACTTCAGCAGCTATCAATGGCAGCCGACCTTGACGACCGCGCCCTGGGCCGCGCGCGCCGGTCTTCAGGTCGTCGAACTCAACGACGCCCTTTACTTGATGGGTGGGCGCACACCGCTGAACCCGGCCATCGTTCCGGTGCCCGGTGCCAGCACGCTGTGGTCGGACGTCTGGAGGAGTCGCGATCTCGGCAGTTCTTGGGAGCGCCTGCTCGAGACCGATGGTTCCGGGCACTGGCCCGCGCGGGCCTACTTCCAGGCCCTCACGCACCGCGGCCAGATGTTCGTGATGGGCGGCCAGAACTTCAAGCTCGTGCCCAACCCGGGTTGCGCGTTCCTGCCGCCCGGTGTTCCTTGCACGCCGTCCGTGGTGCCGCAATCCGACTTCTTCAACGATGTCTGGAGTAGTCGCGACGGCCGGCAGTGGCAGCAGCGCACCGCCAAGGCGCCCTGGGCCGGACGGGCCGGCTTGAGCGCCCTGTCCTTCAGGGGCGAGATCTACGTGATGGGCGGTTCGTTCAATGACGATTCCTCGATCGTCGGTGGCCCGCCGAAGCGGGTCTACTTCAACGACGTCTGGAAGTCACGCAACGGCGAACAATGGGACTTGGTGACGCGCAAGGCACCGTGGGCGGCGCGCGCTGGCGCGGTCGTGGTGGAGAAGGACGGCTACATGTGGCTGATCGGCGGCGAGGACGGTTTCCTGTGCGATCCGACGCGACCCGACCGCTGCCCGCCGTACTACAACGACGTGTGGCGCAGCCGTGACGGCGCAAGCTGGGAGCAGGTGACCCCCAACGCGGGCTGGGCCTCGCGGCCGGGCCACCAGGTGGTCGTGGTGTATGACCACTTCGTGCTGTTCGGCGGCTTCGGCATCAGTCCCGACCTGTCGGATCCCTTCCGTGCCGCCAACCCGATGGACATCTGGGTCAGCCGCAACGGCGCGCATTGGCGCAAGGTGAGCGACTCACCGTGGAACGCGCAGTCGCCGGGGCAGATCAAGTACGACTTCAAGGCGTTGACGGTCGCCACCGGCCGCTTCGGTCTGCGCCAGCAAGTGCTGACCTTCGGCGGCGACCGCGAGACCTTCAACTTCGCCGATCCCTTGAACTGGCTGCGCGTCGACAACGATGTCTGGCGCTATGCCTGGCCGCATTGGCCGTGGCGTTAGTTGTCAGGCGGCGGAGCATGCGCCTTGGGGCCGGGCGCACAGCTTCAACGCCCACCCGCTGCTTCACGCGGAAGGCGAGACGGTCGGCAAAGGCTCGGCGGTCAGCGGGTCATGTTCGATCCGCTCTGGGTCGATCACCGTGGCGTGAGCCTCTTCCTCGGTGAGCTGATAGCGCGTATTCATGCATTTGCCGTTCACCGGGTTCATGCAGTGCCAAGCGTAGGGGGCCTCCATGGGCGCAGGATGCCCGCCCGCTGGCTCATGGGGAGAACCAGCCCCCTCAGCGGCTGCCTCGGCACGCACTCTAGGAGACCGACTGTTAAACCGCCGGCAGATCGAGTGACCGCAAACGAGGCGCAAGGCAACCACCCGGATTCGGCCA
>JANNRI010000142.1:0-1659 GCA_031401195.1 Burkholderiales bacterium
CAAAGCGTGATTCACTCGATGGTGGTTTGCCGCGACCACTCGGTGCTGGCGCAGCTCGGCACGCCCGACATGCGCGTGCCGATCGCCTACGGCCTGGCCTTTCCCGAGCGCATCGAGTCGGGCGCCTCGCAACTCGACTTCGCGACGATGCAGGGCCTGTCGTTCCCGGAGCGGATCGTCTCGGGCGCGTCACGGCTCGAATTCGAGACCTTGAGAGACCTGAGTTTTGAGCCCGCCGATCGCACGCGCTTTCCTGGTTTGTATCTGGCGTGGGACGCACTGCGCGCGCCCGAAGGCAGCACGGCGGTGTTGAACGCAGCGAATGAGGAAGCCGTGGCCGCCTTCCTGGCCGGAACCATCCGCTTTACCGACATTCACAGCGTCAATGCCGACACCATTGCCGCCGTCTTGCCCCACTTGCCGTCAGAGCCGGCCCTGAGCGACCTGCTGGCGCTCGACAGCCGCGCCCGCCGTCACGCTCGGCTTCTGATCCAGCAGCGCACGCGATGATCACAACGGTACTGGCTTTTTTGCTCACGCTCGGCGTGTTGATTGTGATCCACGAGTGGGGCCACTACCAGGTGGCGCGTTGGTGTGGCGTCAAGGTGCTGCGCTTCTCGGTGGGCTTTGGCCGCGTGGTCTGGCGTCGTCAGGCCACACCCGACAGCACCGAGTTCGTGATTGCGGCCTTGCCGCTGGGCGGCTATGTCCGGATGCTCGACGAGCGCGAAGACACGGTATCGCCGGCGCAGCAGAACCAGGCCTTCAACCGAAAGTCGTTGTGGCAGCGTACCGCCATCGTCTCGGCGGGGCCGGCGGCCAATCTCTTGCTGGCGGTGATGCTCTATGCCGCGGCGCACTGGATCGGGGTTGACGAGCCGAAGGCGGTGCTCAGTGCGCCGGTGGCCGGCAGCCCGGCCGAGCGCGCGGGGATGCGGTCAGGCGACTGGGTGCGCGCCTGGTCACGTGACGGCACGCAGTGGCAGGACCTGCAGTCGCTGACCGAGTTGCGCTGGCAGGTGACGCAAGCCGTGCTGCAAAGTGAAGTGCTGCGCCTGACCGTCAGCGACGCCACCGGGCACGGCAGTCGCGAAGTGGCGCTCGACCTTGACCGCGTTGACAGTCGCGAGGTGGACGCCGGCTTGATGCAGCGGGTTGGCCTCGGTGCGCCGTACAGCCAGGCTGAACTTGGCACGGTCAAGGCCGGTGGCCCGGCCGACCTTGCCGGCCTCAAGCAAGGCGACCGGGTTCTGCGCGTCGAGGGTCAGGCGGTCGCTGACGCGCAACAGTTGCGCGAGGCCATTCGCCGCTTGGCGCCGGACGGAACTGCAGCCGCGACGGTCTGGCAGATCGAGCGCAACGGCGCCCTGCACGAGGTGCGCGTGGCGCCTCGGGTGATGAGCGAAGGCGGCCAGCGCTTTGGTCGCATCGATGCCTTCGTCGGCCGCGCGCCGGAGATGGTGACTGTGCAGCTTGGCCCGCTCGACGGCCTAGCTCAAGGCGCAGTGCGCACCTGGGAGGTGTCGGTGCTGACGCTCAAGATGCTGGGCAAGATGCTGATCGGCCAAGCCTCGCTGAAGAATCTCTCCGGCCCGCTGACGATCGCCGACTACGCCGGGCAGTCTGTCCAGCTCGGGCTGGCCTACTACCTCGGTTTCC
>JANNRI010000143.1:0-2009 GCA_031401195.1 Burkholderiales bacterium
CTCCGATTGAGTGGTTGTGCGGGGCTTGGGGCGATGGTGCCCCATCCTTGCGGCGATTCCTATCCGGATGAGCGCCCCCGCAACACTGCACCCATGTGCCCATGCACCCATGCACCCATGCGCCGATGCGCAGATGCGCAGATGCGCCGGCCGGTGACGGGCCCGTCCGGCGCCGCGACGACAGGGTCTCGCGCCCGGCAGCCGCATTTCGTCGCACGCCACGAGACGCCGCACCCGCCAGTCGCGACACTGAACCCGCTTCATTCAAGCACCACCCCTGCGACGCGAGGAACCTTCATCATGAATCCATCGACACTGATCTTCGGCTCGATCGCCTGCGCCACGCTGCTGTCGGGCTGCGCCTTCATGGCCGTGCAGACGGCGCCGGCCAAGACGGCCGTGGCCACGCGCACCGACACCGCCTTGCGCGCCGACGCGCTGTTCTGGCAGACCCTGCACGGCGGCGACTTCGAGGGCATCCCCAAGGCGATGCAAGCCATGAAGGGCGCGTATCTGCAAACACCCACCGACCCGACAAGCGCCGCGCGGGTCGGCTTCCTGCACATCTGGCGCCTGGCTGAAAGTGCGCGCCTGGCGACGCTGTCGCCGGATATCACCGACGATGCGGTGCTGGCGCGCAGGTACTTCCAGGAAGCGGTGGCGCTGAACCCCGAGGACGCGCGCTACCAGGGCTTTCTGGCCTCGGCGCTGCTGGCCGAGGGTGCCATCCACAAGGACGAAAGAATTACCCGGCGCGGTTTTTACACGATGCTCGACTCGATCGACGCGTGGCCTGAGTTCAACCTCTTCACGGCCGGATATGCGATGAGCAGCCTGCCCTTCGACTCGCCGCGCTTCAAGGAAGGGCTGGAGTGGCAATGGCGCACCTTGGACGAATGCGCCGGCACGGCGGTGGATCGCAAGCAGCCCGCGTTCGATTCCTACGTGCGGCTCGAAACCAAAGCCGGCCCGAAGCGCGTGTGCTGGAACTCGTGGATCGCGCCGCACAACTTCGAGGGCTTCTTCCTGAACATGGGCGACATGCTGGTGAAAGCCGGCGACTGGCAGACCGCGCAGAAGATCTACGCCAACGCCAGGCTGTCGCCGGACTATGCGCAGTGGAAATACAAGTTCACGCTGGAGAACCGCATCGAGCGGGCGCAGGCGAACGTGGAGGTGTTCAGAACGGCGCGGCGCGGCAAAGCGGCAGGCGACGCGATCATCATGAGCCAGTCACGCTTTGCCTGCATGGGTTGCCATCAGCAGTAGCAGCAGCCCACGCGTTGGGCTGTGTAAGAACCTGGGGCCCCAAACGACACCCTGCTCGACACGAGGCGTTCGACCGCAACGCCGTGATCGCCCAAGGACTGCGCCATGAAGCCCTGTCAACCCAACAAAGCAATTCGCTCTTCGTTGGGGAGCCTTGCAGGACTGATGGCGGGTCTGGCGCTGTTGTGGACCGGCGCGCCCCTGCCGGCGGCCGCCAAGGAAGCAGCGACGATCACGGCGCGCAAAGACAAGCAGGGGCAAGCTTTCCCGCCCTCGCCCGCTGTCCGCCAGGGTGACCTGTCGGCCGAGGTTCAGCAGGCGCTTTCCGAAGTGGCGCCCGCGCTGCGAGAACGTCGGTTCCCCAGCGCTGTGGTGAAGAGCATCGGCGCCTCGGGCGACGCGCGAATGGGCTGGTACCTGTACGACTTGCTGCGCTTCGCCGGGCGAGACACCGTGGGTGACGTGGTCTTGGCCTTCGAGAAACTGACCGGCTCAGGCCTGCCGCCGGACCCCTACACCGCCATGGGCGACCGATTGCTGGCCTGGGACTTGCCGGCCCCGCCGGGCTACCGGGAGATGAAGCGCGACCTCTTTCTGTTCATCGAGCCCAAGTGGGAGCCCTTCTTTGCCGATGCCGCCTCGGCCATCGATTGGCGCCACGTGGGCTGGGGCGGCGTTTTCATCGACGACCGAGCCGATGCCACGCAAGGTGAGGTGTGCCCGCGCGGCTGCATCCCGGC
>JANNRI010000144.1:0-15999 GCA_031401195.1 Burkholderiales bacterium
CCTTGACTCGGCTGGCACTACCGCTGCCCCATGGGCCGCCGCCGCGCAATCTCCCAGCGGAAAAGCGGCCCGGTCAAGGTCAGCACCACCACGTAGCGCGTGACGTGGAATGCCGTGACCACCGGCACGCCGAGCTGCAACACCTTGGCCGTGATGCACATCTCGGCGATGCCGCCGGGCGCGGTGCCGAGCATCACGGTGGCCGGGTGCAGGCCGACCCCATATGCCAGCCCCCATGCGAGGGCGGCCGAAGCCACGATCATGGCCACCGTGCCCAGCGCCACCGTGGCCAGCCAGCGTGGGGCGGCGCGCGCGAATTGCGGCGTGAACCGGCAGCCCAGCGAGACGCCGATGAACACCTGCGCCACCGGGCTGGCCCACGGCGGCAGCGCCGACAGTGGCACCTCGGTGGCGGTGAGCAAGGCCGTCGCTGCAAGGGCGCCGAGCACCCAGGGGTTGGGCACGCGCATACGCCACAAGACCCACATGCCGATGGCACTGGCCGCCGCGAGCAAAGCCAGGCCCGCCGGCCGCAGTGCTAGTTCGCCCGGCTGCGCCGGGTCCGCACCCTGCACGCCCAGCGCCTGGAATCCAAAGGGCACCAGCGCCACCACCAGCAGCACGCGCAGCGAGTGCGCGGCGGCCACGCGGTCGGCCGCCGCGCCATGGCGCTCGGCCAGCAATGCCATCTCGGAAGCGCCTCCGATGGCGGCCGCAAAGAACGCACCGGCCCGGTCACGTTCCATCTCCGGATTGGCCCAGAGCAGCCACCGGTAGAAGCCGTAGCCGATCAGGAGTGCCCAGACGACGCCAACCAGGAGCGCGGGCGCCAGGCGCAACACCAGGGCCACCACCTCCGGCGTGAAGTACAGGCCAAGTGCCACGCCGATCACCCACTGCCCCACGTTGCGCAGGCGGTAGGAGGCCGCCAGCGGGGCGCCCGCCACACCGAGGATTGCCGTCAGGAAGAGCGGCCCCAGCATCCATGGCAGCGGCGTGGCGAGCCAGGCAAAGAGGGCGCCGGCGCCGATGGCCGCCGCGAGGGTGGCGGCAATGCGCCACGCGCGCCGGCTGCGGGCCTTCGCGGCGGCTGCGGCTCCGGCGGCTGCTGTGGCTCCGGCGGCTCCGGCGCCTTCTACGGCCTCTGCGACCTCAGGCCGGTGTGGCATCGAGCGCCGGGTAGTCGGTGTACCCCATGCCGGGCGCCGCCCCAGGCGCGTAGAAGGTCTTGGAGTCGGGCACCGCCAGCGGCGCCTCACGGAGCAGGCGCGCGCCAAGGTCGGGGTTGGCGATGAAGGGCTTGCCGAAGGCCACCAGTTCGGCCACGCCCTCGCCCACCGCGGCCATTGCCATCCCACGGGTGTAGCCGTTGTTGACCATCCATGCGCCGGCAAAGCGCCGGCGCAGTGCCGCGTAGTCGAACGGCCACGCGTCGCGCGCACCACCCGTCTGGCCCTCGATCACGTGCACATACGCCAGCTTCAGCGGCGCGAGTGCGGTGAGCGCGCTCTCGAACAGGGTCTGCGCCTGGCTGTCGGGCGGGTCACCGGGCAGGGGGTTGGCCGGTGAGATGCGCAGGCCCGTGCGCGCGCCGCCCACCGCAGCCGACACCGCCTGCATCACCTCCAGCAACAGGCGCAGCCGCGCTTCGATGCCGCCGCCGTAGGCGCTGCCATTCGCGCTGCCATTCGCGCCGCCGGCGCGGTCGTTGATGCTGTCGCGCAGAAACTGGTCGATGAGGTAGCCGTTGGCGCCGTGCACCTCCACGCCGTCGAATCCTGCCTCCATCGCGTTGAGCGCGCTCTGCCGGTACAGCGCCACGATGCCCGGCAGCTCGTCGTCTCGCAGCGCGCGCGGCGGTGAGCAGGGCACCAGGCCTTCGTCGGTGTAGGCCTTTCGCGATGCGGCGCGCGCGGTGCTCGACACTGGCGGCTCGCCCCCGGGCTGCAGCGAGAAGTGCGAGATGCGCCCGACATGCCACAGCTGCGCCACGATGCGGGCACCGCGCGCATGCACGGCCTGCGTGATGCGGCGCCACCCGGCCAGTTGCTCCGCGCTGTGGATGCCGGGCGCATCTCGGTAGCCGCGGCCTTCGGGGCAAATCTGGGTGGCCTCGCTGATGATGAGCGAGGCCCCGGTGGCCGGGTCGGCACGCTGGGCGTAGTACGCGGCCATGAGCGGCGTGGGCACGTTGCCGGGCGCGGCGCGGTTGCGCGTGAGCGGGGCCATCACGATGCGCGTGGCGAGCTCACCGATATCGCCCAGGCGCAGGGGGTCGAACAGAGTGGTCATCGGCCAAGGGTAGCGCAGCCCGCGGCCGGCGCCGGTTGGCACCGGGTGGCACCCGGCGGCTACACCCGCGTGGTGGGCCTCTCATCGCGTCTGGCCCGCGTCGCGACACGCTCAAGTGGCACCATCGGGGCCATGCTCGCCTACCGCCATGCCTTCCACGCCGGCAACCACGCCGATGTGCTCAAGCACCTCGTGCTCGCGCAATTGCTCGCCTACCTGAACGAGAAGGACAAGGGGTGGCGTTATGTCGACACGCATGCCGGGGCCGGTGGGTACTCGCTCGAGAGCACCTACGCGCTCAAGCACCGCGAGTTCGACGACGGCATCGGCCGCCTCGTGCAGCCCCATGCAGCCGGCGTAGTGGTGCCCGCGCCGGTGCAGGACTATGTCGATCTCGTGCGCCAGTTCAACGACGGCGGCGCACTGCGCCAGTACCCGGGCTCACCAGCCATCGCGCGTGCCCGGATGCGCTCGCAGGACCAGCTGCGCCTGCTCGAGATGCATCCCACCGAGCACAAGATCCTCGAGAGTTACCTCGGCAGCGAGGCCGGCTGCGAGGTGCACCTGGTCGACGGCTACACGATGCTGAAGTCTGTGCTGCCACCGCCCACGCGCCGCGGCCTGACGCTGATCGACCCACCTTACGAGATCAAGACCGACTACGCCAAAGCGCTCGGCGCCTTGCGTGAGGCGCTGACCCGCTTTCCCGAAGGTACCGTGATGGTGTGGGTGCCCCAGGTGCAGATCGTCGAGGCCGCGCAGTTGCCCCAGCGCCTGAAAGCCACGGCACAGACGCAGGCGAAGAAGGGGTGGTTGCACGCGCGCCTGACCGTGGCCGAAGGCAATGCACACGGGTTCGGGCTCATGGGCAGCAGCGTCTTCGTGGCCAACCCGCCGCACACCCTGTACGGGCTGCTGCAACCGGTGTTGCCGTGGCTGGCGCGCGAGCTGGCGCAGTTTGCAGGGGCGAAGGGGGTGCTCGAGAAGTCGCCTGGCGCTTGAGGCGGGTGGATCGCCCCCTCACCCGCACGAGACGTCAGCCTGCGCGCGGCGAACGCGCGAGCCGCCACACCATCCAGCCCAGGGCACCCACGCCGGCCAGCAGCAAGGCCCAGAGGAGCGCGGGGCGCCACGAGGCCCACAGCGCGCGCTGCGCCTCCTCGCGCGCGAGGGCTTCGTTCTCGCTCCAGGCGCCGAGCGTGGCGCGGCCGAACCGCGCGCGCTCTTCGTCGATGGCGGGCACCAGCGTGGCCAGCGGCAGAGCGCCGGGCTTGGCGTCGCTCGAGCCGGCAAGCAGGCGGTAGGGCGGCTGGCCCTGGGTGGCGAAGACAAGACTCAGTAGTTGCGCCTGCACCGAAAGCGGCGTCGCGGGCAATGGCCCAGAGCGCGCATCGGGCACGAGGCGCAGAAAGCGCACGTTCGCTTGCAGCGCCAGCGGCGGCGGGCGGTCTACCGCATCGCCGCGCTCGAGGCGGTAGAAGACCGTCTGCGCAAGGTCGCGCCACGGCTCATCGCTGCGCAAGCGGCCTTGCACACGCGCGGGCGCCACGCGGTGAGCGCCGGCAAGGGGCAGGTTGATCTCGACCAGCGGCAACACGGCGCCAAGGTCGTAGTGCAGCGCGCCTTCGGCCACGGCTGCGGCCGCGATCGGTTGGCGGCCCGCAGGCAAGGACGTGACGGGGGGCGGCTCGGCGCTGGGCGACACGACGAACGTTGTGGGCTGGTCCAGTACCTGGCTCCGGCGCGACGTGCGCATCTGTACGGCGCCACTCAAAGCCGGCGCGGCAGCCGCGTCCACCCAGCGCAGGCGCACGAACCGCGCCGCGCCGGCGCCCGGCAGAATCACCAGGCGCTGCGTCAAGCTCCCGGCGGCCGCGCTCAACGCCAGCAACTGGCCGCCACCCGCGCGACGCCATTGGCGCAAGTCGTCGCTCACGTCCAACTCGAAGCCCGCGCTGAACTCCACTGGGCCCGACCAGGTCAAGCGCAATGCGGTGGCCGGTGGTTCGTCGCGTACCGGTACGCCGAGATCGAAGAGCCAGCCCGGCGCGGGGCCGGCTGACGAGGTTGCCGCTGCCGCGCGGCCGGCGGCGGCAGGCAGTCGCCGCACAGTGATGCGCTCGCCCACCACCTGCACCTCGAGCGGGCTCGCCAGTTCCTTGTCGCCGACACGGCGCGCCGGCAGCGGGTACAGATCGGCCGGGCGCGCCGCCTCCGCAGCATGCGATTGCGCGGCCCGCGGCGGCAGCAGCGCAAACGGCACGCGCTCGCCGCGCGCATCGACGACGCGCAGGTCGGCCAGCCCCGGTTGGCGGCTGTTCGCATAGGCGTTCACCGGTAGCGCCAGTTGCACGAAGGCGCCAGGCTGCTCGACGACGATGGGGGCCTGGTGGCGGAAGGCCGCGCCGGGCTCTTCACCGGCCATCACATCGACAGCCCTCGGTGCCTGTGCGAGCAAGATCACCGACACCATGAACGCGGCGAGCACCGAGCCCTTTGGCAACACCTCAAGCCTTGGCATCGCTGGCCTCCCCCGACCGCCTGTCTGCAGACACCTGGGCCGACCCTTTCGCCGGCAGCGGCGCCACATAGCCGATGACCATCATCAACACGCCCACGCCGACGAAGGAAACGATGCGCGTGACAGTGCCGCTGCCCGAGAGATCGACCAGCATCAGCTTGAGCACCACCGCCGCCAGCAGGCATGCGCCCACCACCCACGGCGCGCGCTGCACGCGCCGCGCAGCCCACCACATGAGCGCCAGCGCGGTGCCGGTCCACAACAATGTGATGCCCGTGTGCACCGGCAACGAATGTGCCCAGGCCTGCAGGCGGTAGGGCACGTCGCCGTAATGGTGAAAGGCGCGGATCAGGATCGCGTTCAGCCACACGAAGCCGGCGAAGCCCATCGCCGCAGGCGTGAGCCAGTGCGGCACGGTCCACTTCTCGCGCACCGGCGCGGAGTTCAGCCACATCCACACGCCGACGAGCGCGACGCCCACTCCCACGTCGAGCGGGTTGAGCAGCGGCAGATGCGGCAGCGGCCGCGCCGCGCCGTTGCTCAACGCATTGGCCAGCAGCGTCCACCCCCATAGCGCGATGGCCAACACGCCTGCGGCCCAAAGCCCATAGGCGCGCGGCGCGGCCGAGAGCGGCCAGCGCTGCGCGAGCGATGGCCGCAGCAGCGCGACGAGCAACAGCGCCGGCGCCACCAGCCAGCCCAGCCACGCCCAGGCGCTGTGTGCGTCTCCCAGGGCTTGCGTGAGCGCGCGGCCGCCGAGCGCTCCGAGTGTCGCCAGAACGAGCACGCCGACGACATGCACCGCATGCCCGGCCCAGGCACCCCAGTGCGGCGCCGCCCAACGCAGCACCACGAGATGCGTGGCCAGCGCCACCGGCCACGCCCAGGCGCCCCCTTCGGCCAGCGGCTGACGCAAATCCACCACAGCGTCAAAGGTGGCCAGCACCAGCAGCACCGCATGCAGCAGCGCCGGCCAGGCCGGCGTGGGCCAGCGCCAGCGCGCCACCAGCGCTGTGGCACACAGCGCAATGGCGCTGCCGGTCACGAGCCAGGCCGCCAGGCTGCAGGGCGAGACCACGAACCGGTCGATCTGCACAGCCGCGGCGGCCAGCGCCGCGAGAGTCGCCCAGCCCACGAGCACGGGTTCGGCCAGTGCCTCGCCGCGCATCGCCTGCGCCGCGGCCGCGCCCCGGCGCACGAAGAAGGCGGCCAGCAGCGCACCCGCCACGACCATCAGCCCGTTGAACAGGTAGCCATTGAAGATCACCTGCGGCGGGCCATGGCGGTCCATCGCCCACAGCAGCGTTGGCCCGGCGAGCAGCAACAGCGCGTAGCCGAAGCCTCGCGCCAGCCGACGCGACTGCCGAAAGCCGAGCCACACCAGCCCCGCGCCTTCCAGTGCCCAGGCCCCTGCGGTGCTGTGGGCATCGAGCGCGAACGGGATCACGAGCGTGAGGAACACGACTGCGATGGCCAGGCTCGCCTCGGACACGAGCGCGAATTCGCCGCGCCTGCGCAGCCACAACGCGAGCATCACGTAGAACGCGGCCATCGCCAGCGCCGACAACGCGGCGCCAAACGGCAGCTGCCTGACCATGCCCATCTGCAACGCGTAGGCGATCGTGGGCAGGCCGAACAAGAGGCTGCCATTGATCCAGGCGGCGGCCGGCGCGGAGGGCAAGCCTGCCTCTGGGGACCCAGCTGTTGCCGCTGCGAGCCTGCGCGCGGGCAGCAGACCGACAAGCACAAACAGCAGGAAGAAGGCGATGAGGAACGCCTGGCTGCCGGCGTAGCGCTCGGCCCGGTAGTCGAGCACGCCCCAGGCCGTGGCGACACCAAAGGTGGCGACGAAGCCGATCAGGTTGAGCGTACGCCAGTGCTTGAACCAGGCCACCGCCGCAATGCCGAGGTCCAGAGCCAGGTAGTAGGAGAACAGCGCCACCGGGTTGCCACCGCCCGTGGACACGAGCAGCGGTGTCGCGAACCCACCCAGCGCGCCGATGACGGCCAGTGCGCGGGCATCCTGCAGCACCGCCAGTGCTGCGGCCAGCGCGGCCACGCCCACCATCAGTGCAAACGCCGCCAGTCCCGGGATCACCTGGTAGGTGCGGAAGGCCACAAACAACGTCAGGAACAGCACCGCCACGGCCGCACCCTGCAGCACCTGCGCGTACGCCGCGCGCGACTTCCGCAGCCGCCAGCCGAAGGCGAGCAGGCCCAGCGCCGCGGCGGCGATCACGGCCAGGCGCATCTCTATAGGCATCTGCACGTGCTCGCTGGCGAATTTGGCCAGGAAGGCCAGCCCGATGAAGAGGATGGCGACGCCAAGCTTCACAATCGTATTGCCGCCGAAGAGCCAGGCCTTGACCGGGGCCAGCCAGTCGCGGGGCGCGGCCGGCGGGACCACCGGCACCGCTGCGATGCCGGGCCCTCGCGCAGATGCCGCGATGGCCACCTCGGGCACGGCGCTGGATACTGGCGCCCCCTCTGGGTCGAGTTGCATCGAAGCGGCGCGGGCAGCCGGCATCGCGGCACCTGCACTGCGCGCCGGCGAACCGGGTGCGTCAGGCCCCATCGGCCGAACTGCGGGCTCAAGTCTGCCCTCGGCATCACCCTCAGGTCCGGGCTCGTGCTCTTTTCCTGTTCGGACTGTCTCGCGATCCATCTCGCGTGGGCTCGACGAGGCCGCAGGCGCAGCGGGGCCGCCGCGCCGCACGCCGAGAAGCGCGCGCTGCAATTCGGCAATCGTCGCGTCGTGTCGCACGGAGCGCACGATCAGCCATGCCAGCGCGCCGCCCACCGCCGCGCCGAAGAGCCCGTCACCCCAGGCGCCGCCGAGAAGGACGCCGGCGATGATGGCGATGGTGAGCATGCGGTCAATTCCCGGTGATTCGGATGCACCCACTCTAGCCGCGGCGCCGTGGCTGCGGCGGGTCATGCGGGGCGCTGATTGACGGGTATCGCGGCATGCGCCGCACGGCATCGGCCCGGCCCACACCGGCGGAGGAGCCGGCGGGGGTTCTCACACGCTCAGTCGACCCCACGGGCGCGATCGGCCTTGAACTGGCGCACGAAGTCATCGAAGCGCCCCGCATCCAGCGCCTCGCGCACCTCGCGCATCAGGTTCACGTAGTAATGCAGGTTGTGGATGGAGGCGAGCATCGGCGCCAGCATCTCGCCGCAGCGCTCGAGGTGGTGCAGGTAGGCGCGGCTGAATCCGCCGGTGGTGCCGCCCGCGATGACGCCCGCGGTGTCGCTGCTTGCGCCGCGGGTTGCCCCGCTGGTTGGGCCGCAATCTGCGCCGCCTCTTGCGCCACTGCCCGGCAGCGGCGCGCCGGCGCAGGTGTGGCAGGTGCAGGTGGGGTCCAGCGGCCGCTCGTCCTCGCGGTGGCGGGCGTTGCGGATCTTGAGATCGCCGAAGCGCGTGAACAGGTGGCCGTTGCGCGCGTTTCGCGTGGGCATCACGCAATCGAACATGTCCACACCGGCGGCCACGCCATCCACCAGGTCTTCAGCCGTGCCCACGCCCATCAGGTAGCGCGGCTTCTCGCGCGGCAGCAGGCGCGGCGTGTGGGCCATGATGCGCAGCATGTCTTCCTTCGGCTCGCCCACGCTCACGCCACCCACCGCGTAGCCCGGGAAGTCAAGCTCCGCCAGGCGCGCCGCCGACTCGGCGCGCAGGCCCTCGAACATGCCGCCTTGCACGATGCCGAAGAGTGCGTTGCGGTTGGCCAGGCGCTCGAACTCGTCGCGGCTGCGCACGGCCCAGCGCAGGCTCATCTCCATCGAGGCGCGCGCCTCGGACTCGGTGGTGAGGCGGCCCTTGTGCTCGTAGGGCGTGCATTCGTCGAGCTGCATCGCGATGTCGCTGTCCAGCACGGTCTGGATCTGCATGCTGATCTCGGGCGTGAGGAAGAGCTTGTCGCCGTTGACGGGGCTGGCGAAGCGCACCCCCTCCTCGCTGATCTTGCGCATCTCGCCCAGGCTCCAGACCTGGAAGCCGCCGCTGTCGGTGAGCATGGGGCGCTTCCAGCCCTCGAAGCGGTGCAGACCACCGAACTTCTTCACCACGTCCAGCCCTGGGCGCAGCCACAGGTGGAACGTGTTGCCGAGGATGATGGCGGCGCCCATCTCTTCCAGCGAACGTGGCAGCACGCCCTTCACGGTGCCGTAGGTGCCCACGGGCATGAACACCGGCGTCTCCACGACACCGTGGTTGAGCGTGAGCCGGCCGCGGCGCGCGGCGCCTTCGGTCTTCAGGAGGTCGAATTGCAGCATGGGCGCGATTGTCCGCGCCGGCACGGCCGCCTCAGCCGCCTCAGCCGCTTGGTCGCTTGGTCGCCTCAGCCGCTTAGCGTCGGTGCAGCCACATCGCGTCGCCGTAGCTGAAGAAGCGGTAGCGCGCCTCGACAGCGTGGCGGTACAGCGCCATCACGTCGGCATGGCCCGAGAAGGCGCTCACGAGCATCAGCAGCGTGCTGCGCGGCAGGTGAAAGTTGGTGAGCAGCCGATCGACCACGCGGAAGCGAAAGCCCGCGGTGATGAAAAGATCGGTCTCGCCGGAACAGGCGGCGAGCGCGTTGAGGTCCGGCGCGGCGCGCGCGGTCGCTGTGGCCGGAAGAGACGAAGAGGCCTGCGAAGCCAGTGAAGCAACTGGAGCCGGTACAGCCGCAACGGCCGCGCGTTGCGCCGCCGACTCGAGCGCGCGCAGCGCCGTGGTGCCCACGGCCACGATGCGACCGCCGCGCGCGCGCGCGCCCGCAATGGCAGCGACCGTCGACTCGCCCACCTCGAACCACTCGCTGTGCATGCGGTGCTCGGCGATGCGCTCGCTGCGCACGGGCTGGAAGGTGCCCGCGCCGACGTGCAGCGTCACCGCGGCGCGTTGCACACCGCGCTCGGCGAGCGCCGCGAGCAAGGCCGCGTCGAAGTGCAGGGAGGCGGTGGGTGCGGCCACGGCGCCGTCGCGCGCGGCGAATACGGTCTGGTAGCGCTGCTCGTCCTCGGTCGTGTCGGCGTGCGTGATGTACGGCGGCAGCGGTACATGGCCGTGCCGCTGCAGCAGCGCGAGCGGGTCAGCCGGAAAGCGCAGGTGAAAGAGCGACTCCTCGGGCCCGGCGCGGCCCAGCACCTCCGCGTCGAACGCATCGGCGAAGCGCACGCTCGTGCCGGCTCGCGGCGACTTGCTGGCGCGCAAGTGGGCCAGCACCTCGTGGCCCGGCAGGATGCGCTCGACCAGGGCCTCCACCGCGCCTCCGGTGGGCTTCTCGCCGAGCAGTCGGGCCTTGATGACACGGGTGTCGTTGAACACCAGCAAATCACCCGGCGCCAAGAGCGATGGCAGGTCGCGGATGCGGCGATCCGCCGGCAGCGCGCCCGTGCCGTCGAGCAGCCGCGCGCCGCTGCGCTCTGGCAGCGGGTGCTGCGCGATCAGCTCGGGCGGCAGTGCGTAGTCGAAGTCCGCAAGCTTGAGTTCGGGCATGGGCGCAGGCTGTACCGACGTGGCGGCTGTGGAGGCCGCAAAATTCTCACATGCCCACGCGCACCAAGGCACCCCCAGCAGACAAGCCCCTGAATCCGGCGGGGCGTGGCGCGGAGACCACGAAGGCGGCACCTGCGGTTGCGGCGCCAAAGGAGTCCGCGCCGGCCCGCGCGATGAAGAAGCTCGGCCTCGTGCGCGACATCGACCTCGCACTGCATCTGCCGCTGCGCTACGAGGACGAGACACGCATCACGCCCATCGGCACGCTCCACGATGGTGACACGGCCCAGGTGCAGGGCGTGGTGCGCGACTGCCGCATCGAGCACTCGCGCACGCGCCGCCACCTCGTGGCCCGCGTGCGCGACGACAGCGGCGAGCTGGTGCTGCGCTGGCTCAACTTTTACCCTTCGCAGCAAAAGCAGCTCGAGCCGGGTCGGCTGGTGCGCGTGCGCGGCGAGGTGCGCGGCGGCTTTCTGGGCCTCGAGATCGTGCACCCGACGCTGAAGGTGGTGGAGACCGGAACGCCTTTGCCGCAGGTGCTGACACCGGTGTACCCAGCCTCGGCGCAACTGCCCCAGGCCTATCTGCGCAAGGCCGTGGCCTCGGCGCTCGCACGCGCGGCGCTGGCGGAGATCCTGCCCAGCGATGCGTTGCCACCCGGCTTGCCCCCGCTGCGCGAGGCCGTGCTGACGCTGCACCATCCGGCGCCGGGCCAGTCGCTCGGGCCCCTGGAAGACCGCAGCCACCCGGCCTGGCAGCGCCTCAAGTTCGAGGAGCTGCTGGCGCAACAGCTCTCGCAGATGCACGCCCAGGCCGAACGCGCACTGCTGCGCGCGCCACCGTTGCGTGCCCCCGGCAAAGACCACCTGCGTGCCCGGCTTGCCGCCGTGTTGCCCTTCACGCTCACGGCGGCGCAACGCCGCGTGGTGGCCGAAATCGAACACGACCTTGCGCTCACCCAACCCATGCACCGCCTGCTGCAAGGCGACGTGGGCAGCGGCAAGACGGTGGTGGCCGCGCTCGCGGCGGCCACCGCCATCAGCGCCGGATGGCAGTGCGCGCTGATGGCACCCACGGAGATCCTGGCCGAGCAGCATTTCAGAAGGTTGGTGGGCTGGCTCGAGCCGCTCGGCCTGCGCATCGCGTGGCTCACGGGCAGCCGCAAGGGGCGCGGCCGCCAGGCCATGCTCGAACGGGTGGCCAGCGGCGAGTCGGCGCTCGTCGTGGGCACGCACGCCGTGATCCAGGACGACGTGATCTTCGCGCGCCTCGGGCTGGCGGTGGTGGACGAGCAGCACCGGTTCGGCGTGGAGCAGCGCTTGGCCCTGCGCGCCAAGCTGGGTGCGCACACTCTGGACGGCGCCGGGGCCGGAGTGCGCTCTCCGGACGACGCCAAGCCTGGCACACACTCCCTGGCCGGCGCCGAGCCCGATCCGACATCACAGGGCGGCGCAAAGCGTGGCTCGCGCGGTTCGGATGCCGACAAGCCCGGCGCGCTCGAGCCCCACCTGCTGATGATGACCGCCACGCCCATCCCACGCACGCTGGCGATGACCTACTTTGCCGACCTCGACGTGAGCACGCTCGATGAACTGCCCCCGGGCCGCACGCCGGTGCTGACCAAGCTCTTCGCCGACGACAGGCGCGACGAGGTCATCGCCCGCATCCGCGACGAGCTCGCGCGCGGCCCGGCGACGCAGGTCTACTGGGTGTGCCCGCTGGTCGACGAGAGCGAGCATGTCGACCTGCAGAATGCCACCACCACGCACGCCGAGCTCGGCGCGGCGTTGCCGGGCACGATGGTCGGGCTGCTGCACGGCCGCATGCCGGCGGCGGAGAAGCAGGCCGTGATGTCGCTCTTCACCCAGGGCCAGATGCGCGTGCTCGTGGCCACCACGGTCATCGAGGTGGGCGTGGATGTGCCCACCGCGAGCCTGATGGTCATCGAGCACGCCGAGCGCTTCGGCCTCGCGCAGCTGCACCAGCTGCGTGGGCGGGTCGGGCGCGGCGCGGCTGCCAGCGTGTGCGTGCTGCTGTACAGCGGGCCGGTTTCGCCCACGGCCAAGGACCGGCTGCGCGCGATGACCGAAACGAGCGACGGCTTCGAGATCGCCCGGCGCGACCTCGAGATCCGCGGGCCCGGCGAGTTCATGGGCGCACGCCAAAGCGGCGATGCGCTCTTGCGCTTTGCCGACTTGCAGGCCGATTCAGAACTGCTGGCGCGCGCGCGCGACGTCGCGCCGCGGCTGCTGCGGGAGCATCCGCAGGCGGCTGCGCAACATGTCGCACGCTGGCTCGGTTCGCGTTCCGATTTCCTCAAGGCCTGAGGTGTCTTGCCCAGGGTGGCCGGGATAATCCGCTCCCACCATGATCGACGCCTTGCCCCAGCTTCTCGACTTCGTCCTGCACGTAGACCGGCACTTGCGCGAGTTCGTGGTGGCGTACGGCATCTGGGTGTACGTGCTGCTCTTCGCCATCATCTTCGTCGAGACGGGCGTGGTGGTGATGCCCTTCCTGCCCGGCGACTCGCTGTTGTTCGTGGTGGGTGCGTTGTGCGGTGCCGGGCTCATGCACGTGGGGCTCTCCATCGGCCTGCTCTGGCTGGCGGCGGTGCTGGGCGATCAGCTCAACTACACCATAGGCCGCGCGGTCGGCCCCAAGGTGTGGCGCTGGGAACAGAGCCGGTGGTTCAACAAGCGCGCGTTCGAGCAGGCACACGCCTTCTACGAGCGCTACGGCGGCATCACCATCGTCGCGGCGCGCTTCATGCCCTTCCTGCGCACCTTCGTACCTTTCGTGGCCGGTGTCGCCGAGATGACGCGCAGCAAGTTCAGCTTCTACAACGTGACCGGCGGCGCCCTGTGGGTGGTGAGCCTCGTGGGCGCCGGCTACCTCTTCGGCAACCTGCCCTGGGTGCAGGCGAACTTCAGCGTCATCGTCTGGCTGATGATCATCGTGCCGGGTGTGCTGGCGCTATTGGGCGCGTGGCGAGCGCGGCGCGAGGGCCAGCCCGCAGCCTGAGTACCCGAGGGTCGGGCCGCGCCGGCCACGCAACCTGCGCGCGCTAGCATCCATTGAGGAGATCCTCCGCCATGCGTCAACTACACATCGCAGCGCTGCTGCTGCTCTGCGCCAGCGCCGTGCTCGCCAACCCACCCGTGGCCGAGGTGCGCAACGTGCCCATGGTGCTGCACGGCACCACCGTCAACGACCCCTATCGCTGGATGGAGGACGTGAAGGGTGCGCCGGTTCAGGCCTGGATGAAGGCGCAGGGCGATGCCACCCGCCAGCTGCTGGATCGCATTGATGGGCGCGACGCCATTGAAGCCCGCTTGGCCGAGCTGGCTCGGGCCCGTGGCGATGTTGTCAGGGGCGTGATGCAGATGCCCGGTGATCGCTGGTACTACCTCAAGCGCGCCAGCGGCGAATCTCAGTTCAAGCTGGTGGCGCGCGTGGGCATGACCGGGGCCGAGCGGGTGCTGGTCGACCCCGGACTCGCCGCCAAACGCACCGGCGTGCCGCATGCCATCAACTACTTCAAGCCCTCGTGGGACGGGCGCACCATGGCCTACGGCATGTCGGCCGGGGGCTCCGAGGATGCCTCGCTGTACCTGCTGAACCTGGCCGCCGGCAAGCTGCTGGGCAAGCCCGTGCCGCGCGTGCACGACACACCGTTGCACTGGCTGCCCGACAGCCGCTCGCTGACGTTCACCCAGCTGACACCACTGAAGCCCGGCGCGCCCGAGACCGACACCTACAAGGACAGCCGTGTGCTGTGGCTGAAGCTGGCCACGCCTGCGCGCCTGCAGCCGTTGTTCGGCGCCACCGTCACACCCACGCTGGGCCTGGACCGTCTGGACGTGGCCGAACTCATCACCGTGCCTGGCAGCCCCTGGGTGGTGGCGCGCACCACGGATACCACGGTGCCCGAAGGCAAGATATTCGTGGCACCACTCGCCCAGCTGGGCAGTGCACGCATGGTCTGGAAACCCGTGGCCAAGGAGACCGACAAGGTCTTCAATGTGCACTTGCGCGGCGACCAGCTCTACGTCATGACCCAGGCGCAGGCCTCGCGGCGCAGGATTGTGGCCGTCGACCTGCGCGCGCCCAGCCTGGACAAGGCCACCCTGGTGGCAGCAGAACCCGGCGATGGCGCGCTCGAAGACTTTGCCCTGACCCCTGGCAGCGTGGTGGCCGCGCAGCGCCAGGGCACCACGGTTGTGCTGCGCCGCTACGCCGCTGGCGACACAGCCGGCCGCATGCTGCCGGCACCGGCCAGTGGTGCGGCATGGCTGGCACGCACACCCGCCCACCACACCGAAGCCCTGGCCTATGCCTTCACCGGCTGGACCGAACCGACCCGCTGGTTTCAACTGGACGGCGACCGCAGCCAGGCCTTCAGCCTGGGTAAGCGCAAGGTACCCGCGGGCCTGCCCGAGATCGTGGTCCAGGACGTGCATGTGCCCAGCCACGATGGCGTGCTGGTACCCATGACCGTGCTGCACCGCAAGGGCCTGGCGCTGGACGGCAAGAACCCCGTGCTCATGCACGGCTACGCGTCCTATGGCCTTTCGGAGTCTGCGCACTTTTCTTCCGACAACATCGCCTGGATCGAACGCGGTGGCGTGCTGGCCTTCACCAACCCGCGCGGCAGCGGCGTCTACGGTGACGCCTGGCATCGTGCCGGCTTCAAGACCACCAAGAGCAACACCTGGAAGGACGGCATCGCCTGCGCCAGGTGGCTCATCGCGCAGGGCTACGGCAGCGCCAAGACCATGGGCGTGATCGGCGGCAGCGCGGGCGGCATCTTCGCCGGCCGCTCGGCCACCGAGGCACCCGAACTCTTTGCCGCTGCGATCCTCGAAGTGGGCACACTGGACACCGTGCGCGCCGAAGAAAGCGCCAACGGCGCCACCAACACCAGCGAATTCGGTACCGTGAAGGATCCGGCAGAAGCCAAGGCCCTGGTCGACATGAGCACCTACCACGCCATCCAGGACGGCAGGGCCTACCCCGGCACGCTGCTGGTGCACGGCATGAACGACCCGCGGGTGGAAGTGTGGAACAGCAGCAAGACCGCCGCGCGCCTGCAGGCTGCGCAAGTCGGGCTGCCCAACGCCGGCCCCGCACTGCTGCGGCTGGACATGCAAGCCGGGCACGGCGTTGGCAGCACGCTCAACCAGCAGCAGGCGCTGTCGGCGGACATCCAGTCCTTCCTTTTGTGGCGCATGGGAAAGACGAATCTGAAGGACTGATCTGATTGCCGGCTGCGCGTGAGGGGTCAACGGGCGGCGAAAGGCCTCGCGCCTGTACCGGGCGGTGTTGCGCCCGCAGCCGTGGTTGACAGTGATCCTCACCTTGGCCACGATCGGACGTGGCGCGCCCATCGAGTCAGCACAATGCCAAGCTGAACGGAAGAGGAAGGGAACGAGGCATGGCCGACATCGACGCAAAGGGACTGGCGCAGTACCGCCGCGACGGCGTCATCGTCATTGAAGGCCTGCTCGACGACGTGACCCGCCGGCGCATGAAGCAGGTGCTGGCCGATCTGGTCGAGGGCGCTCGTGCGGTGAGCTTGCATGACGACGTCTACGATCTCGAGCCTGCTCACAGCGCGCAACAGCCGCGAGTGCGGCGCATCAAGAAGCCGCACCTGCTGCATCCGGTATTCGCCGAATTCATGCGCTCACCGCGGCTGCTGGCG
>JANNRI010000145.1:0-2789 GCA_031401195.1 Burkholderiales bacterium
TATCGGCCAATCGAACGCACTGGATGGCGAAAGAGCCCAATTCCGAAGTTGAATCGCTCCTTCGGCAGAGGTCGGGGCCAATGAGCAGTTCTCACACAGCCTCGAGGCACAGCTGACATTCACCAGAGGACCTCGCCAAAGTCCGGAAACGGCGCCTGCCGACGTGCGCCGGCCAAACCTGAGCGACCGCAACCAGTCTTGACCCGCCGCTCATGTCAGCACCTCGACGGGCCGTTCAAGCCCGACCAAGTGAGTTTGAACCCAAACAATGCGAGCCCTGCCAGCGGCCCAAACTCCCAGCGCCACGAGCGGGCCGCGTTAGACCCATCGCCGCGCTGGCCCCTGCGCTGCCAATGCTTGCACGCACACGGCTTTGGGCAGCTCGGCTTCCAGTTCGTTGAAGGCAGGCGTAGTGTCGAACTGCGGCACGTCGGAGGTGAAGTGATCGCGATCGAGTACATCGAGGTTCGCGACGTGAAAGCTGCAGACGCCGCTCGGGTTGGTAAGCGCGGCGAGTGCGGTTACGGGCGGCAGTGGCATTGCGCACTTCGCGCACCTGGGCGGCATGGTGGGCGCCTTCCTCGTGATCCGCTATCGGCGCGGGCAGTTGCATTTCGGCAAGCGCCGGCGGCGCTGAAACCATCGGACGAGCAGGGTCTGCGCCACAGGGCATCCTGCAGCCTCAGGAGGCGCCTATGGTCGGAAACCTGCGAAACCCGCGATACCTGCCGTCCCCCGGTCACTCATTCGCCCTGATTCGCTTCGTCGGCATCACGGCCTTGTGGCTGCTGGCGGGCGCCACATACGCGCAGCGCGACGACGCCCAGATGCGCGCGCTCGAACGCGCTGGCAACGCCGTGCTGGGGCTCGAGGTGAGCGCGGTGGAAGGCGCCCATTCCGCGTCGACGCTGGGACAGCGCCGCCAGGGCTCCGGGGTGCTCATCGGCGACGGCCTGGTGCTGACCATCGGCTACCTGGTGCTCGAGGCCGAAACGATCGAACTCGTGCACAACGACGGCCGCCGCGTCCCCGCGCGGCGGCTGGCCTATGACCTGGCAACCGGCTTCGGCCTGGTGCAGGCACTGGCGCCCCTGAAACTTGAGCCCGTGCCACTGGGTGTATCGAACACCCTGGCCGACGACGAGCCGCTGATCGTCACGAGCGGCGGCCGGCAGGGCGCTTTCAGCCTGGCGCGGCTGCTGTCGCGGCGCGACTTTGCCGGCTACTGGGAGTACCACATCGAAGGCGCGCTGTTCACCCATCCGCCGCGCGGGGACCACAGCGGCGCCGGCCTGTTCAACGCCCGCGGTGAGCTGGTGGGCATCGGCTCTCTGGTCGTGGCCAATGCCGCCGCGCCGGGCCAGGTGCGTCGCCCAGGCAACATGTTCGTGCCGGTCGATCTGCTCAAGCCGGTGCTGGCCGAACTCCGCGAGCGGGGCAGCTCGCTCGCCAGCGCACGCGCCTGGCTGGGGCTGAACTGCGCCGAGCATGAGGGCGAGGTGCGTGGACTGCGCATCAGCGACGAAAGCCCTGCCGAAGCGGCAGGCATGCGCGCTGGCGACCGCATCGTGCGCATCGACGGCACTGCCGTGGTCGACCTCGCCCAACTGTGGAAGGCGCTGTGGGCCGGCGGCTCGGCCGAGCGCGTGGTGCGGCTGGAGATCGAGCGCGGCGGTCAGGCGCAGAAGTTGACGTTGCAGTCGGTCGACCGCTCGCAGGTGTTGCGCCGCGCCCGCGGCATCTGAGAACCTTGCCGCCGCCCGTGCGACCTTGCTCACCGCTGCACAGGCTCTGCTCGACGGAGGGTTGACGCAGCCGCAGCCGGAGTTCGCGCTTGAGCCGCGTGTTGACGTGCCGTCGGGACTCGTTCATGAAACCTATCTGCAGCGGCGAGAGCTGCGAAGCGGCCTCGGCGCGGCTGACGCGCGGCGGTGGTGGCAGACCGGTGATGCTTGCGGCGACGGCCAAGTACGCGCCCAGCTCGACTACGCCGGTTTCCCGGCCCGCCGGCAGGTCTTCTGCAGCGGAAGCGGTACTTGAGTATCTGGCGTCGAAGTGGCGCTTTCGGACACCCAGCGGTCTCGCACTGCCTCGAAAAGAGCCGCGCGGCCAATCGGTTCGGTGAGTGGGTGTCAGGTTAGGGATTGGCACGGGCATTGATGCTGCGGAGACTGAAAGCCAGACGCCTAACCCGCATGCATGGTGCCAACTCTGGCCAGGCTGCACATGAATCCCGGAGTTGGTGACATGCGCCCACATCGGCTTCTGATCGCCGTGGCATCACGGCTGTGCTCGCTGCTTGCCGTTGCCACGCTCGGACTAGCGGCCGGCGCGCCGGCGCTGGCCCAGGACCGCAGTACCTACGCCGCGGGCTCGCGCCCGAAGGTGCTCATCAACTGGCGCTCGTTCGAGGCCAACGGCTTTCCGGCTTCATGGAAGGAGCCGTTCACCAGCGTCGTGATCAATGCCTACACGCGCTTGAACCAGGTGCTGGCCGTCGACGTGCGCCCGCAGTTCGTGGGCTACACCGATCGCACCGACTCGGCGGCGGGTGAGATCGTGATCTCGGCCAACGAGAAGCACGCCTGCTCAGACAACCGGCTGGCCTCGACCTTCGGGTCCTATCCGGACCGGCTGATCATCATCGTCCATGCCAAGAACGCCTGCGACCTGACGCCATGGAACTTCACCCTGTGGGCCACGCGGCCGGGCGAACTGGGGCTGCATGGCGTGCTCATGCACGAGTTCCAGCACGCGCTGGGGCTCGATCACAGCGCACCCACCAAGAG
>JANNRI010000146.1:0-74299 GCA_031401195.1 Burkholderiales bacterium
GCCCGCCGATCGTCGTGCGGCGCGGCGCGTGCAGCCGCAGCAGCGAGCGCAACGTGACGCTCTTGCCCGAACCCGATTCGCCGATCAGCGCCACCACCTCGCCGCGCTGCACCTGCAAGTCCACACCCCCGACCGCCTGCACCGGCTTGCTGCCGCCGGTGAAGGTGACGGTGAGATTCCGGATATCGACGAAGGGGGCTTCGCTGGCGCTGCGGCTCGGGTTCATGCCGCCACCTTCGCAGCCTGACTGTGCCCGCTGCCGCCTTCGTACATCAGGCAGGCCACAGGGTGCGCTTCACGTGAACCCGCGAGCGTGGGCATGGTCTGGCTGCACACGGCTTGCGCCATTGCACAACGGGTGTGGAAGCGGCAACCCGGGGGCGGGTTGATGGGGTTGGGCGGGTCACCGGCCAGCGGCGGCTGCTCGGTGCGGTGGTCCGGGTCCATCGAGGGGATGCTGGACAGCAGCGCCTTGGTGTAAGGATGGCGCGGCACTTCGAACAAGGCCTCGCTCGCGCCCAGCTCCACCACCTGGCCGAGGTACATCACCATCACGCGGTCGCTGACGTAGCGCACCACGTTGAGATCGTGGCTGATGAAGATGTAGGTGAGCTCGAACTCGTCTTTCAGGTCGAGCAGCAGGTTGAGCACCTGCGCCTCCACCGACTTGTCCAATGCCGATACCGCCTCGTCGAGCACGATGAGGCGCGGCTGCAGCGCCAGTGCACGCGCGATATTCACGCGCTGCCGCTGCCCGCCCGAGAGCTCGTGCGGATAGCGCTCGGCGAAGCGCATCGGGTCGAGCCCGACGCGAGAAAGCAGGTCGCGCGCGCGCTCCACCGCCTCGCGTGCGGGTGTACCGTGCACCTGCGGCGCGAAGGCGATGCTGTCCTCGATGGTGAGACGCGGGTTCAGCGAGGCGTAACTGTCCTGGAACACCATCTGCACCTGGCGGCGGTAGTCCTTCAGCGGCAGGTCGCGCGTGCCCACCGCGGCGCCGTCGAAGATGATCCTGCCGGCGTCGGGGGCGATGAGGTGCATCAACAGGCGCGCCGTGGTGCTCTTGCCGCAACCTGACTCACCGACGACACCGAGCGTCTCGCCGCGCGCCACCGCGAAGCTCACGCCATCGACCGCGCGCACGACGCCACCGCCGCGCCCGAACACATCCTTCTTGAGCGGGAAGTGCTTGACCAGCCCGCTCACTTGAAGCAGCGGGGCCTTCTGGCCGCTCACGCCTTGATCTCCATCGCGCTGCGCAGCCCGTCGGAAAGCAGGTTGAAGGCAATCGAGGTGACGAAGATCATCACGCCCGGCAGCGCCGCAATCCACGGCTGCACGTAGATGGCGGTGCGCAGTGTGTTGAGCATCAGCCCCCACTCGGGCTCGGGCGGCTTGGTACCGAGGCCCAGGAACGAGAGGCCCGAGGCGAGGATCATGCTCACTGCGATCAGGCTCGTGGCATAGACGAAGATCGGCCCGAGCACGTTGCCCAGCACGTGCACGCGCACGATGGTGAACGCATTCGCCCCGCTGGCGCGCGCGGCCTCGACGAAGTCGCGGCTGCGGATCTGCGTCGTCACGCTCTCGGCCACGCGCGCGATGGGCGGGATGAATACCACCGTGAGCGAGATGAGCGAGTTGGTGATGCCCGCGCCGAGCGCGCCGCTGAGCGCGATGGCCAGCAGCACCGAGGGGAAGGCGTAGAACACGTCGATCGTGCGCATGAGCGCGGTGTTGAGCATGCCACCTGCATAACCGGCGACGATGCCGATGAACGATCCGAGCGCGAACGCGCAGACCACAGGCGTGATGCCGATGAAGAGCGAGAGCCTGGCGCCGACGATGAGGCGGCTCAACATGTCGCGGCCGAGTTCGTCGGTGCCCAGCGGGTGGCCGGCGTAGCCGATCTCCTTGAGCCGCTTCAACATCGAGGAGGCGTAGGGGTCGGCCGGCGCGAACCAGGGGCCGAAGAGCGCCATCGCGAGCAGCGCCAGCACCACCAGCGCGGCCCCCATGGCGACCTTGTCCCGCAACAAACGCTTCGCGACCGTCTGCCAGTACCCGGGCGAACGCTCGAAGGTGTCGGGAACTTCGAGGATGGTGCTGTGCATGCGGCAGTTCTGCTTGCGCGGCCGGCCCTAGCCGCGGGCGATCCGGGGGTCGAGCAGCGTCTGGATCACGTCGACCAGCATATTGAGCACGACGAAAAACATCGCCAGCACGAGGATGGTGCCCTGCAGCAGCGGCAGGTCGCGCTGGAAGATGGCACTGTTGAGCAGGAAGCCGGTGCCCGGCCAGGCGAACACGGTCTCGATCAGGATGGAGCCGCCGAGCAGGTAGCCCAGTTGCAGGCCCATCACCGCCAGCGCCGTGGGCGCGGCGTTCTTCACCACGTGCTGGAACACGCCGCGGTCGGTTAGGCCCTTGGCGCGCAAGCCGACCACGAATTCCTGCGCCAGGATCTCGGCCACCAGCGCCCGCACCGTGCGCGCGATGATGCCCATCGGGATCACGCTCATCGTCAGTGCCGGCAGCACCATGTGGCGCAGGTGTTCCCAGTTCCAGGCCCAGTCGGCACTGCTGCCCGGTCCGGCGCCGGAAGCCGGCAGCCACGGCAGCAGCACGGCGAACACGATCACGAGCACCATGCCCAGCCAGTAGTGCGGCACGCTCACGCCGAGCACGGCGGTGAACGAAGCCGCCTTGTCGACCCAGCTGCCGGTGTAGTAACCGGCGACAAATCCGAACAGGCCGCCGAAGACAAAACCGATCAGCGTGGCCAGCACCGCCAGGCGCAAGGTGTTGGCCACCGCCTTCATCACTTCGGTGGCGACGGGCCGGTTGCTGGCAATGCTGGTGCCGAGGTCGCCCTGCAGCGCACGCCAGATCCAGCTCACGAACTGCTCGGGCAGGCTGCGATCGAAGCCGTAGAGCGTGCGCAGCTGTTTCTGCATCTCCGCGCTGGCGTCGGGCGGCAGCACGCTCACCAGCGGATCGCCCGGCGCCAGGTGCACGAGGGCGAAACACACCAACGCCACGCCGGCCATGATGGGCAGGGTGTAGAGGAGGCGGCGCAGGAGGAAGGCGATCACGGTTCGCGGCGGTGGGCTGGTGCTTGTGGGCGGCTTGGTTGGGTGACTGAGGTGCCTCGCGTTCGGAGGTCGTGGCGGCAATGCCGAGGGTGGGCAGGCCGGTGCGGGCGCGGTCCGCACCTGGGCCCCGGGGGGCCCAGGTGCCCTCCGTCGCACGGACTTGCGGGCGCGCCGCGAGTTCCGTCGCGCGCCCGAACCACTGCGCGACGCAGGGCACCTGGGCCCCCCGGGGCCCAGGCGCAGACCGCGCCCGCGGTAGCCGCGCCGCCCTCGGCATTGGCGCACGCACCGTCGAACGACGGACGCGCGATCACCGCCCAGCCCGCAGGGCGTCCCTCAAGCCACATCGAGATCAGTCCATCGTCATCGGCGCAATGTCGATGAACCAGCTCTTGGGCTGCACCACGCCCTTGACCTTGGTGCTCATCGCGCGCGGGCCGACGTCGTGCGCGATCCAGACGAACGGCGCCTCCTCCACGATGCGGGCGTGCAGCTTGGCCAGCGCCGCGTCACGCGCCTTGTCGTCGAAGCTGCCGCGCGCATCGGCGATCAACTTGTCGAACTCGGCATTGCCGAAATAGCCCCAGTTGTTGGACACCGGCGGGAAGGTCTTGGTGCTCGTGAAGCGCACCATCGCGAAGAACGGGTCCATCGCCGCGAAGCTGACGTTGGTGGCGTGGGAGCCGTTGGCAGAGGGGTCCTTGGCGCCCTTGCGCCAGTTGGTGAACAGCGTGTTCCACTCGATGACGTCGAACTGCACGTCGAAGAAGCAGGCCTTCAGCGACTGCTGCACGAACTCGTTCATCGGCAGCGGCTGCATCTGGCCTGATCCGCTGGCGCTGATCTGCACCTTCACGCGCAAAGGCTTGGCGGCACTGTGGCCGGCCTCGGCCATGAGCTTCTTGGCGGCATCCGGGTCGTAGCGGATGTCGAACTTAGGGTTGCCCCACCACGGGTGGCCCGGCGGCACGGTGCCCTTGGGCACGCCCATCATGCCGCTCAGCAGCTTGACGAGGCCCAGCCGGTCGACGCACAGATTCGCGGCGTGGCGCACACGCTTGTCCAGCCACGGCGAGCCTTCGGCGAACGAGAGCTGCCACGGCCACACGTGCGGTTGCGGGTTGAAGTGCAGATTGAAGCCGCGCGAGCGGATGGTGCTCATCGCGTCGGGCGCGGGGGCCTCGATCCAGTCCACCTGACCCGACAGCAGCGCTGCGGTGCGCGCGTTGGCCTCGGGCATGGGCAGCATCACCACGCGGTCGATCCTGGGCGTGCGCTTGGGGTCCCAGTAAGCCTTGTTGGCGATCAACTCGAGGCGCTCGCGCGGCACCAAGCGCGCCATCTTGAAGGGGCCGCTGCCTGAAGCGTCTGCCGCAAAGGCGGTCCAGGCGGCCTTGGACTTGTCGGCAGGGGTGGTACCCGCGGCCGCATCGAACTTCTTCTGCCAGTGCGCGGGGCTGGCCATGAAAAGGTTGGTGAGGTTGATCGGCAGGAAGGCATCCGGCTCGCTGGTGGTCAGTTCCACGGTCAGGTCGTCGATCTTGCGTGCCGTGCGCAGCGTGGGCATGCGCGAGGCGGTCACGCCGACCTGGCTGGCGTCGAAGTGCACGGCATCCTTGTCCAGCACCTTGCGCACGTTCCACACCACGGCGTCGGCGGTGAAGTCGCTGCCGTCGTGGAATTTCACGCCTTTGCGCAGCTTGAAGGTCCACTTGGTCTTGTCCTTGACATCCACGGCCCAGCTCAGCGCCAGGCCGGGGGTCAGAACGCTCGGCTCCTCGGACTTGGAGAGGTCCCAGTGCGTGAGCGCGTCGTACATCGGGATGCCGGTGAAGCGGTTGCCTTCGAAGCCCTGGTCGGGCTGGCCGAGCGTGCGCGGGATGTCGGCGGCGGTCATCGCGATACGCAGCACCTTCTCTTGTGCTGCAGCGGCGCCGGCGAGCAGCACCAGCGCGGCGGCAGCGAGCCCGAGGCGGGCGCGGGTCGGGAAACGGTTCTGCATGAAACTCCTCCGATGAGTGGGCCGAAGCAGGTTCGGCAATGTGGACCGGGACGCGTACGCAACGTGCATGCCATGCCCGGGGCCGAGGTGCACGAGGCAGCGGAGGCCGGGGAGGTGATCGAACCGCATCCTGCCGGGCCGCCATCTGCGTGCATCCACTGCGCCGCTCGGTGGCTCGTTGCACCAGCCCGAAGCATCGCCACACCAGCTCGGTGCCGCGCCGCGCTCTGTATGCAAACGACAAAACCATGATGCATGATGCCGGCATGAAGCTTCTTGTGGTGAACCCCAATACCTCGGCCTCGATGACGGCCGCGATCGGGGCTGCGGCGCGCGACATCGCCGCACCCGGCACCCAAGTCGTTGCGGTAAACCCGGCCTTCGGCCCGTTGTCGATCGAAGGCCAATACGACGAGGCCATCGCCGCGGCAGGCGTGGCCCAGGTGGTGCGGGAGCATGGCGATCACGACGCGGTCGTGCTCGCCTGCTTCGGCGACCCTGGCCTCGACGCCGCGCGCGAGGCGACCGCGGCACCGGTGCTCGGCATCGCCGAGGCCGCGTTCCACGCCGCGAGCTTTCTCGCCACCGGCTTCTCGGTGGTGACGACGATGACGCGCACCTGCGTCATCGCCGAGCGCCTGGTGATGCGCTACGGCTTCGAGCGTTGCTGCCGGGGCATCCACGGCACCGATATCGCTGTGCTCGACCTCGACGACCCGGCCACAGGTGCGCTCGAGAAGATCGAGGCCGCGGCCCGCCAGGCGCTGGAGCGCGACCGCAGCGGCGCCATCGTGCTCGGATGCGCCGGCATGGCAGCACTGTGCCGCACGCTGCAGCGGCGGCTGCAGGTGCCCGTGATCGACGGCGTAGCCGCCGCGGTGAAGTTTGCCGAAGGGTTGGTGGCGCTGGGCCTGACGACCAGCCAGCGTGGCGACTATGCGCGCCCATTGCCCAAGCGCTACACGGGGTGGGCTGAACCGCTCAGCTGGTAGCTGCGGGAAAGCGTCCGAGAGGCGGCGCACGCAAATGCCGGCGGACCGGCCAAGGCTTGCAAATTGCCGGTCGGTTGGACAAAGTCGCGGCCTCGCCCGGTGCACCCTGCACCGCCCAGGCACGATCCAGGAGTACCGACATGGCCCGCGTCAGCACCTACCTGAACTTCCCGCGCAGCACCGAGCAGGCGTTCCTCTTCTACAAGAGCGTCTTCGGCGGCGCGTTCAACGGCCCCATGCACCGCTTCGGCGAAATGCCGGCCCAACCGGGCCAGCCGGGCCAGCCGCCGATGGCGGAGGCCGACAGGAACCTCGTCATGCATGTCGAACTGCCCATTCTCGGCGGTCACGTGCTGATGGGCACCGACGCGCCCGAATCGATGGGCTTCAAGTGCGCGCCGGGCAACAACGTCTACATCAACCTCGAGCCCGATACGCGCGCCGAGGCCGACCGCCTGTTCAATGCGCTCAGCGCCGGCGGCAAGGTCGAGATGCCGATGCAGGACATGTTCTGGGGCGCCTATTTCGGCAGCTGCGCCGACAAGTTCGGCGTGCAGTGGATGGTGAACTGCATGGCCAAGGCCTGAGTGTGGTTCAAGGTGGCGGTGGCTCTGGACCTCTAGTCGGACTGATGGGACTGATCAGTCGCGATCAACTCGTTACCTGCTGCGGCCACGGCCGTTGGCATGGCGTAGCAGGGTGTGGCGCCGCGCCCGGTGCAAGCCGGGATGGCGCACGCTTCTTGCGACAATCCGAGGCTCTGGAGCGAACCACCCGTGACCCACATCCTGCAATCCCTGCCCACCGGCGAGAGAGTCGGCATTGCCTTCAGCGGCGGCCTCGACACCAGTGCCGCAGTGCACTGGATGCGCGCCAAGGGTGCCATCCCCTGCGCCTACACCGCGCACCTCGGCCAGCCCGACGAGAGCGATTACGACGATATCCCGCGCCGCGCCAAGGCTTATGGCGCCGACATCGCGCGCCTGGTGGATTGCCGTGCGCAGCTCGTGGCCGAGGGCTTGGCGGCGATCCAGTGCAGCGCCTTCCACATCAGCACGGGCGGTGCCACTTACTTCAACACCACGCCGCTCGGCCGCGCCGTCACGGGCACCGCGCTCGTGGTGGCGATGCGCGAAGATGGCGTGCACATCTGGGGCGATGGCAGCACCTACAAGGGCAACGACATCGAGCGCTTCTATCGCTACGGCCTCTTGGCCAACCCGCAGTTGCGTATCTACAAGCCCTGGCTCGACCAGCGTTTCATCGACGAGCTCGGCGGGCGCAAGGAGATGAGCGAATACCTCATCGCCAACGGCTTTGACTACAAGATGAGCGTGGAGAAGGCGTACTCCACCGACAGCAACATGCTGGGTGCCACGCACGAGGCCAAGGACCTGGAGTTCCTGAACAAGGGGCTCACCATCGTCAACCCGATCATGGGCGTGGCCTTCTGGAAGCCCGAGGTCGAGGTGAAGGCCGAGACGGTGGCTGTGCGGTTCGAAGAAGGCGTGCCGGTGGCGCTCGACGGCCGCAACATCGCCAGCGTTGTGGAGCTGTTCGAGGAGGCCAACCGCATCGGCGGCCGCCACGGCCTGGGCATGTGCGACCAGATCGAGAACCGCATCATCGAGGCCAAGAGCCGCGGCATCTACGAGGCGCCGGGCATGGCGCTCTTGCACATCGCCTACGAGCGGCTCGTCACCGGCATCCACAACGAGGACACCATCGAGCAGTACCGCAGCAACGGCCGGCGCCTGGGCAAGCTGCTGTACCACGGCCGCTGGTTCGACCCTCAAGCACTCATGCTGCGTGAGACGGCGCAGCGCTGGGTGGCCAAGGCCATCACCGGCGAGGTGTGGGTCGAGCTGCGTCGTGGCAACGACTGGAGCCTCGTTGACACGCAGAGCCCCAACCTGACCTACCACCCCGAGCGGCTCACGATGGAGAAGGGACAGGGTGCCTTCAGCCCGGCCGACCGCATCGGGCAGCTCACGATGCGCGACCTCGACATCGTCGACACGCGCGACAAGCTGGGCATCTACACGCGTACAGGCCTGCTCGGTGCTGGGGGTGTAGGGGCCATCCCGTTGCTTTCTCCGCCGGCCGGCGAAGGCCACAAACTCTGAGCGCCTCGGGGCTGGGCTGCGCCCAGCCCGCCCGCCGTGCGGGTCAAGCAGAGTGGCAAAGCCACATTTGCTCGAGCGCGGTCACTGCGCGTCCGACTCCTCGGACAGCCGCGGCGCGGTGAAGTTCGCCGGGTGGCGGCCGGTCTTGTCAGCGTAGAAGGCGCGGATGCGGTCCATGTCGGCACGCACATCACCACTCGGCTGCACCTCGGGCCCCAGGCCGCCACGCTTGCGCGCGTAGTCCAGGTAGCCGAGCACGATGGGCACCTCGGCCAGGCGCGCGATGTGATAGAAGCCCGAGCGCCAGGTGGTGCGGCGAAAACGCGTGCCTTCGGCGGGGACGGCGAGCACGAGCGCCGGATCTTGCGAGAAGCGCGCCGCGCTTTGCTCGACGACGTTGGCGCGCACCTTGCGGTGGACGGGCATGCCGCCCAGCGCCCGGAACAATCGGCCGTGCGGAAAGACAAACAACGACGCCTTGCCCATCCAGCTCAGCCGCACATCCAGTGACCAAGCCATCGCCATCATGTGAACGAAGTCCCAATTGGATGTGTGCGGGGCCGCGATCAGCACATATTGGCGCGATGCCGGCATTTGGCCTTCGAAGGCCCAGCCGGTGAGGCGCATCCAAGTGCGCGCGATGCTCTTCTTCATCACCCTTGACTCTGCCATGCCTTGAGCCGCCTCGGAATCTGCCGATGCCCAACGAAGTCGACCTCACCGAACAAACGATCCCTGCCCTGATCGACCGGCTGATCGCGGAGTCGAGTCTCTTTCGCGGCATCGATCGCCGCGCGCTGGGTGAGTTGCTGCGGCAGGTGGGCCACCGCCTCCAGATATCGCCCGGCGAAGACCTGATCACCGAGGGCGACGCCGCCGACGCCATCTACTTCGTCGAAAGCGGCGGGTTCGAGGTGCGCAAGCGCAGCGAACAAGGCACAGGCCCGGGTGTCGACCCGGGTGACGGCGGCCATCGCATCGGGCAGGCGCTCGCCGGCGCGGTGGTGGGCGAGGTCGCCCTGCTCGACAGGGGCACGCGCTCGGCGACGGTTCGGGCGCTCGAGGATTCGGTGGTGCTCGCGCTGCGTGTCGGCGACCTGGAGCGTGTGGCGGGCGCGGCGCCGCACCCGGCGATCCAGATGCGACTCAACCTCGCGCACGAGATGGCGCTGAAGATCCGTCACAGCACCTCCAGCGCCGTGCGCCACCTGGAAGAGAGCCTGCTCGAGGCGCAGAAGCGCGTGGAGATGGGTCGGTTCATGAGCCGCGTGCTGATCGGCACCTGCCTGTACATGTTCGCGCTCGTGCTGATGCAGCCGCTGAAGGCGCTGGTGCCGGACTCCGCCGTCTTGAGCGCGCTCATCCTGATCGGTTTCGCGGTCGGCCTGTACCTGAACATCCGCACGAGCATGTTCCCCATCAGTGCCTACGGGTTCACGTTGTGCAACTGGAAGCCGGCGCTGGTGGAGGCAATCCTTTTCAGCCTGCCATTCCTCGCGCTCATCGTGGCGCTGAAGTGGGCCCTGATTCAAACCTCGCCGGCGTTCTCCGAGCGCAGCCTGTTCGACCTCTACCGCCCCTCAGGGCTCGGGCTCGGTGGCACGCTGGCGGTGGTGGGGGCCTACGCCTTGTTCGTGCCGATCCAGGAGATGGTGGCGCGCAGCGGCATCCAGAGTTCGCTCATGATGTTCCTGCGCCCGAAGCATCGTGTGCCGATGTCGATCTTCATGTCGACGTTGCTGTTCAGCTCGACGCACTTGCACACCAGTGTCGAGTTCGCCGCGCTGGTGTTCCCGATGGGCCTCTTCTGGGGCTGGCTGTATTCACGACACCCGACGCTGGTAGGCGTGGTCTTCTCGCACCTGTTGATCGGCATCTGGGCGGTGTTTGTCGTCTCGTTTCCGTTCTTCTAGCGCGGGCCCCGAGCCAGGAGCGCGGGCCGTGCTGCGCTCGGCCGCGCCTCAGGCGTGCCGCGTCGTGCGGCAGCCGCCATGCGTGCAGTACGTTGCCGCGTGCGAGGCGTGCCGGCGCGCGAAGAGCCGCAACGCCGTGGGTGCCACCAGATGCAGGCCGAGTGCCGAGAGCCGGTGCCGGTGTCGCACCACCCAGGGGTAGAGGCGGCGCGTGATCGGGCGCGTCAGCGGGTGGGCCCAGGCGCGCGCCAGCCAGGGCGCGCCCACGGTGGCGTAGAGCAGCGCGATGGCGTCCACGCCGCGGTGCCAGTCACCCAGCACGTCGCGCACGTGCATCGCGCCCAGCATGTCGGCCTGCGAAACCCCGTCGGCCCTGTAGGGGCTGTCATCGAAGCCTGCCGCAGCGCAGTCGACGAGCGCTATCTCGCCGTGCGTGTCCAGGCGCTGGATCTCCTGCATCTCGGCGCTGCACAGGGCGCACTGCCCGTCGTAGTAGGCGGTGAGCAGGGGCGGGAGTTGGAAGAGGGTCTTCATGGTTTTCTTTCCTTCCGCGATTTCGGTGGAGAGAGAAATATCAATCGAAGAGAAAGACCGGATCAGGCCGACGGCTTGCCGCGCAGCAGGCCCTGGATGCGCGCGCCCAGCTTCATGATCTTGACCAGCGTCTCCGGCGGCAGGCGCAGCATCTCGTCGACCCACGCCGATGTCGTTTCCATCAGCACCAGTGTCTGGCTCACGCGCTGGCGCGTGAGCGCGCTTTCGCGCCCGATCTCGGGGTGTGCCAGGCAATCGCGCAGCGCCTGCACCGTGGGCTCGAACTCGCGCGCCTTGCGCCCGCGCACGATCACGCGCATCAGTTCCCACACGTCGCCCGAGGTCTCGAAATGGTCGCGCCGGTCGCCCAGCAGGTGCACGATGCGCACAAGATTCCAGCTCTGCAGCTCGCGCAACGAGGTGCTGGCGTTGGAGCGGGCCACGCCCAGCGACTCGCAGATCTCGTCGGCATGCATCGGCCGGCCGCTGATGAACAACAGCGCGTGGATCTGCGACATGGTCCGGTTCACTCCCCAGCGCGAGCCCATCTCGCCCCAGTGCAGCACGAAGCGCTCGGTCACGGCGGGCATGCGGGGGGCGTCGTTGGGGGTAGGCGCGGCGCCGGGCAGGTCGGTGGCGATGTCCATGGCGACAGCTTATCGCGTCTGAAGTTTCTGTCAATACAGAAATGTTGTGCTTCGGACCCGTGCCGGATGGGCCCCGGATGAGCCTCGGATGGAGCCCCGGATCGAGCCCCGGATGGAGCCAGGCACGCCACTGGACGCGCCGCAAATTCGACCGGAGGCAACCTGGAAACGCGCCGCGTCGAAGTGCGGCTCATCGCTTGATCGGGTCAGCTCGCGAGGTTCAGTGGATGAGACGGTAGCCGATGCACCGGTGAGGCGCCGCAGCTAGCGCAGCTCCCCGCTCGCACGCAGGCGGCCGACCTCGATGCCGTTCCAGTTGCGCATCGTCACGTCACTCAAGTCGCGCATGAAGCGCGTCTCGTCGTCGCCTTGCAGCGGCACGAGGCGCTCGATCACCGCCGCCATCACCACCTCGGCTGCGCGCGCCGTGTTGCCGTCGTCCATCTTGATGGCCACGCCCAGGCCCTGCCCGGGCAGCGCCGCGCAGTACACGCCTTCAGCGCCGACCTTGCAGAACACGCGCTCGCCCAGACGCTTCATCACGCGGCTGTCGAAACGGCCGCTGCCGGCCACCATCTGCGGCGCACGCGCGACGGCCTCGCGCAGGCGTTTGGCGGCACGGGCGCGGTCGGCATCCAGGCCCTGGCCAGTGGCCACCTTGGCGAAAGCGTGCGCGAGGTGGCGCAGCGGGATGGCGTAGGTCGGGATCGAGCAGCCATCGGTGCCGCGCGCAGTGCGCGAGAGGTCGAACCCGGTGGCATCCGCGAGCGACGCTGTCACCTCGCGCATCACCGGGTGGTCGTGCCGCACGTAGCCGCGCACGAAATCGGCCGCGCCGCCACGGCCCGCCAGGCCGCAGCCCAGGCACACGAAGCCCGCATGTTTGCCCGAGCAGTTGTTGTGCAGCGCGCTCGGCGCCGCTCCCGCGGCGGCAAGCGCGCGTTGGCTGCCCTCGTGATGCGGCCAATGTGCCCCGCACTCCAGGGCCTCGGCATCGAGCCCAGCCTTGTTCAGCATGGACAGCGCAGTCTCGGCATGGTGTGGTTCACCGCCGTGTGAGGCACAGGCCAGCGCGAGTTCGGCATCGCCCAGGCCGAACCGCTCGGCCGCGCCGCCGGCCACCAGCGGCAACGCCTGCAGCACCTTGATGGCCGAGCGCGGGAACACCGGGCGCTCGATGTCGCCGAGCGCGCTGTGCACGTGGCCCGTGGCGTCGACGATGGCCAACGCGCCGCGGTGCAACGACTCGGGAATGCCGCCGCGCTGGGCTTCGACGAGGATGGGGTTGGCGTTCATGCGGGCACTGTAATGCGGCGACGGCTTGCGACTGCCTGCGACGGCCGGGCGGCCAGAATGCTGCCCATGCCCGCCCAGCACAGCGACCTCACCCTGCTCGGTGTGGATTTCACCTGCGCGCCTTCGCGCCGCAAGCCCATCGTCGTTGCCCACGGACGGCGCGCGCGAGACGCGCTGCATCTGCAGGGCCTGGACTCGCTCGCCACGATGGTCGATTTCGAGGCTCGGCTGGCCTGGCCCGGGCCCTGGTTCGGCGGCTTCGACCTGCCCTTCGGCCTGCCGCGCGAGTTTGTCGACGCGCTGGCTCTCGGCGCCACGGCCAGCGCGGTCATCCACGAACTGCACCGGCGCTGCGAGGGACGCCGCATGTCGTTCCGCGCCCTCGTCGACACATGGGGTAACGGCCGCCCGGCAGGCCGGCGTCTCGTCCACCGAGCCACCGACCGCGCCAGCGCGCCCACCTCGTCAAGCCCGCTACAGACACGCTATGTACCGGTGGGCTTCATGTACTTCGAGGGCTTGGCGCGCCTGGTTCGTGCCGGTGTGCATCTGCCCGGCCTGCACCATGGTGAAGCGCGTGGTGAACCGCGTGGTGAACCCTCCCGCGTGGCCGTGGAGGCCTATCCGCGGCGTGCCGCCCATGCGCTGATCGGCACTCGCTCGTACAAGAACAGCGACGCCGCGGACCGCACCGACGCGCGTGTGGCCATCGTGCGTGCGCTGCAACGCGGCGAGGGCGGTTTTGCGCTGCGGCTGCAAGCACCACGCGCCTTGCGCGAGGCGATGGAGCAAGACAGCAGCGGCGACCACCTCGACGCTGTGCTGTGCCTCGTGCAGGCGGCCTGGGCCGAGCGGCGACCCGACCATGGCGTGCCGCCGCAGACCGATGTGGTGGAAGGCTGGATCGTCGGGCCGCCAGTGTGACGAGGCTCCCGATGAAGCCTGGTGGCGTGAGACGGCGCCGATGAGCAGTGCGCAAGCCTGGTTCGCGGTCCGCGGACACACGCCGCACGAATTCCAGCGCGAGGTTTGGGCCGCGATGGCCGCCGGCGAGAGCGGCCTGCTGCATGCCACCACCGGCAGCGGCAAGACGCTCGCGGTGTGGATCGGGGCGATCGAGCGCTGCTTGCGGCAGCCGCCGCGCGGCGGGATGCAGGTGCTGTGGATCACACCCATGCGCGCATTGGCTGCGGATACGACGCGCGCCTTGCAGGAGCCGATTCAGGCGTTGCAGGCGTTGCAGGCGTTGCAGCCGCTGCAGCCACTCCAGCCACTCCAGCCACTCCAGCCACTCGCACCTCTTGCCTCATCCGCCTCGCCCAGCCCAGCATCCTCGCCCACCGTAGGCGCGACGTTGACCATCGGCCAGCGCACCGGTGACACGACCAGCGCCGAGCGGGCCAGGCAGGACCGGCGCCCGCCCACCGCGCTGGTGACGACACCCGAGTCGTTGAGCCTGATGCTCACGCGCGAGAGCGCACGCACCGACCTGCAAGGCGTGCACACCGTCATCGTCGACGAGTGGCATGAGCTCATCGGCAACAAGCGCGGCGTGCAGGTGCAGCTGGCGCTGGCGCGGCTGGCACGCTGGAACCCCGCGCTGATCGTATGGGGCCTCTCGGCGACGCTCGGCAACCTCGAGGAGGCCATGGCCACATTGGTGGCGCCGGCGCTCTGTGGCGGGAGCGGCGCGGTGGTCAAGGGCGAAAAGCGACGGCATATGCCGTCGGCCGAGACCAGCCCCACCCCTGCAGGCGCACCAAAGGCACGGCTCGTGCGTGGCCGCATCGACAAGTCGCTCACCATCGACACCTTGCTGCCGCGCGAGCCCGGCCGCTTCAGCTGGGGCGGGCACCTGGGCGCGCAAATGCAGCAGGCCGTGGTGGAGGAGATCGAGCGCGAGCGCCGCGCAGGCGGCAGCACCATCGTCTTCACCAACGTGCGCTCGCAGGCCGAGATCTGGTACCAACTGCTCCTTGAAGCGCGGCCCGACTGGGCCGGCGAGGTGGCGCTGCACCACGGCTCGCTGGACAAGAGCGTGCGCGAGTGGGTCGAGGCTGGGCTCAAGGCCGGCACGCTATCGGCCGTGGTGGCCACCTCGTCGTTGGACCTGGGTGTGGACTTCCTGCCCGTGGCCCGTGTGTTGCAGATCGGCAGCGCCAAGGGCGTGGCGCGTCTGCTGCAGCGCGCCGGCCGCAGCGGTCATGCACCCGGCCGCACGAGCCGCGTGACACTCGTGCCCACCAACACACTGGAGTTGGTGGAAGCGGTGGCGGCGCGGCGCGCCGCGCTGGCGGGCCGGGTCGAATCGCGCATGAGCCCCGAGAAACCGCTCGACGTGCTGGTGCAGCACCTCGTCACCGTGGCCCTCGGCGGCGGTTTTGCCGCCGATCCGAAACCAAGCGGCGGTTTTGCCGCCGATCCGAAGCCAAGCGGAGGCTTCACCTCCGACGAGATGTTCGACGAAGTGCGCTCGGCATCCGCCTACGCGCGCCTGACGCGCGAAGAATTCGACTGGGCGCTGGCCTTCGTCGTACGTGGCGGCGACAGCCTCACCGCCTACCCCGAATACCACCGCGTGCGCGAAGTCGAGGGCCGCTGGTGCGTGCCCGACCGCGGCATCGCGCACCGCCACCGGCTGCAGGTGGGCACCATCGTGGGCGAGGCCAGCATGCAGGTGAAGTGGGCCAGCGCCGGAGCGCACGGCGGCGGCGCCACGCTCGGCACCATCGAAGAGGGCTTCATCGCGCGCCTCAACCCGGGCGACCACTTCGTCTTCGGCGGCCGCGTGCTCGAGTTCGTGCGCACGCGTGATCTCGTGGCGTATGTGAAGCGGCCCACCGGCAAGGCGCGCGGCATCGTGCCGGCATGGGGCGGCAGCCGCATGCCGCTGTCCAGCGAGCTGGCCGACGCGGTGCTCGGCGTGTTGGAGGGCGTCGATCAAGGCGACTTCTTCGAGCCCGAGCTGCAGGCGGCGCGCCCCATGCTCGAAGCCCAACAGCGCCTCTCGCGCCTGCCCGGGCGGGGGCGGCTGCTGCTGGAGTGCCTCAGCTCGCGCGAGGGGCAGCACTTCTTCTTCTACCCATTCGCCGGGCGCAACGTGCACATTGGCCTCGCGCAACTGCTGGCATGGCGCCTTGCGCGCGAGTTGCCCAACACCTTCTCGCTCTCGGTCAACGACTACGGGCTCGAGGTGCTGGCAGCGCGGCCGCTGGAGTTGACAGACGCGTTGCTGGCGGGCCTGTTGAGCCCGCACCACCTTGTCGCCGACGTGATGGCCAGCCTCAACTCGGGCGAGCTCGCGCAGCGGCGATTTCGCGAGATCGCTCGCGTCGCGGGCCTGGTGTTCAGCGGCTACCCGGGCGCGCCCAAGAGCCTGCGCCAGCTGCAGGCGAGCTCGTCGCTGTTCTTCGAGGTCTTTCGCAAGTACGACAGCAGCAACCGCCTGCTCGGCCAGGCCGAGGCCGAAGTGCTGGCGCAGGAACTCGACATCGCCCGCCTGCGCGCCACCCTCGAGCGTCTTGCGGCGCTGCCGCTGGAGCGCGTGCAGCTGCGCTCGGCCAGCCCGTTCGCCCTGCCGCTGATGGTGGAGCGGCTGCGTGAGCAGTTGAGCACCGAGAAGTTGAAAGACCGCATCGACCGGCTGCTCGCCGAGGCCGAGGCCGCGCTGACCGAGCCGGCCGCGCCGGCCCGGGTGCGCCGCCGTGCTCGGGCATCATCGCGGCGGCCCGCCGGCCCGGCAGCCGCTCCGCACGAGGTGCCAGACCATGACCTGCCCAAACTTTGAATCCCGCCCTTCGTTCGCACTGCACCCGGTGACTGCCGGCCCATGCTTGAGGGCGATGAGGGCGATGAGGGCGATGAGGGCGATGAGGGCGATCGGGGCGATGAGGGCGATGAGGACGATGGTGGCCCTGGTGACACCCATCGTGCCCATCGCCCTGGCGACGCTCATTGCCGCGTGGCCGCTGGCCTCGCTGGCGCAGCAGCCCCCAACGACGAAGGCGTCGGCACCGGGTCCGGGGAAGGCCCGTTCAAGCGCCGGCGTGCCGATCGAGGGTGTGATCAACCGCGTGGTTGACGGTGACAGCCTCTGGCTGCAGCCCGAGGGCAAGCCGCCGATCGAAGTACGGTTGCGCGACATCGACGCGCCGGAAATCTGCCAGAACCACGGCCCGGAAGCCAAGAGAGCCCTGGAGCAACTTGCGCTGGGCAAGAAGGCCACGCTCGCCGTGCGCACGCGTGACCAACACGGCCGCAGCGTTGGCGAGGTGATGGTCGAGGGCCAGTCGCTATCGAAGCTGATGGTGGCCGAAGGGCATGCCTGGAGCGCGCGCTTCCGCAGCGACCGCGGGCCGCTGCTGAAGGAGGAGCGTTTGGCCATCGCGCTCAGGCGCGGGGTGCACGCCACCGTGGGCGCCGTGCTGCCCAAGGACTTCCGCAAGACGCACGGGCCCTGCAAGTGATGCACGGCTGCGCCGTGCGATGGTTCGGCCTTGGCCTACTTCACGCGCACCCAGCGCAGCTCGATGAGGTCGTTGGGCCACAGTACCGCGCCCACCTTCTTCTGCATTGCCCACGTGATGGTGCGGCGGTACAGCGGGATGTAGGGCAGGTCCTCGCCCACCAGCCGCAGCACGGTGGTCACCATGGCGCGGCGGCGCGTGAGGTCGGGCTCGGTGCGGATCTGGTCGATCAGGCGGTCCAGCGCCGCATTGCTGTAGCGCCCGGCGTTGAAGGTGCCCAGGCCACTCTTGTCGAAGCTGCGGAAGAGGCTGTTCAGCGAACCCCAGGCATCGGGCGTGGCGGTCCAGCCGTACTCAATGAAGCTCGCGGTGCCCTGGCTCAGCTTGGGGAAGAAGGTGCCGGTGGTGCTGCTGCGCAGCGTCGTCTTGATGCCCGCTTGCGTGAGCATGGCGGCCATGGCCTGGCAGGCGTTCTCGCGCCAGGCCACGTTCACACAATCGAGCGTCACCGCAAAGCCGTTCGGGTAGCCGGCTTCGGCCAGCAGTGCCTTGGCGCGCGCCAGGTCGTAGGGCAGCCGCTTGTCGAGTTCGGCCGGGCTGCCATCGACCAGCGGCGACAAGAAGGCCCCGGTGGGTACGCCCTGGCCGCGCAACACCTTGTCGATGATGAGCTGCACGTTGATGGCGTGGTAGACGGCGCGGCGCACGCGCAGGTCCTTGAAGGGGTTCTTGCCTTTGACGTCGCTGAACTCGAGCTCGTCACGGGCCTGGTCGAAGGTGAGGTACTGCTGGCCGATGTCGGCCGTCTGCTGCAGCGTGATGCGGGTGTCGGTCTTCAGGCGCGCCACGTCCTGGTAGGGCGGGTCGAGCACGAGGTCGACCTCGCCCGAGGCAAGCGCGGCCAGGCGCGTGGCGTCGCTGCGGATGGGAATGAACTGCACCTCGGCGAGGTTGCCGTGGCGCGACTTGCCCTCCTTCTGCTCCGCCCAGCCCCACCAGGCCTCATGGCGCAAGAGCCGCACGCGCACGTCGGGCTGGAAGCTCTCCAGCCGGAAAGGTCCCGTGCCGTTGGCGTTGCGCACGGTGTAGGTCTCCTGCTTGCCGTTGAAGTCTTGCGCCTTGACGACGTTGTGCTTCTCGGCCCAGGCCTTGCTCATCATGGCCACGAACACCAACTTCTCGGGCAGCACGGCGTCGGGTGCCTCGAGCTGGAACTCGATGGTCAGCTCGTCGATCTTCTTCACCGCCTTCACGCCCTTCAATTGGAAGGCGCGCTGCGATGGTGGCGCCATGGTGCGCTCGAGCGAGAACACGGCGTCGTCGACGGTGAAGGCGCTGCCGTCGTGGAACTTGACACCCGGCCTGAGCTTGAAGCGCCAGCTCGTGGCGCTGGTCATCTGCCACGAAGTGGCCAGCGAAGGCTCCAACTTGAACTTCTCGTCGCGCCCGACCAGCGACTCGTGCACCTGGAAGGCGATGCGCGAGTGGTACAGCAGCGCCAACGCATGCGGGTCCATCGTCTGCGGGTCGAAGGCGCTGGCGATGCGCAATGTGGTGGCCTGCGAGGGCGCCATCAGGCCCAGCGCGACCAGCGTACCCAGCGCTGTGGCCACGCGCATCGAGATGCACAACGCACGGAACCTGGCGAAGAAAGTTTGCATGGCAGATGACACCTTTGTCGCGGATCGGGTGAGGCCCCACGCACAGTGTGCCAGCCCTCGTTGGGTACCACCCCCAGCCCGCGCAACCAGCCCGCCCGACCAGCCCGCCCAACCAGCCCGCCCAACCCGCCCGCACAAGCGTCGCGCCCGACGCCTCGGGCGTTGGCGGCGTGTCAACGTCGGCGGCGCCAACTACCCACCAACTACCTGATGGCCGCGCCGATCCAGCCCGCGGGCAAGTGCACGAGGTCGGCGGGCTTGTCGATGTCGGCCACCGCGGCCAGTTCGGCATACACGATGCCGGCCCGCACGGCCCGTTCGCGCGTGCTCGCCATCACCTGCGGCGTGCTCCACGCGATGCGCTTGAAGAGTGCGGGGCACGCTTCGCGCAGGCCGACGAGCGCGTAGCCACCATCGAGCGCCGGCACGAAGACGGCGTCGTGACGCGCCAGTGCAGCGGCGGCCGCGCGCAGCATGGCCGCGTCGATCGCCGGGGCGTCGGTGCCGACGAGCAGCACCGCGGCGCGGTGGCGCAGCGCGCGCGTGAGGGCGTGGTCCATGCGTGTACCGAGATCCCCCTCGCCTTGCTGCGAGAGCAAGAGGCCGTGGCGCGACTGCAGCTGCGCGAACGCGGGGTGTTCGAACCCCGCGAACCCCGGCGTGACACACAGCTCCACCGGCGCACCGCCGAGCGCTGCTGCCGCCTCGGCGCATTGCGTCACCGTGTGCTCGAGCATGCGCGTGGCCAGCGCCGCGGCGCCATCGGCACCGATAGCCGGGATCAGCCGCGTCTTGGCCCAACCTGCCACGGGTGCCTTGGCAAAGACGATCAACTGCGTGCCGGCGCGCGCGCTCACCGGTAGGCCCTCGCCAGGCTCTCCGCCGACTCCCCGCGCCAGTAACGCCACCGCAGCGTCCACATCAGGAAGATGGTGCGCCACACGCCACGCGTCTCCCAGCGCCGGCCCGAGGTGATGACGGGCGCGCGCAGGCAGGCCGGCCGCTGCTGGCGGCGCAGGCGCCGCGTAAGCTCCACGTCCTCCATCAGCGGTTGGTCAGGAAAGCCGCCGACGAGATCGAACAGCGCGCGCGCCACGAACAGGCCCTGGTCACCGGTCGCGATGCCTGTGAGCCGCGAGCGAAGGTTCATGAGCGCGGCCACCACGCGCAGCATCACGGGCCGGCCGCTGATGCGCACGTCGAAGCGGCCCCAGCGAGCGCCGGCGGCCACGGCGGCGGCCATCAACTCGTCGGCGTCCGCTGGCAGAAGCGTGTCGGCGTGCAGGAAGAGCAGCAGTTCTCCTCGCGCCACGGCCGCGCCGGCGTTCATCTGCCGGGCGCGCCCGCGCGGGCCGCTCAGCACGCGCGTCGCCCAAGGTGCGGCCAGCTGCGGTGTGCCGTCGCTGCTGCCCCCATCGACAACGATCACCTCGACGCCGCGCTCGCGCAGGGGCTGCAGGGCCACGATCGTGGCGCCGAGGTGGGTGGCCTCGTCCAGCACGGGGACGATGATCGAGAGCGTGGGCGTCACTCGGCGTCCGTGAAGGCCGGCGCGGTGTGGGAGGTGGCGGCGAATCGGGGGTGGGTGCGGTGCACGTCAAGACAGTCCGAAGCGTGCCGGCCCGACGGGGTCGGAATGGGCCTCCGCGAGATTACATTCTGCGCGAGCCCATCCCCTTCGGCCCGTTACCTACGGTGCCCAGCCAGAACTTGCGTGCCACGCTCGATGCGCGACTGCCGGCGGGCGTCAGCCTCGGTACGTTCGATCATGGGGGAGGCCGGCCCACAACGTGGTAACTTGACCCGCCGATCATCATGCTCAAAGGAGTAGCGCCCGCGCCAGATGCCGAGTTTCATGCCCACCCTGCAATCCTCCCAACGTGTTGCGCGCCGCTGGTGGGCCGGCTTGCGTAAACCGGGCTGGCAGGCCGACGAAGACAAGCCTTTGCGCGCGGCGCTGTTCAGTGCCGACCAGATGGCGCTGCACGGCAGGCAACTGGCAGCCGCGCATGTGCTCAGCACGGTGCACGTGCGCGACCGCCTGCTGGCGCGGCTGGCCGACAACGAAACGGTGCTGGTGGCGGTGTGCGAGTTGCTGGCGGCCACCGTGGCCGCCAAGCTGCGCATCACGCCGGCGGCGGAGTGGCTGCTCGACAACTTCTACCTCGTCGAGGAAGAGATCCGCATCGCGCGGCGCCTGCTGCCGCGCGGCTACAGCCGCGAATTGCCGCGCCTGGCGCCGGGGTCCGCCCACACCACCTCGGCCGGGCTGCCGCGCATCTACGACCTGGCGCTGGAGCTCATCTCGCACGGCGACGCGCGCGTCAGCCGCGGCACCCTGAGCCGCTTCGTCGCGGCCTACCAGGGCGTGCAGCCGCTGCTGCTCGGCGAGTTGTGGGCGATCCCGATCATGCTGCGGCTGGCGCTGATCGAGAACCTGCGCCGCGTGGCGGCCCACGTCGCCGCCGGCCGCGAGGAGCGTGACCGCGCCGCACGCTGGGCCGACGAAATGCTGGCGGTGGCGGAGAAGTCGCCCACCGACCTGATCCTGGTCATCGCCGACATGGTGCGCTCCAAGCCGGGGATGACGAGCGCCTTCGTGGCCGAGTTCGCGCGCCGCCTGCAGGGGCGCGGTGCCGCGCTGGCGATGCCGCTGACATGGATGGAGCAGCGCCTGGCCGAGTCGGGCCACACGATCGAACAGCTGGTGCATGTCGAGAGCCAGGATCAAGCCGCCAACCAGGTCTCGGTCAGCAACAGCATCGGCAGCCTGCGCCTGCTGGGCGCGACGGACTGGCGCGAGTTCGTCGAGACGTTGAGCAGCGTCGAGCAGGCGCTGCGCGGCGATCCCGCCGGCGTCTACGCCCACATGGACTTTGGCACCCGCGACCTGTACCGCCACGCGGTCGAGCGCATCGCGCGTCTGGGCCGCTGGTCGGAAACCGAGGTCGCGTTGCATGCCGTGACGCTGGCCCTCGATGCCGGCCCCGCGGCGGGCGCCCCGCCCGATGATCGGCGCGGCCATGTCGGCTTCCATCTCATCGGGCCTGGCCACGAGGCGCTCGAACAGGCCGCCGGCGCGCGCGTGCCGCCCCTGCTCGTGCTGCAAAGGGGAGCGCGCCGCGCGCCGCTCGTGCTGTACGGCGGTGCCGTCGGGCTGGGCACGCTGGCGCTGGCGGCCGGCCCGCTGTGGCAGATCCAGGCCGCGCTCGGCTGGCCATGGTGGAGCATGCTGCCGATCGCGGTGTTGCTCGCGCTGGCGGCGAGCCAGCTCGCGCTCGCGCTCGTGAACTGGGCGGCGACGATGCTGGCCGCGCCAGCGCCCCTGCCGCGCATGGACTATTCCCACGGCATCGCGAGCGCCTCGCGCACGCTGGTCGTGGTGCCGACGATGCTCGGCAGCGCCGAGCGCATCGACGAGATGGTCGAAGCGCTCGAAGTGCGCTTCCTGGCCAACCGCGACGCCCACCTGCACTACGGCCTGCTGACCGACTTCCACGATGCCGCCACGGAGCACCTGGCGGCCGATGACGCGCTGCTGGCCGCGGTGGCGACGAAGATCGCGGCGCTCAACGAGCGCTACCGGCCGCCGGGCAAGACGCTGGGCCATAACAACTCGGGCGATATGTTCTTCCTGTTCCACCGTCCCCGGCGCTGGAATGGACGCGAGCGGGTGTGGATGGGCCACGAGCGCAAGCGCGGCAAGTTGGCGGATCTGAATGCGCTGCTGCGCGGCCGGGCGCAGGCCGGCCCGGGTGAGGTGTTCTCGCACATCGAGGGCGACACCCGCGGACTGACCAATGTCCGCTACGTCATCACGCTCGACGCCGATACGCAGCTGCCGCGCGACGCGGCCGTGCAATTCGTCGCGACGATGGCGCACCCGCTGAACCGACCGCGCTTCGGCAGCCGCGACGACCAGCCCGTCGTGACCGAGGGCTACGGCATCCTGCAGCCGCGCGTCGGCGCCAGCCTGCCCGGCAGCAACCGCAGCGGCTACGCACGGCTGTGCGGCGGCGACGCCGGCCTCGACCCCTACACGCGGGCCGTGTCCGACGTCTACCAGGATGTCTTCGGCGAAGGCTCTTTCATCGGCAAGGGCATCTACGACGTTGACGCTTTCGAGCGTTCGCTCGCCGGCCAGCTGCCCGAGAACCGCATCCTCAGCCACGATTTGCTCGAAGGCTGCTACGCCCGATGCGGGCTGCTCAGCGACGTGCAGCTGATCGAGCACCCGCCCGCTCGCTACGGTGTCGACGCGGCACGCCGCCACCGCTGGATCCGCGGCGACTGGCAATTGCTCGGCTGGCTGCGCCGCAACGTGCACGGCGTGCCCGGCAGGGCGCCGGGACGGCGCACGATGCGAAACCCGCTGTCAGCGCTTTCGCAGTGGAAGATCTTCGACAACCTGCGACGCAGCCTGAGCCCAGCCGCCTTGCTGGCGCTGCTGCTATTGGCCTGGCTGCTGTTGCCCGAGCCGGGTGCGTGGACGCTGGGTGCGCTTGCCGTGCTGGGCCTGGTGCCGCTGCTGGCCTATGGCGTGGACCTCCTGCGCCGCGGGGCCAACCGCCTGCAGGCCCAAGAACCGGCCGCCGCCGCGCCGCCCACCGGGCGCCAGGCGCTGCACGTGCTGCTGGCGTTGGCGTGTCTCCCGCACGAGGCGACCTACAGCCTGGATGCGATTGCGCGCACGCTCTGGCGCGTGCTGCTGTCACGCCGGCGCCTGCTGCAATGGCAGCCTTCCGCCGACGTGCGGCGCGGGGCCGAGCCCGGCAGCCTGCACGACCTTCTGGCCACGACGCGCGCGATGTCGATCGGCCCGCTGGTGGCCGTGGGCACGGCTGCCGCGCTGGCGCTGCAGCGGCCGCAGGCGCTGGCCGTGGCCGGCCCGGTGCTGTTGCTGTGGCTGCTGTCGCCGCTGCTGGTGTGGTGGCTCGATCGCCCGCTGCGGCGCGAGCCTGCGGCGCTGAGCGCCGCGCAGACCGTCTTCCTGCGCCGCCTGGCGCGCCGCACCTGGGCCTTCTTCGACGCTTACGTCGGGCCCGACGACCACCACCTGCCGCCCGACAACATGCAGGAACAACCGGTGGCGCGCATTGCGCACCGCACCTCGCCGACCAACATCGGCTTTGCGCTGCTGGCCAACATGACGGCGCACGACTTCGGCTACCTCTGCGCCGAAGAGCTGCTGGCGCGCACCGCAGCCACGTTGCAGACGATGGAGCGGCTCGAGAAGTACCGCGGCCATTTCTACAACTGGTACGACACCCAGAGCCTGCAGCCGCTGCGCCCGCACTATGTCTCGTTTGTCGACAGCGGCAACCTGGCCGGGCATCTGCTGACCCTGCGCGCCGGCCTGCTGGCGTTGCCCGATGCGCCGGTGCTGGCGCCGCGCTGGTGCGAAGGCGTGCGCGATGCGCTGGGCCTGCTGCAGGAGGCGCTCGCCGCCGGCCCCGGGGACGTAGCCGGCGGGGCGTTGAAGCGCTTCGTGCAACGGCTGGCGACCGATCTCAGCGCGCCACCGGCCACACTGGAAGCGGCGTGCGCCATGCTCGACGCGCATTGCCGCGTCGCGACCGAGTTGCTGGCCGCGCTGGCCGCTGCCGAGCCGCTCGACGCCGACCCGGCCTGGCACGAGGCCTGGCATGAGGCCCGGCGCTGGGCCGAAACGCTGGCGCGTCAATGCCGGGCCGGCCGCGACGACCTGCTGCGGCTCGCGCCGCCGGTGGGTCCCCCGGGCACGACCGTCGAGCCGACCGTCGAGCCGGCCGCGGGGCTGCCCAGCCTGCGCCAACTTGCCGGCCGCACACCCGCATCCGACGCCGCGCCGGGCGCCACCGAAGCGCGAGCGTTGGCCCAGGCCCGGCTGGCTGCCGCAGTGGACTTGGCCGCGCGTGCCGGCGTCCTTGCCGAGGAGATGGACCAGAGCCTGCTCTACGACAACTCGCGTCATCTGATGAGCATCGGCTACAACGCCGACGAACGGCGGCTCGACCCGGGCTACTACGACCTGCTCGCGTCGGAAGCGCGGCTGGGCCAGTTCGTCGCCATCGCGCAAGGCCAGGCGGGCCAGCAGAGCTGGTTCGCGCTCGGCCGCTTGCTGACCACGGCCGGCGGCACCCCGGTGCTGCTGTCGTGGAGCGGCTCGATGTTCGAGTACCTGATGCCGATGCTGGTGATGCCGAGCTACGCGCACACCCTGCTCGACCAAACCGTCCACGGCGCGGTGCAACGCCAGATCGAGTACGGCCGCCAGCGCGACGTGCCGTGGGGCATCTCGGAGTCGGGCTACAACGCCACCGACACGGCGCTGAACTACCAGTACCGCGCCTTCGGCGTGCCGGGCCTGGGGCTGAAACGCGGGCTGGCCGAGGACCTGGTGGTCGCGCCCTATGCCTCGGCGATGGCGTTGATGGTGGCGCCCGCCGCCGCGTGCGCCAACCTGCAGCGGCTGGCCGCCGCGGGTGCGGCCGGTACCTACGGCCTGCACGAGGCCATCGACTACACGCCCGCGCGCCTGCCGCGCGGGCGCACCAGCGTGGTGGTGCGCTCCTACATGGCCCACCACCAGGGCATGAGCCTGCTGGCGCTGGCCCATCACCTGCTCGGGCAGCCGATGCAGCGGCGCTTCGAGGCCGACCCGCGGTTGCAGGCCACGCTGTTGCTGCTGCACGAGCGCGTGCCGCACGGCGTCGCGTTCCACCCGCAAACGGCCGACCGGGCCGCCTTGCGCGTCAACCCCGAAGCGCCCGAGACGCCGATCCGCGTCATCGACTCGCCCGACACCCCCGCGCCCGAAGTGCAGTTGCTGTCCAACGGCCGCTACCACGTGATGGTGACCCACGCCGGCGGCGGCTACAGCCGCTGGAAGGATCTGGCACTGACACGCTGGCGCGAAGACAGCACCTGCGATGCCTGGGGCAGTTTTTGCTACCTGCGCGATCTGGCCGGCGGCGAAACCTGGTCGACGGCACACCAGCCCACCCGGCAACGCGGCGAAAGCTACGAAGCGATCTTCTCCGAAGGCCGCGCCGAATTCCGCCGCCGCGATGCCGGCCTCGACACCCACACCGAGATCGTCGTCTCGCCCGAAGACGACATCGAACTGCGCCGCTTGCGCATCACCAACAGCAGCCGCGTGCGCCGCCGCATCGAGATCACCAGCTACACCGAGGTGGTGCTGGCGCCGGCCGCCGCCGACGAGCTGCACCCAGCCTTCAGCAAGCTGTTCGTGCAGACCGAACTGCTGCCGCAACCGGCCGCCCTGCTGTGCACGCGGCGGCCGCGCTCGCCCGAAGAGCCGACGCCGTGGCTGTTCCAGCTGATGGCCGTGCACGGCGCAGCCCACGAGGGCATCTCGCACGAGACCGACCGCGCGCGCTTCATCGGCCGCGGCCACTCGCTCGAGTCGCCGTTGGCCCTGCACAGCAATGGGCCGCTGTCCAACAGCGCCGGCTCGGTGCTCGACCCGGTGGCGGCCAGCCGCTGCGTGATCACCCTCGCGCCCGACCAGACCGCCGTGATCGACATCGCCTACGGCATGGCAGGCGACCGTACCGCGGCCCTGGCGCTGGTCGAGAAGTACCAGGACCGCCGCCTGGCCGACCGCGTGTTCGAGCTGGCGTGGACGCACGGCCAGGTGGTGCTGCGCCAGCTCAACGCGAGCGAGGCCGATGCGCAGCTCTACGGCCGGCTCGCGGGCATGGTGATCTATGCGCAGGCCACGCTGCGCGCCGAGGGCGACACGCTGCTGCGCAACCGGCGCAGCCAGTCCGGCCTGTGGGGCTACGCGATCTCGGGCGACCTGCCGATCGTGCTGCTGCGCGTGGGCGAGGCCGCGAGCCTCGACCTCGTGCGCCAGGTGGTGCAGGCTCACGCCTGGTGGCGGCTGAAGGGCCTGGCGGTGGACCTGGTGATCTGGAACGAGGAGCGCGACATCTACCGCCAGCGCCTGCAGGAACAGATCATGGGCCTGATCGCGGCCGGCGTGGAGGCGCATGTGATCGACCGCCCGGGTGGCATCTACGTGCGCCAGGCCGGGCAGATCTCGCAGGACGACCGCGTGCTGCTGCAGTCGGTGGCGCGCGTGGTGCTCGACGACAGCCGCGGCACGCTGGCCGAGCAGGTGGCGCGCAAGTCCCCGCACGAGCGCCGCACTGCGGCGCTGGTGCCGATGCAGCCGCATCGCGCCGCGGCCGCTGTGCCAATGCCAATGACGGAGTTGGCGCTGTTCAACGGGCTCGGCGGCTTCACGCCCGACGGCCGCGAGTACGTGATCGCCGCGCCGGCCGGCGTGCGGCCACCTGCACCGTGGGTCAACGTGCTGGCCAATCCGCGTTTCGGCTCTGTCGTCTCCGAGGCCGGCGCGGCCTACACCTGGTGCGAGAACGCGCACGAATTGCGTCTGACGCCCTGGCACAACGACCCCGTCACGGATCACAGCGGCGAGGCCATCTACTTGCGCGACGAGGAGACCGGCCGCTTCTGGTCGCCGACCTCACTGCCTTGCCCCGGCAACGCAGCGTACGTCACGCGCCATGGCTTCGGCGTCAGCGTCTTCGAGCATGTCGAAGACGGCATCGAATCGCGGCTGCAGGTCTTCGTGTCGCTGGACGCTGCGGTCAAGTTTTCGGTGCTCACGCTGCGCAACGGCTCCAATCGGGCGCGGCGGTTGTCGGCCACTGGCTATGTCGAGTGGGTGCTGGGCGACCTGCGCGCCAAGTCCGCGCCTCACGTCGTGACCTGGGTCTCGCCCGACGGTGCCCTGTATGCACGAAACCCCTACAGCAACGACCACGGTGACTGGGTCGGATTCTTCGCTGTCGATGAAACGCACCGTGCGTTCGGCACCGTCAGCGGCGACCGCGGTGAGTTCATCGGGCGCAACGGTTCGATGCGCCACCCGGCTGCGCTCGGCCGCGTGCGGCTGTCGGGCCGCACGGGCGCGGCGCTCGACCCCTGCGCCGCGATTCAGGTGCCGCTGCAACTGGCCGAGCGCCAGTCGCACCAGATCGTGTTCCAGCTCGGCATGGGCCGCAGCACCGACGAGGCCGATCAACTGGTGCAGCGTTTCTCCGCCGCCGCGGCGGCGGCCGAGGCGCTCGCCGCAGTGACCCGCCATTGGCGCCACACGCTGGGCGCGGTGCAGGTGCACACGCCCGACCCGGCGCTCAACGTGCTGGCCAACGGCTGGCTGGTGTACCAGACACTGGCCTGCCGCATGTGGGCGCGCAGTGGGTACTACCAGAGCGGCGGCGCGTTCGGCTTTCGCGACCAGCTGCAGGATGCGATGGCGCTCGTGCACGCCCAGCCCGAGCTGCTGCGCGAACACCTGCTGCTGTGCGCTGGCCGCCAGTTCCCGGAGGGCGACGTGCAGCACTGGTGGCACCCGCCCGCCGGACGTGGCGTGCGCACGCACATCAGCGACGACTATCTGTGGCTGCCGCTCGCGCTGTGCCGCTATGTCGAGGCCACCGGCGACACCGGCGTGCTCGCCGAGCCGGCGCCCTTCCTCGACGGCCGGCCGCTGAATCCGGACGACGATTCGTACTACGACCTGCCCGCCCGCTCGGCGTTGACCGCCAGCGTGTACGAGCATGCGATGCGCGCGGTCAAGAACGGCTTGCGCTACGGCACGCACGGCCTGCCGCTGATGGGCGGCGGCGACTGGAACGACGGCATGAACCTGGTCGGGCACCGCGGCCAGGGCGAGAGCGTGTGGCTCGGCTTCTTCCTGTGCGAGGTGCTGCGCCAGTTCGCCGGCCTCGCGGCGCGGCATGGCGATGCCGCCTTTGCCGCGCGTTGCGACGCCGAGCACGCGCAGCTGCGCGATCGTCTCGACGCCCACGGTTGGGACGGCGCGTGGTACCGCCGCGCCTACTTCGACGACGGCACGCCGCTCGGCTCGGCCGCGAATGCGCAGTGCCAGATCGACTCGATCGCGCAAAGCTGGTCGGTGCTGTCGGGCGCCGGCGACCCGGCGCGCTCGCGTCTGGCCATGGACGCATTGCAATCGCGGCTGGTGCGCCCGGAGCGCGGGCTGGTGCAACTGCTCGACCCGCCGTTCGACCACCCGTTGCCGAACCCGGGCTACATCAGCGGCTACGTGCCCGGCGTGCGCGAGAACGGCGGCCAGTACACGCACGGCGCGATCTGGGCCGCGATGGCCTTTGCCGTCTTGGGCGAACGCGAGCGCGCGTGGGCGCTGCTGGACCTCATCAACCCGCTGAACCATGCGCGTGACGCGGCCGGCGCCGCGACGTATAAGGTCGAGCCCTATGTGATGGCGGCCGATGTGTACGGCGTGGCACCTCACATCGGGCGTGGCGGCTGGAGCTGGTACACGGGCTCGGCGGGCTGGATGTACCGCCTGATCATCGAGTCGCTGTTGGGATTGCGCCTGTCGACCACCACCGACGGCGCCCGGCTGCACCTGGCGCCTTGCCTGCCCCCGGGCTGGCCAGGCTTCGCGCTGGACTACCGCTACCGCGCAACGCACTACCGCATCGAGGTCACACAAGCGCGCGCGTTAGACGGCCCCGCCAGCGTGAGCGTGGATGGCATCGCGCAGCCCGATATGGCGGTGCCGCTGGTGGACGACCGGCGACCCCATGCGGTGACCGTCCGCGTGCACCTGCCGGCCTGAATGACTGTGGGCGATGCCTACGACAACGAGCTGGCCGACAGCTCTTCCCCACACTCCCGTGCGGCTGGCTCAATCCAGCTTCAGGCCTAAATCGATTGCTGTCTTCGGCAGCACCGCCAGCTCGCGCTGGATGACCTCGGCAAAGGCCTCGATCGTATTGCCCGATACCGGCGCCACAGCCCCCAGTTCGTTCAGGCGCTTGCGGAAGTCCGGCTCGGCAACGATTTGCGCGACCTTCTGATTGAGCAGCGAGACGATGGCCGGCGGCGTCTTGGCAGGCGCCGCCAAGCCGAATCAGCATCTGTGTGCACCGTGCTGCGCCGTGTCGGTGTCTTCGAGGTGGTGTCGCAGCCCGGCCTCACCGGCCCGCATGACGCCATCGTGGTTCCAGCGGAACACCGGCGCCAGCAACGGGGCCAGCCAGCGCATCCATCGCCGGGTCGGCCGCACTCGCCAGACGTAGGTCACGTCGGTGAATCCTTCCTCGGCACGCAGCAGCCACAGCCCCTCGCCGTCGAGCTGGCCTCGCGAGCGGCCGCGCAGCCGTTGGTACCGCACCGACTCCACGGCCTCGACCTCGATGACGACGCGGTAGGGCAGCCTTGTGGACCAGTCGATGCGCCGCACCGCGCCGACGCCATCGGGGCCGCCGCCACGCAGTGTCTGAACGTGATGCACGTAAGGCCACCAGCGGGGCCAGCTCATCGGGTCGGTCAGGGCCGCCCAGACACGCTCCACGGGGGCATGGATGCGCCAGTGGCTTACGAGGTCGAAATGAGTCGAAGACATCGCGCCGAGGGCGTGGCGTGGTCAGGCCGCGACCGACGGGTCGGCGAACTGGGCGCGGACGGTGTCGGCAGGGGCAGCGATCCACTCCTGGTGGATCACTTGCGCAAAGCGGGTCATGGCAGGCCTCTCGCGTGAAGGGGATGATTGGACTTACGGGCCGCTGCGTTGTCCGGATTCAGGCCAAGGCGCGGCCGTTGGCCGTGCACGGGCGGCTCGGCGACAGTGCGCACCACTGCTTGACCACAGCGAAGGCAAGGTATTGAATCCGCCAACGCAGCCCTCCCGTAGCTTCGACATGGACCACCCCGACCTCAAACGCCCAGAGTCCCCACCGTCGGATTCGTCGGGCAAGGCGCGGACCATCCGCCGCCGCCTGATGGAGCGTGTGGCCGACGCCGACATGTCGCATCTGACGATCGATGGCGACGACGGTGAGTGGCAGCCCTTCCTGGAAGGCGTGGCGATCAAGGTGCTGCGCGAACACGCGGGTGTCCTGTCGTACCTGTTGCGGCTGGACCCCGGCGCCGTGCTGCCACCGCACCGGCATCCGCAAGACGAAGAGTGCCTGGTGCTGGAGGGCCGGCTGCAGGTCGGTACCCAGCTCGAGGTCGGACCTGGGGGCTACCACCTGGCCCATGGAGGCGCCCTGCACGCGAGCATCACCACCCAGTCGGGCGCGACGATCTTCCTTCGGGGCGCCGTGCCCGAGTCGAGCCACGTGCTCGGGTGATTCGGTGGACTAACATTCCAGTCGATCGGAGCGCCGCACGATGCATCCAGATTCGCGCACGCGCCGTACCATTTCGATCCGCTCGGACATCGCTGCACCGCGAGCCGGGCTGCCGCGACCTGGCCGATGGGCCAAGCAAACCGAGGTTGTCGCATGAACGCTGCAATGAGGAAGGCGCAAGCCTACGGCGACGAGGGCTCGATCTCCGACGGCCAATCCGACCCACATCCCTGGCCGTCGGCCGGTGGCCTGCCGGACGACGATGAACTGCAGGGCCTGGCCGAGCCGACGCATGACGGCGAGGCCACGGTCGAGGCCAAGCCCGGCTCTTCCGCTGCGGCCTCTGAGCAGCAGCTCGCCGACTGGACCGAGGCCATCGTGGACCATGACGAGCGCGCGCTGGCAGCGCTCTACGACGCCACGTTCTCGCGTGTCTTCGGCCTGGTGCAGCGCATCGTGCGCAACGCTGCCATGGCAGAAGAGGTGGTCGAGGAGACCTACTTCCAGGTCTGGCGGCAGGCCGTACGCTTCGACCCCGCGCGCGGAAAGGCGTTGACGTGGCTGCTCGCCATCGCGCGTTCGCGCGCCATCGATGCGCTGCGCCGCGAGGCGCGCTTTCAGCACGAGTGCCTGGACGACGACACAGGTCCCGAGGTCGCCTGCCATGTGCCGCCGGTCGACGAGTTGCTGGACCTGGCGCGCCACCAGTCGGATCTTCACAAGGCACTGATGCTGCTCGGCGCGCAGCCACGCCAGTTGGTGTCGCTGGCCTTCTTTCGCGGGCTGAGCCACGAGGAAATCGCGCAGCAGACCCAGCTGCCGCTGGGCACGGTCAAGTCGCAGATCCGCAGGGCGCTGATGTCGCTACGCGAGACCCTGGGCGAGAGCAGGGCCTTCGCACTCGTCTCATGAGCCACCGGGCCGCTCCCAAGGCGAATGCCGCAGCGCGCAGCGCGGAGGTTGCCTGATGAGCCGGCTCGCATCCTCCCAGGCCGCCCCCCGAACCGCTGCAGCTTCACGGACAAACTCAGAATGCCATCTCACCCCTTGCCGCTGCGTGTCGACCCGGCGCCCGACCCGGTCGATCGCGAGCTCGAACCCATGTTGAGCGAACCCTTCGCCAGCGCCTGGGTCGCGCGCAACTCGGCCACCTCGACGGTGTCCCGCTCCCTGCGTGGCAGGCTGCTCGAACGCCTCTCGGCGTCGCGTGCCGCGATCAGTGAGATGTTCACGTCCAGGCCAAGACGCCTGGCCGCGGTCGACCTGGCCCCAGGCGTGCTGGCTCGCACGCTCTATGTGGCGCCGCTCGACCGCGCGCTTCGGCCCGGCGAGCCTGTGCGCGTGCGCCTGATCGAATTCCAGGCCGGCGCGCGTTGGTCGGGCCCCGACGCCGAGCACCATCGAGAGTGGCTGGTGCTCCGCGGATCGGCACGCTTGGGCGACGTGAGGCTGCGCCTGCGTGACTACCACATGGCGCCGGTCGGCACCGCTTCACGCCTCGTGGAAACGGACGAAGGGGCGCTGCTGTTCCTGCGCGAGTCGGCGCTGCCGGCGGGATCAGCAGACGCTCCCTACACCGTGCGCGACGCAGACGCCGGCTGGCCCGACTACGCGCCTGGCATCCAGCGGCGCGTGCTCTGGCAACACGACGGCGAGGCCGCGATGCTCTACTACGCGCAGCCGGGTGCGTCGATCCCGCTCCACACCCACGGACACGACGAAGAGTGCCTGATGGTGCAGGGCGAGCTCTTCCTGGACGACCTGCTGCTGCTGGAGGGCGACTACCAGCTCGCGCCGGCCGGCACCGGCCACGGTGTCACCGAGACCGACACCGGTGTCGTGATCTATGCGCACGGTGACCTCGACCTGAAGTTCGTCGCTCAGTCCATCGTCGCGCCGGCCTCGTTCCTGGGTGACAAGTACGATGGTTCGCCTGCCTGAACCCGGTCGAGTTCCTGTGGGCCTGGCTCGAGCGCCACGCGCTTGCCAACTTCTGCCCGCGGGTGCGTATCTGCTTTTTGTTTAGGGTTGTGGGACACCTGCCCGTGGCGCGGCATTGAGCGACAAACAGCTCGGACCCGAGGGCAGGTGGCGCACAAGCCTAAGCAATAGGGCCTCTCGCCTTGGGGACAAGCCGACGAGGTCCACTGACCTCCCTGCTCGGGCGTGGCCGGGCAAGCCGGCGGCGCCCATCTGCCGTGCCGAGCCTGCTCGGCGAGTAGCTCTCGGCGGGCCAGGTCCTTCGGCGATGCTTGCCTTGGCGCTGCCGGCCGCCCGGCCGCACCCCTGAGAATGCGCTCACCGCCCGTGGACCCCCCCAGGGGGAGCAGATGCATGCCGCGGGCAGATGCCGGAGAGTGACCTATGGCCTTGAATGCCACGCCGATCCCCACGCGCACGCAGGTAGCGATCGTCGGCGCCGGCCCCTCCGGCCTGCTGCTGGGTGCCTTGCTGCACCAGGCGGGCATCGATGCAATCATCGTCGAGCGGCAAAGCGCCAACTACGTGCTCGGGCGCATCCGCGCCGGCGTGCTTGAGCAGGTGACGGTGGACCTGTTGGAGGAAGTCGGTGTTGGCGAACGTTTGCACCGCGAGGGGCTGCCGCACAGCGGCTTCGAGATGCTGGTGGGCGGGCGGCGCCACCGCATCGATCTGCACGGCCTCACCGGCGGCAAGGGTGTGATGGTCTACGGCCAGACCGAGGTGACGCGCGACCTGATGGAGGCGCGCGCGGCGACGGGATTGCCCACGGTGTACGAGGCCAACGCTGTTGCCGTGCACGACTTCGACACCGCGCATCCACGCGTGAGCTTCGAGCACGGTGGCCGGCGCCACGAGATCGCCTGCGACTTCATCGCCGGGTGCGACGGCTTTCACGGCGTGACCCGCGCCAGCGTGCCGCGCGCGGCGCTCACCGAGTACGAGAAGGTCTACCCCTTCGGCTGGCTGGGCCTGCTCGCCGATACGCCACCCGTGAGCCACGAGCTCATCTATGGCCGCGGGCCGCGCGGCTTTATTCTTTGCTCGCAGCGCAGCCGGGTGCGTAGCCGCTACTACCTGCAGGTGCCCCTCACCGACAAGGTGGAGCAGTGGAGCGACGAGGCCTTCTGGGCCGAGCTGAAACTGCGCCTGGACCCCGAAGCGCGCGAGCGCCTGGTCACCGGCCCGTCGCTCGAGAAAAGCATCGCGCCGTTGCGCAGCTTCGTCACCGAGCCGCTGCGCTACGGCCGCCTCTTTCTGGCGGGAGATGCCGGGCACATCGTGCCGCCCACCGGCGCCAAGGGGCTCAACCTCGCCGCCACCGACGTCAAGCTGCTCAGCGGCGCCTTCATCGAGCACTACCGCGAACGAAGCGACGCCGGCATCGACACCTACAGCGCGCGGGCGCTGCGCCGCATCTGGCGTGCCGAGCGCTTCTCGTGGTGGTTCACCTCGCTCATGCACAACTTCGAGGGCGACAACCCGATCGACGCCAAACTGCGCGAGTCGGAGCTCGAGTACCTGCTCGTCAGCCGCGCGGCGCAGCGCGCACTGGCGGAGAACTATGTCGGGTTGCCGCTCGATTTCGGCGAGTAGGTTGGCGGCCGGGGCCGGCCGCATCGCTTGACGCCCATCCATGCTGACCGCCGCCGGGCCGCGAGCATCGACACCGACATGCAACCCGACGCCTCTGCGGCATCGTCGCCGCCGCGCTGGCGCTGGTGCTCGGGCACTGGGGCGATGCGGTGGTGATCCTGGTGGTGGTGCTCGGGAGGGCTACGATGAAGAGCACCCGATCGGCGGTGTGCTGAACGAGGCGAGCGGACGGCATGCGGATCGCGATCGTGGGTGGTGGCCTCGGTGGGCTCGCCGCTGCGCTTTTTCTGAGGCGGGCAGGCCTTCAGGCCACGGTGTACGAGCAGGCGCCGAAACTGCGCGAAGTGGGCGCCGGGGTCGTGGTGGCGCCGAACATGGTGCGGCCGCTGGCGCAACTCGGGCTGGCGCACAGGCTGCCGGAGTTCGCGGTGCGCCTCGAAGCCGCGTGGGAGTTCCGCCGCTGGTTGGACGGGCGCGTGCTCTTCTCGCAACCGATGGGCGAAGCCTGCGAGCGCCTCTACGGCGCGCCGTGCTACGTGGCGCACCGGGCCGACCTGCTGGCCCTGCTGCAAGGCGCGTTGCCTGCGGAGCAACTGCGCCTGGACCACAAGTGCGTCGCGGTGTTGCACGGCGAGCATGACGCGCGGCTCACCTTCGAACACCGGGACGGCCGGCGTACGCAGGTTCTGGCCGATGCCGTCATCGGCGCCGATGGCATCCACTCCGCGGTGAGCCACGCGATTCTGGCCAGGCACGAGGCGCGTTTCTCGGGCTTGTGCGCGTGGCGCTTCCTCGTGCCCGCCGAGGCGGCGCCGCCGATGTCGCAGCGGCCGGTGCAGACCTTGTGGCTGGGCCCCGGCCGCCATGTCGTGCACTACCCCATCTGCGCCGGGCGCCTGGTCAACGTGGTGGCCATCGTGCCCGCGGGCGACTGGCGCATCGAGTCGTGGACCGCCGATGGCGATCTCGCCGATCTCGCCGCCGAGTTCGTCGGCTGGGATCAGCGCCTGCGCCAGCTCATCGCCTCGGCACCGGGCGCCAAGCGCTGGGCGATGGTCGACCGCGATCCGCTGGAGCGCTGGAGCGCAGGCCGCGTCACGCTGTTGGGCGATGCCGCCCACGCCATGCTGCCCTTCTTCGCCCAGGGCGCGGCGCAGGCGCTCGAGGACGCCGTGGTGCTGGCCGCGTGCCTGCGCGATGCCGATGCCGGCTCGGTGGCCCAGGCGCTGCAGCGCTACGATCGCATACGCCGCCCGCGCACGAGCCAGGTCCAGTTGATGAGCCGCGGCCGGGAGGTGCGCAACCACCTTGCCGACGGCCCCGAGCAGGAACGGCGAGACGCTGAATTTGCCGAGGGCGACCCGCTGGCCCAAAGCGCCTGGCTTTACGGCCACCAACCGGAACTCCCATGACACCTTTGAAGATTGCTTTCCTCGGCACCGGCCTGATGGGCTCGGGCTTCGTGCGCCGCATGCGCGCCAACGGCCACACCGTGCACGTGTGGAACCGCAGCGCCGACAAGGCGCGCGCGCTCGAGGCCGATGGCGCGCGGGCATTCGACAACGCCGCGGCGGCCGTGGCCGGCATGGACCGCATCCACCTCTCGCTCGCCGACGATGCCTCGGTCGACGCGGTGCTGGAGCCGATCGCGGCGGCGATCCCGCGCTCGACGTGGATCATCGACCACACCACCACCGCTGTCGGGCCCACCGCCGAGCGCATCGCGCGCTGGGATGCGCGCGGGCACAACTTCGTGCATGCGCCGGTCTTCATGGGGCCGGGCAATGCGGCGGAAGGTACGGGCGTGATGCTGGTGTCGGGCCAGAAGCAGCGCCACGACGCCTTGCTGCCCGACCTGCAGAGGATGACGGGCAACGTGGTCTGGCTCGGCGCGGCGCCCGAGCGCGCGGCGGCGTTCAAGCTCTTCGGCAACCTCACCATTCTCGGCATGATGGGCGTGCTCGGCGACGTGGCGCGGCTCGCGCATGCGCTCGGTATTCCGGCGGGCGAGGCGTTCTCGCTGTTCAAGCATTTCAACCCGGGCGCGACGCTGCCTGCGCGCGCCGCGCGCATCGACGCCGGCCCCTACACGCCGCCTTCGTTCGAGGTCTCGATGGCACGCAAGGACGTGCGGCTGATGATGGAGGAGGCGCAGCGCGGTGATGTCGAGTTGTTCGTGATGCCGGGCGTGGCGGCGATGTTCGACGCTGCCATCGCGCGCGGCGAAGGTGCGCTGGACGCCACCGCCGCCGCGCGTGCGCCACGCTGACCTCCACACCACCTCTGCGCAGGCCGCCGACCATGATCGAACATCATCTGGACATCGCCACCGCCGACGGCGCGATGAACAGCTTCGTCGTCCACCCCGAGGAGGGAGGGCCGCACCCTGTGGTGCTGTTCTACATGGACGCGCCGGGCAAACGCGAGGAGCTGCACGACATGGCGCGGCGCCTCGCCGCAGTGGGCTACTTCGTCGTGCTGCCCAACCTGTACTACCGCCGTACGCGCGACTTCTGGCTGCGCGAGCGCACCGAGCCGGCGCTGGCGCAGATGTTCGAACACATGGCCACGCTCGATGCCCGCACCACCTTGTGCGACACGCGCGCGCTGCTCGCCTTCGTCGATGCGCAGCCGGTGGCTGATTCGGCGCGTATCGGCGCCGTGGGCTACTGCATGAGCGGGCCCTTCGTGGTGTGGGCGGCCACAGCCTTCGCCGAGCGCTTGCGTTGCATTGCCTCCATCCACGGCGCCAACATGGCCACCGAGCAGCCCGACTCACCGCACCGCGTGGTGGGCAAGCTCGTGTGCGAGAGTTACTTCGCGTGTGCCGAGATCGACAAGTGGGCGCCGCAGGCGGACATCGAGAAGCTGCAGGCCGGGCTACACCATGCGCGCGCGCCGCACCGCATCGAGTGGTACCCCGGTGCCGAGCACGGCTTCGTCTTCCCGTTGCGCGCCGGCATCTACAACCGGGCGGCGGCCGAGCGGCATTGGGAACGGCTCTTCAGCCTTCTTGCACGAACACTGGGCCTCAGCGTGCCGGCGCATCCTCCATCCCGCCGATGAGTGCTCGATGCAGGTGGGTGCCACCTGCCTAAGAGTACCGGGATGACAGTGAGGTGCGCATAACATTCGGGCTCTGAGTTATGGGAGAAGTCATGCCAAGTCGTCGTTCCTTTCTCGCGAGTTCGATCGTGCTCGCATCGGTGGCCGGGTGCGCCACGGAGAGCTCGAGAACCGTACAAGTCGAACGCGTCCAGGCGGCGGCGACGCCGTACAACGGCCCCAAGGTCGCGATCTCGGTCGGCAAGTTCGACAATCGATCGAACTACATGCGCGGGGTGTTCTCGGACGGGGTCGATCGGCTGGGCAGTCAAGCCAAGACGACGCTGGTGGCCCACCTGCAACAGTCGCAGCGTTTCGGCGTGCAGGATCGCGACAACCTGACCGAGACGCGCCAAGAGGCGCAGATCCAGGGTCAGACGCAATCACTGCGTGGCGCCACGTTCGTGGTCACCGGCGACATCTCGGAGTTCGGCCGCAAGGAAGTGGGTGACCAACAGCTCTTCGGCATCCTCGGGCGAGGCAAGTCACAGATCGCCTACGCGAAGATCACGCTCAACATCGTGAACTCGCTGACCGCAGAGGTCGTGTTCTCCGCGCGCGGCGCCGGTGAGTACGAGTTGTCGAACCGCGAAGTGCTCGGCTTCGGCGGCACCGCGGGGTACGACGCCACCTTGAACGGCAAGGTCCTCGACCTGGCCATGCGAGAAGCCGTCAACAACCTCGTCACCGCACTCGACACCGGTCAGTGGGGCGCAGCGCGGCGATGACACGCCTTGCGCCAGTGGCGCGATGGACACGATGGCCGGCGACTGTTGTGGCGGCCGCGTTCTTCTCTGCGTGCGCGCAGCCGCCGAAGCAAATCTACCTGTGGGAGAACTTCCCGCGACAGCAGTACGAGGTTCTTCTGCGTTCGGGCGTGAATGTGGCGGAGCAGGTGCAAGCGCTCGAGGCGCATGCCGAGAAGGCTCGCGCCGGCAACGTGCCGCTCCCACCGGGTTTTCGCGCTCATCTGGGGATGCTCCACCTGGAGCTTGGGAACGTGGATGCCGCCCGGAGCGCCTGGCAAGCGGAGAAGGCAGCCTTTCCGGAGTCGGGCTCCTATATGGATCAATTGCTCCGGCGCCTTGACTCTCCGACCAAGGCCGCAACTCCAGCATGAACCACGAACTCGTTCACGCGGTCGCGCGGCGACTCAGTCTGTTCCTGGCGGTCAGCATCACGGCGTGCGCCTCACCGCCGCAGCCCTATGACTATGGGCCCTTCCTGCAGGCAAAGCCGGCCTCGATCCTTGTGCTTCCGCCGGTCAGCGACGCGCCTGACATCAAGGCGTCTGCGGGAGTCTGGGCTCACGCCACGCGTCCGCTCGCGGAAGCTGGGTACTACGTCTTCCCCATCACGCTGGTCGACGAGACCTTCCGGCAGAACGGCCTGACGTTGCCTGCCGAAGTGCATGAAGTTCCCGCGCCAAAGCTGCGGGAGTTCTTCGGTGCCGATGCGGCCATCTACATGCGCGTCACGCGCTATGGCACCCGCTATGCGGTCGTCGCGAGCGAGACGGTTGTGGAAGTGGAAGCCCGGGTTGTCGATCTGCGCGACGGGCGGCTTCTTTGGCAAGGGAAGTCCCGCGCCTCTTCAGCCGAGCAACAACAGCAAGCGCAGGGAGGAATCGCTGGCCTGCTCATTCTTGCGCTCACGCAGCAGATCGTGGGCACGGCGACCGATGCCGCGTTCAACTTCTCCGCTATCGCGAACCAGCGTTTGCTGGGTGCTCCACGGGTGAACGGGGTGTTGCCAGGCCCGCGTTCGCCAAACTACGGCCAGCCGCCACTTCCACGCTGAGGGCGCGCGCGCAGTGGCCAGGTTGTCGCGCAACGACCTCCTGGATGCCTGGCCAGTCGGGCACGTCACAAGGGGGCTGCGGTGCGGGACTGTGCGGGGCGCGTTGCGCGAGCCTCGCCGGTGTCACGCCGCCTGGCCGAGCGCGGCGGTGCTGTTCGGTGCTTCCTGCGGCAGCCAGCGCGACATCATCAGGTTCAGGCCGAAGCAGATCCAGGCGCTCCACAGCGTGTGGCTCGGGAAGTGAGCGCCGCGTGCGAGTTGCACGAGCCCGAGCAATAGGCCGAGCACCAGCACGCCCCAGACCGAGCGCCGCGCCGCCACCGGGTGCGCGCGGCGCAGCGCGAAGGCGCCGCTGAAGAAGCAGAAGGCCGACGTGGCGTGGCCCGACGGGAAGCAGCGGCCGCCGCCGCCGTCTGCCTGCCCCCAGGGGCGGAATTGAAGCCAGTGCGACAGGTGCTGCGCTGCGCCGCCGAACTCGTCCAGGTCCCACGGGCAGCTGGTCAGGCTCTGCTGCTTGATCAAGGGCACCACCGCGGCGCCGGCCAGCGTCGCCAGGAACCACCAGAGCCGTTCGCCCCGCGTGAGCCGGTGGGTGAGGGGCCAGAACACGTTGAGCAGCAGCGCGAACGCCATCGCCCAGGCCAGATAGCGCATGCTGTCGTGCAGCACGGCGTTCAGCCACCAGTCGTCGCGCCACGCAAAGCCGTGCGCCGTGCCGAACAGCCGCGCCGCGGGCAGGTCGAGTGCGGCCAGGTCCCACAGCAGCAGCGGCAGCAGCGCGATCAGCGCCAGCGCTGCAATGCGCCGGTCATCCCGGGGCATGGGCCAGTGTCGACACGGGCGTTCGTTGGCACTCGTGCGCGATGTCGAGCGCCGGTTCGCGCGCCGTGGTGTGCACGTCCAGCAGGCCCAGCACGGTGTGGAAGAGGTTGTCGTGGCCGAGGCCGGCGCGGCCGGCAAGGCCGGCAAGGCCGGCAAGGCATGCCATGTCCAGCCCGCGCGCTGTGGCGAAGCCGGGCGAGACCCACATCACCATCGGCACGCGCGTCTGCACGTCGGGTGCGATGGCATACGGCATGCCGTGCAGGAAGAGGCCGCGCTCGCCGAGCGACTCGCCATGGTCGGACACATAGATCACCGCGCTGTCGACTTCGGGGGCCAGCGCCTGCAGGCGCCGGATGAGCGTGGCGAGCACGTGATCGGTGTAGCGCAGCGCGTTGTCGTAGGCATTGACGAGCTCCTCCGGCGTGCAGCGGCGCAGGTCGTCGTGTTCGCACGCGGGCCGATAGTGCCGGAACGAGGGCGGCACACGGCGGTGATACGCGGGGCCGTGGTTGCCGATCTGGTGCAGCACCACGAGACGCGCCGGTTCTCTGCCTTGCAGCAACGCCTCCAGGCCGAGCAGCAAGCCCTCGTCCAGGCAGTGCCCAGCTGTGCACAGGCCGGGCGGTGCCGATGCGATCTTGGCGGCTGCGGCGGCTACGGCGGCTACGGTGTCCTGCGGGAAGCCATCGCACACGCCCTTGCAGCCCGACTGGTTGTCGCGCCAGTGCACGCCCACGCCGGCGCGTGCCAGCACGTGCAGGAGGTTCTCGCTGTGCCGGATGCGTTGCTCGTCGTATTGGCGCCGGCCGACGGCGGCGAACATGCAAGGCAGCGAAGTCTCGGTGTCGGTGCCACAACTGCTGGCCGAGGTGAAGTTGATGACGGGCAGCGTCGCCAGTTCGGGTGTGGTCTGGCGCGCGTACCCGCTCAGGCCCCAGTTGGCGGCGCGCGCCGTCTCGCCCACCACCAGCACCACCACGCGCGGCCGTTCGCCGCCCGCCGCCAGCGTGGGGCCGGGGCGTGCGTCGATGCCGAGCGCCTGCAACGGCCCGGCGGGCGCGCGCTGGGCGCGGTGCGCCAGGCTCCCTGCGGACCACAATACGTTGCCTGGGGTCACCAGGTAGCGCAGCTCGCGCTGGTTGCGCATGAGCGAAGAGAGCGGCTGGAAGGCCAGCCAGAGCGCGGCCACCATGGCCAGCAGCGCCAGCAAGATGGCGGCGCCACGCTCGGCGAGCGCACGCGTCCAGGCGCGGCGTGCGCGCGGCAGCCGCGCCAACCCCCACGCCGGCAGCGCCGCGCCGATGAGCAGCCACAGCAGCAGGCGCGGCCCGATCAGTTCGCTCGCTTCACCCCAGTGCGTGTGCAGCGCGTTGCGCAGCATCGCCGCGTCGATGAAGGTGCCGAAGCTGTCGATGAAGTGCGCGGCTGTGGCGGTGACGAAAAGCATCAGGGCCACCACCGGCGTAAACCACGCGCCCCAAGCGAGCAGCGCGAGCAGCAGGAAGTTGATGGCCACCAGGGCCAACCCCAGGGCGCCGCCGAACCACCAGGCAGACACGTCGGCCAGCTCGCGGCCGGCCAGGGCGAGGGCGAGGAACCGGTGGTTGCCCACGAGGAACAGCAGCAGGCTGGCGACCAGCAAAATCAGCTCGGGGCGCCACCCCGTCGAGGGCTTCAGGACCATCCAGCCAGTCTGATGACCTCGCCTGAAGCCGGTCTGAGCGAAGCTGAAGGCCACCTGAAGACAGCGCCGGCGCCTGGGTGCGGGCCACCAGGAGATCGGCGGGCGAAGCGCCGACAATGCGGCCCATGCGATTGCTGTTGCTCGAGGATGACGCCTTACTCGGCGAGGGCCTGCGTGACTACGTGCGCGCTGACGGCCACGTGGTCGAGTGGTGCACGAACCTGTCGGCTGCGCATTCCCTTGAAGATGAGCCGTTCGACGCGCTGCTCGTGGATTGGCAGCTGCCGGACGGCTCCGGCGTGGACTGGGTGCGTGCACGCCGCGCCCAGGGCGATGCGCGGCCGGTGCTGCTGCTGACCGCGCGTGATCGCTTGGCTGACCGCATCCGCGGATTGGACAGCGGCGCCGACGACTACCTCGTGAAACCCTTCGCGCCCGAGGAACTGCTGGCGCGGTTGCGCGCCGTCATGCGGCGCAGCAGCCATTCGCCCGCCGCAGCGCGGCTGTCGTTCGAAGGGGGCGTGCAGGTCGATCTTGCCGGGCGCGGCGTGTGGCGCAGCAGTAGTGCGAATGGTGGCGGGGCGGTTGCCGAAAACGGCGCGGGCATGGAAACGGGTGAGGAAGCTGCCGGCGCTCTCGAACGCGTGGACTTGACGGCCCGCGAATGGACGCTGCTGGAGGCCCTGGCCCGGCGCGCCGGCCGCGTGGTGACCAAGTCCGAACTCGACCGCCTGGTGCTGGGCCTGGACGCACAGGTCATGAGCAACGCGCTCGAGGTGCATGTCTCGGCCTTGCGGCGCAAGCTCGGGCGCGACCTGATCGAGACCGTGCGCGGGCTCGGCTACCGGCTGATGGAGCCGAGGTGAGCGGCGCATCGACCCCCACCCCTACGGTCGCGGCCGCCCCCGTCGCGCCCCATGCCGGGCATGCCGCCGTGCCCTCGTTGCAACGGCGCTTGTCGCGCTTTGTCTGGCTGCTGACCCTGACCTGGATCATCGTGACCACGCTGGTGCTTTCCTTGTGGCTGCGGCACGAGGTAGATGAACTGCTTGACGACAGCCTTGTCGCCACCTCCGAGACCTTGGCTGCGGTGCTGTCGGTCCAGGCGGCCGACGGACCCCCGCTGGCGCGGCCGCAGGTTGCGCTGCAGCCGTCTGCGGAGGCGACCCAGCGCCGGGACGAGACAACTTTCGCGTGGCAAGTGGTGGACGCCAGCGGGCGCATCATCCAGCGCTCGCACAACGCGCCGCCGCAGTTGCTGGCCGCGCAGCTTGCCGCCGGCTTCGTCGAGGCGCAGGGCAACTGGCGCGTGCGCGCCCGCCCTCTCGGCGCGGGGCGCTGGCTGCTGGTGGGGCAAGAGATCGACGAGCGCATCGAGACCACCTTGGAAGTGGCCGGTGGCACCGTCTGCGCCGCGTTGCTGGTGAGCCTGGCGGGACTCGCCTGGCTGCGTTGGCGCCTGGCGCGCGAGACGCGCCCACTGGCCGAGCTCGGCGCGGTGCTGGCGCGCTACGACCCGCTGCGTGCGAATGGGCCGCTGCCGCTGCCACCGCCGGCGCTGCAAGAACTGGCGCCGGTGCACGCGGCGGTGCAGAAGATGGGCGAACGCCTGGCCGCGCATGCCGCGGCCGAGCGCGCCTTCAGCGCGCACGCCGCGCATGCCCTGCGCACGCCACTCGCCGGGCTCGAGGCGCAACTGGCAGTGGCCCAGCGCGAGGCACCACCTGCGCTGCAATCCCGGCTCGCGCGCCTGCGCGGCGCCACGGGGCGGCTCTCGCACGTGGTGGGCGCCTTGCTCGCGCTCTTTCGCAGCAGCGGCGCGTTGCAGCGCACGCGGGTGGACGTGGCCGCGCTGTTGGCGCGCGTGCCGTTCGAAGGCCTGGTGTTCGAGTTTGATGAACCCGTGGCGCTGCCCGAGGCCGATGAAGACCTGCTGGCCGCGGCGCTGATCAACCTGCTGGACAACTCGCTGCGCCATGGCGCGCGCAAGGTTCGCTTGCAGGTGGCCGATGGGCACGTCACGCTCACCGACGATGGCCCGGGCGTCGACGAGGCGCGCCGGGCGCAGCTGCGCCAGGCCCTGGTGCGCGAGGACGCCGGTCTGGCTGCCCACGATGCCGCAGTGGCCGGCCTCGGTTTGGCGCTGGCCGATCGCGTGGCGCGCGCGCATGGCGGGCGGCTCGAGCTCCTGGAGGTGCCGCTCGGATTCGCCGTGCGCCTGTGGCTGCAGGCGCCATGGGCTGCTGCCGCGACGGCACCACAGAGTCCTGCCGCATCGACGGCCCTGACGCCGCCCTCGGCCCCAGTGGGGTCTGCCGACGATTCAGGGTTGGCGCATGGCGCTGCTGCCGCCGCGCAGGCGCCGGCGGGCACCCTGCGCGGCGCATGACGCCGCATTGCCTGCTCTAGGGCGGAACGGGGGTCCCCGCCCATGCTGGACCGTGCCGTGCTTCGCTTGCTGCATGTGCCGCTGGCTCGGGCCGCACGCAGCCTCGCTGCGGCCGGTGTGCTCGCTGACACCGTCACGTGGTGCGGGTTTGCGCTCGGGCTCGTGGGGGCGGCGGCGATCGCTCTCGGCCACCCACTGACGGGGCTGGCGCTGCTGCTCGCCTCGCGAGCGGCCGACGGGCTGGATGGCGAGATCGCGCGGCACACGCAGCCCACCGACCGCGGCGCCTTCCTCGACATCACGCTCGACTTCCTCTTCTACGCCAGCGTGCCGCTGGCCTTCGCGCTGGCCGACCCACCGGCCAACGCGCTGCCGGCCGCGGTGCTGCTGGCGGCCTTCGTCGGCACCGGTTCGAGCTTCCTCGCCTTCGCCGTGCTCGCCGAGCGGCGCGGGCTGAAGAGCACGGGCTACCCTTCCAAGGGCTTCTTCTATCTGGGCGGCTACACCGAAGGCACGGAAACGATCGCCTGCTTTGCGCTCATGTGCCTTTTGCCGCAGCACTTCGCGTGGTGGGCGTACGGCTTTGCGGCGCTGTGCGGGCTGACCATCCTTTCAAGGCTGGCGGCGGGGTGGACGGTGTTCGGCTCGCGCTGACAGGTGCATCGAACGCCGGTTACTGGATCGCGCGGGGCGGCGCCGGAGCGCCCGCTATCGCCGGATGGCAACGCGCCGTGTAACGTCGGCGCATCGGCCACGACCACTGCCGAGACTCTCTGCGGTTGAGGAGACCCATGAAATCCAACAAGTTGTGGCTGGTGGTGTTGCTGGCGGCCCTGGTGGCAGCGTTTTTCGCCCTCGACCTCGGGCGCTTTCTCAGCCTGGCCTATGTCAAGGGAGCGCAGGCTGATTTCGCCGCGCTGTACGGCGAACGGCCGCTGATGGTGGCGGGGCTCTTCTTTCTCGCCTACCTGGCGGTGGCGGCGCTGTCGCTGCCGGGCGCGGCGATCATGACGCTGCTGGCCGGTGCGGTGTTCGGCCTTCTCGTGGGCACGCTGCTCGCCTCCTTCGCCAGCAGCATCGGCGCCACGCTCGCGATGCTGACCTCGCGCTACGTGTTGCGCGACAGCGTGAAAGGCAAGTTCGGCGCACGCCTGGCCGATATCGACAAAGGTATCGAACGCGATGGCGCGTTCTATCTCTTCACGTTGAGACTGGTGCCGATCTTCCCGTTCTTCGTCATCAACCTGTTGATGGGCCTGACGAAGATGAAGGCGGGCACCTTCTACTGGGTGAGCCAGTTGGGCATGCTTGCCGGCACGCTGGTGTACGTGAACGCGGGCACGCAGCTGGCGAAGATCGAGTCGCTCGGCGGCATCGTCTCGCCTGGCCTGCTAGCCAGTTTCGTGCTGCTCGGGCTCTTCCCGCTCATCGCCAAGAAGATCGTCGATGCGGTGAAGGCGCGGCGCGTCTATGCCAAGTGGGCGCACAAGAAACCGAAGAGCTACGACCGCAACATGGTCGTCATCGGCGCCGGCGCGGCGGGCCTGGTCACCAGCTACATCGCCGCGGCCGTGAAGGCCAAGGTGACGCTGGTCGAGAGCCACAAGATGGGCGGCGACTGCCTCAACTACGGCTGCGTGCCGAGCAAGGCGCTCATCAAGACGGCGACGCTGGCGCGGCAGATGCGGCACAGCAGCGACTACGGCATCAAGTCGGCGAAGTACGAGCTCGACTTCGCGCAGGTGATGGAGCGTGTGGCCGGCATCGTGAAGGCGGTCGAGCCGCACGATTCGGTCGAGCGCTACCAGAGCCTGGGCGTGGACGTGCAGATCGGCACGGCCAAGATCCTCGACCCCTGGCACGTGCAGATCACCGCCGCCGACGGCAGCGCCAAGACGCTCTCCACGAAGAGCATCGTCATCGCCACCGGCGCGCGGCCCTTCGTGCCGCCGCTGCCCGGCATCGACACCGTGGGCTACCGCACGAGCGATACGTTGTGGGACCTGCGCGAGCAGCCGAAAAGGCTGGTGGTGTTGGGCGGCGGGCCCATAGGCTGTGAGCTCGCGCAGAGCTTCGCGCGGCTGGGTTCCGAGGTGACGCAGATCGAGATGCTGCCGCGCATCATGATCCGCGAGGACGAGGAGGTCTCGGCCTACGCGCGCCAGGCGCTGGAGGCCGATGGCGTGGTGGTGCTCACCGGGCACAAGGCGCTGCGCTGCGGTGTGGATGCCGGCCCAGGGGGCGAGAAGTGGATCGAGGTGGAGGCCGGTGGTGCGACCAAGCGCATCGCCTTCGACCTGCTGCTCTGCGCCGTGGGCCGCGTGGCGCGGCTCTCGGGCTTCGGGCTCGAAGAGCTCGGTGTCCCCACGCAGCGCACGGTGACCACCGACGAGTACCTGCAGACGATCTACCCCAACATCCTGGCCGCGGGCGACGTGGCGGGGCCCTACCAATTCACGCACACGGCGGCGCACCAGGCCTGGTATGCGGCCGTGAACGGACTCTTCGGCACCTTCAAGAAATTCAAGGTCGACTACTCGGTCATTCCGTGGGCCACCTTCATCGACCCCGAGGTGGCGCGCGTGGGCCTGAACGAGCAGGAGGCGAAGGAAAAGGGTATCGCCTGCGAGGTGACGCGGTACGGCATCGACGACCTCGACCGCGCCATCGCCGACAGCGCCGCGCACGGCTGGGTGAAGGTGCTCACCGAGCCGGGCCGTGACCGCATCCTCGGCGTCACCATCGTCGGCGTGCATGCGGGTGACCTGCTCGCCGAGTACGTGCTGGCAATGAAGCACGGGCTCGGGCTCAACAAGATCCTCGGCACCATCCACACCTACCCCACGCTGGCCGAGGCCAACAAGTATGCCGCCGGCGAGTGGAAGCGGGCGCATGCGCCGCAAGGCCTGTTGCGCTGGGTCGAGCGGCTGCACGCATGGCGCAGGGGCTGAGACCGGCATGCGCCTCGCGGCGCGTGCGCGCTGCGCTGGGTGTGTTCGGGCTGGTTGCGCTGCTGCACGGCGCGCCGGTGGCAGCGTGGGCGCAGCCGGTGGACTTGGTGAGTGCGGACGCCGTGCTGGGCGCGGGCTGGCGCGTGGCCGGGCTGCCGAAACAGCGCGTACCTCTGACGCGCTACACCGCGGTGTCACTGGACGGGCGCGCCGCGGTGCGCCTCGACGCCGCCGCTTCCTACGGCAATCTGGTGTTCGATCTCCCAGGCCGGGCAGCGCCCGCACGCCTGCGCTGGAGTTGGCGCCTCGAGCAGCCCAACACGGCGGTGGACTTGGCGCAGAAATCCGGTGACGACACGGCCGCCAGGGTCTGCCTCGCATTCGAGTTGGCGCTCGATCGGATGCCCTTCGTCGAGCGCCAGATCCTGCGCATGGCGCGCAGCCAGACCGGTGAAGCGCTGCCTGCGGCCACCCTGTGCTGGGTGTGGGGCCACGCCGAGGCGCGCGAGGCCGTGATGGCCAACCCCTATTCGCGCCGGGTGCGGGTGATCGTGCTGCGCAACCGGGGCGACGCACCCGGACGCTGGTTCGACGAAGAGCGTGACGTGACCGCCGACTGGCGCCGCGCCTTCGGCGACGAGAGCACCGAAGTGCCGCCGCTGGCCGCCGCCATCGTGGCCGCCGATGCCGACAACACAGGCGGCGTTTCGGCCGCCTACGTGTCCGGGTTACGCTTCGCCCCGTGAAATCACTGTTGTTGCTGGGCGGCGGCCACGCCCACGTGCACGTGCTACGCGAAATGGCCCGTGAGCGCTTCGCGGCGGCCGAGGTGACTCTGGTCACGCCCTTCATGCGCCAGATCTACTCGGGCATGGTGCCGGGCGTGGTGGCTGGGCACTACGCCACCGATCAGGCGGCGATCCAGCTGTTGCCCCTGGCGGCCGCGGCCGGCGTGCATGTGATCGAAGGCGCCGCGGTGGAGATGGATGCGGCGCACCGCGTGGTGCGGCTGGCCGACGGACGCACGGTGAACTACGACGTGCTGTCCATCGACACCGGCTCGACCATGGACCGCGGCCGCATGCCGGGTGCGCGCCTGCACGCGCTGTTCGTGCGGCCGATCGAGCACTTCCTGGGTGACCTCGACGACCTGCTGGATGCTGCCGCGCTTCGCCCGCTGGACGGGGTGGTGGTGGGCGCCGGCGCGGCTGGCGTGGAACTGGCCCTGGCGCTGCAGCATCGCTTCAAGAAGCTGGGCGACGAGCCCGGGCGTGTGGCCCTCGTGCTGGGCGGAGGGCGCCCACTGCCGGGCTACCCAGAGGCGGTGGTGCGGCATGCCGAAGCCGCGCTCGGCAAGGCGCGCATCACGCTGTTCCGCGAGGGCTGCGCGGAGGTCCGTGCCGACTGCGTGGTGCTGGCCTCGGGTGCACGGTTGGCATGCGACAAGGCGTTCATCGTCACCGGCGGCGAGGCGCCGCCGTGGCTGGTCGGCAGCGGCCTCGCACTCGATGGCCACGGCTTCATCGTCACCGGGCCCACGCTGCAAAGCGGCTCTCACCCCGAGGTATTCGCGGTGGGCGACGTGGCCACGCGCATCGACGCGCTCCACCCGCGCAGCGGCGTGTACGCCGTGCGTGCCGGGCCGCCGCTGTTGGCCAATCTGCGCGCGTACTGTTCGAGTGCCGGTCCTGTTGCTATCGTCGGCGTCGGCACTACGGGGCCCCGCCTGATTCGGCATCTGCCGCAGACGAGAACGTTGAACCTCATCTCTTGCGGCGGCCGGCGGGCCATCGCGTCATGGGGCGGATGGACGGCCGCCGGGCATTGGGTTTGGTGGTGGAAGAACCACATCGACCGCGGGTTTGTCGCGCGCTACTCGCGCGCAGGCGCCAGGCCGGTGGGTGCCGCTGCCGGCCCCGGGGACGGCCATCCACCGGCGACCCCGCCAGGGGGTGCTATTCCTTCGGCCGGAACGCGATGATCAAGCTCGAGGGCACGCGGCCGTCGGTGTCGGGCGGCAGTTTGCCGGTGCGGTCGATGGCGCGCAGCACGGCGTCGTCCCAGGCCGGGTTGCCGCTGCTCTTCACCAAGCGGCGCGAAAGAATCGCGCCGCCAGCGGCGGTACGCACCTCCACCTCTGCGGGCGCATTGCCGCCGACCTCGCCGCCATAGACGCTGTTGCCGCGGATGAGCGCGGCCAGACGCGACAGGTAGTTGGCCGAGGGGGCGGCGTCGCGCGCGGCAGTGCCGGCGGGCGAGGTGCCCGTGGTGCCGGGCGGGCCGGCGGCCTGCATCATGCGCCGCAGTTGCTCTTGGCGTGCGCGCTCGGTGGTGGCCTCCGCTTGCAGGCGCTCCTGTTCGGCGCGCTGTTCGCGTTCGCGGCGCTGGCGTTGATCTCGCTCGCGCTGCTCACGCTCTTGTCGCTCGCGTTCGGCCCGTTGGAGCGCGGCCTGCTCGGTGGCGATATCGGGCGGCTTGGCGGGCACCGCCGCGGGTGGGGGCGGCGCAGGAGGCGCCCGCACCGCAGGTGGCGCAGGGACAGGCGCCGGAGCAGGCACCGGGGCCGGCGCTGGGACCGATGGGGCCGCGGCGACCTCGGGCACGCTCGCCCACAACTCGGCCGCCGCCGTCACCGGCGTCTGCGTGCGCCACTGCAACACGCCCGCGAGTGCGGCCAACAACGCCGCGTGCACACCCAGCGAGACGGCGATGCCGGCGCCCGTGCCGCCAGGGGCACGCGGCAGCAGTGAGGTCGGGTTGGGAGCGGCGGTGGCCATGCGGAGCGTGGGGTTCGAGGCGCGCCAACGGCTGTCAGCTCGCCGCCTGCTTCACCGACAGGCCCACGCGGCGTACACCGGCACGTTGCAGCGTGTCCATGACCTTCACCACGCTCTCGTAGCGCACCTGGCGGTCGGCGCTGATCACCACCGGGGCCTCGGCGTCACCGCCCTGGCCTTGGCGTACCCGGGCCACCAAGTCTCTCAGTGTGGCCGGTGCAGGCTCACCGCTGTCGACCCGCAACCGCAGTTGCTCGTCGGCGCCGACGATGATCTCGATCACTTTCGTCGGCCGCTGCGTGCTCTTGCCCACCGAGGGCAGGTCGACCACGCCGGTGGTGATGAGGGGCGCGGTGACCATGAAAATCACCAGCAGCACCAGCATCACGTCGATGAAGGGCACCATGTTGATCTCGCCGATGCTGCGCCGACGGCGCCCGCCGCCCAAGCCACCGCCCGCCCCGCCGCCGCGACCCGAAACGGTCGCCATCTCAGCGCACCCCTTGCGTGGTCGTGCTGTGGATCTGCGTCGTCGCCGACACCTGCGAGCCGCCGGCATTGCGCTGCAGGATGTTGGTGAACTCCTCGATGAAGGTCTCGAGCTGGATCGCGATGCGGTCGATGTCGCGCGCGAGGCGGTTGTAGGCCACCACCGCCGGAATGGCGGCAAAGAGGCCGATGGCGGTGGCCACCAGTGCCTCGGCGATGGCGGGCGCCACGCTCGCGAGCGTCACCTGCTGCAAGGTGCCGAAGGTGGTGAAGGCATGCATGATCCCCCACACGGTGCCGAACAGGCCGACGTAGGGGCTCACCGAGCCCACCGAGGCAAGGAAGCTCAGGTTGCTCTCCACCACGTCGATCTCGCGCTGGTAGCTCGCGCGCATGGCGCGGCGTGCGCCGTCGAGTTGCGCGCCGGCGTCGAGCCGGCGCTCGCGCAGCTTGAGGAACTCGCGCATGCCGCTGGCGAAGATGCGTTCCATGGGCGCTGTGCTGGGTTTGCTGCCGATGGCCTGGTTCATCTCGGTGAGGCTGCGGCCCGACCAGAACTCGCGTTCGAAGCCCTCGTTGCCATTGCGCACCCGCCGCATGCCGAAGAGCTTGGCGAAGATCACCGCCCAGCTCATGATCGAGATGATCGCCAGGCCCGCGATGACCAACTGCACGACGGGGCTCGCCTGCAGGATGAGCGCGGTGATGGACAGGTTCTGATTCATGCCAGGGCTCGCAGGAGTTCGGGGGGGATGCGGCACGGGCGCATCGTCGCGGCGTCGACACAGCCGATGCGCACTTCGCCGTCAGTGAGCAGGGTGCCGCGGGCCGATCCAGATTGACCGGGGGGCTCGCCACCAGGAGACGGCGGCCATGGTGCCTGGGAGGGATCGATACGCCACGCCTGCTGAGCCACCTGCAGGCTGGCGCGCCCGGTGTGCTGCACGGCGACGGTGACTTCGAGCGCGTCGTCCAGCCGCGCAGGCGCGCGGTACTGCGTGGAGGTGTGCGTGACGACGAAGATGGCGCCGGTGCGCTCGCGCATCGCCTGCTGGTGCACACCGAGCGAACGCAGCCACTCGGTGCGCGCGCGCTCGAAGAACTTCAAATAGTTGGCGTAGAAGACGATGCCGCCAGCATCGGTGTCTTCCCAGTACACGCGCACGGGCAGCCGGAAGACGACTTCCGCGGTGCGTTGCGCCGACTTGGGCGCAGCATCACGCTGGGCCAGGGAGGTTTGCATGGGCGCAGTGATGATAGCGGGGCCATTGCTGTGCTCAGGCGCGTGCCACAGCCAGCGCCGTATGGGCAGTGGGCGGGCTTCAGGGAGCCAGTGTGCGCCTGTACACCGGGCCCCACACGGGGTGCCCGGCTTCCGAGCGGTTCAGCGCGAAGTTCGGGTCCGACGCCCTCGCGGCCGAGAACTGCGCGGCGCAGTCGGCCAGCCGCTCGCTGGTGCAGGTGATGAAGGCGAGCAGCTTGTGTGCGCTGGCGCGGTTGCCCGGCTCGGCGAGGCCGGCGGTGAGGGCCTTGCGCAACTGGACCTCGGCCTGCGGATACTGCCCGTCGTCGTAGAAGCGAATGCCCTCGATGAGCGCACGTTCGGCCGGACGCTGCATCAATTCGGCCAGCGTGATGGCGGCCGGGTCCGAAGGTTTGACCGGTACGCCATTGCTGCACGCGCCGACCAGCACCGAGGCGAGCATCAACGCACCCACCGCACGCGCGGTGCGCTTGCGCGCGACTGTGCGCAGACCTGTGATGCGGCTCGTCATTGGCCGAAGCGGTGCCGCACCACCGTCGGCTTGTCGGCCTGCACCTGCACGGTGGTGGTGAAGGGCGGGAAGTCGGCGTTGCGCACGGTGATCACGTGGGTGCCGGTCGGCAGCGAAAGCTGCGTGAGCGGCGGCGTGGTGCCTGCGCCCTGGCCATTGACTTCCACATGGCCCCAAGGCGTGATGGCCAACTGCAGCATGCCGGCCGCGCCGCTTGCGCTGGCGTTTCCGGCGCCTGTGGTGCTTGCAGTGCTCTGGGCAGGCGGGTTTGGATTGCGCCGGCCGGGCAACTCGCGTGCATTGGCAGCGGCGGCGCCAGCGGCACGCGCGGTGCCTGCGGCGTTGCGTTGCGCCGCGGTAGGAGCTCTGGGCTCGCCGACCGCGTTGGTGGCGGTGGAGGGGCTGGCCGGCCCGGCGACCGTGCCTTCGGCGGCTGCCGTCGCGGCGCTGCCGGCGGCCACGCCCGGGAGCGCGGGGCTGGCGGCGGCGTTCGTGCTCGCCGCAGTGGCCGCAGTGGCCGCCGTAGCCGCGAGCACAGCTGTGGCCGTGACAGGGGCGCCACCGCTCATGACGAGGTCGCCTTCGCGCGCCGAGGCGGTCGTGGGCGAAACGCCCGCCCCCTGCCCAGCGAGAGATCCCGAGCCGGGCGAGGCCGCCACCTGGGGCGACGAGCCTTGCGGGTTGCCGGGCCGGCTGACCCACAGCAGTGCCGCGGCGACCATGGCAAACATCGCCAGCGAGGCTCCGCCCAGCGCCCAAGGCCAACGGCGAGGGGCGGGCGGCTGCGCCTGCTTGCTGGCGCGCCGGTCGGCCAGCTTGGTGCGGCGCGCCTCGGCGCGCGCTTCGCGCGATGAGGTGGCAGGGCGCGGTTGATCGAACCAAGCACGAATGTCGGCGGCCATCTCGGTGGCGGTTGCGTACCGCGCATCGGGGTCGCGCGCCATCGCGCGCGCCGCGATGGCCGAAAGCGCTTCGGGCACGCCGGAGCGGATGAGGTGTGCCGGGGCCGGGTGGTTGGTCAGCACGGCGGTAGTGATCTGCTCCACCGAGTCCCCGCCGAAGGCGCGTCGGCCTGACAGCAACTCGTACAGCACGACACCCAGCGAATACACGTCGGTGCGCGCGTCGATGTCCTTGCCCAGCAGCTGCTCGGGCGCCAGGTAGTGCGGCGAGCCGGCGACCATGCCTTCAAGTGCCGGGATGGCGCGCCGATGAGCGACGCGGGCGATGCCGAAGTCGAGCACTTTGGGCTTGTCGGCGCCGGAGATGAAGATATTGCCTGGCTTGACGTCGCAGTGCACCACGCCCCGAGCGTGCGCATAGGCCAGCGCATCGGCCACGCGCCGCACGAGCTGCGCCACCACTGCCGGACCCGGCTTCCAACCTTCGGTGAGGCGCTGGCGCAGGTCCTTGCCCTGCAGCCGCTCCATCGCGAGGTAGACGCCGGTGGGCGAGAGCCCCGCGTCGTACACCGTGACGATGTTGGGATGAGTAAGCCCGGCGACCGCGCGCGCCTCGTTGAGGAAGAGGCGGTCGAGCGAGCTGCGCGTGCGCGGGTCGGATTCGAACTGCAGTGTCTTGATCGCCACCGTGCGCGAAAGCAGCGGATCCCAGGCTTCATGCACCTGTCCCAGCCCGCCAAGGCCGAGATGGCGCTTCAACGCATAGCGGCCCACTTGCGCGATGGTGGGCTGGTCGGCCATCGGCAGCGAACTTTCGTCGATGCCGCCTTGGGCGGCCGCGGCGGCATCGGACTTCGCGTCTTTCGGTGCCGGGCCGCCCAGATAGGCCGGGAGTTCCTGAGCGGGATGGGGGTCGAACGGACCTGGCGGCGTCTTCGCCGCGAGGGCAGCGTGCGCGGGGGGCTGGGAGTCGAAGGTCAGCGAATCCGGCGGCAGTGAGTCCGACGGCGGGACGGAGTCGAACGGCTGCGAATCGAACGGCTGCGAGTCGCCCGGCTGCGAGTCGGGCGGCATCGAATCGAGCGAGCTGTCGGCGCCGGCGGGCGGCAATGGCACCGCCTCCTCCACCCCGGGCGGAAGTGAGGCCACAGTGGCGGCGAACTCGGAATCCAAGTTCGACTTGCGGGCAGCTGGACGTTTGAACAGGGTGATTCCCACGATTTGGCAGCTTACGACTTCGCGGCGCGGGGTGGTGACGAAAAACACGGGATTGAGGGGGTCAACTTTTCCTGGGATCGACCTCTGCCGACGCGCGCTTGCATGGTCTCAGCGGCCAAGTTCGCGCTCGAGCCGGCCCACGGCGGTTCGCAATTCTTCCATCGAGCTGGCGAAGGACAGCCGCAGGTAGCGTTCGGCGGCAGCGGGGCCGAAGTCGCGCCCGGGCGTGAGCGCGACATGGGCACGGCGCGTGAGGCGCTCGCAGAGCTCCCAGCTGCTGCTGGCGTGGGCGGAGCCATCGGCCCAGGCGTAGAAGGCGCCATCGGGCACCACGGGCACGTGCAGCGCGAGGCCAACGAGTGCCGGAACGATGAAGTCGCGGCGGCGTCGCAACTCGCCGCGGCGTTCTTCGCATTGCGCCAGGGCTTCGGGCTCGAAACAGGCCAGTGCCGCCTGCTGCGCCAGCGTGCTTGGGCAGATGTAGAGGTTCTGCGCCAGCCTCTCCACCGGCGCCACGAGTGCCGGCGGCAGCACCAGCCAGCCCAGGCGCCAGCCGGTCATGCTGAAGTACTTGGAGAAGCTGTTGATCGAGATGACATCGCGGCCCTCGGGGTCGTGCGCGAGCGCACTGCCGCGGTAACGCTCGTCGTGGCTGAGGCCGAGGTAGATCTCGTCGACGAGCGTGACGCCGCCGCGCTGGCGCACCTCGCGCACGATGCTCGCCATCACATCGGGGGCGATGCTGGTGCCGGTGGGGTTGCTCGGCGAGGCAAGCAGCACGCCGCGTGTGGCCGGGGTCCAATGGCGAACGACGTCTTCGGCGCTCAGCTGGAAACGCTGCGCGGGTCCGACCGGTATGAGGCGGGTGGTGGCGTCGGTCGCGGCCACAAAGTGGCGGTTGCAGGGGTAGCTCGGGTCCGGCAGCAGCACCTCGTCGCCAGCCTGGAAGAGGGCGAGGCAGGCCAGCTGCAGCGCCCCCGACGCGCCGGCGGTGACGAGGATGCGCCCGGGGTCGATGTCGAGGCCAAAGCGCTGCGCGTACCAGCCTGCGATGCGCTCGCGCAGCTCGGTGATACCAGTGGCCTGCGTGTAGGGCAGGGCGCGGCCAGCCACCACGCGGGATGCCGCCCGCAGCACCGCATCGGGCGCGCCGAAGTCGGGCTCGCCGACGTTGAGGAAGATCATGCGTTCGCCGCCGCGTGCGGGGTCGCATTGCGGACTGTCGGCGATGCGTGCGGCCTCCTTGGCCAGCTCCATCACGTAGAAGGGCTCGATGCGGTCGAGCCGGGCGGCCGTGCGCAGCGTCATGGGCTGGTGGTTTCGCCCGTGGCGGGTCCGCGCCGGGCGGCCACTTCGGCCGGGCGCAGGTCGGCGGCGGTCTTGTCCAGCACGCCATTGACGTACTTGTGGCCGTCAGTGCCGCCGAAAGACTTGGCCAGTTCCACCGCTTCGTTGATGACGACGCGGTAGGGCACGTCGATGCAATGCGCGAGTTCGTAGGTGCCGATCATCAGCACCGCGTGTTCCACCGGCGAGAGCTGCCGCGTCGGGCGGTCGACATGGCGGGATATGGCGGCGTCCAGCGTTGCGGCCTCGCCGATGCCCCCGCTCACGAGGGCATCCAGGTGCACGAGGTCGGCGCGCTCGAAGCCATCCTGCTCACGCAGATGCGCCAGCACTTCTTCGGCGCTGCCGCCGGCGATCAGCCACTGATAGAGGCCCTGCACCGCGAATTCACGCGCCCGCCGGCGGGGGTTGCGCCCGCCGCCACCCCCTCTGGCTCTGCCGCCGGCCTTAGGGCGCGATGCCTTGCCGGGCGGGGCCTGGGCATCGGTGGTCGCGTCGGTCACGACAACTCTTCCAACAGGTTGGCCATCTCCACCGCCACGCGGGCTGCTTCACGCCCCTTCTCTTCGGCGCGCGCCCAGGCCTGCGCCTCGTTCTCGCAGGTGATGATGGCGTTGGCCACGGGCACGCCATGGTCCAGCGCCACGCGCGAGGCGCCAGCGCCGCTCTCGTTGGCCACGAGTTCGAAGTGGTACGTCTCACCACGGATGACGCAGCCGATGGCCACCAGCGCGTCGTAGTCGCCGGAATCGGCCATCACCTTCAGCACCACGGGAATCTCCAGTGCACCAGGCACCGTGATGTGGCGGATGTCGCCTGCTTCCACCTCCAGGCGCTCGAGCTCGCTGAGGCAGGCGCGGGCCATCGCGTCGGTGAGGAGTTCGTTGAAGCGCGCGCGCACGATGCCGATGCGCAGGCCTGCGCCATCGAGTTCGCCGCTGTTGCCCTTGTCTGCGCCTTGCATGGTGGATGCTCCCCGTTTCCTTGTTGGTCGCGTCAGCCAGCCGCAGCGCGGTAGCCCGTGATCTCCAGACCGAATCCCGCCATGCTGGGCATGCGCCGCGGGCTACCCAACAGCTGCATGCGGCGCACGCCCAGATCGCGCAGGATCTGCGCGCCGATGCCGTACACACGCAGGTCCATGGGGTGCGGGCGGGGCGGCGTTGCGCGCGCCTTCCCGGCGGGGTCCGTGGCTGCGGCAGGCAGCAACTGTTGCCACAAGGCCCGCGCGTCGCCCGTGCAGTTGAGCAGCACGGCCACGCCGCGCGGGCCCTCGCGCAGCGCCGCCAGCGCGCGTGGCAAGGGCCAGCTGTGGCCGGGGCTCGAGGCGTCGAGCAAGTCGAGCGCGGTGAAGGGCTCGTGTACGCGCACAGGGACCTCTTCGTCGCCGGCCCAGTGTCCATGCGTGAGCGCGATGTGCACGCCGCCGCCCTTGTCGCGGTAGATCCGCCCTGCGAAGCTGCCGTGGGGCGTGTCGAAGCGGCGCTCGCCGACGCATTCGATCAGCGTCTCGTGGCGCAGGCGGTGGCCGATGAGGTCGGCGATGGTGCCGATCTTGAGACCATGCTCGCGTGCGAAGAGCTCGAGGTCGGGCAGGCGCGCCATGGTGCCATCGTCCTTCATGACCTCGCAGATCACCGACGCGGGCGTGAGTCCAGCGAGCGCGGCAAGATCGCAGCCGGCCTCGGTGTGGCCGGCCCGCATGAGCACGCCACCGTCCTGCGCCTGCAACGGGAAGACGTGGCCGGGCTGCACCAGATCACTCGCCTGGGCGTCGCGCGCCACCGCCATCTGCACGGTGCGTGCGCGGTCGGCGGCGGAGATGCCGGTGGTGACGCCGCTGGCAGCCTCGATGGAGACCGTGAATGCGGTGCCGTGCACGGTGCTGTTGCGCGCCGCCATCGGCGGCAGCTGCAAACGTTCGCAACGCTCGCGCGTAAGTGTCAGGCAGATGAGGCCGCGTGCATGCCGGGCCATGAAATTGATGGCGTCGGGGCCGACATGGTCGGCAGCGAGCACGACATCGCCTTCGTTCTCGCGATCCTCCTCATCGACGAGGATGACCATGCGGCCGGCGGCTATCTCGGCCACCAACTCGGGAACCGGGGCGATGGGCATGTCACCGATTGTAGGTGGCGCACCTCGACGAAACCGTGGCGAGGCACGCAGACGGCTCGCCACCAGATAGGTGCGCCTTGCCGATCGCAGTCAGAAAGCGTCGCGCCCGGGAGGGCGGGCGCGCAGCCGCAAATCGTCTGCGATCCGAGTCACATCCAGAAAGCGGAACTCAAGCGCGTCGGCGAGGTCGGTGAGGGGCCCGAGCGCGGCCATCTCGCGACCCAATCCGATGAGCTTGGGCGCGAGGTAGACCAGCAATTCGTCGACCAGGCCGGTGCGCAGCAGCGAGGCGTTGAGCTTGTGGCCGGCCTCGACATGCAGTTCGTTGATGCCGCGCGCGGCGAGGTCAGTGAGCATCGCGGCGAGGTCGACCTTGCCGAACTTGCCGACCTGGCCCTCCGCATCCGGCAGCACGCGGATATCGACTGCCCCGGTGGCAACCAGTGCGGCGCGGCCCGCGGCAGTGGCGTCGCCGGCATAGATCCACACCGTGCCCGGTGGCTGCAGGATGCGCGCCGCCGGCGGCGTCTGCAGCCGTGAATCAACGACGACGCGCTGCGGCTGCACGAGCGTGGGCACCTCGCGTACATCGAGCCGCGGGTCGTCTTCGAGCACGGTGCCGATGCCGGTGAGCGTGGCGCCGGCGCGTTTGCGGAAGAGATGCCCATCGGCGCGCGCAGCCGGGCCGGTAATCCACTGGCTGCGGCCATTCTCGAGCGCGGTGCGGCCGTCGAGCGAAGCCGCAATCTTCATGCGTACCCAAGGCCGCTTGCGCACAACGCGGGAGAAAAACCCGATGTTGAGCTCGCGCGCGGCGCGCGCGATTTCGCTCGCCGGCTCGGCCACGATCACTTCGATGCCGGCGGCGCGCAGGCGCGCCATACCGCGGCCGTCCACCGCGGGAAAGGGATCGGACAGCGCGACCACGACGCGGGCGATGCCGGCGGCGATGAGTGCTTCGCAGCAGGGGGGTGTGCGGCCCTGGTGGGAACAGGGTTCCAGCGTGACCCAGGCGGTGGCGCCGCGCACATCGTGGCCCCGGGCCGCCGCATCTCGCAGGGCCATCACTTCGGCATGGGCCTCGCCGGCACGCTGCGTGGCGCCGCGGCCCAGCACCGTGCCGTCGGGGCGGCCGATGAGGCAGCCCACGCGAGGGTTGGGGTCTGAGACGCCGATCGCCGACTCGGCAAGGCCGAGCGCTCCGTGGAGATGATGCTCGTCGAGTTGCGTCAAACCGGCTGAAGATGAGGCCGCCATGCGCCCCAGTCTATGCGCTGAGCAAATGCTGTCAGCCGCTGGCAGCTGCCGATCTATGCCGGCCAGTGACCGCCTGGGTGCGCGATCAGGTGGCGGGCTGGTGCGCGAAGGACGGCGGGCTCGGGCAAGTGAACGCCGTGCTGCCGTCGCCGGCCCGCATCACTACCAGGTTCTGATTGGCCGAGGGCAGATTGACGCCCGTGTAGCTCGCCGCCGCCCGGTAACGACACACCTTCCGGTTGGCGGCGGCAACGTCGGCGAGGCTGCCTGACAGCGTGGGCAGGGTGGCCGGCTTGATTTGCAAGGCGCCTGACCACGTGAGCGCCGCCTCGACCGGGGATGTCGACGCCACGGCCAGCACAGGCAGGGCGCAGAAATACTCCACGTAGTTCGACGCAACACCATGGAAGCAGGGCTGCGTGGCTGCGAGGGTAGAGGGCACCGTCTGCACGACCTCGGCCTCGATCGTCGCCGGCGCCGGGGCGTCGCCTGGATTGGTGATGGTGGTGGCCGTCGGCTGCGTGCCGCCGAGTGCGAACCGGATGTACCCGCTCAGCAACTGATACGGCTGCGCGGACGAGCAACCCGTGAGCGAGGCCAACGTGAGCAGGGCGTTGTCGGTAACGACGGTCGTGCACACGGACTGGATGAGACCGGTGGTGTTGTTGAACAGCCAAGCCACGGTGCCGGTGGTTTGTGGCGGGCGGAAGCCACTCGTGCCATCGCCGAAATTCTTGGCCTGCGGCGGGATGCCTCGGGCGCGGCCACCGGGCTCGCGCATGCCACCCGCCCCTTGCGCTGGAGCCACAGCGGTGGCGCCAAGGTCAGGCGAGATCTGTGCCACGGCGCTGAAGAGGCGCACGTTCTGCGCATTGCCGCCGCGGTCGGCCCAAGAGACGTCGACCACCAGGGTCTTGTGGCCCACGGGGGAAGATTCGGTGACCACGCCCGTGCGCGTGTAGGTCGTGTTGCTCACGAAGCTCGTGAGCGTCTCGGACGCGGGTGTGACGATGTCCTGGTAAGCCTTGGTGAGGGCCGTGGTGCCGATCACCGAGAACGAACGCCAGGCTTCGAGCCTCTCCTCGGCCAGCCGCGTGGCCTCGCTGCGCTGCTTGGACAGGTCGGCATTGGCGCGCAACGTCGCCTGCATGCCCAGCACGCCCAGCATGCCGAAGGCCATGACGGCCATGGCCACCAGGGCTTCGATCAGCGAGACGCCGCGCCGCGCCCCGTTTGCCACCTGGCGCGAAGAATAGTTGATGCCTTTCGAGGCCTTCATGGCTGGAAGTCCCTCCATCCGCCGGGCACCTTGACGAAGCTGCCGTTCTGGTTGCGCGCGCGCAGCAGCACATCGCGGTCGTAGATGATCGACACGTCGTCGTCATCGAAGCGAAAACTCCGCTCCGAGATCGCACCGCCGCGGATGGTTCCGTTGCCGTCGATGTCCCAACTGGCGCTGCGGTTGTAGATGACCCCATGCACGGTGGGCGTGCCGGCATTGAATTCGACGTTGCCGTCGGCAATGATGACCACCGGGTTCGCGGCGGTCCCGATGTCGGCGCCGATGCTCAACAGCCCCCCTCCGCTGACGTAGATGGCGTGCCCCGGGTTCAGGCGGATCTGGTCGTTGACTGCCGCGGCCGTGCACCCGCCGGCGCAGCCAACCTCCGCCAGCCCGGGCTGGGCCAAATAAGTGGCGGGCCACATTCCAAACACCGAGTTGAACATGCGGTTGACAGGTGTCGCCAGCGGCAGGTCGGGAGTCAGGTCGGGCAGCGTCAATGCCAACGTCGCATCGCTTGGCGCGAGCGAGAGCGCTGGAGGCGTGCCGGGAACCGAAGACAGTCTGACGGCGCCCGAGTTGGCCGGGGGGATGGCGTTGCCGCTGTGGATCGTGATGCCACCCGAGGTACTGTCGGCGTTGGTGACGATTGCAGTGCGGCCGTTGTCGTTGAAGGTCTCCCGCACGGTCAACGCGGCGGCCGGCGCCGACACCAATGCACTGCGCAAAGAGACCATGGACCACACCGTGGCGAGTCCGTCACCGGGTTGGGCTTCCCGCGTGAAGCTGAGGCACGCGGCATCCACGCGCGTGCAGGCATTGACCTGGATGCGGACGACTCCGGTCACACCGGGGCCACCTGTCACCTGCACGAAGCGCACCCAGAAGGCGGCGAAGGGCCCATTGCCGGTGTAGGTGACCGTCGGGTTGGGGTCCGTGCCAGCCGTGGCTGGGCAATCGCACACCCAGCCTGTGCCGTTGAAGACGCAACCCGCAATACGGCCGGCGACAGGCGTGATGACGCCAGTGGTGGCGTCAATGTTCAGGAAACGCCCGCGGAACGAGGGCTGCGTGGTCACCGAAGCGGCCGATGTGAGCGGCGTGCAGTTGTCGTTCATGACCGCGTCGTTCAAGCGGGCCAGCGCCCACTCGACTCCGGCATCGGCGGTCTCGAAGGCAAGGGTCGAGCGGTACTGATTGGCCGACGTGCGCTGTTCGAACAGCAGGTTGCGGCTCGTGTACGCGGCCACCAGCGTGATGATGAAGAACAACACCATCACCACCACCAGCGAGGCGGCGCCTCGTGTCGCGGGCTCGCGTATGGGCAAAAGGCTGCGGATGGATGTCATGGCGGGCTCGGGCACATCAACTCGGGCATGCCGGCTTGGGGGCGGCGCCGGTGGTGCGGAACTCGACCCAGTCGTTGCGCGCACTGGCCACGCTCTGGATCCTGCGCGTGATGGACGCATCGCTGGCGGACCGTGCCTGGATGTTCACGACGAAGTTGCGCACCTGCAAGACCGGCCAACATGCCGTGGGACTGGTCGGCGGGCTGGTCGTCGGGCAATGGCGCGGACAAGGAAGCACCTGACCGGGCTCGCGTTGGATCTCGATCTCGAATGCGGTCACCTGCATCACATTGCGATCAGTCAGGTCTTGCCATCCGGTCGTTCCAAGCCGGGTCTGGATGACCCCGTTGGCGCTGACGTACCTGAATCCCCATGGGCCCTGTTCGCCACCGCGCTGGTAAAGGAACTGGAACGAGTTGACTGTCCCCGTGGCAGGCAGCATCAAGGTGAGGAGGTTCTCCTGCGCCGCGGCCGAGGGGTGGGAAATCGTGTCCTGAGCGGCGGCGATCGCACCCGCCCTTCGCAATTCGCGCGTGATGATGTCCGCGGTGGCACGCAGATCCTGCTGCAACTGCGTATCGAGCATCAGCCGCCTGTTCTCTCCAAGCTGGCCCGAAATGAGAACCGTGGCCGCGGCAACGATGAACAGCCCCACGGTGATGCCCACCATCAATTCGATCAGCGACAGGCCGCGCGACAGCATGCCGGTGATGCTTCTCGCGGGGCCGACGGGTGACGGCCGCAGGATGTGCCCGTCGCGCCGCATCACGAGGTCGCCTTGCAGTTGTTCAGGCCTACGCTGTAAGCCGGGCACGCCGCCACGCCAGGCACCGACCCGTCGGGCGAGCACACGCTGGTGCGTCCGCTGGCCCCGACGCTGGTCCGCAATCTGCCTTTGGGCGTGCGCCGCACCTCGACGCAGAACTCCAACGGGGGTGCGATCAGCGTCGACGGATCAAAGATCTGCATGCTGCCGTTCACCGGGCTCATCGCCATCCAATTCTGCTGACCTGCCGGAAAGCGCAGTTCAATGGACAGGTCCCGCGGGATCTGTACCGTGCGAAGCTCGCGGTGCGTGCCGATGCATGCGGAGCCGACGGCGTTGGTGCAATTGCATTGCGTCTGCGTCCGGTCGAGGGCAGAGATGTCGAGCGGGCTGGCTGCATTCGAGTAGATCACGTAGCAGGAAACCGGCTCGGCAGCCACGTTGCGCGTGAAAATGCCCATGAACTGATTGCGCGACACCGCTTCCGAACGCATGTATTGGAAATCGGTAGCCAATTGGTCGTTGATGGAGCGCAATCGCTGCATGCCGATCATCTCGGTCATGTTGGGAGCCACCAGCATGACGATGATGCCCATCAGTGTGATCACGACCATCATTTCGATGAGCGTGAAGGCGCGCTGCACCCTGCGCAGGGCGTTGTGATTGCGTTTCATCGGCGTGGGGACATGGTCGCGCGGTGGCTAGCGGGCCCAGCAGCGCAGAACGTCGGTGTTGGCGTCGGTCCAGACGATGGTACCGGAGCCGTAGCGAATGTTGCCGCCTTCGACTCGCACCGCCAGCGTGGCGCAGGCGCCGTCGGCGGCTTGCGACGTCCCGGGCACGGCAGTGGCCGTGGCTACGTAAGTTGTGGTGCCGCCGCTCACGAGCGCGATTCCCAGGCCGTAGTAGCCGCTGGGCGTGGTCCCGGGCTGTGCCAAGTCGGCGAGGACGCCGGTATAGGCCGGCTGCGTGCTGCGGCGCCGTTCTTGCGCCTGCTGGATGTTGGCCAGTGCCGTGAAGGCCTCGGTGCGGCGGCTCTTGCGCACGGAACTCTGATAAGAGGGCAGGGCCACCGCCAGCAGCACCACCAGGATGGCCACAGTGATGAGTAACTCGATAATCGTGAAGCCGCGTGAACGGCCTGACCAACCAGCGGTGAGGGAGAGCGGCTTCATGCAGCGCATTCTGTGCCTGACAGGTGGCTGTCGCAAAGCCGTCTGTCGGGGCTCGTTGACCGGTCATCGGTTCCACCCCCTTCGATATGGGGGTGCGCCGGGCGCACCACCGGGCCCAGCGCGCGGCGCCAGGCTCAGCAGGCTTGGTAGCCCGGCATGGCAGCGTCGGGCGAGCAGGTGCGCACGCGGCCCATGATGTTCACGATCTGCCGCAAGGACAGCGTGGTGCCCTGGACCCTCAGAGTTGCGGTGGGGGTGACGGTGCCCCGGGTCGGCTCGAACACCATCGAACGCACGTTGGCGGCGATGGCGACCCCCGAACCGGACGAATAGTGGGCGACGCGGTGCATCGCGACACCGGGGGCGCAGGCAGCGCCCTGCGGCGAGCATGTGCACTGGCCCGCGCTGCCGCTGTGCACCATGTAGCAAGTGCCGTGCTCGTCGCTGGCGACTTCGAAGCGCAGGGTCCGGTTCTGGGCCACGGCGAGGCTGCGGGTCAATTGCAGGTCGGTCGCTAGTTGGGCTGCGGCGCCTTCGACATGACGGCGTTCCTTTGCCGATTGGAAGCCTGGCAGGGCGCTGCCAAGGGCGACGAGCAGGATAGCCACACAGATCAAACCCTCGATGAGCGTAAAGCCTCGGGACAGGCGGGTGAGGCGGGTGAGGCGGGTGACGCGGTTCACGCGGCGGGGTGTGAAGACAGGCGGGCGAGTGGGAAGGCGATTCATTGCAGGGTCCTCCAGGCGTTGGGCCGATGGCCCGGTTGGCGTGGAAGCCACTGTAGGAATCGCCGCTTCGAGGCGCGCCCCCCGCCAGCGGGCCCCAGCGAGCCGCCGACGAGGGGCCCGAAGAGGCCCCCCCGGCAGGGGGAGTCCGCTGGGGGGTGGCCACCGCAGCGGCTGGCGCCGAAGCGCTCAGATCTCGCGAATCAGCTGCCGGAACGCATCGACGTCTTCGAACTCCCGGTACACCGAAGCGAAGCGCACATAGGCCACCTTGTCGATGCGCTTGAGCTCGCGCATGACGAGTTCGCCGACTCGGGCGCTGGGCACCTCGCGCGCACCGCTGGCCAGCAGCTTGTCCTGGATGCGCTCGAGCGCGGCGTCGACCTGCTCGGTGCTGACCGGCCGCTTGCGCAGCGCCAGCGTCATCGAAGCCTGCAGCTTGGCGAGCTGGAACTCGACCCGCGAGCCATCCTTCTTCACTACCGCGGGCAGCGTGATCTCGCTGCGCTCGTAGGTCGTGAAGCGCTTGTCGCAGTGGGTGCAGCGGCGACGGCGACGGATGACATCACCCTCGTCGGACTCGCGCGTCTCGACGACCGAGGTCTCGTTGTGGCTGCAGAAGGGGCAGCGCATCGTTCAGAGGCTCGTGTCGAAGGGCTCAGCCACCGTCGCTCTCAGCGGTAGACCGGGAAGTCGCGTGTCAGCGCGGCCACCTTGGTGCGCACTGCGGTCACGTGGGCTGGATCGCGAGGGTTGTCCAGCACGTCGGCGATGAGGTGCGCCGTGAGGCGCGCTTGTTCCTCCTTGAACCCGCGCGTGGTCATTGCCGGGGTGCCCAGGCGGATGCCGCTCGTGACCATGGGTTTCTGAGGGTCGTTGGGGATGCCGTTCTTGTTGCAGGTCATGTGGGCTTCGCCCAGCACGGCCTCGGCTTCCTTGCCGGTGAGCCCCTTGGGCCGCAGGTCGACCAGCATGACGTGGCTTTGCGTGCCTCCACTCACGATGCGCAAACCGCGCGAGATCAGCGTTTCGGCCAGCACTTTGGCGTTGGCCACCACCTGTTGCTGATAGACCTTGAAACTGGGCTCGAGGGCTTCCTTGAAGGCCACGGCCTTGCCAGCGATGACGTGCATCAGCGGCCCGCCCTGGATGCCGGGGAAGATGGCGCTGTTGATCTTCTTGGCGATGCCTTCGTGGTTGGTCAACACGATGCCCCCGCGCGGGCCGCGCAGGCTCTTGTGCGTGGTGCTGGTCACCACGTCGGCGTGCGGCACCGGGTTGGGGTAGGCGCCGGCGGCGATCAGGCCCGCGTAGTGCGCCATGTCAACCATGAACATCGCACCCACGGCCTTGGCCACGCGCGCGAAACGCTCGAAGTCGATGTGCAGGCTGTAGGCACTGGCGCCGGCGATGATGAGCCGGGGTTTGTGCTCGTGAGCGATGCGCTCCATGGCCTCGTAGTCGATGACTTCGCGGACATCGAGGCCGTAGCTCACGACCTTGAACCACTTGCCGCTCATGTTGAGCGCCATACCGTGCGTGAGGTGGCCGCCTTCGGCCAGGCTCATGCCCATGATCGTGTCACCGGGGCTGAGCAGCCCAAAGAAAACCGCCTGGTTGGCCTGCGAGCCGGAGTTGGCCTGCACATTGGCATGCGCGGCGCCAAAGAGCTTCTTCAGGCGCTCGATGGCCAGCGTCTCGACGATGTCGACGTGTTCGCAGCCGCCGTAGTACCGCTTGCCAGGGTAGCCCTCGGCGTACTTGTTGGTGAGCTGCGAGCCCTGCGCTGCCATCACGGCTGGAGAGGTGTAGTTCTCGCTGGCGATCAGCTCGATGTGCTCTTCCTGCCGGCGGTTCTCGGCCTGGATGGCGGCGAAAATCTCGGGGTCGGCGTCGGCGAGCGTCGATTGGGTGCGGTCGAACATGGGGCTGTGCTCTCGTGATGGTCGGTCGTAGCCGGTCGTGGCCGGTTGGCGCGTGAGCGCCCTCGGGGCTTGGCAGCACGCCGGCCCCGATTGTCATCGGGGCCAACGCAACCAAGGGCTGCCCAGGCGAACGGCTGACACCTGCGCGACCAGAGAAATCCCCGGCGGCCGTAGGCTTGCGCTCCCCAGTGGTGCCCCACCTCGGGCGGGCACCGATTCCGGTCCAGCCCTTATCGACAGTCGCGCGTTGCGATCGAGTTTAGCGGCAGCCTGACCGCCCAAAGACCCGCTGCGCTAGCGAGCGCGTGTCGCGCCACCCAGATACAGGGTGGCGACTTTCTCAGGTGCCTGGCTGACCACGGCCGAGTTGGGCGCCGTTACCGGCACGCGCTTGCCTTCTGCCACGGCGCGCAGGTGCGCCTGCTCCGCCAGCACGCGAGCGGCATATCCGCCGTCCGTCTCGTGCAGGGCCGCACCGACATAGTGGCGCAGGCCCTCGCCGACGCTGCCAGCGCGGGCGATGCACTCCTTGAGCACTTGCACGCCCACGCGCAGGTTGGTGATGGGGTCGAAGGCGGCATGCGTGCCACCGAAGGGGCTGTACTTGTCGTCGTGCACGCGGGTCATCACCTGCATCAGGCCCTGGGCTCCCACCGGGCTCTGCGCGAAGGGGTTGAAGCTGGATTCGATGGCAATGATGGCGAGGATCAGCGTCGGGTCCAGGCTCGCGCGCTGGCCGATGGCCCAGGCTTCCTGGACCAGCGCGGCCACGGGCTCTGCGGCGACGCGGTAGCGACGTGACAGCCATTGCGCCACGGCGGCCTGCTCCTTGCTCAGACTCCCCGGGTCGGTGGCGGTGGCGCGGGCAACCGCATCTGGTTCGCCCATGCCGACAAGCAAGTTGCCGGAGGCGAGTTCGCGCTGCTCGTGGCGGTCCTTCAGCCACCCCAGTGCCAGGGTCTCGGCGTGTTGTCGTAGTTCCGGTCGGCTGGCACCGAACAGCGCCACGGCGATGGCCGCGAGGCCCACCAGGGCCAGCGTGTTGTGGCTGACCTCGAGCAGGCCATGGCCGACGTCGCGCACGAACACCCCCGCTGAACGGGCGGCCGCTCGCGGTGCGTGGCGCAGCTTTGCAAGTATCCGCATGGATGAATCGCTCCCATTGGGCGCCAGGGGCGCCCGGGGCGGCTGGGCCGCTGTGCGCCTTGCTATATCGTCCGTCAGGCGGGCCGCTCCAGCGGCCCGGCGGGGTGGTTCGGTTCTTCTCGCGCGCTCGCTGGGAAGGTTGGCGGCGCAGTGGTTTGGTTCAATGGCGTGATCGAAGCGTGAAGGCCGGGCTGAGATTATCGGGTTAACCCTGAAACTTCTAGGGCGGCCGCCCTCAAACAGCTGCTAAACGAGAACTTGGCCATGAAGTACCGGGACCTGCGCGACTTCATTGACCAGCTCGAAAATGGGGGTGAGTTGCGTCGGGTCCAAGAGCCGCTAGACCCGCGCCTGGAGCTCACCGCGCTAGGTGATCGCCTACTTCGATCAGAAGGCCCGGCGGTATTGGTCGAGCGTCCGGCGCGCTCGACGATACCGTGCCTGATCAACTTGTTTGGGACGCCGCGCCGTGTGGCGTTGGGCATGGGGGCCGATTCGGTGGCCGACCTGCGGGGAGTCGGCGAATTGCTTGCCGCATTGAAGGAGCCCGACCCCCCACGAGGGCTGAAGGACGCCGGCCGCCTGTTTGAGATGGCGCGCGCGCTGTGGTCGATGAAGCCACAGCGTGTGCGCAGGGCCATGTGCCAGATGGAGATCTTGATCGCCGAGGAAGTCGATCTGACCCGTCTGCCCATCCAGACTTGCTGGCCCGGCGACGCCGGGCCGCTCATCACCTGGGGGCTGGTGATTACCCGTGGCCCGCAAGGCGTGCCCCGCCCACGCTCGCGCCAAAACCTGGGGATCTATCGGCAACAGTTGATCGGCCGGCGCGAGGTGATCATGCGCTGGCTCGCCCATCGCGGCGGCGCGCTTGACTTTCGGGAGTTTGCGCTTGCCAACCCAGGCCAGCCGTTCCCGCTGGCCGTGGCGCTGGGCGCCGACCCTGCAACCATGCTCGGGGCAGTGACGCCTGTGCCCGACTCGTTGTCCGAGTACCAATTCGCCGGCTTGCTGCGTGGCGGGCGTACCGAGCTGGCCGATGCTTCGGTGGGCGAGGGCGAGCTCAAGTTGCAGGTGCCGGCCAGCGCCGAGATCGTGCTCGAAGGGCACATCCCGCCGGCGCCGGCAGGCTTCACCGCGTTATCGGAACTCGGCATCCGGCTGGCCGAGCGTGGTGGCTACCTGCATGCGCTTGAGGGCCCCTTCGGTGACCACACGGGCTACTACAACGAGCAGGACTGGTTCCCCGTGTTCCGCGTCGAGCGCCTCACCAACCGCCCGGATCCGATCTACCACAGCACCTACACCGGCAAGCCGCCGGATGAGCCTGCCGTACTCGGCGTGGCTCTGAATGAAGTGTTCGTGCCCATCCTGCGCAAGCAGTTCCCGGAGATCACGGACTTCTACCTGCCGCCCGAAGGCTGCAGCTACCGGCTGGCCGTGGTCTCGATCCGCAAGGCCTACGCCGGTCACGCAAAGCGTGTGATGTTCGGCCTGTGGAGCTTCCTGCGGCAGTTCATGTACACGAAGTTCATCGTGGTGGTCGACGACGACATCGACATCCGCGACTGGAAGGAAGTGATCTGGGCCATCACCACACGCATGGACCCTGTTCGAGACGCGACGCTGATCGAGAACACTCCGATCGACTACCTGGACTTCGCTTCGCCGGTGAGCGGCCTGGGCGGAAAGATGGGCTTGGATGCGACGAACAAGTGGCCCGGCGAGACCTCTCGAGAGTGGGGCCGCGCGATCACGATGGATCGCGAAGTCGAGGCACGGATCTCGGGCCTGGTCGAGCGCCTGCTCGCACCGCGCTGAAGAAGAGCATCCATGCTTGCATCAGGGGCCTTGCGACCGCATCGATGCTTGCGCCGCGCGGCGGGCAGGTCTATGCTCCCCATGCCTGCTTGCAGGTAACCCAGACGGCGCAATACCAGCGCCTGAGGGGCCCCGGACCTCCTATCTCCGGAGCTCCACTTGGCGGCGCAAGCCGCCCGCCCCTCCCCACTGGCAACGGTGCGGAGGGGTTGCTGTTGTAAGAGCGACCTGGCAAGAGCGACCTGGTGAGATCGACCGTGGTAATCCCGACCCAACCATAATTCGCGACCCTCCAGCCGGCGCACCCGCCGCTGCGAGCGTTTGCCGCGTGCCGCCCACCGCGCACGCAGGCGTTGTGATCGCGCCCGCCACCCGCGGCGCCCAGGGGAGAAGTCACGTGTTTCAGCGTTTTGAACGCATGGTGCATCCGTATCCGGATGCCCTGCCGCCACCTCCACCCAAGACCTTCTTCGCTTTCCTGTGGACCTGCGCCGCAGGCGTGCGTCCCTATCTGTTCTGGGTGACTCTCTTCACCGCGGGCATCGGTGCCTTCGAGGCGCTGTTGTTCAGCATGATGGCCCACGTCATCGACGTGCTGGCGAAGGTCAAGCCGGCTGAGCTGTGGCAGCAGGAGGGCAACACCCTGCTCTGGCTTGGCGGCGTGCTGCTGGCCTCGATCGTGCTCGCGGCACTGCAGTCGCTGATGAAGTACCAGGCCATCTACGGCAACTTCCCGATGCGCCTGCGCTGGAACTTCCACCGCCTGCTGCTCGAGCAGAGCATGAGCTTCTACCAGGACGAGTTCGCCGGCCGCATCGCCACCAAGGTCATGCAGACCTCGCTCGCGGTGCGCGACAGCTGGCTCATCGTCACCGACATCCTCGTCTACGTGGTGATCTACTTCGTCACCATGGTGGGCATCGTCGGTGCGTTCGACCTCAGGCTCACGCTGCCCTTCCTGGGCTGGCTCGTGCTCTACGTGAGCATCCTGTGGTTCTTCGTGCCGCGTCTGGGCAAGGTGGCCAAGGACCAGGCCGACGCGCGCTCGCTGATGACCGGTCGCATCACGGACGCTTACACCAACATCGCCACCGTCAAGCTCTTCTCGCACGGCCAGCGCGAGGCGAGCTTCGCGCGCAACGCGATGCACGAGTTCATGGGCACGGTGAACAGCCAGATGCGCATGGTCACCGGCTTCGAGGTGTGCATCCAGACGCTTTCAGTAGCGCTCGTGGCCGCCACGGCCGGCGCGTGCCTGTGGGGCTGGACCCAAGGGTGGGTGAGCGTGGGCGCTGTGGCCGCCGAGACCGCGATGGCCTTCCGCCTGAACGGCATCTCGCACTGGATCATGTGGGAGATGGCGTCGCTGTTCGAGCACATCGGCACCGTGCAGGACGGCATGAACACGCTGTCCAAGGCTCGCGCGGTAGTCGACCGGCACGATGCCCGCGAACTCAACGTGCCGCGCGGCGAGGTGTGCTTCGAGAACGTCGGTTTTGCCTACAACGGCCAGAGGAAAGTGGTCGAGGATTTCTCGCTGACCATCCGACCGGGCGAGAAGATCGGCCTCGTGGGCCGCTCGGGCGCGGGCAAGAGCACCATCGTCAACCTGCTGCTGCGGCTGTACGACATCGACTCCGGCCGCATCCTCATCGACGGCCAGGACATCGCCGGTGTCACACAAGAAAGCCTGCGCGAGAACGTCGGCATGGTCACGCAGGACACCTCACTGCTGCACCGCTCGGTGCGCGACAACATCGTCTACGGCCGCCCCGGCGCCACCGACGAGCAGATGAAGCGCGCCGCCGAGCGCGCCGAAGCGAGCGAGTTCATCGTCGACCTCACCGACCCCAAGGGCCGCCAGGCGTACGACGCACATGTGGGCGAGCGCGGCGTCAAGCTCTCGGGCGGGCAGCGCCAGCGCGTCGCCATCGCACGTGTGATGTTGAAGGATGCGCCGATCCTGCTGCTCGACGAAGCCACCAGCGCGCTCGACAGTGAGGTCGAGGCGGCCATCCAGGCGAGCCTGTACTCGCTGATGGAGGGCAAGACCGTGGTGGCGATCGCGCACCGCCTGTCCACCATCGCGGCGATGGACCGCCTGGTGGTGATGGACGCCGGCCGCATCGTGGAGGTGGGCGACCACCGCAGCCTGCTCGACAGGGGTGGCATCTATGCGCGCCTGTGGGCGCACCAGAGCGGCGGCTTCCTTGGCGAAGAGGCCGACGACGACGCCATGCTGTCGGTGCCGACGCCCACTTCGCGGGCCGCACTTCAAGCGGGAGACTGAACGGGTCGGCTCGAAGCGAGGCCGGTCCGCACCCGAACCCGCCAGCCCGTTGTCGCGGCGGGCCCCCGAGCCCCGGGGCTCTGCACAGCTCGGCGGCTCACTCGAGCGATAGATCCAACTCGCGCTCGCTCTGCCGCACGGCGAGTTCGTCATCGACGGCCGGCACGTGGCTGAGCACCATGGGCCGGGTCTCGATCCAGTTGGTGTCCCGGCGCACGCCGCCCAACGCGGCCAGGGCTGCCGCCGAGCCGCCAGCGCGCGCGGCAAAGCCGGCAGACCTGCGATCGGCTGTCGGGCCCGCGCCCGCGCCCGTTGCCCCCGACCCTCGTTCCGCGTCGCCTGCCACCGCGGAAGTCAGGCGCGCGAAGGCTCCGCCGCGGTCAGCCGTCGAGTCCGCCAACGGCAGCGGTGAGGTCGCCGCAAAGGCGGCGCGGTCGCGGCGCAGCATCTCGAGCAACTCGCGCTGTCGCAGCACTTCCCAGCCCGCCACCACCACGGCAATGGCGACGAGACCGACGAGCGATGCGCCGGCAATGACGATGATGAGTGAGAGGAGGCCCATGACCCCCTATCGGCCTTGCCGGCGCCGGATTGAGGGCTGCGCGCGGGCGGGACCGCCGCCCGGGGCGAACTATTCCTCGGCCCCGGGTGGCTACGGGCCCCCGCCGTCACTGCCCGAGATGGCGCGGGCTTGCCGCTCAGGCCTTGTGATGCACTGGCGCCAGACCGTACACCGACGTCGGAATGCCTTCCATGCGGGCTTTCAACTGCAACGCCGTGCACAGCGAATAGTGCCGGTTCTGGTGCAGGTTGCCGCCCTGCATCCACAGGTTCGGCTGCTGCGTCGGCTTCCACATGTTGCGCAGCTCGCCCTCCCACGGCCCCGGGTCCTTGGTCGTGCCCGAGCCGAGGCCCCAGCATTTGCCGACCTTGTCGGCGGTTTGCTGATCGACCAGCTTGGCGATCCAGCCGTTCATCGAGCCATAACCGGTGGCCCAGACGATGAGGTCGGCTTTCAATCTCGTGCCGTCGGCCATCAACAGGCCATCGGGCTCCACGCGCTCGATCGCCCCCGTCTTCAACTTCACGCGGCCGTCGGCCACCAACTCGCTCGCGCCGACGTCGATGTAGTAGCCCGAGCCGCGGCGCAGGTACTTCATGAACAGGCCCGAGCCGTCTTCGCCGAAGTCGAGCAGGAAGCCGGCCTTCTCCAGGCGCGCATACAAGTCAGCGTCGCGCTCCTTCATCTGCTCGTACACGGGAATCTGCAGCGCCGGCAGCGCCTTGTAGGGCAGCGAGGCGAAGATCAGGTCGGCCTTGTCGGTGTCGACGCCGTTCTTCACCGCGGCTTCGGAGTACAGGCCGCCGAGCGCCAGGTCCATCAGCGTGTCGCTCTTCGCGATGTGCGTCGACGAGCGCTGCACCATCGTCACGTTGGCGCCGTTCTCCCACAGGTCGGCGCAGATGTCGTGCGCCGAATTGTTGGAGCCGACGACGACGACGTTCTTGCCCTTCCATTCGACGCCGGTTCTGAAGGCGCTCGAATGCACCTGCTGGCCCTTGAAGCTGTCCATGCCGGCGTATTTGGGCAGGCTCGGCACGCCGCTCATGCCGGTGGCGAAGACCACATGCTTCGGCCGCAGCGTCAGCGTCTCAGGTTGGCCGCTCGGCGTGTCGGCCTTGCGCTCGACGACCACTTCCCAATGCTGCGCCGCGTCGTCCCACTTGGCGCTCTTGCACTCGCTGCTGGCCCAGTAGTCGAGCTCCATCAGCTTGGTGTAGCCCTCCAGCCAATCACCGATCTTGTCCTTCGGCGAGAACACCGGCCAGTCGTCCGGAAACGGCAGGTACGGCAGGTGGTCGTACCACACCGGGTCGTGCAGGCACAGGCTCTTGTAGCGGTTGCGCCAGGAGTCGCCGGCGCGCGGGTTCTTCTCGACGATGACCGCCGGCACGCCGAGTTTTTTCAGCCGCGCGCCGAGGATGATGCCGGCCTGCCCGCCGCCCAACACCAGCACATAGGGCTGCTCGCTGTAGCCGAGCGTCTTGGCGCGCTCCTGCTTTTCTTCCAGCCAGCTCTTTCGGCCGGCGTGCACGCCATGCTCGACGCCCTTGGGCCGCGACTCGCGCTTCTTTTCTTCGAAGCGCTTCAGTTCCTGGATCGTCGTCAGCAGCGTCCAGGCCTTGCCGTTGATCAGGCGCAGCAGGCCCTTGCCGCGAGACGTGTCGGTCTCGAACGTGAACCAGCCTTCGGTCACGCCGCCGGCTTCGCTGCCGTCGCCGATCAGCTTCCAACTCGATGGCTTCGTGTTCGGCGCGGTGGCGGCGAGCATCTCGCGAATCTGCTCGCGGCCTTCGGCGGTCTTCAGGTTCCAGGTGAACGAGATCAGATCGCGCCAGTAGCTCTCGTCACCGAACATCGCGGCGGCGGCCGCAAAGTCGGCGCGCGTGATCGCGGCACCGAAATCGTCGAGCCACTGCTGCACCGTGGCGCTGGGGGATGTTGCAGACATCGCAAGTCTCCTTCTGGGGCGGGTTCACTGCGGCCTCGACCCGGCCGCGGGGAGGCGGACTCTAGACCTGCGGGCCGCGCCGACGCAAGGGCCAGCATGGCCCCGCGTCTCAATCCGGCGGGCGGATCTCGGTGGCCTGCGACCACACCACTTGCCACTGCCCGTCGCGCAGTTCGTAGTGGTCGGTGTGCCAGCAGT
>JANNRI010000147.1:0-76118 GCA_031401195.1 Burkholderiales bacterium
TCGGGGCCGCCGTCGTCGGCGCTCGCCGTGCATCTGGGCCTGCCCGGCGCGAGCGGCGGCCGGCAGGCGGTGCATGCGCAGATCGGCACCTCGGGTCTCACCGTTTTCATGCGGCCTACGAGCGGCCCGGACATCACGCTCGTGCCCTTCGCCGGCCTCGGGTCGCTTTCCGATCTCGCGCAGGCGGCCTTGCCCTTCCTGCTCGATCGCCTCGCGGGGCTCGCCGCTCCGGTCGGTCCACTCGTGGCGAAGGTCGGCGATGCGCTGGCGCTGCGCGGCGGCACACCCGCCGCCTTCGACGGCGAGGCGCTGCAAGCCTGGGCCGCCAACCCGGTGGGGCGGCTCCGCGATGCCGGGCCCTCGATCATCGCGGGCGGCGTGCAGGCACTCGCCGAACTGCTCGATGGGGTGCTGCCCGACGATCTGAGCGCCAGCCACGATGGCGACATTCTCGAGGTCAGCGTCGGCGTCTTCACGCTCGGCTGGGCGCCGTTCGCGCATGAGGTCAGCCTCGAAGCCAATGGGCTCGTCCTGCCGGGCATCGAGCGGCTGAGCTTCAAGCTCGCGATCAATCACGAGGGCCTGCGCGAGCTGAGCGCCAGCGCCGGCCCGGCGGCCATCAATGCCGCCGGCGTGCTGCTCAGGCCCTACGTGATGATCGCCGCCGGCGACGAGCCCGCCGACGGCCGCCGCGTGCTCGTCGGCATGGCCGCGGGGGCGTCGAGCCACTTCGCGCTGCGCTGGCTGCTCGACGCCGGCACCGTCGAGCTTGTGGCAAGCGGCGATGCTGTCGACCTGGCCGCGAGCTACAGCAACGACCCGCTTCAGGTGGCGCTGCGCATCGTCGAGGTGCTGGTCGATGTCGTCGCCGCGATCGCGCTGGCGCAGCAGGCGGTGCGGGACTTGCTAGAGTTCGAGGTCGCCGTGGCCAAGCGCGTGCGCCACCTGCTCGAAGGCGTGCTGCTCGCGACCGGCGTCAACCCGCCGGCGCTGATCGCGCAGCCGTTCGAGCCGTCGACGCTGCTCACTCGCGTGCGCCAGCTCATCGTCAATATCGCCGACGCCGGCATCATCATCCCGCTGCCCGAGGGGCTGACGCTGAGCTTCCTCGAGCGCGACGCGCGCCTGGGCGTGCTGCTCGGCCTCGAGCCGCTCAAGCGCTTCGTGCTCGTGCCGGGCGACGTGACGCTGAGCCTGGAGGTCGATGCCACATGGATCTCGCCGTCTCAGGGCAACGCGGGCGGCCTCTTCGTCGGCTTCATGCAACGCGGCGCGTCCGGCTTCGCGCCCAGCCTCGCCGTCGACGGCATCGGGCTTCGCGTCGCCAAGTCTTCGGGGCCGCTCATCGATGCCGGGCTCAGCATCGAGTCGGTGGCGCTGCATGTCTTCGCCGCCGTCGGCGGTGCCACGGGCACGAGCGGCGGCGTGCAACTGCAGTTCAGCCAACTCGCGGTAAGCGCCGCCAGCTCCGGCGGCAACAACGGCATCGCGCAGGGCATCATGCGCGATACCGGGCCGACGCCACCGCAGCCCGCGTTCTCGCCGGCGCTGGCGGTGCAGAAGCATGGCAATGCGGCGGTCTCGGTGAGCCTGCGCGCCGGCGATCCGCCGGGGCCGTGGTGGATCGCCATCCAGCGCGGCTTCGGCCCGCTGTACCTCGAGCAGGTGGGCTTCGATGCGCGAATGCTCGGCGGGCGCATCGAGCGCATCTCGCTCTTGATGGACGGCTCGGTGTCGATGTTCGGCCTCACCTGCGCCGTCGACGACCTCCAGATCACCTACTTCACCGCCGACGGTGACTTCTTCGACGCCGGCAACTGGAAGGTCGACCTCGCCGGCCTCGCGGTGGCGGCCAACATGGCCGGCGTCACGCTCGCCGGCGGCCTGCTCAAGCAGGTGACCAATGCGGGCCAGGCCAATCAGAGCATCGAGTATCTCGGCATGTTGCTCGGCCGCTTCGCGGTCTACGGGCTCACGATCTACGGCGGCTACGGCGAAGGCGTCGATGCGCAGGGGCAGAAGTTCACCGCCTTCTTCGCCGTCGGTGCCGTCAACGGCCCCATCGGCGGGCCGCCGGCCTTTTTCCTCACCGGCATCGGCGGCGGCTTCGGCATCAACCGCAAGCTGGTGGTGCCGACCGACCTCTCGAACTTCGGCGACTACCCGCTGATCCAGGCGCTCGATATCGCGGCCACGCCGGCCGAGCCGATGCAGCAGTTGCGCGAGCTCGGCGCCTATTTCCCGATGAGCCGCGGCACCTTCTGGTTTGCCGCGGGCCTGTCGTTCAACAGCTTCGCGCTCGTCGACGGCATCGCGGTGGTGGGCGTGCAGATCGGCGACGGGCTCGATATCAACCTGCTCGGCCTCGCACGCATGGCGCTGCCGCGGCCGCAGGTGGCGCTGGTGTCGATCGAGCTGGCGCTGCTGGCGCGCTTCTCGAGCACCGAGGGTGTGCTGTGGGTGCAGGGGCAGCTCACCGACAACTCGTGGTTGCTCTATCCCGATATCAAGCTCACCGGCGGCTTTGCCTACGTGCTGTGGTTCAAGGGCGAGAACGCCGGCGAATTCGTGCTCACGATGGGCGGATACCACCCGGACTTCCATCGCGCAGGCTACCCGCAGGTGCCGCGTCTGGGCCTGCACTGGAGCATCGGCAGCAATGTCGTCATCGAGGCCGGCAGCTACTTCGCGCTCACCTCCGAGGCGCTGATGGCCGGCGGCGATTTCATCGGCTCGGCGAGCTTCGGCCCCGCCTGGGCCGAGGTGCGCTACGGCGCGCATGGCATCGTCTTCTTCGACCCGTTCAGCTACCAGGTCAATGCCTACGCGCGCATCGCTGCCGGCGTGACGATCGATACCTGGCTCTTCGGCGAGATCACGATCTCGGTGCACGTGGGCGCACGCATCGACGTGCTCGGGCCGGAGTTCCGCGGCAGCGTCACCTTCGATGTCGGCCCGATCGAGCTGACCTTCGACTTCGGCGGCAGCAACAAAGCCGACATCCAGCCGATCAGCGCCAGCGAATTCATCGGTAAATATCTCGAGCCGGCGGCGGGCAATGCCAATGCGGCACTCGCCCATGCGCTGATGACGGCCGGCGGCGCGCTGCCGGCCAAGGGCGAGCAGGCGACGCCCGATGGGTCTTCGGCACGGCCGTTCGTGGTCGTGGTCGAGTTCTCGCTCACCTTCACGAGCACGGTGCCGGCCGTGCACGTGATGCGCAGCAATGCCGGCGCGGCCGCCCTCAGCACGCATGCGCCGAGCGATGCGCTGGCAGTGGCACCGATGCGCGAAGGCCCGGTCGAGCCGACGATCACGATCACGTGGCTGCGCGGCGGCGTCGCGCAGAGCTTCCCGTTCAAGGCCAAGCCGCGACCCTTCGGCCGCTTCCCGCTCGGCATCTGGGGGCCGGCCGGCGACCCCAACAACCGCAAGGTGCCCAAGGCCGAGATGGTGGAGGCGCTGAACGAGCTCGATCTCGTCTGCGAAGCCACGCCCTCGGGCGGCGGGCCGGAGATTCCGTACTACCAGGTCGAGACCGGGCCGCGCAAGCCGCTGCCGTTCTCGCGCGAGCCTGACGCTTCGGCCGAGCTGCGCACGACCGCGCGCTCGGTGGCCGAGTTGGTGACCGAGCCGGCGACGGTGGATGCCGCCTTCGGCGCCGCCGAGCGTTTCCTGCGCCGCACGACATCGCCGACCACGCTCGCGGCTTTGCGCGGCGAGCGCCAGGCACCGCCGCGCCCCGGCACGCTGGCCGAGGGGCTGGAGAGCGATACGCGCACCGTCAAGCCCGCCATCGCCGAGCGGCCGGCGCCCAAGGTCTACGACCACTTCGTCGACGCACCGCTGGCCGTGGGCCTGCTTTCGGGCGCGACGCTGGTGCCGCGCGTCGGCGAGCGCGCACGCACCACCGTCGCCGGCTCGGCCCGCGCCTGGCGTGTGAGCCCGCCGACGCTGGCCAAGGTGACGGCCGAACGCAGCCGCTCGATCGCGGCGCGGCTCGTGGTCGCCGACCGGCCCGCGCCGGCGACCGCCGGCCGCCAGAAGGGCACCATCGTCGGCGCCGGCGAGGTGCCGCCCACGGCGCTCGCGCATGCGCCGACCGCCGTGGTGGCGCGCAGCGGCGCGCCGCTTACCGAAATCCTTGCGGGTTTCAACGCCGCGTTGATGAAGGGCGGCGGCGTCGATCGCCGCGGCCGCGCGGTCTCGCTGGAACGGCTCGAGGGCAAGGCAGCGGCCACCGCCGGCGCCGTGCTCGGCGCAGGCCAGACCGCCGTGCTCGCGTTGCCGAATGCGCGCGCCGACGCGGCGCCCGATGCCGTGCGGCCGCGCCTCGCGGTGCTCGGCGCGCCAGCGCGCGTGGTGCTGCTGGGCATCGGCGGCCGCCTGCTCGGCGACCGGCGCGTGGGGCCGGATGAAGCGTTGGCGCAGCTCGATATCCCGCGCGGCACCGAGCGCATCGTCGCGGTCGGGCTCGGTGCTGTCGATGAGAAGGCCGCACGCGGCGCCGTGCCCACGGCCGGCCTCGACGGCTGGTATGCCGGCTCGCTGATGCCGTATGTCGGGCACGGCAATGCGGTCGGTGCCGGGTGCCTGGTGCACTCGACCACCGACCGCCTGCGCCTGCACCGCGAGCGCTCCGAGGCCGGCTGGGTGAGCGGCGCCGAGCTGGCGCGCGGCATCACCACCGTCAGCACGACCTTCACGCAGGCGCCGCGCTGCGTGCTGATCGTGCTCGACGACCCGGCTGTCACCGGCGCCGATATCGACGGCCGCCGCCTGCTGATGGGCCTGGACGGCGCGGCCCGCGCCGTCGATGCCGCCGATGGCGAACGCGCGCCCGTGCTGCTGTCGCTCGACAACCGCAGCGTGCTCGCCTACGACATCGTGCCCGAGCCCGATGCGGTGACCGATGCCGGCCGGCCGCGCAACGTGGTCGTCAGCATCGCCAGCCAGGAAGGCTGGTCGCTGGTCGGCGTGATGGGCGGCGTCGCGCTCGATGCACGCGCGGCCATCGCGCTCGTCGCCGCGCGCGGGCTCGATGCCGCGCTGCGCCCGCCCGCGCAGCGCACGGGCGTCGAAGCCGCCGCGGGGCAGGGCATGGCCTCGCGGCTTGTCTGGCTCGGGCCGCAGCGCGACAACGGCGAGCGCCTCGCGGCGCGCGCGCTCGCTCGCGGCCAGGCTTTGCCGGCCGCGCCGAAGGCTGCGGTGGCGCCATCTACGCGCCGAGTGTCAGTGGCGCCCAAGGCGCCGCAAGCGGCAATGGCGCCGGCGGCGCCGCAGGGGCCATCGGCGCCAAAAGCGGCAGCGGCGCCAACGGCGCCACGTGCACCCGGTCGTGGTTCCACCCGAGGAGGCCGCTGATGCCGAAGATCGGCCACTTCGTGCTGCACAGCAACTTCCTGCCGCAGATCACCGCTGGCCGGTATGAGCTGAAGACCGAGCAGACCGGGCTCCCGTTCACCGTGGCGGCCGAGACCACGCATGTGTTTGTCGCGGCGCCGCGCTTCACGATGCCCACCGACCAGATCCTCAGCAGCTTCCCGCCGGCCAACGCCGAGGGTGCATTCGGTGACCGGCTGCCACAGATCGTGCTCAAGCGCCGCACGCTGCCTTGGGAGCGCAATCCGACCGGCGCCACCAACCCCGATCCGAACAAGCCCTGGCTCGCGCTCGTCGTCGTGGCTGAGGGCGAGGCGGAGCTCTCGACGGCGGTGCCTGTGGCCGAATGCGTGACGCCTGGCACGGTGCTCGACCTCACCGACAAGGATGTCGAGCAGGGGCTGTACCTCGCGGTGACGGAGACGGTGGTGAAGAAGATCTTCCCCACCGAGGCCGACCTCGCGTTGCTCGTCCACGTGCGCCAGGTCGACATCCGCGATACCGAGCTCGCCAACGGCGACGACGACGGCTGGCTCGCGGTCGTGCTGGCCAACCGCCTGCCGGTTTTCGATACCGCGGGCAACAAGCCCGTGCGCTACATGGCCTGCCTCGTGAATGTCGAGGGGCAGCTCCCTTCTCTGCCCAAGACGACGCCGGCCGTCAACCATTTCGAATGGGTGCTGGCGCAGGACTGGAGCGTGCTTGCCGCCGTCGCGCACGAAAGCGGCGATGCGGTGGTGATGGGCGGTGCGCAGCTCACGGGCGTGACACTGCCGGCCGCGTTGGCACCGACGCGCGCGAGCGCGTCGCGGGCATCCACGCGCGCCAGCGCGTCGCCGGCATCAGCGCGCGCCGGTGCGCGCGCGCCACTCTTGCCGTCGCCCTCGAACAAGGCGACGAAGCCGCTCGCCGCCGGCGCCTTCGACGGCACCAAGTCCATGGTGCAGCCGACCGTCGCCGACCAGTGGCGCCAGACGACGGCGCGCATCGCCGCCGCGGCCAAGGATCCGGATGCGAAGCGCCTGGTGCGCGACACGATGCGACTGGGCTTCCGCTTTCCGATCGGCCGCTATGCGGTGGAGCGCGTGCTGCGCTTCCCGGTACTGGCGCATTGGTCGTTCACGACGAGCGATGGCGCGACCTTCGAGACGCTGATGCAGGGCCTGGACGTGGGCTTGCTCGGCACGCTGCCCGCCGAGCCCGAAGTCAAGCCCGGCAAGCCGCTGCCGCCACCGCGCCCAGCCGGCAACCTGCCCGAGGTGGTGGCCACCGGCCACATGAGCCTCGCGCACCGCGCGCGCCGCGGCGATGCGCTGCGTGCCTGGTACCGCGGCCCCTGCGTGCCATTCCCGACGCCGCGTGATGGCACGGCGAAAGACGATCCCGAAGTGCCGCTGGTGCTGGCCCACGCTGCCGACCAGCTCAAGCGCGTGATCCCCGACGGCCGCGAGGACCTGACGCTGGCCGCCGCTTTCGAGATCGGGCGTCTGCTCGCGCTCTCGCAGCTCTCGGTGGTATCGGCGCTGCTGCGCTTCCGCGCCGAGCAGTTCGGTGCCGGCCGCGTGCGCGAGATCCTGAAGCAGGTGCTGCCCTACACATTGCCCGAGTTGGTGGCCAATGCCGGCGCGCAGCGCGTGGACCTCGGCCGTTTCGTCGCCGTGCAGATGATCGACGAGCTGGCCAAGGCCCCCGAGCGCAAGCTCGGCCCACGCCGGCCGGTGGCCGACCCCGGGCGCGCGCTGAAGGTCGAAGGCGATCTCGACCGCGCCATCGCCACCGGTCTCGGCCTCGATCTCGATGCCTTGCGCAAGCGCGGCGACCAAGTCGGCCTGCTCGCGGCGCTGGAGGAGGTGGCGGTGCCGGTGATCGGGCGCGTCGGCGACGGCAAGGTCGGCACGAGCGAGGTGCAGGCGCTGCGCAGCGCGCTGCAGCGCGAGCTGCGGCGCACCCTCGATATTGCGGCGCCGCCGAAGAAGCCGGTGCTGCGGCGTGGGCGCGGGGCAGCGGCAAAGGGTGCGCCAGCCGACGACGAGCCCGACGCGCTCGACCAGCTGATCGCGCGCGCTGCCGATCAGTCCGTCGATGAGTCCGTCGACGAAGGCGAAGACGACCAGGAGAGCCCGCGATGATCCGCCACCTTGACGCCGCCATCAGCCTCGAGACCGCAAAGCTGGCCGCGGAGAACTATGGCCACATCGTCACCGACCGCGACCCCGACGACGGCACGCATGTCGTGCCGGGCGAACTGCGCCGCTTCCTCGCCCGCCTGCGGCTGCTGCACGGCGTGCCTTTCAGCTACATCGTGCCCGATGCGAACCTGCTGCCGATCGAATCGATCCGCTTCTTCTATATCGACCGCGCCTGGACCGATGCGCTCGTGCAGGGGGCGCTCAGCGTCGGCACGGTGAGCAGCATCGACCGCACGCAGCTCGAGGCCGTCTATCCGCATATCCGCGGCGAGGTCGACGAGGCCGAGCGCACGATCCGCCAGCCCGACAGCGAGAAGCTGCTCAAGGACGGCAGCGGCACGATCACCGGTTTCATCCTGCGCTCGCGCGCCGTCTCGGGCTGGCCGAACCTGCATGTGCGCGCCTATTCGCAGGATGTGCTGCCCGACGACGAGCTCACCACCGTGGCCGAGAGCGCACCCGGGCGCATGAAGGTGCTGCGCATGGAGCGCTTGGCGCCGGCGGTGCTCTTCGTGCTCATCGACGGCATACCCGCGGTCGTGCATATCGAGGAGCCGCGCCAAGGCATCCAGTTCGGCGTGCGGCTGGACATCAGCGATCCGCCCGAGGCGCGCACGGCGCGCGTGCGCCTGCGCGACAACGCCACCGGCGCGGTGGTCGAGCCCGACGAGGATGAACTGACCGATACGAACTCGGTGCCGGTGCCTTTCCGCGGCGGCGCGCCGGGCGTGTTGGACCTCGCGCGCCTTAGGCAGCGGTTGGCCGACAACGCGCCCAACAGCGGTGGCTCGCTCGAGGCCAACGAGTTTGCGCTGCAGATGCTGCGCTTCCCTTACCGGCAGGTGTTCGGCGACCCCGAAAACAAGGAAGAGAAGCGCTTCTACGGCCTGGACAAGTTCAAGGTCACGCTGTCGATCTCGAAGTGGAAGCAGACCGTGGTCGAGAACCTGAACCGGGTGCGCAGGACATGAAGCGCAAGACAGCTTCCACTGTCAAGGCCCGTGCCGCGCCGACCAAGCGTGCGACGGGTGCGACACCCTCGAGCCGATCGTCGACCCGTTCGAGCGGTCCCATCCGTTCGATCCGGGTCGCCCGGCCGATGTCCGCGGTGCCCGCAGCGGCGGCTACGCCGGCATCGCGCGACGCGGCGAGCACGCGCGCCGTGCTGCAGGGTCAGCGCTTCCTTGCCGCCGATCGCGCGGACCTCGATATCGCCGAGATCGCCACCTGGGACCGCTATCTGCTGCGCGAGCACCGGTTGCTGGTGCCGGTGGATGTGCAGGCGCTGTATGTGCCCAAGGGTCCCGTGGGCGACTCCGAGCCGATGCTGCGCCTGCCGATGATGCTGGCCGGCACCGCGACGGGCAACGAGGATGGCGGTATGCCCGCGCCCTTTGCCACGGGCACGCCGCGCGCCGCCGGCGTGCATCTGCACTGGGCGATGCCCGATGCGCTGCTGCGCGGCAGCCTGAGCGACGCGCGCGCGAGCGGCGGTAACCGGCTCGCGCTGCCGGCGCTGCCCAACCGCTGGGTCGTGCTGCGTCTGGTGCAGCCGCGCGGCGGCCGCGAGGTCGTGCAGACCGGTTGGGTCATCGAGGCCGACCGCGCGGTGGCCGTGCCGCTCGCGCAATGGAGCGAAGGCGGTGCCGTCTCGACGGCGGCGGCGGCCGCGGGTGTCGAACTCAAGCGCGAGCAGCTCACGGGCACCGTCGGCGGCGGCGCGAGCTGGGCCGCGGTGTACGACGCGGTGCTGAACCGCTTCGCCTTCCACGACCCGCTCACCGAAATGCCGGCGCTCGCGCCGGGTGGCGTGGACGAGGACTGCGCCACCTATATCGTCGCCGGCTGGTGGAGCGACCCGGTATTCGACCCGCTGGACAGCGCGCGCAGCGGCGACAGCCTCGACGAATTGCTCGAGCGGCTGCGCTGGCGCCTGATGTTCGAATGGGGCGACCAGGCCTGGGCGCTCGAACAGCAGCGGCAGCAGGAGGCACTGCGGCGGGCGCTCGGCCTCACGAGCACCGATCGGTGGTCGGATGCGCGGCCGGTGAAGGTGGCAGCGAAGTTCGTGCCGAGGGACGTAGGCAAGGCCCCATCGAAGGCCCCATCGAAGGCCACGTCGAAGGCGTCATCAAAGGCCACATCGAAGGCCGCGTCGAAGGCGCAAAGCAGCGCGCGTGCCGTCGCCACCGGCGCACCCTTCGTGCCGGTCGACCGCACCATCGTTGCCGAGCAGAAGCTCGCCATCACCTCGGTCTTTGCGAGCGATGCCGCCGAGCGTTTCACGGCCCAGCCCTGGCAGCTGCGTTCGAGCCTGCTGCACGGCGCCGTCTACGGCGTGCCGGTGGCGGGCGCCGTGGTGGTCGACCGCCGGCCGGCGGCCGCTGCGCTCTCGGTTGCCTTCGGCCAGCACGATGACGACCTCGTCGGCGCGTTCGCGTCGCAGGGCGACAGCGACGACGAGCAGCGCGCCACCGAGCGCCTGTTCACCGCCTTCACGGCGCAGAAGATCAACCGGCTGGCCTCGCCCGACGGCCTCGTCGAACTCGAAGAGCACGAACATGCCGCGGCCTTTGCATCGCTGCCGGCGGGCACGGTCGGCACCGACCGCTTCCTGCAGCGCGTGCAGACCGGCGGCGTCGGTGGTCTCAATCTGGGCCGCGGCGCCTTCGACAAGTCCACGCTCGGCGCGGCGAAAGCGCGCAACGCCTCGGGTCTGTCCGCACCCGGCGCGCAGCCACCCACGCGCCACGCGCACCCGGTGGCGGCCGCGGCAGCGCGAGCGGCCACGCCACGGGTGGGGCTGCAGGCGCAGACGCTGCTCTCGTTCGCCGGCAAGCCGACGCTCGTGCAGGCGACGCTCGCAACCATCAACGACCTCGCGCGCTCGCGCGTCGGTGACGTGCTCGCTGCCACCGAGGCACGCGTCGTGCAGAGGCCGGCGCCGCGCTGGACCTTCCCGACCGATCCGCTCATCGGCGTGCGGGGCGCGCAGCGCAGCCTGCGCCATGGCGGCGACGGTCGCGCCTCGGCCGACGGCAAGCTCACCTGCCGCTGGCCGACACATGTGATCCAGGAGATCAGCGGCCTCGTCGCGCGCGAGCGATTCCTGCGTTCGCTCGGCAACGGCGGCGTGCCGGGCGAGGTGCTGACGCTCGCGCGCGAAGGCTTGCTGCACGACCCCTACCACGACGAATGGCTCGCCGCGGCGGTGGCGCCGCCCGGCATCGACCCGAAGCTGGTGCTCGGCCGGCTGAAGGCCGAGAGCCTGCTGCGCTTCGGCGCCGACGGCACCTACGACGGCAGCACGAGCGCGTTCAATGTCAACCTGGCGCGCACGGCCGCCGCGCGGCGCCGCGCTGCCGCCGCACTCGCGCGCCCGGTGATCGCCGGTGAACGCGAGACGCAGACGCTCGTCGCCGACGAGTTGCGCCGCTTCTCGCTCGTCAAGGGCGTGGACCCCGATCCGGTGGGTGTCACCACCTGGGCGCAGCCCTGGGTGCCGATGTGGCTGGAGTGGGAGGTGAAGGTCGAGGGCCTGGATCCGCCGGCACTCGAGGCCTGGCACCTGGCATCGATCGACCTCGAGCATGTCGGCAGCACGGTGAGCGGAGATGCGCTCGCGCTCACCGGCCGCTCGCTGCTCACCACCGGTGTCGCGACGACGCTGCACCATGCCATCGCCGACTGGCTGATCGCCGAGGACAAGCTCGATGCGGTGAATGCCGGTCTCGTGGACGAGGCCACCGAGACGGCCTACCGAACGCTCGATGCTGGCGTGCAACACCTCGATGTGGTCAGCGCATCGCTCGATGGCCTGCGCTCGCGACTGCTGGGCCTGGCCATCAAGGACGGCCTGCGCCGGCCCTCCGACGGCAGCGGCGGCGCGAGCAACCCGGCCCCTGTGGCGGCGCCGTTCACGGTGCTCGCCGGGGCGTTGACGCTGCAACGCGCGCGCCTCGTGGACAGCTTCGGCCGCACGCTCGACGTGCCCGCGCCGGCGCTGGCGCAAGCGCGCCTGGCCTCGCGCGACACCATCGATGTGCGCCCCGGCGCGCTCGCCTGCCCACCGCGCCTGCTGCGGCCGGCGCGCTGGTCGTTCCGCCTCGTCGATGCCACCACCGCCGTGGGCGCCGAAGGCAGCGAAGCACGTGTCGACCAGGTCGAGGCGGCGCTGATGGTCAACCCGGTGGCCGGCTTCGTGATGCCCGACCACCTCGACGAGAGCCTCGAGCTCTTCGGCATCGATGGCGCGCCGATCGGCGAGTTGCTGCACGAGCCGGTGAGCGGCGGCGTGATGTGGGAGATCGCGGCCGGCCGCGTCGGGCCGGCCGATGCCGGGCCGCACCACGGCCTCGCGCCGGCGCAGGTGGCGCTGGCCAATTTCGCGGCCGGGCTCGTGGCGGCCGATGCAACGGCACGCAAGGGGGCGCCGCTCGGCGCGGGAGGTGAGGAAGGCGAACAGACACCGACCGAGAGCGCGCTCTCGGCCCTGCTGCGCGCCATCGATACGACGCTGTGGACCGTCGACAGCTTCGCGGCGCTGGGCAGCGAGCATGTCGCCGGCCTCGTCGGCCGCCCGATCGCCGTCGTGCGCGCGCAGTTGAGGCTGGAGTTGATGCCACCCACCGATATCGACCTCTCCGACCCCGCGCGCGCCGCCGAGTGGCAGGAGGCCGAAGAAGCGGCCAAGCGGCATGCCTTCGCGGTGCGCATCGGTGAGCTGACGCGCAGCGACGACGGCGTGCTCGGCTTCTTCGTCGACGACGACTATTCGCGCTTCAGGCTCGTCGACAAGGTCATCGCCGCGATCGCCGCCGATGCCGGGCGCAGCCGCGGCAAGCTGGGTCTGCTGGGCGACGCGCCGGGCGCGCCGGAAAGGGCCGGCATCGATCATCCATATATCGCCGGCACCGACGACGCCGATACGCTGGCGCTGCACATCGGGCAGACCGTGACGCTGACGATCTTCATGCACCCGAGCGGCAAATGTTCGCTGACCAGCGGCCTGCTGCCGCGTCGCACCGTCGCGCTCGCGCGCGACTGGGTCGGGCCGGGGCTGGCGAAGATCGCACCGTCGCTGCGCACGGGGCCGGTGCTCGTCGAGACCGATCTCGACCCGCAAGGGCAGGTGCGGTTGCCCAAGGTGTCGGTGTTCGGCAAGGACCAGAATTTCCTGTGGCGCGATACGCCGGCCACCTGGCGCACCGACGCCATCCTCGCGGCCACGCAGACGGCGCTGCTGCCCGACGCGCCGGCGGAATTCCGCGAAGGCTGGATCCGCGTCGCGCCGGAAGAGCCGGGTGCGGGCGGGGAGGTTGCCTGATGAGCCGACGGGCCGTTCCCGAGGCGAATACCGAAGTGCGAAGCACGGAGGTTGCCCAATGACTCGCTATCAATGGCCTCACGCCCCCGGTGCCGATGCGGTGGTGCCGCGCGCCGACGATGCGCGCGGGCGCCGGCGCCACAACGCCCTGCGCCTCACGGGCCTGGCCACCGAGGATGCGCAGCGTGGGCTGCGGGCGGCCGTGGCCGCGGCGGTTGCTGAAGCGGCCGAGCCACGCGAAGGTCCGCGACGGCCACGCGCCTTCGGCCTCGTCGACGACCAGCTCTGGCAGCCGCTCGGGCCGGCCAACCTTCTCAGCGGCCAGGCCGCGGGCAGCCCGCGCGTCAGCGGCCGTGTGCGCGCGATTGCCGTGCATCCGCAGGGGCAGCGTGCCTATGTCGCATCGGCCAACGGCGGTGTCTGGGCCACCACCGACGGCGGCGAGCACTGGGTCTCGGTGGCCGGACTCGCGCCCACCGACACCGCCGGCATCAATCGCCCGGCGCACCGCAATGCCTGCGGCGCCCTGCACGTGCTGTGGCGTGACCCGCCGGCGGGCAACGAACTTGTCTTTCTCGGCACCGGCGAGGTCGGCGGCAACCGCGCCGGCCGCACCGGGGACGTGGAAGGCGGCGTCGGCATCCTCGTGGCCGACAAGCCGCTCGCCTCCGCCGCGAATACCGACCCCTGGGTGCGCGAGGCCACCAACCTCGTCAATGACGGCATCTACCGCCTCGCCGGCGACCCGGCCGGCACGCTCGTCGTCGCCGCCACGATGACGGGCCTGTACCAGCGTCCGACCGCTCCGGCCTCCACGGCCACCTGGCCGCTGTGGGCGGGCACGCCCTTCAGTGCGGCCGGCCTGCGCGTCACCGACGTGCTGTGGACACCCGGCGACCCCGACGACGGCACACCGGCCGGGCAACGCCGGCCGGCGCGCCTGTGGGCCTGGATCGAGGGCGGCGCCAACAATGGCCTATGGGTGCGCGACGACGGGCAGGTCAATTTCACGCAGGTGACGGTGGACGCGGCCAATTCGGCCTTCGGCTTCACGAACGCGCGTGCGGTGCTGGCGGCGGCGGAAACGACAGCGAGTGCGCCGACCAAGGTCTGGCTGCTCGTGGACGGTGGCGCGACGCCGCGCCTCTTCCGCATCGCCAACCCCATCCGCGACAACGGCACGCCGCGGGCGCTGGCGGTGAGCGGCGTGCCCAACATCCTGCGCGGCAACGGTTGGTACAACATCGCGATCGCCGTCGACCCGAGCGACGAGGACCGCGTCGTGATGGCCGGCAGCTATCTCGGCGATCCGCGCCTGCCGGCCGAGCTCGATCTCGTCACCACGCGCGACGGTGCAAAGCGCAGCTACGACGCCTCGATCGTCAACGACCGCGTTGTACCGGACCCGGGTAGTGCCGCGCGACTCGTCTACGGCGCGGGCACGCCGGCGAGCAAGTTGATCGGCATCGGCGTGCACCCCGACGTGCACGCGCTCACCTACAGCAACATCGGCTTCACGCTGTGGGCCGGCTGCGACGGCGGCGTCTACCGCTCCGACCGGCCCAACCGCGCCGCCGGCTTCTACGCGCGCAACAACGGCCTCTCGATCAGCGAGACCAACTATCTCGGCTGCGACCCGGTGTTCGAGGGCGACATGATGTGCGGGCTGCAGGACAACGGCACCATCGTGCGCCTGTCGAGCAACGCCTGGCGCGTGGCCGTCGTCGGCGACGGCGGCGGCCTCGTCATGGATCCCACGGCACCCGAGCGTTGGCTGGCGCAATACACCAGCGGCACCTGGTCCTCCAACGCCGGCAGCTGGAACGCCGGGCCTCTCTCGCGCGGGCAGCTGGCGGGCGACGAGAGCAAACGCGCTGCCTTCTACTCGATGCCGGCGGTGATCCGCCACACGCGTGGCACCGCGCCCAACCCGGTGCTGCCGATCGCGCAGTTTCTTCTCGCCACCGACCGCCTCTGGTACACCGACAATTTCGGCGCCAACTGGGCCACGCTGCCCACCGCCAGCGACCCGCTGCCGGCGGTGATCCCGGCACCGCCGCCGTTGCCAGCGGTGGCGCCGGCGCTCGATGCGGCGCAGGACACACTGGGCGAGCAGGTGCACGCGTGCCGCTGGCAGGATGCCGATACCGCCTGGGTGCTCTCCGCCACCGCGCTGCACCGCTTTACCCGCACGCCCGGCTCGCACGAGGCGGGCGGTGCTGGCACCTGGGCGCGCGCGACGGTGCTCGGCAAGGCGACGCCGCCCACGCCCACCTCGCCACCGGCACCAGCGCCGCGTGGCAAGGCCAAGAAGCGCGATCCGGTGCCGCCGCCTCCGGCCACGCCGCCCGACCCGCTCGCGCCGCTGCGCAAGGCTGGCACCTGGACTGAGATCGAGCCGAATTTCATCGCCGCGCAGGGGGCGACACCGGCGGCCGCGGCCTTGTACATGGGCACCACCGGCGACCCGGCTGATACGGCGGTCGATACGCTGTGGTGGTTCGACGGTATCTCCGCCTGGCATCCGACCGAGCTGCGCACCAAGGGCGCCAACGGCCAGCCGCTGCCGGCGCCGGTGACGGCGCTGCTCGTCGACCCCGAACGTGCCGACGAGGTGTGGGTCGGCACCTCGGTGGGCGTGGTGCTGGGGGTGCGAACCTTCGTCGCTGCACCACCGCCCGGCCGCTGGTCATGGGCCTGGACGATGCTCGTCAACGGCCTGCCCGAGGCGCCGGTGGAGGACCTGTCGCTCTACAAGGACGCCATCTCACCTGGTGTGACGCTGCGCCTGCTGCGCGCGGCCATCGGCTCGCGCGGTGTGTGGGAACTGCGCCTGGACCTGAACGCGGTGCCGCCGTTGACCTACCTGCGCGTGCACGGCGGCGACCTGCGCCACCGCGGCACGGCCAAGCTGCTGCGCGCCGACGGCACCACCGATCGCTCTTGGCATGCGAGCCCCGACCTGCGCCCGCGCCTCGCTCCAGCGATCACCCTGCCGGCGCCGGCCGCGAATGTGCAGCGCACGGCACCGGGCAACCGGGCCGCGCTCAGGCGCTTCCAGGCGGCGCTGCGCAAGAGCACGAACGATCCGCGCATCGTGGCCAACGGCCTGTGGGACGCCTACTTCAGCGAAGTGCTGCGCGACCACGGCGCGCCGTCGACCAATGTCGCCGCGCCGGCGCCGCCGGCCGGCGCGCCGGCCTTGCCGAACCAGGATCGGGTCTTCATCAACAAGGCTTTCTGGGAAGCGCACGCCACCGCGGCCAACAATGTTGCCGAGCCGTGGGGCACCGTCACGCCGACCGAGGCCGACCTGCACGACTTCACGCTCGCGCTGCAGGAGGGCACGGTGGGGCAGGCGGCCACCCAGCTGGCGCAGAAGCCGTGGAAGGTGGACATCGTCGTGCACCAGCGCGGGCGGGCCGCCAAGCTCGGCGCCGATGTGCGTGCGACGCTGCTGTGGTGGCGCGACCCGGCGGCGAGGAGGAGAGCCGTCTTCAACGACCCCACCACCTGGGCCCCAGGCAACATCCCCTGGGCGGCGACGGTGGCGGCGATGCTCAACTCCGCCGACGGCTCGAGCGCCGCGCTGCCCAGCGGCTGGCACTATGCCGAGAACACCAACGCCACGCGGCGCAAGACACTCGCGCCGCAGATCCTCGATGCGCTGAACCCGGGCGTCGTGACCTTCGACCTCGCGCTGCCCGCAACCCCGAAGCTCGCCGTGGATACGGTGATCGTGCTTGTGGCGGTGCTGCGCGCCGGACCCGGCGACGTGGCGATCGATACACTGCCGCTGCGCGCGCTCACGCTGGGCAGCCCGCACATCGCGGTGCGTGCAGTGCGCATCGCCTGAGCGGGCGCGCCGCCGAGAAGCCGTGAGCGAGCCGGCGATGCGGCAAAGGACGCGCGAGCGTCGACGTCATTCGCACCAGGCGATGCGATTCGCGGTGCCCTTCCTCTTCGTCGTCTCGGGCTACTTCTGGGGCTCGAGGTCGGTCCCCTTGCCGAGGCGCGGGGCTCCGAATCGATCGGGAGGGATTGACACTCACTCGCACAAGGCGCCCACTCGCCGGCGAAGTCAACGCCGGCCGGGCCACACCGGCCGGCGCCCGGGGCGGTGCACGCACCGCGTTGTTCATCGTGGTCATTCGTTCATCCAGTGAGGAGCACCATGGCAACAAGACGAAGCAGTACGAGCACGGCGCGCACGGCGACCAAGAATGCCGGCAAGCCGGCCACCGGCGGCGCGGCACGTTCGCGCAAGGTGGCCAGCCCACCCAGCCACGAAGACCTCGACCTGCGTGACCGCCTGAAGTCCGGGCCGCGCCGGCCCGCGGGCCCGCCGCTGGCCGGCGACATCATGAGCCGCGCCGCGATGGACGCCTTGCGCAACGAAGTCGTGCCCGAGCCGACCGATCCACGTAGCCGCAGAGGAGGGAAGTAGCCATGGCACTCACACTCGTGCAGAACCTGGCCCTGGGCGATGCCGCCACGGGCCAGCTCACCTCCAACGTCTGCGAACCCACCACCGCCGCCAACGAGCGCCAGCTCTTCATGACCGGCAACTGGTTCGCCAGCACGTCGTCCAACGCCGGCGCGAACTGGACACTGGTCGACCCGTTCACGAAGTTCCCGGCCAGCGCGGGCGGCTTCTGCTGCGACCAGGTGGTGCTGTACAACCCCACGCACCGCATCTGGATTTGGCTGCTGCAGTACGTGCAGGGCAGCAACGGCCAGAACCTGTTCCGGCTGGCCATCAGCCGCGAGGCCACCTTCGGCAGCTGGTACTGGTGGGACTTCACCCCGTCGGGCGTGAACGCCGCGTGGACGAACAACTGGTTCGACTACCCCGACATGGCGTTCACCAACGCCAACCTGTTCGTCACCTTCAACATGTTCAACGCCAGCAATGCTTGGCAGCGCGCGGTGGTATTCCGCTTCCCGCTGGCCACGCTGGCCGCGGGCACGTCGCTCGGCTACCGGTTCTGGGCCACCACCAACAACGGCTCGATCCGGCTCACCCGCGGCGCGGGCGCCACGATGTACATGGGCAGCCACAACAGCGCCTCGCAGATCCGCGTGCTGCAGTGGCCCGACAGTGCCACCGGTGTCTCGTGGAAAGACACGAACGTGCGTTCTTGGTCGGCCGGTGCCTACTCGGCGCCTGGGCCGGGCGGCGTGAACTGGCTCAACCGGCTGGACTCGCGCATCACCGGCGCCTGGGTCGGCGCCGGCACCATCGGCTTCATGTGGTCGGCCAACCGCGACGGCAGCCACCCGCTGCCCTATATCCGCGTGACGCGTTTGAAGGAGACAACGAAGGCGCTGGTCGACGAACCCGACATCTGGAGCCGCACATCGGCGTGGGCCTACCCGGCGGCCGCGCCCAATGCGGACGGCGTGGCAGGCTTCTCCGCCTTCTACGGCGGCGGCACGCGGCACCCGGGGCACGTGGTGGGCGTGAAGACGGCCACCGGCTGGGATACTTCACTCACCGCCACCAGCACGCACAGCCCGCCCGACCAGGCCTGGGGCGACTACCTCTCCTGCGTGAGGCACCATGCCAACCCTGCGCACTGGGTGGCCTCGGGCTATACGCTTCAGGGGGGCACGTCCCGGCGCAACATCGAGCCCCGTTTCGTCCGCTTCCGTGCCTGACTGTCCGATGAGCAATAGGAGACCCGCACCATGTATTCCCTGATCTCACGCCTGCCCGCGCGCCAGTTGCTGGTGCGCCATGCGCCCACGCTGGTGGGCGCGCTGGCGATCGCCGAGATGTTCTACAAGTGGCACAGCTTCCTGCTGGAGGCCGGCGGCTTTCTCGTCACCTGGTACGTGCTCGACGCGGCGGTGAGTTTTGTCGAGCGCAAGCTCGGCAGTGGCTCCGACACCAAACCCTCTTGATTCCGCCGCGACCGCTCGAGTCGGAGATCGAGTTCACCGCCGTGCGCGCCCAGGGCGCCGGAGGGCAGAACGTCAACAAGGTGAGCAATGCTGTTCACCTGCGCTACGACATCCGCGCCTCTTCCCTGCCCGAACCGGTGAAGGAGCGTCTGCTGGCCAGCGGCGACCAGCGCATCACCAGCGAAGGCGTGGTGGTCATCAAGGCGCAGGTGCACCGCAGCCTGGAGATGAACCGGCAGGATGCGATCGAGCGGCTCACCGAACTGGTGGCCGCCGCCGCGCACGTGCCCAAGGCACGGCGGCCAACCAAGCCCACGCGCGGCTCGCAGCGCCGGCGCGTGGAATCGAAGGTGCAGCGCGGGCAGGTGAAGGCGCTGCGGGGGCGGGTGACGGGGTAGTGTGGTGCGCCGCGTGGTTCGGTTCGGTAGTTGCGCATCTGGCGACGCCTGCAGGCCGCGCGGCTGATAACGGCTGTGCTCCCCCGAGGCCTCCAGCCGCGGCCGAGGAGGTCGCCGAGTGAGTCCGAGTTGGAACGGCTGGGTGTCGGCTTGCTGAACGCAAGTCGAGTGGCCCATCACGACCTTTTTTTGCCGGTCGACACTGCGGTACGAATACCTGCAATGCAGCGTCATGCGCATATCCGCATGACGCTGCCTATGCGCAGATCTCAACTATGGCAAGTTCCATCGGGTACCGCGTCGCCAGATGGCACACAGATCTGCGCATAGCCTTGGCCGGTAGGCAGTGAAGGAGAGGGTGTGAACAGCAGTGCTCGAACCGCCTTCGCCGCAGCCCGCAGCGTAGCTATCCTGGGGCTGGACTTCATGGACGAGCGGCGGGAGTTCATTGAGACTCGTCGGCTGGCCAGGCGCCGCCACGGATTGATTGAAAACTATGCGGAGCGGCAGCCGTGCTTGCGGTCCGACCTTCCTCGAAGGAGTTCCCGTTCCGACTGTGAACTACGCATAGTCGAGATCTGCGCATAGGCAGCGTCTGCTGACGTTGGGCGCTGGCGGGCGGACTCACGCTGACTGGCATCAAGCAGTCGTTGGACTCTGCGATTGGCACTGGCCGGAATGGCGGCTCTAGGAGGTCTTGCCGCCGTCTGGCCACAGGTACTCACCTACGACAGGCACGCTGGCGGAAGTGCTATCGAACGTAAACGCGCGCCGGGCGTCGATCGGAACCGGAGCCCAACCATCGGCAAAATAAGCAGCCGCGACCCCGTTGCCCGGTACTTCGAAGTCCGCAGGCTGAACATCGTGCGGCGGTGCTAGAGCGCGCCCGCGAAGGCGCGGTCGAGGATGGCGGGAAGCAGGGCATCAATTTCAGTACAGGTTCGAGCTTGCGTTCGCTTGAGATGACTTCTCCAGACCTGAGCGGGCTATCTCCAGATCGAGGCCGCACATGGCCCTCATGGCTTCATCGTGTTCTGGTCTCCCGCAAGGGCTTGACCCGCAACACACTCACGAGCCCCGCCACCAAGGTCAGCACCGCCCCGATCCCGAGACCGACTCTGGGTGCCGATTCGACGGACGCGACGGTGAACAGCAGGCTCATGACGACCCCGCCCGCGGTCTGGCCCGCCAGCCGAGCGGTGGCCTGCATGCCACCTGCGGCGCCCGTTCTTTCGCGTGGCGCTGAGAGGAACATGTTGCGGTTGTTTGGCACTTGAAAGAGACCGAAGCCCAGGCCACACAACATCGTGAGCGGCACCAGAGGCAACGCGCTGCATTGCAGCGGCCAAAGTGAGGCAGCGGCGAGCCCAACCGCAAGACAGGCACCGCCCGCGGCGCAAAGCCACGCCGTCGATACGCGTTTGGCGAGATGGCCTGCCACTGGGGCCGCGATGGCCACCGTCAGCGGCCAGGGCGTCATGTAGAGCCCTGTCATCAGGGTGTCCTGCCCGAGACTGTGCTGCAGGTAAAAGGGTAGCGCCAACAAGCCCATGGTCATGCCAGCAAAGCAACAAACCGAGGCCATTACTGAAATGCGGAATGATCCGGCGCGCAGAAGGTCAAGCGGAATCAACGGCACGTCCCTGAGCATCTCCCGCCGGATCAGCGCTGCCAGGCTGATCGCTGCCATGGCGAAGAGAGCGGCCGCCAGCACCGGCCGCTCTACCAACACTTCCGCGCCCACCACCAGCGATGCAAAGACCCCGCCATTCAGCGCCACGCTGAACCGGTCAACCGGCCGCGCCGTGCCGGCGACATCTGGCAGTGCACGGCTAGCGAGCAACACCAGTCCACCCAGGGGAAGGTTCAACGCGAACAGCCAGGGCCAGCTCGCGCCTGACAGGACTACTGCGCCTACGGTCGGGGAAAGCGCAACGGCAACCGCGTTCCAGCCGATGGCCGCGCCGAGCTGGCGCTGGGGAACAATGAGGCGCAGCAGCGCGATGCCCAGCGCCATGACGGCGGCACCGCCGAGCCCCTGAAGGAAGCGGGCCGCGACAAGCCACGGCAGCGACGGGGAGAGTGCACACAACGCTGATGCGCCTGTGAACAGCGCAACGCCCATCGTGAAAACCCGGCGATGGCCCAGGCTTTCGCCGAGAGCGGCACAGGGTAGCAAGCCCATCACCAGGGCCGTCTGGTAGGCGGTGATGATCCAGACTGACATGCCCGGCGTCACCTGGAGGGACCGCGCCATGCTTGGCAGCGCCACGTTTGCGATGGCCGCGTCAAGCACCGCCAGCACCATGGCCGCCAGCACGGCCGCAATCGCAGCGGTGCGTCGCGGCCCCTGCAAGCCATTGCGTCCCATGGCCAGGGCGAAAGGATTGATCACGCCACCCCCACGGTCCAGACGCCGGCCCGCTCGACGTACCTCGTCACGCGATGTTCTTCTTTGTCCTCCTTCTTCAGGTCTCGCTCCGTGAAGCGGAACAGCAATGCGGGCCCCGTCATGCACAGCGTGTCGTGGATGTCTCCAGGCAGATACACCTGAACCTGGCCAGGCCACACCCGCGTTGACCCCCTTTTCACCAACCGCACGCTGCCGTCCGGCTCCTCCAGCCGGGCGTAGGTGCCCATCTCGATTTCACCTTGCTGCATCGCATAAATGACCCAACCCCGGCCGTGGTCGTGGGGCGGTCTGTACAGCCCGGCGTGTTCGGTGTGCGCGAGCAGCACGAACCCATGTTGCGGGTCGCGGTACAGCTCCTTGTTCGCTGGGGCTTCCCTGTGTAGCGCCGCCAGCCATTCCTCTGTGGCGGGCGCTTTGAGCAGGTCCTCCAGGTGTCCGCGACAGGCAGCGACCACTTCGGTGCTGAGCGGTCCCCAAACCGACTTGAAGCCCACGATCGATGTGTCAAGTGTGTTGCGGGCCATGAGCTTTTCTCCAGTTCCGCTTGGACGAAACCCGTTCAAGCGCATGGCCAGAAGATAGTCATTCGCCCGAGATGGCGGAAGGCGCATGATCTGCACTCAGATGTTGCGTCTCACGCCAAGTCAGCGCCGTCACGCTTGGAGCGCCAGCTTGGCCAGACCCGATCTGAATTTGCTCTTCACCCTGGACGTGTTGCTCGCCGAAGGCAGCGTGGCACGCGCCGCTCGGCGACTGCATTTGAGCCCGTCAGCGATGAGCCGAGCCTTGACGCGGCTGCGAGAGGCCACGGGCGACCCGCTGCTGGTGCGCGCCGGCCGCGGCCTCGTTGCATCGCCCCGAGCGCTTGAGCTGCGCGAGTCCATCAGCCAACTCGTCCATGACGCCGAAGCCGCCCTGCGGCCCGCCGGCAAGCTCGACCTCGGACAACTTGATCGAATGTTCACGCTGCGGGCCAGCGAGGGTTTCGTGGAGAACTTCGGGGCCAGACTCCTGGCGCGAATCTCCGGCGAAGCCCCTGGCGTTCGCCTGCATTTCCTGCACAAGCTTGACAAGGACAGTGGCCCGCTGCGCGACGGATCAGTCGACTTGGAAACAGGCGTGGTGGACAAAGCCATCAGTCTGGAAGTGCGCGCGCGGGCCTTGTTCAGCGACCGTTACGTGGGCGTCGTGCGGGTGGGTCACCCGCTGAGCTTGGGAGAGATCACCCCCGCCCGCTTTGCTGCTGCCAGGCATGTCCACGTGTCGCGCCGGGATGGCGACAAAGGCCCCATCGACGACGCCCTGGCGGGTCTGGGATTGCAACGACAGATCGCCACCATCGTCGGCGGCTTTTCGGCCGCTCTCGCTCTGGTTCGTGCCTCAGACTTGGTGGCCTGCGTTCACGAACGGCACACTGGCGTTCTGTACGCAGGGATGCACAGCTTCGCACTGCCGCTGCCCATCGCGCCGTTCACGGTGTCCATGCTGTGGCATCCGCGCTTGGATGGAGATCCGGCACATCGCTGGCTTCGAGGCTGCGTTGGGGGGGTCTGCGCCGAGCAGCTTTCGGCTGAGTAGCGCGTTGGAGCCGCCACAGGCGGCGCGCCCTCTGATCCCGCTTACCTCGACACAGCCGGCACCCGCATCGGATGCTCTAGGCTTGGCACTTGGCCTTCATGGATACGCCCAGCATGTCCTTCCCCAGCCCGGACGGCGACGTCGCCTCAGCCAAGCCAGTCGCGTAGACAATCGTCTCCCATGATCTTCGGCTTGTCCCTGTCGCCTTGGCGTCTCCTGGCCCCACTGCTGCTGGCCCTTGCGCTCGGCGGATGCGCCAGCCTGCCGCCGCTGGCGCAGCCCCCGTCGCCGAGCCTGGCCATCGCGGCCAGTGTGGACACGCCGCTGGGCGCCATCGCGGCTCAGGCGCTCGAACGCTTGCGCGGCCATGGCTCGACCGGCGTGCTGGGCCTCGCCCACCCCAGCTTGGCGCTCGATGCCCGCCTGAGCCTGATGCGCCAGGCCCGGGCCTCGATCGACCTGCAGGTCTATCACCTGGCCGACGACACCGTGGGCCGCCAGGTGCTGCGCGAGTTGCGCGACGCCGCGCAGCGCGGCGTGCGCGTGCGCTTGCTGCTCGACGACTTCTACACCGCGGGCATGGACGAGCTGCTGCTCGGCCTGGCGGCGCACGACGGGGCACAGGTACGCCTGTTCAACCCATTTGCCGGGACGCGTGGTAGCAGCGTCGGGCGCTGGATGCAGATGGCTGGCGACTTCCAGCGCCTGAACCAACGCATGCACAACAAGCTGTTCATTGCCGATGGCGCGATGGCGATCGTCGGCGGGCGAAACCTGGCCGACGGCTACTTCCAGCGTGACCCAGGCGCCAATTTCATTGACTTCGACGCGCTGGCTGTCGGAGCCGTGCTGCCGGATCTGGCAGCAGCGTTCGACCACTACTGGAATAGCACGCAAGTGCGCGACATCAGGTCCTTGGCCGAGCCCGACGAGCCGGCGCCCGCGCTGCGCGCGCGCTTCGAGTCCGCAACGTTGAACATCGGCCCGCCCTTGGGTGCGCCGATCACTTGGCGCGGCCGCCTCGCGCCCCGGTTTGACTCGTTGCTGGCCGGCGGCCTCGCCGACCTGATCGGCGCCGAAGCGACGGTCTTCGCTGATACGCCGGCCAAGGTCGATCCTCGCACATCGGGCAGCCTCGCCGGCACGACCTACGGTTTTGCGCTCCAGAGCTTTCGCGAATCGCGCGAAGAGCTGATGCTGTTTTCGCCCTATTTCGTCCCCGGGGAGAGCGGTATGGCCGGCCTGCGCGAGGCGCGCAAGTTCGGCATCGCGGTACGCGTGATCACCAACTCGCTGGGTGCCACCGACGAGCCGCAGGCCAGCCTGGCCTACGAGCGCTATCGCGTGCCCCTGCTGCAGATGGGCGTCGAACTTTATGAAGTCAGCGCGATGCAGGTGCGGAGCGACGAAGCGTCGAGCCGCGTCTTCGGCGCGTCGCGGGCGCAACTGCACGCCAAGCTGGCCCTGATCGACCGCCGCGCGGTGCTACTCGGCTCGATGAACCTCGACCAGCGCTCGGCCACCACCAACACCGAGATGGTGCTGCTGGTCCGCAGCCCCGAGCTGGCACGTGAGATCCTGACGTGGTTCAACTCCAGGGAACGCGCCGACGTGCGTGGCTCTTACCAGGTCCGCCTCAAGCCCGATGGCCGCAGCCTGCAATGGGTCGCTCTGCTGGGCGAGGGCCGCAGCGAGACGCTGGACGAGGACCCCGAGTTCAACCTCTGGGAGCGGCTGCGCCTGTGGCTGATCTCGCTGCTTGTTCCCGAGTCGCTGCTCTGAGCGCTCCTGGGCCGACCAAGCCCGACCCGCCCCCCGCGTGTGCAAGGTGCCCGGCAACGCCGGATCAGGTCCAGAGCGCGACCTCATGTGACATGAACGTTCTCCAAGGCTCTGTTCGCGTTAGGTAGTGACAGGCTCACTTGGTGAGCCTGTCGGACGGGAGACTGCTGGCACGGCCCGAGGGTATCGGGCGCAGGAGCCAGGCATGCGAGCCCGAGAAATGAAGAGCCTGATGGTGATGACCGAGCGATTGACGCCGACTCAGCGCGAAGCCTTGTTGGTGTCGCTGACGAGCAGCATCGCGCAATGCGAAGCACTCGATCTCGTTCAGGCCCGAGTGGGTCCGAAGCCCAGTTGCCCGAAGTGCCACGCCGAGAAGGTCGTGCGCAACGGGCAGGCCGACGGCCTGCAGCGCTACAAGTGCCGAGGCTGCGGGGTGAGCTTCAACGCCCTGACGTGCACGCCGCTGGCGCGGCTGCGTCATCGTGACAAGTGGCTGCTGCAGGCCCAAGCGCTGGATCAGGGCCTGAGCGTGCGCAAGGCCGCCAGGCAGATGGGTGTGCATCGAACGACTTCGTTTCGCTGGCGGCATCGTTTCTTGAGGCTGCCCCGCGATGTCAAGGAGCAGGCACTGAGCGGGGTGGCTGAGGCTGACGAGACCTATGTGCTGCGCTCATTCAAGGGGCAGCGCCAAGCGGTGGCAAGTGCGGGCCGGGCCGCGCGCCACCGTGGCGGCAAGGCGCGCCAGCGCGGTCTCTCGCGCGAGCAGGTTCCGATCCTGGTGGTGCGCAACCGCGCGGGTCAGACCACCGACAGTGTGCTGGATATGACCGACAAGGCCAGCGTGAGCCAGGTGCTGCGCATCGCCGTGGCGCACGATGCCGTGCTGTGCACCGACGGCAGCAACTTTCTGGCGGCTGTGGCCAAGGCGCTGGGCATGGAGCACCAACCCGTGGACGTGCAAAGCGGCCAACGCGTGCGCGGTGCCTGGCACATCCAGAACGTGAACGCGTACCACAGCCGTTTCAAGGAGTGGATGCGCCGCTTCAAGGGCGTGGCCACCTCGTACCTGCCCAACTACCTCGGCTGGTTCCGTGCCTTGGACCGGAACAGCCGAACCGCCGCAAAACCCGCGTCACTTCTGACCTTGGCGGTCGGCGCATAGGAGCGTCATCAGCTAACGCGAACAGAGCCTTCTCCAAACACAAGCTGACCTTGGCAGCCGAACCCAGCCACCGAAAGTCAGCTTTCTGGCCCGGCTGCGAACTCACGTTCCGGGCCACTATGGAGAGCTCTCCATAACGGCCGGAATCGTCGTCGGGTGAACTTCAGCTCACCGGCTTCAAGGAACAAGGGTGATGGGTTCTAGCCCAACTGACACCGGTGGCACACCAGTTGACCCGGGCGACTCATATAGTCGCCCATGACCACCCCCTTGCTCGCCACCAAGCTGTTTGCGCCACCGCCGTCGCCGCGCAGCGTGGAGCGCAAGCGGTTGATGCAGCGCTTGGACGAGGGTCTGCAGGGCAAGTTGACCTTGGTGTGCGCGCCGGCCGGATTCGGCAAGTCGACCCTGCTGGGCGCCTGGGCCCAGGCCTGTCAGCACCCCAGCGCCTGGCTTTCACTCGATGGGGGCGATCACGATCCGAACCAGTTTGCAGCGTACCTGACCGCAAGCCTTCGGTCAGTCTCCGCAGAGCTTGGCGACGGTGCCTTGGCGCTGGCCCAAGCCAGACCCAGGCCGCCGCCAGAAACGGTGCTGATCCATCTCATCAACCGCCTTGCCATGCGGCGCGGCCGGTTGGTGCTGGTTCTCGACGACTACCAGTTCGCCAGCGGTCCTGAAGTGGACAAGTTGCTCACGTTCCTGATCGATAACCTGCCCGCACAACTGCATCTGGTGGTCGTTTCGCGGGAAGTGCTGGCCATCCCCTTGGGGCGATTGCGCGCCCAGGGCCAAGTGCTCGACCTGGGCCCGCAAGATCTGCGTTTTGTTGCCGAAGAAACCAGGCTGTTTCTGAACCAGTCGATGGCGCTGGGGTTGACCGAACCCCAAGTCCAAGCATTGGACGCACGCACCGAAGGTTGGCCCGCTGGCCTGCACATGGCGGCCGTGTCCTTGGCCAGGCAGAGCGACGCTGAGTCGTTCATCCGCTCGTTCACCGGCAGCCATCGCTTGGTGCAGGACTACCTGCTCGAAGAAGTGCTGCAGCGCCTGCCCGCAGACGTTCAGACGTTCCTGTTGCGCACGTCGGTTCTGGAACGTTTGTGTGCCGAGCTCTGTGACGCCGTGATGCAGGCCGAGGGTGGCCGCGAATCCTTGCACAGCTTGGCCCTCAACAACTTGTTTGTCGTGCCGCTCGACGAGGATCGCCGGTGGTATCGCTACCACCATCTTTTCGGTGCCATGTTGCAACAGCGGCTGCTTGAGCGCGAAGCGGTGCCGCCCTTGCACTTGCGAGCCAGCGCCTGGTTTGAGAGCCAGGGCATGGTCAAGCAGGCTTTGCACCACGCCGTGGCTGCCGGCGACACCTTGCGCGCCGTTGAGGTGGTGCAAGGGCACGGCATGCCGCTGTACTTTCTGGAGGACGCCGAGCCTGTGTTGCAGTGGTTGCAGGACCAGCCACCAGCGACTCTGGACGCCCACCCACCGCTGTGGCTGATGTTGGCGTGGTCGTATCTGGCGACCAGTCAACACAGCCGGATGAGGGCCCCGATCATTGGCGCCGAAGCGGCGATCGAAGCGGCCGTGGACCACCCCGCCTACCGGAGCTGGCGCGGCGAATTGAATGCCGTTCGCGCCTGGGAGGCGGTGGCCCTGTGCGACCCGGTTGTGATCGAGCGGGAAGCCAGCTTGGCGCTGGAGTGGCTGCCCCAGGACCAGTTGGCTTTGCGCACAACGGCCCACTGTGCGCTGGGCGTGGCGCACCAGTTCAGCGGCAACCGCACGGCGGCGCAGCGTGTCTATGGGCAGGTTGTGCCGATGGCCCAGTCTTGCGGCAATCGCATGTTCACCATCGTCGCCTGCATTGCGCTGGGGCATCTGCAGGAAGACGACAACCACCTGCACCTGGCGGCGCGTACCTATGGCCGGGCGCTGCAGGTCTTAGGCGATCAGCCCCATCTGGTGGCCTGCGAAGTTCACCTCGGCCTGGCGCGCATCCACTACCAGTGGAACGACCTCGACGCCGCAACCCTGCACGCAGAAACGAGCAGCCGCCTGGGAGCGCTGCTGGAATGTGATTCCGCGCTGGGCGCAGACGCATTGCGCGCACAGATCCTGTTGTCCCGCGCAGAGACCGACGCGGCGCTGACTTTGCTGACCCAGGCCGGCACCGCGGCGCAAACCAGAAACCAACAGGGTGGCAGGCTGTGCATCGCAGAAGTCCAGGTGCAGGCGCTGTTGCAAACCGGCGAGGTCATCGCCGCCGCGCAGATCGCGCGAACCCAAGCCATGCCGCTGGCACATGCCTGGGTCTTGCTTGCCAGCGGACAGGCACTGCAGGCGCATGAAGCTCTGAGCGCTTTCCTGGACAAGCCGATGGCTGGCGCAACGACGGCTGAAGTCTTGCGCGCGCTGCTGCTCAAGGCCTTGGCGCTGGATGCCTTCGACCCGTCCGACGCTGCCCTGATCGTGCTGGAAGAGGCCATGGCTCTGGCCGAGCCGCAGGGCTGCGTGCGCGCGTTTGTCGACCTTGGCGGGCCGATGCAACGCCTCTTGAACAAGGCCACGCACGGCGCACGGCCACGCTACACGGCCACGCTGCTGGAGGCGATACAGACACATCTGATGGCCCTGGTGCCCGCTACACCAGCGCCTGCAGTTGCAGAGCAGCCACCCGCCACGATTCGTGCCATGGCAGATCCCTTGAGCCCGCGCGAGCTGCAAATCCTGACCCTGATCTGCAAGGGACTTTCGAACCAGGAAATTGGCCAACAGATCTTCCTGTCGTTGAGCACCGTGAAGTGGCACAACCAGAACATCTTTGACAAGCTGGATGTGCAAAGGCGCACCGAAGCCGTCGCACGGGCACGGGAACTGAACTTGTTGTAAGCCCGCGGGTGGGTCTGCAGAACCGCACTTTAGTGCGGCGACTCGGCAAGGCACGGTATTCGACACTGCCTGCCAGGCGATCGACATTGGGTTGGCGCCACGGCCTATCTCCGGCCTTGACCATCCGCCATGTCGTCCTCGCCTCGTCACACCTGGAAACTCCTGACGTCCCTCTTGCTGCTGAGCCTGGTGCCGGTGGCGGCTGGCGCGGTGCGTCTGGTGGGGATGGCCACAGGCGGCATCATGACGCCCGAGAACGCGCGCTTTATGGCAATGCCTGGGCCCGTGGTCTTGCACATCTTCAGTGCCACCCTGTTTTGCCTGCTGGGCGCGTTTCAATTCGACTCGGCGCTTCGGCACCGCTTCCCGCTTCTGCATCGCATCGCCGGCAGGGTGGCGGCCCCTTGCGGCATCCTGGCCGCGTTGACGGGCCTGTGGATGACAGTTGGGATCGCCATTCCTGCGCAACTGCAAGGCGGCCTGTTGTACGCGGTGCGCATTGCGGTTGGCCTGACCATGGCGCTGGCCATCGTGGTGTCAATTTGTGCAGTCCTTCGCCGCCGCATCGCCCAACACCGAGCCTGGATGGTGCGTGCCTATGCGCTGGGTCAAGGCGCCGGTACGCAGGTGCTCATCCTGTTGCCGGTGGCATTGATTGCCGGCGCACCGACATTCCTTTTCCGCGATGTCCTCATGGCTTCGGCCTGGGGGATGAACGTGCTCCTTGCCGAATGGATCATTCGGCGCCGCTTGTCATCCGTCTGAGTTCACCAAGAGAGATTCCCATGCGCCATTCCCTTCCTACATTTTTTGCTATCTCGCTGAGCGTGTCGCTGTGCGCCTGCGGATTCATGACCCCGGCTCAACAGTACGCTGGGGATCAAAAGGCCGTGTCCGAAATTGCAGTGATTCAGAGCTACCACGGCAGCCCCCTGGGAGACGAGTACCACGCCACGATTTCTGGCTACGCCACCAAGCATGAAGCGGGCCCGTCAGTGGTCAAGCGTTTTGGCTTGCCGGGCTTCACCGACTACCCGCGCGAGATTCAGCTGAACCCGGGCGTCTATGCGCTCGAGCTGTACTGCTTCAAGTCGCTGACCAAGCCCACGTTTGGTCCGACGATGCAGATTGTTGTCAACGCGGGCTACGCCTACACGGTGAAGTGTGAGGCTTCAGAGGGCAAGGCCGCCGTCTTCGTGAGCCAGGAAACGCGCATGCTTTAACCCTCGGCTCTTTGGCCCTTTCTGCCCCCGGCCATGCGCTGACCGGGGTGCGTGCTGCGCCGGCCGCAGCGTATCGATCCCAACTGTTTTCTTCAATGGCCGCCAACGGTGGCCAGCCCCCTGGCGTGGGCTAGCTGTGAGGCACGGCCCCACGCGCTCACCCTCATTCCATATGACCTCAAAGGAGTTCTCCATGAACAGATTTCACTATCTCATTGCCGCCACCGTCGTCGCCTCGCTCGCCGCATGCAGTACGGTCTTGCCCAGCGCCCACAGCGGCTTCCTCAGCGACTACACAGCGCTGGCCGGGGGGGCGGATGCAGCCGCCGCAAGTCGGGCTTCGGCAGACCGCATCGACCCCGCCCGCGTGACGGTGGATGCCGTGGCCTGGCGCGTGACGGGCAGCGCCGACATCAGCACCGAAGAGCGCGAGGCCTTGCTGGCCCTGCTGCGCAGTGAACTCCAGAAACGCGTGCAGGCGCTGCCCGCCCAGCCGCTGGGCCGCCCGGCCGTGCTGCGCGCCGCGATCACCCGCGTTGAGACCGTATCGCCGCTGCTCAACACCCTGAGTTCGCTGGTACTGACCATCCCGCTGGAGCGCGGCGGTGCGGCGATGGAGATCGAAGCCGTCGACCCGCAGACCGGGCGGCAGCTTGCGGCTTTGACGCCCGGCTGGCGCGCACCCGTGACTGAACTGATGGTTCGTTTCAGCAAGCTGGCAGCGGCCGAAGTTGCCATTCGCAAGGCTGCCACCGACTTTGTGCTGCTGCTGCAAGCCGCGCCCGATGCCGGGAAGCAGACCGCGCTGCGCTGAGCCCTGCTCAGGTAGCCATGCAGCCGGCGACCGCTGGCGGTCGTCTCGCGCTTCGCTGCACTCCCTTTGTCGCGTGGCCCTATTGCCAATCCGCAGTCTGGTCTGACACTCGAACACAAGCCAACGAATTGGAGCACCCCATGACCTACCTTCTTCGGCGCATCCTGGCCTCGCTGGCCACCCTGCTCGTCGCAGCACACGCGCACGCCTTCGAGGCCGGCTGGATGCAGATCCAGACCGCTGGTGCGACACCAGACGCCCCCACGACGTCGGTCGCTCTGTACTACCCGACGATGGCCGCGTCACGAGCCATCGCCATGGGCCCGTTCGCGCTCGACGTCGCCATCGGCGGCAAACCCATCGACAAGGTCAAGGCGCTGATCCTGCTCAGTCATGGCATCAGCGGCACCGAGACCGGACACAGCGTCCTGGCGCAAGCCCTGGCCCGCAACGGCTATCTGGTCGCCGCGCTCCGTCATCCCGGCGACAACTGGCAGGATCGGTCTCTGATGGAGAAGGGCCCCGAGCGCTACTTCGACGAGCGGCCGCGACAAGCTTCTCGGGTCATCGACGCAATCCTGGCCGATCCAGCGTGGAGGGCCCGCATTGCGACCGACAGCCAGGGGCCTCGCGTGGGAGCGCTTGGACACTCGGCCGGCGGCTACACGGTGCTGGCGTTGGCAGGGGCCAGGCCAGACTTGTCCCGGATGAGGAAGCACTGCCAGGGCGAAGCATCCGAAGACCCGATCTTCTGCAGCCTGGGCCGCTCGGGTCAAGCGCCGCCGCCGTCACCAGTGGCCACGCCCTCGCTCAAGGACGAGCGCGTTCGGGCGATCGTCGCGATGGCCCCGACAGGTGTGCTGCTCACCGCCGAATCGCTCGCCGCGGTTCGCTCGGCGACTATGATCTACGTGGCCGAGCTTGATCGATTCCTGGTGCCGCGATTTCATGCCGAGTGGGTCGCCAGCAATCTGCCCGCACCGAACCTGCATCGGGTGCCCAACGCCTGGCACTTCGCCTTCATGAATGCGCCCAGCATGTCTATCCCCAGCCACGACGGCGACATCGCCGCGAACCCGCCGGGTTTCGATCGCGATGCGTTCCTGAAGCAGCTCGCAGTCGAAATCACGGCGTTCTTCGACAAGACCCTGCTGTAACCGAATCATCTCCTTAGACGGCGCTGCGCATTGTCAAAAAGTGGCCGAGAGTGCGAGTTCGATCCAGGTGAAGCGCCCCCGGTTGGATCGTGGGTTCGGGCCCAGCACAGCGGTCCCCCGGCGGGCGGACCCAGGGCGCCCCGAGCTTCAGCCCGCCGCCATCGCAGCGACGATGCTCTGCACCCAGATGCCTTCGTTGGCGGCGTAGGTGCCCTCCTGCCCGTTCAGCTTGGGCATGCCCAGCTTGCCGCCGCTGTGGTGCAGCGCGATCACCTCCCACAGCGCGGCGTTGAACACCGGGCTGCCGGAGCTGCCGCCTTCGGTGGGCGCGCGGTAGTGCACGCGGCACACGCCCTCGATGGCCGGCTTGCCGTTGGGCGGGCCCTCGTGGTCGAGCAGGGCGTTGTCCTGCATCGAGTAGGCGAGGTCGCGCCCGCCCGGATGGCCGATGACGTAGACATGCGCGGTCGCGTCCACCAGCGGCAGCGCCTTGCCCAGCGGCAGCGGCTGGATGCCGGCCACCGGCTCGGCCAGGCGCAGCACGGTGCAGTCGTGCCGGTCGGGTGGCGAAGACCAGACGATCTCCTGGATCGCATAGGCCTTGTCGGCACTCACCGCCTCGAACACCACCTCGGCCGATTCTGGCGTGATGCCGTTGTGCGCGCCCTGCGCATTGATCACGTGGAAGTTGGTCACCACCAGCAGTTGATCGGCCGGTGCGAGGTTGAGCGAAGCTGCGCGCACCAGCCAGCCCGTGCCCATGCGGTCACCGACCTTCGTACGCACCGCGCACACGGAGGTGGCCCGGTCGAGGCCGGTTTTCCACCACCTCCACGTCTTGCTGCCGAGCTGCCCGAGCACGGCCTCGAGCTGGCCGGCGGGCGGCTCGCCTGACGCGCGCGCACGCTGCAAGCTCTTCGGCGTCAATTCGACCTGGCCGCCGGACACCTGGAGCAGCCGGGCGCGCAGGATATCGGCCAGCGCGCGCCCGCGCTGATCCACGGCCTCGATGTCCCACACCTGCGTGAACTGGCGCAAGGTGCTCGCGATCATGAAGGCCGGCGCCTTCTCGTCGGCAACATATCCCTTCAGCGCGGCCTCGACCGCGCTCCAGTCGTTCAGGCCCAGCGAGGCCTCGGCGAGCGTGGGCAGGTGCCATTCGTCGCGGGCCTTGGGCGCCACGGCCTCGAGGCGGGCGATGACGTCCTTCGCCACCATGGCTGGCTCCAGCTCGGGCGCCACGCGCAGCCCCAGCCGCCGTGCGCGCGTGAGCAGCGCGAGCAGGTTCACGCCATGCCAGGTGTTGGCGGGGTTTTCCTCGAAGGGCTTGCGGTAGATGCCGATGGCCTGCTTCAACGCCTCGCGCGCGGCGTCGGCGGTCTTGTCGCCGGCGTCGAAGAAGATCTGCTTCCAGGCGCGGCCGAGCAGGCCCGCGGCCTCGGCCTGCTCGGGGTCGGTGCGCGGCAGTCGGCTGGCCAGCGGCTTGAGCACATCGATGGCCACCGTGACCGAGCCCAACTCGATGAGCGCCTGCGCATACAGCCGCCGGTTGCGCGCATTGCCGGGCTCGCGGCGGCTGATGGCCTCGGCCAGGCGCAGCAGTTCGGGGTACAGCCGCGCGTTGCGCAGCTCCAGCACCACGTCGCGCGCCTGCGCAAGTTCGGCCAACGAGCCCACGCCGCGCACGCGAGCGATGGCCTGCTCGGTGCGTACGCGCAGCGCATCGAGGTCGACGGCCACGCTACACCTTCAGCAGGCTGCGCAAGGCCTGCACGAAGCCCGGCTGCCGCATGTACTTGGTAGCGGAGTGACGCCACGCGCCCGGGTTGCCCACCGCCTGGTCGAGCACCGTGGCCGCGCCGCCGCGGCGGTAATCGTCGTTCAAGCTCGGGTCGAAGCCGCACACTGGGTCGAGGCGGTCGAAGAGGTTGAACCAGCGGTCGCCCAGGCGCTCGTGCGGGAAGCCGTTGTCGCGGTTCCAGCCAGGTTGCATCTGGTCCTGGACCTCGTCCAGGCCGAGCGGGCTGCCGATCGTGATGAGTCCGTCCACCTGCGGGCACGCGGCCACGCGCTTCAGGCAGTCGTAAGCGATCACCGTGCCCATGCTGTGCGAGACCACCACATGTGGGCCGGTGATGCCGGGCGCGGCCAGCGCCTCGACGAAGCGCTTGCGGATCGTCTGCTGGATGCGCACGGGCGCCCTGCCGGGCGGGCCGAACTCCTTGTCGAAGAGGTAGTGATGCACGTCGCGCAGCAGCACCGACATCAGCGGCTTCTTCAGGAACCACGGCAGCGGCACGCGCTCCAGCGCGCCGGCGCCGCCCGTACCGGCGGGGGCAGGGGCGTGCGATGCGGCGGCGGCGTCGATCTCGGCGTCGCTCATCGTCGTGAGCCTGCGGCGCATCGCCTCGATGAACGCCGCCTCCTGCGCATTGGCCGCCACCGGCAGCTCGGAGCCGCCGCTGGCGTCGATGGCCTGCGGTGTGTTCTCGAGCACGCCCTCGTGCGCGGCGAGGTCCATGTCGGGCTTCTCGTACATCTGGTCGGCCCAGTAGACGCGCGAGCTCGCCACGCCCAGGTCGCCGAGCGGCAGCGGCTCGGCCGCTTCAGCCAACGTGCGGCGCCAGATCGCCAACAGGTCGTCGGCCGGGGGCTTGTTGGCGATGCCATGGATGAAGGTCACGTGGGGCATGTGGGGTCTCCTTGGGCGCTGCGGGAATCACTCTTTGATCGACGGGTCTTCGCCGATATCGGGCACGCGGGCGATGTGGCCCATGTCGCCGAAATCCAGTGCCGCTGCCGACTCGAAACCGGGCAGCCCAACCTCCTTGCGCAGCGCGTTGAGCCGGTTCATCCAGCCTTTGAGGAAGACGGCAAGCTTGGGATTGTTCTGCGCCAGCCTCCGGTAGAAGGTCTCGCGCGTGTTGCAGTAGGCGGCCACCGCGGTGCCGGCGTCGCAGGCAGCCACCGCACGCTCGGTGCCGGGGCCGAAGTCGCCGTCCACGGCGCAGCCCACGGCGGCCTGCAGGAAGCGCACCGCGCGGCGCACGCCCATGTTCACCGCGGTGTCGAATTGCACCAGGTCCAGCGGTGTTTCGAGCCGGTCGCAGCGCGGCGGCAACCAGTAGTCGGTGGCGTAGATCGCATGCACCTCGGTGTCGTCGATGCGCTTCACGTCCTGCCGCGGTTGCCCGTGGCGGGCGCGCCAGCCGTCGTAGACCTTCTGCGTCACACCCTTGTTGGTGCGGCCACCAGGGTCGTTGGGGTGGTCGACGAAGCCGCCTTCCCAGCGCAGAACGAACTTCAGGGCAGAGTTCAGTGCGGTGTCACTCATCGTGGCGCTCCTTTGCGAGCTGCCGATCATGGACCGGTAAGCACGCGCAGGCCACCCCCACGCATGCCGCCGGTCCTCGCGATGGGGGACTGCGGTGGAGCGCATTGCGTCAGCTTTTGGTCGAACCCTGGGCGCCCGGTGCGTCTTGAAGAGTGCAGTGCACGCCGAGGAAGTTCGCCATCTCGGCTTCGGTTGCCACGGCAGCTTTAGGCAACGCACCGGCAAAACCGTGCCCGATACCTTCGAGCGAGATGAACCGGTGCGGCACGCCGGCCGCGGCCAAGCGCGCCGCCAGCTGAGCCGACTCGCTGTGCGGCACGTCGGTGTCGGCAGTGCCGTGCACCAGAGCGGTGGGTGGAAAGCCTGCACTCACATTGCGTAGCGGGCAGTAGGCGTTGAACCATGCATCGTCAGTGTGCGGGTCGTGGCCTGTCACCTTCGCCAGCCATCGGCCCTGCTGGCGGCAGTAGAGATAGAAGACCGAACGGTCGATACCCACGGCCGGATCCGACACCGGCGGCGCGCTGAGAGAGGCCAGTGCTTGCTCACGCGTGACGTGCTCCATCTGCCTGTAGTGCGCGCTCGGCTCGGCCTCCCAGGGCGCGGTGATGTCGCCGAAACCCCAGAACGAAGCCACCGCGCGCGGTGGCGGGTGCAGGCTGTGCGCGCCCATCAACGCAAGGTAGGCGCCGGCCGACGCGCCGGCGAGGGCCACGCGCCGCGGGTCGATGCCGAAGCGCGCGGGGCCCGCATTGAGCACCCAGCGCCAGGCATCGCGCACGTCTTCGACGATGCCGGGCAGTTGGGTCTCGGGCGCCAGGCGGTGGTCGATCGACACCACCACGAAGCCTCGTTCGAGCAGTGCGAGCAGGAAGGGTGGGCGTGGCGAGATCTTGCGCGAGCCGAAGATGAGGCCGCCGCCATGGATCCACACCACGCAGGGCTTGCCGGGCACTGGCCCGCCGGGCACGGCGCCGATGACATCGGCCTCGAGGACACGGCCGTCGTCGGCCCGCTTGTAGATGTGGGTGTCGCGTGGGGGTGGCGTTGCGGCGGGCGTGGAGGTCATGCAAGCCCTCGGAGAGATTTGGCCGCGAGGGTGGTCAAAGCGTAGCAGTGCGCGTACCGTCGCCGCCATGCTCTTCGACCCCACCCGCCACGAGCCGCAGTGCGACACCGCCTGGAACGCCGAGCGTGCCCGCGTAGCCATGCGCGCCATCGTGCTCGACACCGAGCGCCACCGCACCGGCGCGGGCCACTGGCCGGTGCACCCGCAGGATGTAGAAGGGGAAGGTGTACCGCCGCGCACCGGCTTCAAGAGCCTGTACTTGGGCAGCGCCGGTGTGTGGTGGGCTCTTTGGTACCTGCAGCGCGAAGGCGCGGTGCAACTGGGTGCCGGGCTTGACCCGGCGCAGGCGATGCACGAAGTCGAGGCCGCGTACCGCGCCGAGCCCGATACGGGCGAGGTGGTGCCTTCCTACTACCTGGGCGAGGTCGGCATCCTGCTCGTGGCCTGGAGCCTCACCCGCTCAGCCGCCGTGGCCGACCGGCTGCACGCGGCCGTGTTGGCCAACATCACCAACCCCACGTGCGAGGCGCTGTGGGCCGCGCCCGGCACCATGGGCGCGGCCTGGCATCTGTGGCAGGCCACCGGCGAGGCGCGCTGGCGCGAACTGTTCCTGGCCAACGTGGACGAGGTCTGGCGCACCTGGGTCTTCGACGAGAAGGCGCGCTGCCACCTTTGGACGCAGGACATGTACGGCAAGGTGGTGCAGTACCTCGGCGCGGGCCACGGCTTCGTGGGCAATGTCTACCCGTTGCTGAAAGGCGCGGCGCTGCTCGACACCGAGCGGCGCGAGGTGCTCTACGAGCGCTGCGTGGCCACCCTGCGCGTGATGGCGCGGCGTGAGAGCGAGGGCGAGGGCGGGGGTGAGGGCGAGGGCGAGGGCGAGGGCGAGGCCGTGAACTGGCCGCCCGGCACCTACACACCGCGGCCCGGCGGGCCAGGCATGCTGGTGCAGTGGTGCCATGGTGCGCCGGGGTTCGTCACCGCGCTGGCCGACTTTCCCGCCGGGCAATCCGCCGAGATGGACGCCATGCTGGCCGGCGCCGGGCAGACCGTGTGGCAGGCCGGGCCGTTGAACAAGGGGCCGGGCCTGTGCCACGGCACCGCGGGCAACGGCTATGCCTTCCTGAAGCTATTCAGGCGCAGCGGAGACGAAGCCTGGCTGCAGCGTGCCCGCGCTTTCGCCATGCACGCGATCGGGCAGTGCGAGCGCGCGCGGCAGCAGCACGGGCGCGGGCGCCATTCGCTGTGGACCGGCGACCTGGGACTGGCCGTGTACCTTTGGCACTGCCTGCAGGGCCAGGCCGAGATGCCGGGGCTGGACGCGGTGGTGTAGCCCGTCGCGCCTGGCGACAGGCCCACCAACCGGGGCCGGCGGCCCGCGGCATGCGCTTGCAGCACTCAGTTGGCGGCGAAGCAATAGAAGCGCCCTGAGCCGCCCGTGCGCACCAGCGCCTCCTGGCTGCAGCCCGCGCTCTGGTGCGAGAAGTTCCAGGACGTGGCCCAGGCCTCGGGCAGCGGGCCGGTGCGGTCGTGGTGCCCGACGATGGCCGAGCCGTCGGTGCCGCTCGTCCAGGCTTTGCACGTGGTGTCGGTCTGCGGCGCAAACGCGGTGCCATCGGCGCGGCTGCCGGTCAGGATGTCGTGCTCGTTGGGGGTGTCGCCGCGGCCCTTGACCGGGCCGCCTTTTTCGTCGAGCGCGGCGGCTTTGCTCAAGTTGTTGCCGTTGTGCAGGTGCACCGCGTCGCGCGCGATCAGCTCACCCTTGGCGTTGAACCAGGGGCCGGCGCCAATGCGGTCGCGTGCGTGCACTGAGGCCACGCCGGGGCTGTTGGGGCTGGGGAAGGCGCCCGGCACGCTGAGGTAGGCGCGCCAGGTCTTGGCTCCGGCGCCGGCAGCCGCGGCGAGCTTCTGGCAATGCGCATCCGCGCCGGCCAGGCCGCCCAGGTTGGCACCGTTGCCCGTGCCCACGCTGGTGATGAAGAAACTCATCGGGCCGCTGGTGGGGCCGGTGGCGCAGGCGGCGAGCAGGGCCACGGCGGCGGCCGAGGTGACAAGGGAACGGAGTGGGTGCATGGGAGGAAGCTCCTGGCTGATGGTTGTGAACGGACAACGGGATTACGCGCGAAAGGCCGTTTTCATGCCTTCGGGTGTTCCCGGATGTACTGGGCCCGGTGGCAGAGAGTGAGGGAGCCGCTCAAGCCGCGCGCCCGCCGTACAGCCCTTCGATCACCCCCTCGTACTTCTCGGCAATGCTGCGCCGCTTGACCTTCATGGTCGCCGTCACTTCCCCATCGTCGTGGTCGAGTTCCTTGGCCAGCAGGTGGAACTTGCGCACCTGCTGCACTTGCGGAAAGCGTGCATTCACGCGGTCGACCTCGGCCTGCACCAGCTCCTTCACGCGCCCGTGCTCGGCGAGGCTGCGGAAGTGGGTGTAGGCGATGCCGTGTTCCTCGGCCCATTTGCCCACGGTGTCGAAGTCGATCTGGATCAGCGCGGCCACGAAGGGGCGGCGGTCGGCCACGACGATGGCCTCCTTGACGTAGGCGCTGAACTTGAGCGCGTTCTCTATTTCGCTGGGCGTGATGTTCTTGCCGCCCGCGGTGATCATGATGTCCTTTTTGCGGTCGACGATGCGGATCTCGGGCTCACCTTCGGCCGTGCCCACGGCCTCGGCCACGTCGCCGGTGTGCAGCCAGCCCTCGGCGTCGATGGCCTCGCGCGTGGCCGCCTCGTTCTTGTAGTAGCCCTTGAAGACCGTGGGCCCGCGCACCAGCAGTTCGCCGTCTTCGGCGAGCTTGATCTCGACGCCCGGGATCGCGCTGCCCACCGTGCCCACGGGCGAGGCGGCACTGCGTTGCACGGTCGCCACGCCCGCGGTCTCGGTCATGCCGTAGCCCTCGCGGATGGGCACGCCGAGCGCGCGGAAGAAGCCGAGCAGTTGCGGCGCGATCGGCGCCGCGCCCGACAGCGCAAGGCGGCACTGCGTGAGGCCGATGAAGTTGTTGAGCGAGCGCAGCACCAGCAGGTGCCAGAACTGGAAGGTGGCCCGTTGCGCCAGGCTCCAGCGCGCGCGCGGCACGGTCGCGAAGGGCGAGACGGCGGCCAGCGCGCGTTGATACAGGCGGCGCCGCAAGCCGCCGGCCTCGCGCACCTTGATCTCGATGCTGGCGTGCAGCTTCTCCCAGATGCGCGGCACGCCGAGGAAGAGCGTGGGCGCGATCTCGCGCAGGTCGCTTTGCACCGTGCGCAGGCTCTCGGCGAAGTTGACCACGGCGCCGCTTTGCAGCGGCAGGTCGACGGTATAGATCTGCTCGGCCACGTGGCACAGCGGCAGGTACGAGACCATGCTGTCTTCGGGTGTGCAGCGGTAGATGGCGTCGGCGCCCGCGGCCATCGCGTTGACGTTGCCGTAGCTCAGCATCGCGGCCCTCGGGCGGCCGGTGCTGCCGCTGGTGAAGATCATCAGCGCCGTGTGATCCATCGTCTGTCGCGCCAGGCGCTGCTCCACCAGCGTGGCGTTCGCAGCGTCAGAAGCATTGGCGGCCTCGAACTCGCGCCCGCGCGCCACCACCTGCTCGAATGTCATCAGCCCCGGCACCTGGTAGTGGCGCAGGCCGCGCGGGTCGATGACCACGAGGCGCACGCCGCCTTCGTTCAGCAGCGGCAGCCGAGCGCGCACCTCGAGTACTTTGTCGAGCTGCTCCTGGTCTTCGCAGACCACCATCACGGCGTCGCTCGCCTGCAGTAGGTACTCCACCTCGGGCGCGGGCGACGTGGGGTACACGCCCACCGTGACAGCGCCCACCATGCCGGCGCCGAGCTGCGCGAAGACCCACTCCTTGCGGTTCTCGCTCACCACGGCCACATGCCCGCCTTCGGGCAGGCCCAGGGTGGTGAGACCGAGGCCGAACCAGCGCGCCTGCTCTTCGTACTGCCGCCAGGTCACGGGCGCCCAGATGCCGAAGTCCTTCTGCCGCAGCGCCACGGCGTCGCCGCGCACGCGGGCCCAGTGGCGCAGGCGCTGGGGCAGGGTCAGGTGGGAGAGGGGGGCGAGGGCGGCGTCGCTCATCGTGCGCAGGTCAACTCAGCCACCGTTTGCGCCGCTTGTAGTGCTTCACGTCGCGAAAGCTCGCCAGCTCGTTCGCACTCTCGCTGTACCCGAGGTAGAAGCGCTGCACGTCCGGGTCGCGCACCAGCTTCTCGGTGGGGCCGTCGATGACGATCCGCCCGCTCTCCATGATGTAGCCGTACTGCGCGATCTCGAAGGCCGCCATCGCGTTCTGTTCCACCAGCAGCATCGCCACGCCCTGCTCGCGGTTGATGCGCGCGATGATCTCGAAGATGCTCTGCACCACCAGCGGCGCCAGGCCCAGCGAGGGCTCGTCCAGCAGCATCAGCGCGGGCTTGCCCAGCAGCGCGCGGCCGATGGCGAGCATCTGCTGCTCGCCGCCGGAGAGGTAGCCCGCGCGCTGCGTGCGGCGCTCGGCCAGACGCGGGAAGTAGTTGTAGATGAGCGCGGTGTCGGGCTTGGGTGCGGCGCCCGAGGCATCCTTGCGGCCGACCAGTGCGTTGGCCGCAGCGACTAGGTTCTCCTCCACCGTGAGGTCCTCGAACACGTGCCGCCCTTCGCGCACATGCCCGATGCCGCGGCGCGCCAGCAGGTGCGGCGCCACGGTATCGATGCGCTCGCCCTGGAAGCGGATGGCGCCGGCCAGGATCTCGCCCACCTCCAGCGGCAGCAGGCCCGAGATGGCCTTCAGCGTGGTGGTCTTGCCCGCGCCGTTGCTGCCCAGCAGCGCCACGATCTGCCCCGCGGGCACGGAGAGCGAGAGCCCACGCAGCACCTGCACCGAGTGGTGGTAGACCACCTCGATGTTCTCGATCGCGAGTGCGGGCGTGGACATCGCGTTGGGGCGACGCTGGGTCATGCAGTCTTGATCCAGCCGCTCGCGGGCTGCAAGAGCTTGGTGCCGGCGTCGTAGGAGTAGATGCGGCCGCTCGCGATCTGGTGGCTCTTGAGCGATGCGAGCAGGCCCGTCACGCCGCCCGTGTCCCAGTTGTCGATGCTCTCCAGCGCCGCCTTCATGTTGGGCCCGGTCAGCGGCTTGCCCACCTTGAGCGTGCGCTCGATGACTTCGCTGAAGATCATGCCCACCAGCCAGCCGTGCGTGTAGAAGAGCGGCACATAGTTCATGTTCGGCCGCGCCTTGGCCGCGAAGTTCTTCATCGCCAGCATCGTCGGCGCGCCTTCGGTGTCGTAGCTGTAGCGGTAGGGCATCACGCCCATCCAGCCCTGGCCGGCGGCACCCATGGCGTCCACCGTGGTCTTGTCCATGCTCCAGATGGTGCCCATCGGCACCGTGCTCAGGCCGGCCTCGCGCATCTGCTTGATGAACTCGGGGATCGGTGCCAGCACGTAGCCGTGGAAGATCACGTAGTCGGGCTTGGAGCGGCGCAGCTTGGCGACCTCGCTGCTTACGTCCACCGCGCCCGGCTTGGTGACGATCTCCTGCACGATGGGGATCTGCAGCGCGGTGGCTTTCGCCTTGATGCCGGAAATGGGGTCGCGGCCGAACTCGGTGTCGCTGTAGACGATGGCCACCGCGGGCTTGCTGGCGCCGCGTGCCGCGCGGTTGATGTACTCGAGCAGGATCTCGCCCATGGCGGTGTAGGTGGGCCCAGCCATGAAGTAGTAGGGCGCGGTCTTCGGGTCGGCCAGGTCGCTGCTGAAGCTCGGGCTCGAAGTCAGCGTGGTGCCGAGCTGGCTCACCTCGCTGGCCGCGGCCTTGGCCCAGGCCGTGCTGTCGCCGTAGAACACGGGCGGCTTGTGCGCGCCCATCAGCTTCTTGAAGACCGACATCGCCTGGTCCATCTTGTAGCCCGAGTCTTCGCCGATGTAGCGCAGCGTGCGGCCGGCCACGCCCTTCTTCGTTTCGTTGCGCCACTGGCAGTAGTCGCCCAGGCCCTGGTGCAGGCCGGCGCCGGCAAAGGCGAACACGCCGGTGATGGGCGGCGCCGCGGCGACGACGATCTCGCCGCCTTGCGCCAGCGCCGCGGAGAGCGGCAGCGCGGCAAGGCCCGCCGCGCCGAGACCGCCCGCGACGATGCGGCGGCGTTGGGGGTAGTTCAGGTCATGGTCGAGGCTCATTGCAGGTCTCCTTTGGGTGAACGAAGGGGTTGGCGCTCAGGCCCTGAAAGGCCAGAGGTGGAACATACGCCGCACGCGCCGCCAGATCTCCAGCAGCCCGTGCGGCTCGAAGACGAGAAAGCCCATGATCAGCAAACCGAACACCACCTGCTGCGCCGGGCTCAACACCTCGGTGGCGCGCGGCGCCCAGGTCGCGATGAAGGCCACCACGGCACGCAGCAGCTCGGGCACGAGCGTCATGAATACGGCGCCGAAGATGGTGCCCAGCATGCTGCCGAGGCCGCCGACGATGATGGCCGCGAGGTAGAAGATGGACAGCTGCAGCGTGAAGTACTCGGGCGTCATCGCGCGGTAGAAGTAGCCCAGCAGCGCGCCGGCCACGCCGGCATAGAACGAGCCGATCGCGAACGAGGCGAGCTTGTAGCGCAGCAGGTGAATGCCCAGCACTTCGGCCGAGATGTCCTTGTCGCGGATGGCGATGAATGCGCGGCCCACGCGTGTGCGAAAGAGGTTGCGCGCGCCGATGAGCAGCGCCGCCGCCACCGGCACGATGAGGAAATACATGCGCGCATCGTTCTTCAGCTCGAAGCCGAAGAGGCTCGCGTTGGGCACGTTGACGCCGCGCACGCCGCCGGTGACGCTCTCCCACTCGCGGAAGATGTAGACGAGCAGGAACTGCGTGGCCAGCGTCGCCACCGCGAGATACAGGCCCTTGATACGCAGGCTGGGCAGCCCCACCAATAGCCCCAGCGCGGCGGCCATCGCACCCGCGGCCGGCAGCGTGACGAAGAAGGGCACGCCCTGCTTTGCCAGCCACGCCGCGGTGTAGCAGCCCACGCCCATGAAGGCCGCGTGGCCGAGCGAGATGAGCCCGGTGTAGCCCGTCATGATGTTGAGCCCCGCCGCGGCAATGCAGTGGATGCCCACCATGCAGGCCAGGCTCACGATGTAGCCATTCGCCGTGAATGGAAAGACGAGCAGCGCCAGCGCCAGCGCGGCCAGCCAGGCCTGCTGCACGCGCGTGGGCCAGATCGCCTCGTCGTGCGCGTAGCTTTCGCGGAAGTCGTGGATGCGCATGGGCGGGGTCTACAGCCGCTCGATCTGCCGCGTGCCGAACAGCCCGTAGGGCCGGATCAGCAGGATCACGAGCACGGTGGCGTAGGGCACGATATCGCGCACCTTGCCGCCGAGGTAGGCGGCGGTGAGGCTCTCGATCAGCCCCACCATGAGCCCGGCGACGATGGCGCCGGCAATGCTGTCCAGCCCGCCGAGGATGATGACCGCCAGCACCCCGAGCGCGGCGCCACCGAGCGCGGGCGACAGGCTCGTCATGCCGGCCACCACGATGCCCGCCACCGCGCCCACCATGCCGGCGAACATCCACGTCAGAGCCTGCGTGCGGCGCACGTCGATGCCCATCACGTAGGCGGTGATGGGGTCGCTGGCGGCAGCACGCATCGCGATGCCGGTGCGCGAGTAGCGGAAGTAGAGCGTGAAGCCGACGATGACCACGGCCGCGAGCGCAAAGCTCCACAGCACCTGGCCGGGGATGAGGATCTCGCCGAGCGTGAGCGGCTTGCGCGGCAGCACGCCGGGCATCTCCAGGTTCTGCCCGCCCCAGACACCCTCCACGCCGCCGTGCAGCGCGCTCGCCAGGCCGATGGTTGCCATCAGCACCGAGATGACGGGTTGGCCCGAAAGGGGCCGCAGCAGCGCGCGTTCGATGAGCGCCGCCACACCCGCCACCGCGGCCAGCGTGAGCACGAGCGCCAGCCACATCGGCAACTGCCACATCACATTCGCGGTGTAGAAGAAGTAGGCGCCCAGCATCATGAATTCGCCCATCGCGAAATTGATGACGCCGGTGCCCTTGTAGATGAGCACGAAGCCGAGCGCGATGAGTGCGAGCAGGCCACCGGAGAGCAGGCCGATGGCGCTGTACTCGGCCAGCGCGATCCAGTCGAAGCCGCCGGGGTTCATCGGTCTGCGCCTCTCTCCCGCTTGCGGCAGAGGGAGCCGAGTGTCTTTCGTGACGTGGCGACGGTCATGCCTGCGCCTGCGCCTTCGCCGTCGCACCAAGGTAGGCCCGCACCACCTCGGGCTGGTGCCGCACCTCGGCCGGCGTGCCCTCGCCGATGACCTCGCCGAAGTTGAGCACCACCACGTGGTTGGCGATGTCCATCACGAGGCCCATGTCGTGCTCGATCAGCAGCACGGTGATGCCGCGTTCTTCCTGGATGTCGAGGACGAAGCGCGCCATGTCCTCGGTTTCTTCGCGGTTCATGCCGGCCACCGGCTCGTCGAGCATCAGCACCTTGGGCCGCATGGCGAGCGCCCGCGCGAGCTCCACGCGCTTCTGCAGGCCATAGGGCAGCGCGGCCACGGGCTGGTGGCGCACATGGTCGATCTCGAGGAAGTCGATGACGTCGCGCTCGATCTCGCGGCGCAGCGCCATCTCTTCGCGCTGCGCGGGGCCCAGGTACCACCACGCCGTGAGTGGATTGGCGTTCAGGCGGCTGTGGCCGCCGAGCTTGATGTTGTCCAGAACGCTCATGCCGCGGAACAACGCCACGTTCTGGAACGTGCGCGCCAGCCCCATCGCGGCGCGGTGGCTCGGGCCGGTGCGCGTGATGTCGCGGCCCTCGAAGTTGATGCGCCCCTGCTGCGGCTTGTAGAAGCCGGAGATGGCGTTGAAGAGGCTCGTCTTGCCCGCGCCGTTGGGGCCGATGATGGCGGTGATCTGCCCGGCGCCCGCCGTGAGCGATACGCCCGAGAGCGCCTTGATGCCGCCGAAGCCCAGGTGCACGCCCTCGGCCTGCAGCAGCGGCGCGCCCGGCTGCGGAGAGTTCATGCGCGTTGAACCCGCGCCGGCAGGCTCTTCATGCCGCGGAAGACGAGCGAGTTGATCCACTCGGGCTCGTTGCCGGGCGCGTAGTCCGGTTCGATCCTCGCGTAATGCGCCAGCAGCGCCGGGAAGGCCACCGCGCCCTCGGTGCGCGCGAGCGGAAAGCCCAGACAGATGTGCAGCCCATAGCCGAAGGTGAGGTGCGGCACGTTGTCGCGCCCGAGGTCGAGCCGGTCGGGCTCGGTGTAGGCGCGCGGGTCGCGGTTGGCGGCATTGAGCATCACGAACACGCGCTGTCCGGGCTCGAGCTTCTTGCCGTGCAGCTCGTGCTGTTCCGCCACGATGCGAACCTGCGCACCCGAGGGCCCCTCGTAGCGCAGCAGTTCCTCCACCGCGGCGGCGGCGAGCGTGGGGTCGGCGCGCAGCCGCGCCATCTCGCCCGGAAACTCCATCAGCGAACGCATGCCGTTGGCGATGTGGTTGGTGGTCGTCTCGTGGCCGGCAAAGAGCATCAGGATGCAGGTCGCGATCAGTTCGTCGTCGGTGAAGGCATCACCCTCGTCGTCACGCAGGTGCACGAGCTCGGAGAGCGCATCGGCGCGCGGCACGGCGCGCCGCTTGCCGATCAGGTCGCTGAAGAAGGCCGCCATCTCCTGCGTGGCGGCCTCGGCGGTGTCGTACTTCTCGGGGCTGGTACGCGAGCTGCCGATGAACAGCGCAATCTGATCGGACATCCGCTTCACATCCGCCAGCGCCTCGCGCGGCACGCCGAGCATGGCCATGATGACGAGGCAGGGCAGGGGGCCGGCATAGTCGGCGACGAGGTCGATGCGCTCGCGGCCCTCAAGCCCAGCGAGCAGGAAGCGCGAGATCTCCTCCACCTGCGGGCGCATCGCCTGCATGGCCTTGGCGCTGAAGATCTTGGCCGTGAGGCGGCGCAGCCGCGTGTGCTCGGGCGGGTCCTTGAACACCATCCACAGCGACAGGTAGCGGATGATGTCGGCGATGCGCGAGGCCTCGGCGCCCGGCATGCTGGCGAAGAAGGGGTGCAAGCGGTCGGAGGAGACGCGCTCCTTGTCGAGGCATACGCGTTTCACGTCCTCGTAGCGTGTGAGCACCCAGCTCTTCAGGCGCGGGCTCCAGTGGCAGGGATCTTCGTCGCGCAGGCGCGCGAAGATGGGGTAGGGGTTCGCGAGCGTGGCCGGATCTTCGGGCTTCCAGTCGATGGCGCTGGACGTGGCCGTGGCATTCATTCGCTCTTCTCCAGGATGTGCACCGCGCAGGCGGCCTCGTCGAAGCCCATCACGCCGCCGCCGTTCTCGATGAGGCCGAGCGTTGCACCACGCGCCTGTCGCGCACCGGCTTCGCCGCGCAGCTGCAGGCAGGTCTCGTGCACCATCGACAGACCCGTGGCGCCGATCGGGTGGCCCTTGGAGACGAGTCCGCCCGAGAGGTTGACCGGCAGCTTGCCGCCGAGCATCGTCGCGCCCGATTCGACGAAGGGCCCGCCGCGGCCATCGGGGCACAGGCGCAGCATCTCGAGCTGGTAGATCTCGGAGAACGAGGTGGCGTCGTGCAGCTCGACGATGTGGATGTCCTCGGGCTTCAGCGCCGCGCGCGCATAGGCCTTGTCGGCGGCGATGCGCGAGAGCCCGGGTTCGTCGAGGCGCCGATACTTGCCACCGGAGAGTTCGCTGGCCCGCACCTTCACCGCCCGCGCCCGTGCGGAGGCCGGAAAGCTGGCCAGCGCCGCTTCGCTGCACAACAACGCGGCCGCGGCGCCGTCGCCCATCGGCGAGCACATTGCACGCGTGAGCGGCCAGCTCACCTCGCGGTCGGCCAGCACCTGCTCCACCGTGAGCTCGAAGCGGTATTGCGCCAGCGGGTTCAGGCTGCCGTGGTGGTGGTTCTTGGCCGCGCCCACGGCAATCTGCCGTTGCGTGGTGCCATGCGTCAACATGTGCCACGCGGCCTGCATGGCGTAGGTGTCCATGTAGACGGTGCGGCTCGGGCTCGTCTCGAACGGTTTGCCCGCCGCCTCGCCGGCACGCGTGTAGTAGTCATGCCAGCGTTGCGGCTCGAGCTGGTCGATGGCGGTGGCGAAGATGGCCGGCACGCGCGCCGGGTCGTCGGGACTCACGAGCTTCTCGACGCCGAGCGCCAGGCTCACCTGGACCTGCCCCGAGAGAATGTCTTTCACCGCGCCGTGAAATGCAAACGATGCGGTGGCGCAGCCGCCCTCCACGTTGACCATGGGCACACGCTCGGGGAACAGGCCCTCCTCGACGAGCGGCGTGAAACACACCTGCCCGCGGATGCCGCCCTGGCCCCACTGCCCGAGGCCGCAGTTGCCGAACCAGGCCTGCTCGATGAGCGCGGCTTCGTGCGCCTGCAAACCGGCGTCGGCCAGCACGCCGCGATAGGCCTCGCGTGTGAGCTGCTGGAAGCTCTGTTCTGGGTGCTTGCCGAAGGCGGTGCAGGCGGTACCGATGATGTAGACGGATGCCACGGGGCTTGGATGAGAGGGTGATGGGTCACGGCATTGTTCGGTGAGCCACCCCCCCGTCGCTATACTGATTTAGCCCTAGCGGCGGGGCCGATCAATGCCCAATTCGGGTTCGGCTTGCGCCCGATCACCCAGGAGCCGCATTCGAGCGCGGGCCGTTCGCCATGACCATCGAAGACATTGTTCTGTGCGCGGGTGCGCGCACCCCTTTCGGCGACTTCGGCAAGAGCCTGCGCGAGGTGCCGCTCTCGACGCTTGGCGTGCACGTGGTGAAGGCCTGCCTTCAGCGCGCGGGCCTCGAGGGCACGCAAGTCGACCACCTCGTGTTCGGCAACACCGCGCCGGTAGACCACGACGGCCTCTTCGTCAGCCGCAAGATCGCGCTTGACGCCGGCCTGCCCGAGGACAGCGCCGCGCTCGGCGTGGTGCGCGCCTGCGGCACCGGCTCGCAGGCCATCGTGAGCGCCGCGCAGCAGATCATGAGCGGCCACAGCGAGATCGCCATCGCCGCCGGCGGCGAGAACTATTCGCGCGTGCCCTACCTCAGCCACAGCCTGCGCTGGGGCGCCGGGCGTGGGCCGACCGAACTCGTCGACGGCCTGGACTACATCTACCGTTGCCCCTTTACCAAGGAGCTGATGGGCGACACGGCCGAGAAGCTCAGCACGCGCTTCGGCTACGCGCGCGAGGCCATGGACGAGTGGGGGCTGATGAGCCAGCAGCGCGCCGGCGCGGCGATCGCCTCGGGCTTCCTCGCGCGACAGATCGCGCCCATCGACGTCCCTCGATCAGAACGAGGCCAGCCGCCCACGCGCCTCTTTGAACACGACGAGTTCCCGCGCCCGCAGGTCACGCGCGAGAAGCTCGTCTCGCTGAAGCCGGCCTTCCGCAAGGACGGCAATGGCAGCGTCACCGCCGGCAACAGCAGCGGCGTCACCGACGGCGCGGCGGCGCTGCTGGTCACGAGCCTGAAGGCCGCGCGGGCGTGTGGCATCCGCCCCGAAGCGCGCCTGGTGGACTGGGCCGTCGTCGGCCTGGCGCCCGAGATCATGGGCGCGGGCCCGGTTCCGGCGATGAAGAAGCTGTTCGAGCGCACCCAGCTCACGGTCTCGGACATCGACTATTTCGAGATCAACGAAGCCTTCGCGGTGGTGAACCTGCACGCCGAAGCGCAACTCGGCATCCCGCGTGCCAGGACCAACCTCTACGGCGGCGGCATCAGCATCGGTCACCCACCCGGTGCCACCGGGCTGCGCATGACGATGACGGCCATGCACCACCTGGCCGACACGGGCGGGCGCTACGCCGTGATCAGCATGTGCCTGGGTTCGGGCATGGGCATGGCGACGCTGATCGAGAACCTCAGGCGTTGAGCGGGTTCCTGTACGTGCCGGTGGCCTCTGCTCTGGCCGCGTCCGGCGACGAGCTTCAGCGCGCAAGGCCTGCCGGACATCAGCGCACGCGCGGCTTCACCACGCGCGCAAACGCCGCCCGTTGCGGCGCCGTGCGCTCGAAGCGCCGCGCGAGGTTGTTGCACACCAGGTTGCACAACTCGTACACGGCCGGATCGGCGATGGCGTAGTAGACGCTCGTGCCGCGCGTCCCGCGCACGAGCAGCCCATGCTGGGCCAGCAGCGACAGGTGGCGCGAGATGTTGGCGGCGCTGTAGCCGGTGGCCTCGGCCAGCTCGCCCACGCTGTGCTCGCGGCTGCGCAGCAGGTTGAGCAGGCGCAGGCGCGCCGGCTCGGCCAGCGCCTGGAAATACGCCGCCACCTGGACCAGCGCTTCGGGCGAGAGATTCTCCATGCGGGGGCAGTCGTGCGTGGGCTCGAGATCGACGTTCACATGATGCCTCATTCCACCTGCACGGTGCGTCGGTGCTTCAACAAGTACTTGCGCACTTGCATGATTGCGCAAATAATACATGCAATCGCGCGCACTGTCCATCCGGGCCGGTTGACGCGCCGCACGAGGTGGCTGATGAACACGGTGAGTTCGATGTCTGCACAAGCTCTGCCGCGACCGGCCGCGCGGCGGTGGCCGGCCTTGCGGTTGCGGCCCGCCGCGTCCATGGGTGCGTCCATCGGCGCGTTCGTGGCCGCGAGCCTGGCCGCGGTCTTGGCCGCGTTCCCTGCCGCGCCGCTCCTCGCCGCGCCAGGGCCGGCGTCCGCGCCTGGCGAGTTGGCGACGGTGGTGGCCCGCGCCGCCACGAGCGCGGCTCCCGCAGCCTACGACGGCGTGGTGGAGGCCGTGCGCCAGACGGTGATTGCCGCGCAGGTGAGCGGCGCCGTGGTGCAACTCGACGTGAAGGTGGGTGATCGCGTCCGCGCCGGCCAGGTGCTGCTGCGCCTGGACGCGCGCGCGGCCGACCAGGGCGCGGTGGCCAGCGAAGCCCAGGTGCGCGCCGCGCGCGCCGCGCAGGACGTGGCGGCCAAGGAATTTGAGCGCCAGCAGCAGCTGGCCTCCGAGCGCTTCATCAGCACCGCGGCGCTGGACCGCGCCGAAGCCGAGTTCAAGGCCACGCAAGCGCAGGCCGCCGCGCAACTCGCGCAGGCCGGTGCGGCGCGCACGCAGACCGGCTTCTACGTCGTACGTGCCCCCTATGCCGGCGTGGTGGCCGAGGTGCCGGTGACGCTGGGCGACATGGCCCTGCCGGGTCGCGCACTGGTGACGATGTACGACCCGGCGGTGCTGCGCATCAGCGCGGCGGTGCCGCAGTCGGCTCTGGCTGCGTTCAACGACAGCCAGGCCCAGGCCGTGCGCGTCGAGCTTCCATCGTTGCTTTCCGCGGCGCAGCGTTTGCAGACCCCCGTGCGCGTGCAGCGCCTGCCCGCCACCGACGCCGCGACGCACACCGTGATGCTGCGCGCCGATCTGGCGCCGGGCCTGGCCGGTCTGGCACCCGGGCAATTTGCGCGGCTGTGGCTGCCGGCGGTGCCGCCGGCTTCGGGCGCGGCGCCGGGCACGCTGCCCAGCCCCTGGGTGCCGTTGCAGGCCGTGGTGCGGCGCGTCGAGATGACGGGCCTCTATGTGCTCGACGCCGGCGGCAAGCCGCTGCTGCGCCAGGTGCGCCTGGGCCGCAGCGAGGGCACGCAGGTCGAGGTGCTCACGGGGCTTGCCGTGGGCGAACGCGTGGCCACCGACGCCCAGGCCGCGGCCCGCATGACGCTGGCGCAGAAGTGAAGGGCGCACCGTGCCAGGATCTTCCCCGCCCGACGAGGCCACGATGAGCTCGCCCAGCCCGCCCAGCCCGTCCAGCCCTCCGGCGGACGAAGGCCGCGCTGCGCAGCATGCAGAGGCCGCGGTGCGCAACCACCCACTCGCGCTCGGCGTCTCCGGTCGCATCGCCGGTTACTTCCAGCGCGCCCAGATCACGCCGTTGCTGGCGCTGCTCGGCCTGCTGCTCGGTGCTTTCGCCGTGTTCGTCACGCCTCGCGAGGAAGAGCCGCAGATCAACGTGACGATGGCCAACGTGCTGATCCCCTTTCCAGGCGCGAGCGCCAAAGACGTGGAGCAGATGGTGGCCGGCCCGGCCGAGCAGGTGTTGTCGCAGATCGTCGGCACCGAACACGTGATGTCGGTGTCGCGCCCGGGCCTGGCGCTGATCACGGTGCAGTTCAAGGTCGGCGTGCCGCGCACCGAGGCGCTGGTGCGCCTGTACGACACGGTCAATTCCAATGCCGACTGGCTGCCGCGCGGCCTCGGTGTCGGCGCGCCTCTCATCAAGCCCAAGGGCATCGACGACGTGCCCATCGTCACGCTCACGCTCTTCGGCCAGAACGCCAGTGCATTCGACCTCGAGCGTGTGGCCCACAGCATGGAGGCCGACCTCAAGCGTGTGCCCGGCACGCGTGAGGTGACGACGGTCGGCGGCCCGGGCCGCGGCGTGCGCGTGGAGATCGACCCGGCTCGCCTGGCCGGCAGCGGCGTCACCGTGGCCGATCTGCGCCAGGCGTTGCTTTCGGCCAACCTCGGCGCCCCGGTGGGTGACCTGTTCGCAGGCGACCGCGCCGTGGCGATCGAGTCCGGCCCCTTCTTGCACAGCGCGCTCGAGGTGGGTGAACTCGTGGTCGGCGTGACCCAGGGCAAGCCGGTGTTTCTTTCCGACGTGGCGCGCGTCGTCGACGGGCCGCTCGTGCCCAGCCGCTACGTCTGGCACGGCGTGGCCGCGAAGGCTGGCCGGGCGGCGGCGGAGCATCCTGCCGTGACCCTCGCCATCACGAAGAAGCCTGGCGAGAACGCCATCCGCGTGGCCGATGCGGTGATGCGGCGCGTGGCCGGCCTGCGCAACACCGTCATCCCCGCCGACGTGCAGGTGGTCGAGACACGCAACTACGGCGCCTCGGCCAACGACAAGGCGAACCAGCTCATCGGCAAGCTGCTCTTCGCCACCGCGTCCGTGGTGGCGCTGGTGTTCTTCGCGCTCGGGCGGCGCGAGGCGGCCATCGTCGGCGCAGCGGTGATCCTCACCCTCACGGCGACGCTGTTTGCCTCCTGGGCCTGGGGCTTCACGCTCAACCGCGTGTCGCTCTTCGCGCTCATCTTCTCCATCGGCATCCTCGTCGACGATGCCATCGTGGTGGTGGAGAACATCCATCGCCACATGGCGCTCGAGCCGGGCCGGCCGCTCGTAGAGCTGATCCCCGCCGCGGTGGACGAAGTGGGCGGCCCCACCATCCTCGCCACGCTCACGGTGATTGCGGCACTGCTGCCGATGGCCTTCGTCTCGGGGCTGATGGGCCCCTACATGAGCCCGATCCCGATCAACGCGAGCCTGGGCATGCTGTTGTCCCTGGCCATCGCGTTCGTCGTCACGCCGTGGCTGGCGCGCCTGTGGCTGAAGGCGCTGCCGCAGCGCGAGGGTAAAGACGAAGGCGGATGCGAAGGCGAAGCTGCTCCCAGGCCACACGGCCCGGCGGCGCGCATCGCGCCGCTGTTCGAGCGACTCTTCGCGCCGCTCTTGCACCCGCAGCGTGGCGGCCGCAACCGGCGCTGGCTGGGCCTCGGCGTGGCCGCGGCGATCGCGGCCTCGGTGGCGTTGCCGGCGGCCGGATTGGTGCTGCTGAAGATGCTGCCCTCCGACAACAAGAGCGAGTGCCAGGTCGTGGTGGACATGCCCGCGGGCACGCCGCTGGAGCGCACCGCGGCCGTGCTGCACGAGCTCGGCGCGCACCTGGCCACGGTGCCCGAGGTGACCCACTACCAGGCCTATGCCGGCACCGCGAGCCCGATCAACTTCAATGGCCTCGTGCGCCAGTACGACCTGCGCGCCGGCGGCGAGCTGGGCGACCTGCAGGTCAATCTCGTTGGCAAGCACGAACGCAAGGACAAGAGCCACGCCATCGCCGCGCGCCTGCGCCCGGCGTTGCAGGCCATCGGCGCGCGCCATGGCGCCCACGTGAAGGTGGTGGAAGTGCCGCCCGGCCCGCCGGTGCTCTCGCCCATCGTGGCGGAGATCTACGGGCCCGAGGCCGAGGGCCGCCGGCAAATGGCGCGCGCCGTGCGCAAGGTGTTCGAGCAGACCGCAGGCGTGGTCGATGTCGACGACTCCTCGATCGCCGCGGCGCCGAAGATGCTGCTGGTGGTGGACCGCCGCAAGGCCGCCATGCTGGGCGTGCCGCAACAGGCCATCGTGACCACGCTGCGGGCGGGGCTGGCGGGCGAGGCCACAGCCTACCTGCACGACCAGAGCAAGTACCCGGTCGCGGCCATGCTGCAACTGCCCCCCGAACGCCACGGCGACCTCGACGCCCTGCTGGCGCTGGCGGTGCGCTCGGCGGCCGGCCGGCTGGTGCCGATCCGCGAGCTCGTGACACTCACCGACACGCAGCGCGAGCAGCCGATCTTCCACAAGGACCTGCTGCCCGTGAACTACGTCGTCGCCGACGTGGCCGGCGCGCTCGACAGCCCGCTGTACGGCATGTTCCAGATGCGCCCGGCACTGCGTGCGCTGCCCACGCCCGGTGGCGGCACGCTCGACGAGCGCTTCATCGTGCAGCCCGAGGACCCCTACCGCGGCTACACGCTCAAGTGGGACGGCGAGTGGCAGATCACCTACGAGACCTTCCGTGACATGGGCGCCGCCTACGCCGTGGGCCTGGTGCTGATCTACCTGCTGGTGGTGGCGCAGTTCGGCAGCTACCTCACTCCGCTCATCATCATGGCACCGATCCCGCTCACGGTGATCGGCGTGATGCCAGGGCACGCGCTGCTCGGGGCGCAGTTCACCGCCACCAGCATGATCGGCATGATCGCGCTGGCCGGGATCATCGTGCGCAACTCGATCCTGCTGGTGGACTTCATCAACCTCGAGGTGCGGCGCGGCATGCCCTTCGAGCAGGCGGTGGTGGCCGCTGCCGTGGCGCGTGCGCAGCCCATCGTGCTGACGGCGCTGGCCGCGATGCTGGGCGCCTTCTTCATCCTCGACGACCCGATCTTCAACGGGCTCGCGATCTCTCTCGTATTCGGCATCTTCGTCTCTACCTTGTTGACGCTGGTGGTGATCCCCATCCTCTACTACGTGGCGTATCGCAAGCGGCTGCATGCGATCGCGCCGGATCTTTTGTCGTCACCCCAAGGAGCTTGACCATGTCGTCCTGGCAAATCGTTCGTATCGTCGCCGGCCTCTTCATCCTCGCGTCGTTGGCGCTGGGCATCCCCGGCAGCCCGGTCTTCCACAGCCCGTGGTGGCTGGCCTTCACCGCCTTCGTCGGCGTGAACCTGCTGCAAAGCGGCTTCACGCGCTGGTGCCTGATGGAAAACATCGTGCGCAAGCTCGGCGCGCCGGCGGGAGGCTGAGATGCACCTGGCCTGCGCACAGTGCGGCACGGTCAACCGCGTGCCCGATCAGAAACTCGGCGACGGGCCCGTCTGCGGCCGCTGCGGCGCCGAGCTGATGGCGGCCCGGCCCGTGGCGCTGACCGACACCACCTTCGACGCCTTTGTCGGGCGCACCGAGCTGCCCGTGCTGGTGGACTTCTGGGCCGAGTGGTGCGGCCCGTGCCACGCCATGGCGCCGCAATTCGAGCACGCGGCCGCCGAGATGCCCGGCGTGCGCTTCGCCAAGCTGGAAACCGACGCCAACCCGAAGGCGAGCGTGGGGCAACGCATCCGCAGCATCCCCACGCTGGTGCTGTTCCGCGGCGGGCAGGAGATCGCGCGGCGCAGCGGCGCCACGAGCGCACCAGATCTGAAGCGTTGGCTGACGGCCGAAGGCGTCGCCACTGAAAGGAGCGAATGATGTTTGCCACCCGAACCTTGGCCCGTGCGCGCAGTGCCGGCCTGCCCATCACCCGACATGCGCGCCGATTCGGCGTCGTGATTGCGTTGCTCGTGGCGGTGCACTCGGTGCACGCCAGCGATGCTGCCACCGACGCCATGCAGGCGGCCTACGAACCGTATCGCGCGGCGCTGTTCCGCACCAATTCCAAGTCGCAACCAGAGTCCGAGCGTGCGATGGCATCGGCGCGCGCGGCGTGGACGCGGGTGCTCGAGCGCTTCGGTGCGAACGCACCCGTACCCTACGACCGCGACAAGGGCTTCGCCGACACGCTGGCGGCCGTGGACGCCATCTATACGCGTGCCGAGGCCGAGATCGGCCGCCAACAGCTTGCACAGGCCCACGAGACGTTGGAGGAAGTGCGCGACCTGTTGGCCGCACTGCGGCAGCGCAATGGCGTGGTCACCTTCAGCGACCATGTGAACGCCTACCACGAGCAGATGGAGAGAGTGCTGAAAGGGGCGCCGGGCTGGCTGGCCACGCCCGACGGCCCGATCGAGCTCACGCTCGAGGCCGGTGCGCTGGATCACCTGGCGCGACACCTCGGCACCGAGGCTGGCCCGGCACAACGCGACCACGCGGCCTTTGCCGCCGCGCTCGAGGAGGTGCGGGCTTCATCGGCACGCCTGCGCGCCGCACTGCGGGCGCGAGACGTGGCCGCCGCACGGCAGGCGCTGGCCGAGCTGAAGCCACCCTTCAGCCGCTTGTTCCTGCGCTTTGGCTGAGCTGATGCCCGACACACTGAACAAGGATCGAACCATGCCCCGCTACACCTTCGGCAAGACCGTCCCCATGCCTTTCGAGCGCGCCCGCGAACGCATCATCGAGGAGCTGGCGCAGGTCGGCTTCGGCATCCTGACCGAGATCGACGTGCAGGCGACGATGAAGAAGAAGCTCGATCAGGATATGCCGCCCTACCGCATCCTCGGCGCCTGCAACCCGCAGTTCGCCAGCCGCGCGCTGGCGGTGGAGCCGGCCATCGGCGCACTGCTGCCGTGCAACGTGGTCGTGCGCCAGGATGACCGCGGCACCGTGCACGTCGAAGTGATGGATCCCGACGCCGTTCTGACGCTGGTGGATCACCCCGAGGTCGGGGCGCTGGCCAAGGAGGTGCGCGGGCGGCTGGAGCAGGCGCTGGGCCGGCTCTAGGAGCCCGGTCGGCACGCCCGCCAGGGGCGCGGGCTTACAACCCCTTCAGCACTGCGCGCAGCTTGGACACGATCTCGTCCAGGTGCTTGTCTTCCATCACCAGCGGCGGCGCGATGATGAGCGCATCGCCCGTGCCCTTGAGGTTGAGGCCCGCGTCATAGAGGCGCTTCTGGGCCTCGTGGCCGCGCGCGCCTGGGCCGCCGGACTTGCCGTCCACGGCCACGTCCACCGCCGCCATCATGCCCACGCTGCGGATGTCGGTGACGATTCCGCAGTCGCGCAGCGAGTGGATGGCGTCGGTGAACTTCGGGCTCATCGCCGCGCCGCGTTCGATGAGTTTTTCCTTGGCAAAGATGTCCATCATCGCCAGGCCCGCCGCGCACGACGCGGGGTGCGCGCTGTAGGTGTAGCCGTGGAAAAACTCCACACCCTTGGCCGGGCCGGCGTTGGTGATGTCGTCGTAGATGTCCTGCCGTGCGGCCACCGCACCCATCGGCTGCGCGCCGTTGGTGATGGCCTTGGCCATGGTCAGCAGGTCGGGCGTGACGCCGAAGGCCTGTGCCGCGAAAGGTGCGCCCATGCGGCCCCAGCCGGTGATGACCTCGTCGAACACGAGCAGGATGCCGTGCTGGTTGCAGATGGCGCGCAGCCGGTCGAGATACCCCTTGGGCGGCGGCAGGCAGCCGAACGAGCCGGCGGTGGGCTCCACGAACACGGCCGCGATGTTCTCGCCGCCGTAGAGGTTGCAAAAGCGCTGCAGGTCATCGGCCAGGTCGGCGCCTTGCTCGGGCTGGCCCTTGATGAACTTGTTGTCGGGCAGCGCCGTGTGGCGCATGTGGTGCACGCCGGCCAGGCCGAGGCCGAACGTGCGCCGGTTGTTGACCATGCCGGCCAGCGACACGCCGCCCATGTTCACGCCGTGGTAGGCGCGCTCGCGGCTGACGAACATCTGGCGCTGCGGCTGACCCTTCACGCGGTGGTAGGCCAGCGCCATCTTCATGGCCGTGTCGACGGCCTCGCTGCCGCTGTTGACGAAGAAGATGCGGTTCAGTCCCTTGGGCGTGTACTGCGTGACACGCTCGGCCAACTCGAACGCTTTGTTGTGCGCGCGCAGGAAGGGCGCGGTGAAGTCCAGCGTCTGCAGTTGTTCGTAGACCGCCTGGGCGATTTCCTGGCGGCAGTGGCCGGCGGCCACGCAGAACAGACCCGCGGACGCATCAATGACCTCTTTGCCCTCAGGCGTGTAGAAGTACATGCCCTTGGCGCGCGCGAACATCCTCGGCTCGGACTTGAACTCCTTGTTGGCGCTGAAGGGCATCCAGTAGCTCTGGCGCTGCTCGGCCGCGGGGATGGTGGTGTTGGCGTTGGCGTTGGCGACTTGCGGTTCGGCGTGGCCCATGGCGGGTGGCTCCGTTGGTGTTGGATGCAGGCGGTGAACGATGCTACCTTTGGATTCTGGCCGTTTTCAGGAGGGTCAGCTCGGCCATCGGGCAGCTATCCACCCACACTCGCGGGCAGCCCCGCCACCGCCTGTTCGAAGACCCCGAGCACCTCATCGACCTCGGGCTCTCCCATCGGCGAGGACACACAACTGAGTCCGCGGTGCGAGATGATGACCCCGCTGCAAAGCAGCGTGTGGTGCAGTCGATCGAGCCAGTTGAATGACGCAGCGTCCTGGGGCACATCGCGGTAGTTGGCCAGTGGCCGGTCGGTCGGCACGATCTGGAACAGCGACCCATCGCCAGCCGCCTGCGCCTTCTGTCCCGCGGCGCGAAAGATCTGGTTCAGGCCGTCGCGCATGCGCTGGCCCATGACGTCCAGCCTCCCGTGCATCGCCGGGGTGAGCTTCTTCAGCGTTGCCAGCCCGGCCGCGGCCGACAGTGGATTGCCGCTGTAGGTGCCACCCGATATCACCCGCGGGCCGGTGCCGGCCGGATCGAGCAGCGCCATGATGTCGGCGCGCCCGCCGACAGCGCCGATCGGCAAGCCGCCGCCGATGTTCTTGCCGAATGCCGTCAAGTCCGGCCGGCCGCCGTAGCGGCCCTGCGCGCCCGCCTGCCCGAGGCGAAAGGCGATGACTTCGTCGAAGACCAGCACGATGCCGTACTCGCGCGTGATCTCGTGCAGGAAGTCGAGGAAGCCCGGCTGCGGCAGCACCATGCCCGAACGGTTGGACAGCGGCTCGAACAGCAGCGCGGCCAGGCCCTTGCCGTGCTGCGCCAGCAGGCGCTCGACGCCGGCGCGGTCATTGAAGGGCAGCACCAGCACTTCAGCGCCCACCGCGGGTGAGAGGCCGCCTGAACTCGGGACGCTCAGCGGCGCCATCGCCGAACCCCAGTTGGCTGGAGTCGACGAGAAGCTCACCTGCACGTAGTCGTAGTAGCCGTGGTAGGCGCCCTCGAACTTTGCGATGCGGCTGCGGCCCGTGTGGGCGCGCGCGAGCTTGACGGCCATCATCACCGCCTCGGTGCCCGAACTCCTGAAATGCACCTGCCGCACCGATGGCACACGCTCGCACATCAGCCGGGCCAGCGCCACTTCGGGTTCGGCGGGCTCGGAGAAGCTGACGCCGCGCTGTACCTGGTCGACGATGGCGGCGTTCACTTCCACGTCGGCGTGGCCATGGATCAACGCCGTCATGTTGTTCAGGCAGTCGATGCGTTGATCGCCGTCGATGTCGGTGAGACGGCAGCCCTTGCCCGAACGTGCGTAGATCGGATACGGCTTGAAGTGGTAGTGCAGCCGCGAGGTGGCGCCCGGGATCAACTGGCTGGCCTGCGCATGCAGGCGGGCGGTGGCCGAGCCGGGTTCGAGGAACCGCGCGGTCCTGGCATGTCGCAGCGTGCCCTGGTTCATCTTCATGCTCCCTGCGTAGGCTCGGCCGTTGTCATCCACGCTGCATGTTCGCCTGCCGGTCGACATCCGTCCAGCGTTCAATCACGGGTGTGCAATCACGGGTGCGACCAGACGCGACCAGACGCGGCGTGCGCGGTGAATTCGCTGCGGTACGATGAATACACGAAGGAGACGCACGATGAGCAACCACGACCGCCAAGCGATCGAGCAGATGGTTCAGACGTATCTGGACGGGCTCTACGACGGTGACGCCGACAAGCTGGCCAGCGTCTTCCACGAGACCAGCGCGTTGACTTGGGAGCAGGACGGCAAATTGACCGTGCTGCCGCTGGCGCAATGGCTCAAGGCAGTCCGCGAGCGGCCAGCGCCGAAGGCGAAAGGGCTGCCGCGTGACGACGCCATCCTGCTCGTCGACCAGTCCGGGCCGACTACCGCCTTCGTGAAGGTGAAGTGCCAGATTCCCCCGCGCTTCTTCACCGACTATCTCAACCTTCTCAAGGTCGACGGGCGCTGGGTGGTGGCGCAGAAGGTGTTTGCGACGGTGGTGAGGCCCGAATGAAACCCAATACGATCAAGCGCGATGTGCTGGCCGGCAAGACCGTGGCCGGTGCGATGATCTTCGAGTTCTTCTCGCCCGGGATGTCGGCCATCCTGGCCAATGCCGGTTGCCGCTTCGTGCTCTACGACATGGAGCACACTGGCCTCGGGTTTGAAACCCTGAAGTGGCTCTTCTCAAGCTGCCGCGGCCTGCCCATCGAGCCCATGGTGCGCGTGCCACGCGGCGAATACACGTGGCTCGCCCGGGCCCTCGATCTGGGCGCGCGCGGCGTGATGATCCCGATGGTGGAGTCGGCCGAGCAGGCCCGGGCCATCGTGCAGGCGTGCCGTTATCCGCCCGTCGGCCGCCGCGGTGCGGCGTTCGGCTTTGCGCAATGCGACTACCTCGGCGGCGACGTGGGCGAGAAGATCCGTCGTTCGCACGAGCGCACGATGGTGATTGCGCAGATCGAGACCGAACGCGGCCTCGAGCAGGTCGAGTTGATCGCGGCCGTGGACGGCGTCGATGTGCTGTGGGTCGGTCATTTCGACCTCTCCAATTTCCTCGGCATCCCGGGCCGCTTCGACGACTCGCGCTTCGATGCCGCGATGCGCCGCGTGGCCGAGGTGGCGCGGCGTCATGGCAAGGCCGCGGGGTTCATGGCCACCGACGCGGCCTGGATCGCACGGGCGCATCAAATGGGTTACACGATGATCGCCGGCGGCACGGACACCGGCCTGCTCGAGGCCGCGTTGAAGAACATGGTCGGCCAGATCGAGGCTGCGGGTCGATGAGCCCTGGCGCGCAGGAGCGCTTTCGGGTCGGCCTGACGCGTGACCTGCTGGCCGCCAGCGGCGAACCCTCGTTCGGCCGCGGCCCGCTGGCGCTGCTCGCAAGCGACCCGCGCATCGAGTGGGAGTTCCTGCCCGAGGCGGTGGACGAGATCACGCCCGACGTCATGGCGCGCTACGACGGGCTCTACGTGAATTCGCCGCGCGTCACCGCAGCGTCGGTGGCGCGGGCCGACCGACGTGTGCGCATCGTGAGCCGCCACGGCGTCGGCTACGACTCGGTGGACGTGCGCGCGCTCGCGGCCAAGGGGGTGATCGCCACCAACACGCCGGTGGCCGTGCGCAGGCCGGTGGCCGTGGCGGCACTGACGTTCATCTTCGCGTTCGCCGGCCGGCTCATCGAGAAGGACCGTCTGACGCGATCGGGCCGCTGGCATGAGCGCACCAGCCACATGGGCCTGGGTTTGACGAGCCGCACGCTCGGCGTGATCGGCGCCGGAGGCATCGGCCGCGAACTGCTCGCGCTGGCCCGGCCCTTCGGCTGGAAGATGTTGGCGGCAGACCCCTATGTCGAGCCGGCGGCGGTGTCGGCGCTGGGTGCCGAGTGCGTGCCACTCGAGCGGCTGCTGCGCGATGCTGACTTCGTCGTCGCGACGGTGCTGCTGAATCACGAGACGCACCACCTGATGAATGCGGCGCGCTTTGCGCAGATGAAACCCAGCGCCTACTTCATCAATCTGTCGCGCGGGCCGATCGTCGACGAACCGGCGCTGATCGCGGCTCTGCGCGGCGGCGCGATCGCCGGTGCCGGTGTCGATGTGTTCGAGCAGGAGCCGGTGGCGCCCGACAATCCGCTGCTGAAGATGGACAACGTGCTGGCGACACCGCATGCGCTGTGTTGGACCGACGAGTGCTTCGATGCGATCGCGCGCGAGGGCCTGACCTGCATCGCGGACTTTGCGAACGGCCGCACACCGAAGTCGACGATCAAAGTGGACGGCCATGTTTGACCTGAGCGGCAAGGTTGCGTTGGTCACCGGCGCCTCGCGCGGGCTCGGTTGGGCGATGGCCGAATCGCTGGCGCGGGCCGGCGCCCATGTGGCGCTGAACGCACGCGACGAGGGGGCGCTCGTGGCGCGCGTGGCCGAACTCGCCGCGTTGGGGCTCTCCGGCGAAGCCTGCGCCTTCGACGTCACCGACACCGACCTCGCGCAGCGCAGCGTCGCCGAACTTGCACAGCGCCACGGCCGCTTCGACATCCTCGTGGCCAATGCCGGCATCAACCACCGCCAGCCCATCACCCAATTCGAGCTCGCCGATTTCCAGCGGGTGCTCGATACCAACCTGGTTGCGGTGTGGGTGCTGTGCAAGGCGGCGGCGGCGCAGATGCGCGCGAGGAAACAGGGGCGGCTGATCTTGACTGGCTCGATCAGTGCGATGAACGCACGGCCGACGATCTCGGCCTACGTCGCCAGCAAGGGCGCCGTGCACGCCCTGACCAAGCAGCTGGCGGTGGAATTGGCCCGCGATGGCATCACCGCAAACTGCATTGCGCCCGGGTTCTTCGCCACCGAGATGAACACGGCCCTCACCGAGAACCCGGAGTTCAATGACTGGGTCTGCCAGCGCACGCCGGCCGGTCGCTGGGGCCGGCCTGCGGAGATTGGCCCGGCGGCGGTTTTCCTGGCCTCCGACGAGGCGTCTTACGTGAGCGGGTTGGTGATGACGGTGGAAGGCGCCTTTACCGCGGCGATGTAGACGCGGGGGGCATTTCGGCTTCATCGTTGCCTTCGGCCAGCCAATTGCCGGCGTCGAGATGCACCAGCGCACTGGCCTCGGGGTCGCGCACCACGCCCACCGGGTCGCCGCCTTCGGCCACCACCTTGAGCTGCTCGCGCAGGAGCTTGCGCAGCAGCGCGATGCCGCGGTCGCTGGTGCGCAGGTGCTCGGCCTCGTGCGAGGCGATGGCGCCCTGGCTCATCTGGGCTTCGAAGTCACCGGGGAAGCGGCGGTGCTCCTCCTCGGTGAGGTCCCACCAGAACTTGCCGTTGAACTTGCTGCGCTGGCGGCTGAGTTCACCCTTCTCGGTGACGCGGCCGGCGACATGGATGCGGAAGTGCGTGTCGTCCATGGGCAGCACCCAGCCTATGGCTTCGCAGCGCCCGGGTTTCGAGAGGCGCGGGCTGGGCACCACACGCAACGTGGGCAGCACGGCTTCGGTCACACGGCGCAGCGGCTTGCCGGGCTCGAGATCGCGCCAGCTCTCGACGCGCACGCCGCGGCCGCTGCTTGTCCACTCCACCTTGGGCATTTGCGACAACTGCGGCACGAACTGGGTGCCGGAGAAGGTGCCGTGCAGGATGGGCACATGGAAGGAATCGACGACGTTCTCCCAGTGCTGCAGCCAGTTGCACGGAACGATGGCCGGGCCGCCGCCGCCGATGCTGCTGTCGTCGGCCTCGATCCATTCGCCGGGGTCGAGGTGCTCGAGGATGTCGTAGCGGGGCAGCAGCGGCTTGCGATCGGGCGGGCCGAGGTAGGCGAAGACGAGGCCGTAGCGTTCTTCAACCGGGTACCAGGGCTGGCGCACGTTGTGGCGCAGCGCGGCGCCGCCATCGGGCTCGCAGGGCTGCTCGAGGCAGTGGCCTTGCACGTCGAACAACCAGCCGTGGTAGCAGCAGCGGATGCCTTGTTCTTCGATGCGGCCGTAGTACAGCGACGCGCCGCGATGTGCGCAGCGGGGATGCACGAGGCCGGGGTGGCCCCGGCCGTCGCGGAAGAGGATGAGTTCTTCGCCGAGGACCTGCACCTTCTTCGGCTCGGCGGCAGCGTCGCTGGCCAGGCCGACGGGGTGCCAGTAGCGGCGCATCAATTCACCCATGGGGGTGCCGGCTCGCACTTCGGTGAGGGCGGGGTCGTGGTGGGCGGACTTGAGGCCGTAAGCGGTGCCTTCGTCTTGGGGCATGGTCGGGTGTTGTGTTGGGGGGTGCTGGTCGATTGGCGATGCGTGCGATCAAAGGCGTGCGCGAATTGAGGCCGGGGTGGGCAAGGCCGTGGGCGGGAGCCCGGCGGGGCGCATATGCGGCGGTCGGCCCCCGGGGGGCCGACTCCCTTGCGCTGCTCGGGTTGGGGTCGCGCTCACAACTCGCTGCACTCGCTGCGCTCGTTTCGCTCAGACAGTGTTCGCGAGTCAGTCTACGAAGCGCGCGAGTACGCGCGCCGACCCCAACCCTGCGCTGCTCAGCGCCGCAAATGCGCCCCGCCGGGCTCCCGCCCGCGGCCTTGCCAGCACCAGGGGTGGCGCTCCGAGGACTTCGAAGACAAACACTGCGTCCGCAAAGGGCTGTGCGGGCTCGGTGCGGCGCGCATCTGCGGTGGCGAGCCCGGACACAAGCAGTCCGGTGGACTGCTTGTGCCTGGCGAGCGACCGGGGCCTTGGCCCCGGTGCGGCCTGCAAGGCGAGCAGCGCAGGGCTTCTGGCCGCGCGCGTACTCGCGCGCATCCAAGACTGACTCGCGAACACTGTTTGAGCGAAACGAGCGCAGCGAGTGAAGCGAGTTGTGAGCGGGCCAGAAGCCCGAGCAGCGCAAGGAAGTCGGCGCGCAGCGCAGACCGCCGCAGCTGCGCGCCGCACCGAGCCCGCACAGCCCTTTGCCGCCCCGACCTTCGAAGACCCGATCGAGTCGCAAGCTCACTCCGCCCACAAGCAAGACACAGTCACTGCGCCTTCGCCCCCGAAGCCCGAATCAGCGCCTCCCACCGCGGTGCCTGCGCCTTGAACGCGGCATCGAATTCCGCCGGCGTGCTGCCCAGCGGCGTCTGCCCCTGCTCCACGAGGCGCGGCGCCACGTCCGGCAGGCGGATGACGGCGGCGATCTCGCGCTGCAATCGATCGACGATGGCTGCCGGCGTGCCCGCTGGCGCATAGGCCGCCACCCACACCGCGAGCTCGAAGCCCTTGAAGCCCTGCTCTGCGAACGTGGGCACATCGGGCATCGCGGCCGAGCGCGCCGGGCCGGCCATCGCGAGCGCCTTCAGCTTGCCCGCCGCCACCTGGGGCCGCGCGCCCACGGGGCTGGCGAAGGTGATGTCCAGCGAGCCGCCGATGACGTCGGTGATGGCCGGCACCTCACCCTTGTAGGGCACGTGGTTGAGGTCCACGCCGTGGTCCTTGTTCAGGATCCCTCCATACACGTGCGCCGAGCTGCCAATGCCCCAGGTGCCGTAGCTGATGGGCCGCTTCTGCGCCGCGGCCCAGGCGATGAAACCCTTCAGGTCGTTGTAGGGCGCGTTACCCGGCGCCGTGAGCAGCACGCTGCCCAGCGACACCATCGAGATGGGGGTGAAGTCCTTGATGGGGTCGAAGGGCATCCTGTCGAACAGCACGCGGTTGTTCACGTGCGTGCTCATGGTGGTGATCATGAACGTGTAGCCGTCGGGCGCGGCCTTGGCCACCGCGTTGGCGCCGGTGATGGTGTTGGCGCCGGGCAGGGCCTCCACCACCACCGCCTGGCCCAGGCGCGGCGCGAGCTTCTCGGCGATGAGGCGATTCAGCACGTCGATGGCGCCGCCCGGGTTGAAAGGCGAGACGAGGCGGATGGTGCGCGTGGGCCATTCGGGCGCTGCAGCGGCTGGGCCCGCCACGGCGGGGTTGGCCGGGGCCTGCGCGAACAGCACGGGCGCGGCCATCGGCCCCAGTGTCAGCAGAAGGGCGCCCTGAACGCAGTGGCGACGAAGTGTCATGTGGGCTCCGGGGGATGGGCCCGGCCATCATCGCGCAACGCCGGGGTGGCGCGCACTGGCGCAATCCCGCGCACGCGCGCTCAACCTAGCCTTCCAGCAACCTCACCTTCACGCTCTTCCCCTTCACCTTGCCGCCCGAAAGCCGCTTCAGCGCCTGCTCGGCAATGCCCGCCTCGACCGCGACATAGGTGGAGAACTGATTGACGTTGATCTTGCCGATTTGCGTGCCGGCGAATCCCAGGTCCTTGGTCAGTGCGCCCAACACGTCGCCAGGCCGGATCTTCTCCTTGCGGCCACCCACGATTTGCAAGGTGCGCATGGGCGGGTGCAGCGGCCCACCGGCGGTGGTGGTGAGTTCGTCGAGTTTGTGCCACTCGGAGGTGAAACCGAGCTCGTGCTCGAGCTTGCCCACGCGGCCCATCTCTTCGAGGCTGGCCAGGCTGAAGGCCCAGCCGTCTTCGTCCACGCGGCCGGTGCGGCCGATGCGGTGCGTGTGCGTGGCCACGTCGATGGCGATGTCAACATTGATCACCGCCTCGAGCTGCGCGATATCCAGGCCCCGCGCCGCGATGTCGGTGGCCACCAGCACGCTGCAGCTGCGGTTCGCGAATCGCACCATCACCTGGTCGCGCTCGCGCTGATCGAGCTCGCCATGCAGCTCCAGCGCCGCAAAACCCTGCGCGCGCAGCACCTGCACAAGGTCACGGCATTGCTGCCTGGTGTTGCAGAAGGCCAGCGTGCTCACCGGGCGGTAGTGGTTGAGCAGCAGCGAGACGGCGTGCAGGCGCTCGTCTTCGCGCACCTCGTAGAAGCGCTGGCGGATCTTGGCCGGTGCATGCTGCTCCTTCAGCTTCACCTCTTTCGGCTCGCGCATGAAGGCGGCGGCCAGCTTGGCGATGCCGTCAGGGTAGGTGGCCGAGAACAGCAGCGTCTGCCGCGGTTGCGGGCACTGCTTGGCGATGGTGGCGATGTCGTCGAAGAAGCCCATGTCGAGCATGCGATCGGCCTCGTCGAGCACCAGGGTGTTGAGCGCGTCGAGCTTCAGGCTGCCGCGCTCCAGGTGGTCCATCAGCCGGCCCGGCGTGCCCACCACGATGTGCGCGCCGTGCTCCAGGCTGGCCAGCTGCGGGCGCAGGGTGCTGCCGCCGCACAGCGTGAGCACCTTGATGTGGTCGTCCGCACGCGCCAGGCGCCGCACCTCCTGTGTCACCTGCTCGGCCAGCTCACGCGTAGGGCACAGCACCAGTGCCTGCACGGCAAAGCGCCGCGGGTTCAAGTTCGCCAGAAGCGCCAGCGCAAACGCGGCCGTCTTGCCGCTGCCCGTCTTGGCCTGCGCGATGAGGTCGTGCCCTGCCAGCGCCAGCGGCAGGCTCGCGGCCTGGATGGGCGTCATGCCCAGGTAGCCCAGCTGCTGCAGGTTGGCCAGCGTGGCCGGGGGCAAGGGCAGGGTGCTGAAGGGCGGGGCGGGGATGGGTGTGATCGTCATCTGGCAGGGCTTTTACAGCACCCGGGGGCGGGCAGGGCTGGCGTTCAGTCGTTTGCGCTCAGCGGCATGGGTGCTCCTGACTCTCGGGTGCTGTCGCGGTCCATGCCGCTTCGCTGCTGCTGGCTGCTCGGCCCAAACGGGTGGCGTCCGCGCTGCAGGCAGAGCACCGCGTGATCGCGATAGGTCATGGGCACATCGTCGTCACGGCGAATGAATCTATCATCCGGTCGCCGATGTTGTGCCAACAAGGGTGCAACGACGGCGTTGAAATGAGCGCGACAACAAAATCAGCAGAGCTTGATTTCGGGCGCGCCCGGATCCTCGCGGCGCAGCGGCAACTGATAGTCGACGAAGTGCCCGCCAAGCTGGGGGCGCGCGCCTTCGATGTGCTGCTCGCACTGGTCGAACGCCGCGACCGCGTGGTCGGCAAGACCGAATTGCTCGATCTGGTCTGGCCCAACCTGGTCGTGGAAGAGAACAACCTCTCGGTCCAGATCTCGGCGCTGCGCAAGTTGCTCGGGCCGCAGGCGGTGGCAACGATACCCGGGCGCGGCTATCGCTTCACGCTGGCCCCCGTCAGCGAGCCCGACAGCGACGCACCTGCGCAGGCGTTGGGACCCGCGGCCTCGAAACAAGAAGCACCTCCCGTTGCCGCACAAACCAACCTGCCTGAAAGCCGCCCACAACTGTTCGGCCGCATAGCCGATGTCGACGAGGTGCAGCGCCTGCTCCGACAGCATCGCCTAGTCTCGATCATCGGCGCCGGCGGGATCGGCAAGACTGCCCTGGCGCTGGAGGTCGCACACCGGTTCCTGGGCGAATTCGCCGATGGCGTGTGGCTGGTCGAACTCGCGGCATTGACCAGCGCGGAACTCGTTCCCGGGGCGATCGCAGCGGCGTTCAATGTGCGGCTCCCGGCCGCGATGACGGCGCAGCCGGCCCTGATCGAGGCGTTCAAGCGCCGCAAGGTCCTGCTCGTGCTCGACAACTGCGAGCACTTGATCGACAGCGTTGTCGAAACCACGGCCGCGTTGCTTGCGGCTTGCCCTGGCGTACGGGTCCTGGCGACGACCCAGGAAATCCTCCGGCTTCCGGCGGAGCAGGCGTATCGGCTGCGTCCGCTCGCCATTCCGGCCGCGGGCGATGTGGGTGATGTGGGCGACGCCATGCTCTACAGCGCAGTCGAGTTGTTTGCGCACCGCGTGAAGGCGGTCGAAAGATCGTTTGATGTGACTGCGAACAATGTCGCCGCGGTGATAGAAATCTGCCGCCGCCTGGATGGCATTGCGCTGGCGATCGAGATGGCGGCGGCGCGGGTCCCGCTGCTCGGCGTCGAGGGCGTGCGCAGTCGACTGGACGAACGGTTCCGGCTCTTGAGTGCCGGCAACCGCATCGCACTGCGCCGGCATCAGACGCTGCGTGCCGCACTGGAGTGGAGTCACGGACATCTCTCGGGCATCGAACAGATGGTGTTTCGCCGCGTCGGTGTGTTTGCCGGTGGGTTCGCGCTGCACTCGCTCGCCGACGTCGTGGCCGATGCCGAACTCGATGAATGGGAAGTGGTCGAGCGGCTCGGGAGCCTGGTCGACAAGTCGCTCGTCGTGGCCGAAGGCAGCCCGACACCAAGGTACCGGCTGCTGGAGACCACGCGCGCCTTTGCGCTCGAACAACTCGCCGCATCCGGCGAGACGGACGAACTCGAACGAAGGCACGCACTATGGATATCGCGCTTGTGCGAAGACCTCGCGGAGGTGACGCCGACACCACGCGCGATCGATTGGGGCCACTGGTTCGGATCCGAACTCGATAACGTGCGCGCAGCGCTCGACTGGGCTTTCGCGCCGCGCGGGGATGTCGCGTTGGGAATCAGACTGACCGGCAACGCTGCGCAGCTTTTCATACGCCGCTACGTGTGGCCCGAAGGCATCACGCGACAGGAGACTGCGTCGTCGAGACTGGAGCCCGGCACGCCGCCCGCGAGTGAGGCTTGCCTGTGCGACGGCGTGAGCATGATCTGGAGAAACGTGAACCACCACCGGGATCTGGCCGCCGCCGAGCGCTCGGCGATGCTCTGGCAGGGGCTGGACGACGCCAGGACCCTTCGTGCGGAGCTGACGCGCGCGCGGGCGCTCACCTTCTTGCGGCGCAAGCCGGAGGCGCAAAAGGTTCTGAGCCTCGTCGAGGGCAGGCTGGACGCCTGGCCCGCGCTACAGGGACGGTACTGGAATGTTCGCGGACTCCTGGCGTACTTCTTCCAAGCCGACGCTGCACCGGCATTCACGCGGGCCCGGACCCTGTTCGACCAGGCGGGAGACCACTACAACAGCATCGTTGCCGGCGCCAACCTCGCCGAAAGCCTGTTTGTTCGTGGCCACATCGATGAGGCTGAATCCGAATGCCGCGCCTCGGTGCTGCATGCCCGGGTCTGGGCAGACGCAGGGCCGATCGGCCACACCGTGGGTCACTTGGCCGGTCTGCTGATTTTTCAGGGCCGGCTGGAGGAAGCCGAGTCGCACGTCCAGGAGGCACTGCATCTGCTGCCCAAGATGGCCTACCTGTACTGGTTTGTGCCGCATCTGGCGCTTCGCGCCGCGCTGCGAGGGTGGTGGGAGACCTCGGCGAGGTTGAGCGGCTATGCCGAGGCCTCCTACGTGGCCCTCGGACATCTGCCGGGGCCCAACGAAGAACTGACAACCACTCATCTGAACGGGTTGCTCGCAGAACATCTGACACCGGAAACGATGGCCGGGCTGCGCATCGAAGGCGCGTCGTGGACCGAGGCCGATGTCATGGCGGCAGCCCATGCCGGCGCGGCACAGGCGCCACCATAGCGATAAAGGTTTCGATCAAAGTTCTGATCAGCTGATCAGGTTCCGATCAGGTTCGCGTCCTCGGCCATCGAGTGATGGTCAACCCTTGCCGAAATAGTTCCAGGCCTGGGGGGCTTCGTGGGAGGTGAAGATCTTTTGATACTCCGGATCGTAGATATCGATGATCACGAAGGTTCCGGAAGTGACCCAGTCGCTGGCTTTGAAGGAAATCGGACCCGCCGGGTCCGAAGGTGCCAGCCCCTTCTTTCTCTCAATGGTCAGCGACTGTATGAACGCCCTGCCCCAGCCCAGCCATTTGTCGTTTTTCGTGCTCTCGAAGAGATAGACCCTGACAGGATCCAACTGAAATGCCCTGGCGGCAGGCTTGTTGCGAAACGAGAATAGTTTGCCTTTGACATCCGCCAGCGTAATCGGCTTCTTCTGGTGCTTTTCGAAATCGAGAATGTCGCTCGGAAATCCCTGTTCCTTCGTCAAGAGCAGCGTGTCGTTGATCTCGTAAAAACATCCCATGATGCAGACTCCTGCGTTGAATAGGTCGTCGATCGTTCAGCTCACGTCCAGCCCACGTTCAGTCCACGTCAGCCCCGCGGCCGGCGCGCGTGCTTCGAGTCCATCAGGCGCCTGCCGGGTCCGAGGAAGCGGAAGCAGGGTCCGTAATGGCCTGGCCCATTTCCGATCTGTACGCTCATCAGTGACTGAGCCTGCTGCGTCAACCCGAACATCGTCTCGATGGCGTGCACGAGCGCCGACTGGTCACCATGCTCCCAGACTACCTGCAACCGGTCGAGCAGCAGCGTGAAGGTCTGGTCGATGCCATCGACCATCGTCCACACGTCGGCCGGAACGGCATCCTGCGTATATCCGCCTTTCGGTACGACCGCCATCGGCCATACTGCCGGGCGCACGAGGGCCTCGCCTTCGAAGACCGGTTGGCGATCCGCGTCGACGCCGCTGCAACGTCTTCGGTGCCGGATCTCGAGGAAGCGATAGTAGTGCGCCAGTTCGTGGGTGTGCTCGACTTCGGGCGATACTTCCGAGCCCTCGCCCTGGTCCAGGATGAGAGCGATGGCGGCTTCCACGGCGCTCAGGTCTGCCATCACCATGTAGGCGAGCGGGCCGGTGACCTGCCGTTCGGTGCGAAGCGCCGGTTTCAGAGTTCGGAAGGCGCCCAGGATCGCACGGTAGAAAGCGCCGATCGTCTTGTAGCTGTTCCCTTGCTCGATGCTCGCCGTGGCAACGCCCTGCGAAGGCGCTTCGATCGCGATGAAGATATCCAGCGAGGCGTCGGACAGCCCCGAAAGCGAGACGGTGAGCTCCGGGTGAACTTTCCCCGGAATCGGCCCCGGGTAGCTCGGCACCATCATCGGATCATTGATTTTCGGTACGCACCCGATGGCGGCGAGCATGTTGCATGCGAGTGCCATGTGCAGCATCTCTTCTTGCACCACGTTGCGGATCGACGCCGCCACCGGGTGCCTCTGGTCCTTGATCGACCACAGCGCAGCGAGATAGGGCGGTATCGTCGAGAACTCGACCGAGACCGCCGACTGGAGCGCGTGCTCGAGCCATTTCAGGTCGTGACGCGGCTCCTCGAGCAACAGGTGCACGCGCTCGAGGTGGTGCATGTCGGCCAGTGATCGCTTGCTCATGATTTCTGCGCGAGGAGGTGATCGGTCAGCTTCAGCGTCACCGCGACCAGCGTCAGCGTCGGGTTGACCGCGGCGCATGTGGGGTGCGCCGCGTTCGAGCACACGTACAGGTTGTCGGTACCGAACACCTTCAGGTCCGCGTCGACGACACCTTCGCTCGGGTCCTTGCCCATGCGGCATGTCGACGAGGTGTGGTGCCCATCCTGCTCGCCGATCTTCCTGTCGCCCGGCTCGACCTTGTAGCCCATCTGCCGGACCACGGCTTCCATTCGGTCGAGGTTCTTCTCGGCACACTCGCGAAAGTCGGGCGGATGGGCGAACCGGATCTTCGTGCGCGGCAGACCCCAACGTGTCGTGCCCTCGCCGAGACTGAAACGATTCTCGAATTGCCCCATCTCTTCCATGAAGGCCGACAACTGGACCTTGCGTTGCCCGCACACGAGACCGTCGATCTCGCTGCGGCCCTTGCCGGCAATCATGTGGCTGGCGATATCCACGTTGGGGAACATCGCGGACTTCATCAGAAAGATCTTTCCGTTGCGCTGATACGCCTCGGTGTCGTAGGTGCGCGACATCAGCGTCGGGAAGTCGAACTCCTGGATCCAGCGCTTCTCGTTCTTGTCCTTGGTGCCCGACACCGAGAGGAATGGGTGCGAGATCGCATAGCGGCCGACGAGATCGTGGTCGTTGCCGATGCCGTTCTCCCAGTAATAGCTGCGCGAGCGCATCAGCAACTTGGGCACCTCGTAGGCACCGGCGCAGAGAATGATGCGGTCGGCGCTGGCCGTCGCGGTCTCCCCGGTCGCAGGGTCGGTGTACTCCACCTTGTGGATCCGGGTCTTGGACTCGGCGACCAGCCGCGTCACCGGCGCCATGCCGATAAACTTCAGCTGCGTATATCTGGGGTCGCCGAGCAGATCATCCAGGACGTAGGACCCGCAGAAACGCGCTCCGAAGGGACAGTATTTGCACGTCCCCGTCGCCATGCACTTGCGGTAGCGGGCGAGCGGCATCCGCCCCGGCGTGATGCCCAGCGCCCTGAACGCCTCGACCATCTCGCCGTCCGATTCGGTCCACGGGTAGGGCGGCAGCGGATACGGCTTGCTGCGCCACGGATCGTTCTTGCGGCCGGCTTCGGCGTCGGCGCCGCGGGCGGCGCTGTCGTTGTCGTCGCCGCACACCGAGAGGTACTCGTCGGCGCGGCAGTAGTAGGGCTCGAGGGTGTCGTAGTCGTAGGGCCAGTCGCCGCCGAGCCCGGTGTTGGTCTTCAAATAGAAGTCCTCGGGCTTGAACCGCATCGACCAGCCACCCCAATGCGCGGTGGAGCCGCCGTACATCATCGTGCGCGAGCCCTTCGAATGCCACGGCGTCAGGCCGACGGACACGTTGTCGGCGTCGCGGTCCTCGCAATCGTCGTAAGCCTTGCGACCGTAGATGACGTAGTCCCACCAGAAGCGCCGGTCCTTCATCGGAATTTTGGGGCCGGCCTCCAGCATCAGAATCGGCGTCGCCGGGTCCCGCTCGAGCAGCTTGGCTGCGATCGCCGAACCGGCCACGCCCGAGCCGACGATGATGTAGGCATAGTCACCGCTCGCACCGCTCGCACCGCTCGCACTGCTCGCACTGCTCATGAGGTCGGCTCCTCGTACGGGCGCACGGGCTTGATGCGGTTGAAGCGAGACCCGGCGATGAACCCGTTGTAGTTGACGACGTTCTCGGGGCGAATTCCGCTCGTCTGTTCGGGCCGGATGAAGTCCTTGAATCCACCGGCCACGATCTGCACGCGAATGAACTCGTCGACGACGAAGTGCTTCGCGTGGGCCAGGCGAGTATCGAGTGAGTTCACGGGGATGCCGTGGCCGAGAAATAGCCGTTCGAACGCCTCGGTGTTGCTTTTGTAGATGCCGATGAGTTCGTCGACCACCCTAAGTGCGTTGGTGTACTCGGCGACGTAACTCGGTTGAATCCTCGTTTTCTCGGTCAGGAACTCCAGCCAGGAACTCTTGAGACCCGCAGAAGCGTGGACGGTGTTCTTCCAGATTGTTCCGATGGCGACGAAGATGCGCCAAAGGCCGTCGATCTCCGTGCGGGTGAGCTCGCGAGGCTCTGCCGCCAGCAACTGGCTGCCGAGCCGCTGCTTGCAAAGCTCGCCGCCGATCATGGTTGTCGCCAAATTCGCCATAGGGGCCTCGTGCGCGCTCGCTACTTCTTCTTGTTGCCGGGGGCCCGCTTCTTCGCCGCAGTCGCTTTCCTGGCGGGTGCCCGCTTCTTGGCCGCAGCCGCTTTTCCGGCAGGCGCGCGCTTCTTGACCGCTGGCTGTTTCTTCGACGCCGCCGGTCTTTTGGTGGCTATCGACTTCTTCGCTGCAGCTGGTTTCTTCGCGGTCGACTTCTTCGCGGTCACCTTCTTCTTGACAGCCGGCGCCGTCTTGGCGGCCGGCCGCTTCTTGGAAGCCGCCGGCTTCTTGGCCGGGGCCTTCCGGGCCGCCTTGGCAGACGGCGCGGTCCTGACGGTATTGACGGTATGGGCTGACGTGGCGGCCTGCGGCGCCACCGCGGCCGCTGGCTCTCCCATCCAGAACTCGAGCTCGGCGAGGTCGTCGCCCTTCAGGTAGCCTTGCTGCCACGCGTCGTTGTCGACCAGACCGTGCCAGACCTTCGGATCCTGGCGGTGCGCCTCGACATAGGCATTCCAGCGGTAGGCCTGGTAGATGGCGATGATATTGGCCGCATAGGCCGCCGCCAGCGGCGCATTGCCCTCGATGATCATCAAGTTGTCGTCGTTCTTGCTGGAGGCCTTGTAGCCGAGGTTGTGCGAACCCGTCATCACCACCGGATTCTTGCCGAACGGATCAAGCACGATGACCTTGCTGTGGATATGCACCCCGGCGCCAAGCATTTCGGCGTCCCACTCATGGAAGGCTACCTTGATATTCTTCGGCACCATGGCCGCATGCGTCAGCCGTTGCGGCGGCTCGCTGCCACCGCGAAATAGCGTGACCGGGTTGTCGGCGGCCGATGGATCGTGCGTCACACTCTTCGGCACCGCATCCTTGGCCTGTGCTGCGTCGCGGGTGAGGCCGGTGATGTCCTGATTCACCACGCCGCGCATATACAGGCCGGGTTTGAAGTTCGGGCTGTCGGCCTGGTGACGCACGAGTATGTTCTGCAGCAGCGTCCACTTCTTCGGTTCATCCGCGGCGACGAAAAGGCCCGGATTGAAGAACAGGAACATGATGCCGTCCTCGGCGGCATTGATCAGCGCTCGGGCATATTCCATATCCTGGGCGTCACTGGTGGGTGCAAACCATTGGGTGATGCGCCCGCCGTCCACGGTGATCGTCTTCGTCGTCGAATTGGCCGCGGCCAGCGAATCCGGGTAGAGGTTGCCCGCGGCCTGCAGGAGTTTCCACTCGGCGAGGTAGGCCGCAGCCAGTTCCGGGCTGTCCACGATCACCGCGTTATTGGCCTGCGTGCAAAGCCCCGTGATTGTCCAGTTGGTGCTGCCCGAAAGAACCCGCTGGGGGTTGCCTTTGTTGTCACAAACGACGACAAACTTGTTGTGCGCGAAGTGGGGGCTGGTGACGATGCGGTTGTGCAGATCCACCTTACCGCTCAAGCTGTCCCGCACGCTCTTGTTCTCGTCGGGCTTGCCGGACTTGAATGCACCGTTGGCGAGCAGCAGGTGGCACTTCTGTCCCAGTGCCGTCAATGCGGCGATCAACTCCGGATCGTTGAGTTCGTACAGCGCCGCGTAGACCTCGCCGCCCTTGGCCTTGGCCTCGCCCAGCAGGGCCAGCAATTGCGGGCGCAGCAATCCGCTCAGCGCATTGCGCAGCGGATCGCCCACCGTGCCGATCGAGTCGCCCAGCTTGGCGCCCTTGCCCACCTTGGCCAGTGCGCGCGATACCCACTGCGCGGCGACAACGCCCTTGTTGAAATATGCCGACACGCTGGGCGTCGTCTGGCCGCTGACCTTCATCGGTGCGGTCAGCGCACTGGCCATTGCGGGCGACAGCTTCAAATGGTCCTTGTCGGGCCCCAGCACCGGCACCACCGAGTACTGCACCATGTCGCCGGGCGATACCCCGTAATCCCACCACATGTATCGCTGCAGCGGAAACTTCCACGGCGCAGCGGGATCCAGTTTGTCGTCGTCGGAGAATCCGACAAAGCCGTGCAGGAAGCCCTCTTTGCCGTTGCACAGGCGGCGAATCGCAAAACCACGGCACCCTGCAACCGGTTTGCCGTCGCTCGGCAACCAGACCAAGCAGGTGTGGTCGCCGTTGTCGTAAACACGCAGGTCAATGCTCATCCGGAACTCCCTCTCGCGGCAATCAACGGCACGCCGGCGGCGCGGATTTCGATGCGCGATTCCGCGGCAATTGCGCAGTCGTTGCACGATAGCCCTGGGTACCGGAATTCGCGCGGACTGGTGCTCCCTTGAGGGAAGACCCCTAGAGTGCCCGGAGATTGCTGGACGCGATCTGCGCGACTGCCGCAGCACGCGTCTTCGTCGAGGGTCCCGCGCCGAGCGATGTTCACAGCAGATCCTCGGAAATCAACAGCTCACCGAGCCACTGCTGCAGGCTCTGTGCGACGCTGACATCGGGCTCGCTGCTCAGCGTGACGGCGGCGGCACCGGCACCCACCACCCACTCGATGCGCTCGC
>JANNRI010000148.1:0-12680 GCA_031401195.1 Burkholderiales bacterium
CAGGTCCATCAGCGGCCGCAGCGCATCGAAGAGCGACTGCAGCTTGACCGGGCTCGCTGCGAGCGAGCCGGCGCTGGACAACCACCCCACCGGGTCGCGCAACAGCCCGGCGAGCGGGCGCAGGCTGCGCCGCGCATCACCGGCCACCCCACCGAGGAAGCCGAGCGCATCGAGCAGCGCATCGATGACCGAGCGCGCCGTCTCGTCGGCGCCGCGCAGAAGTTCGAGCGCGGCCTGCGCACCCAGGCCCGGCGCCGCCTGCGCGAGCATGCGTGCCAGCGCCGCGCCTTCGGGCGCGGGCCACAGCGTCGCGCTGTCGCTGCCGCCGCCGCTGTGGTGCCACACGAGCTGCGCGCCGAAGGGCTGCAGCGTGAAGCGCAATTGCAGCCCGCCCACCACGGGCAGCGCGGCATCAGGACCGATGGAGAAGTTGCCGCTCAGGCCCGTCGTCGCGGCGGTGGTTTCGACGCTCCAGCCGAAGCGTCCGACGGCACTGCCGCCTCCGGTGACGCGCACGCTGCGCGCGTCGAAGTCGATCGCCGCACCGAGCGGGCCGAGCAAAGCGCGCAGCGCGTCGGAGAGTTCCGGCCCGAGCGAGGCGAAGCGCTGGCGCACGAGGCCACCCGGGTCGTGCACGAGCTGGTCGATCGCATCGGCGGCCACGCCACCGGCTTCGGCCACGAGGCCGAGCGCTTGCAGCACGTCGGCCAGCGCCACCGACGATGGGCCGGCCACGTCGGCGGCGAGGCGCTGCACCAGCGCCGACAGCAGCACACGCGCCTCGGGCAGCACCGGCACCATGCCTGCAGCGGTGCCGAGCACCAGGCGCTCCCGGTCCTGCCCAAAGACGCGCGCATCGTGCAGCGTGATGCTGCAGCGGCCGCTCGCCGCGCCGTCCAGCGGCACGGTGAGGTCGGCCGATACCGCGCGCAGCGAGAGCGCGGGCGTGGCGCTCAGCCAGCCGGTGCGATCGGCGACCGACAATCGAACACGCAGCACGCGCTCGCGCCGCACCAGACCCGCAGGCCCGAGGTCGGCGGCGAACAGCGAAAGCTCGGCCGTGCCGGCGATGGCCAGCGCGCCGCCGGGGCGCGTAGGCACACCGAAGCGCAGGCCAGCACGCAGGCCGATGGGCAACGCAGCGCTCGCGGCTTCGCCCTCACCCTCGCCCGCGCCCTCACCCTCACCTTCTCCCGCGCCCTGGCTTGCTGCGGCTTCGGCAGCCGCGACGCGCGCCTGCGCGCGCTCGGCCAACCCCGCTGCGGTGATGGCGGTGACGGCGCGCTCGACCTGGTCGACCGACACCGCGCCGAAGAGTGCCGTCAGCGCGAGCCCGGCGCGCGGCGCCGGCGCTTCGAGCACGGCCGGGCGCAGGTCGGCGCCGGGGTCGGCGAGGTCCGCGAGTTCCATCATCGCTGCCACCAGCGCGCGGCCGAGCGCGAGGTCGGCATCCTCGGGTTCTTCGGCTTCCTGCGCGACTGTCAGCACCGAGGGCATCAGCCGGTGCAACAGGCGTAGCGCATCGGCCGCGGGTTGCGTATCCAGCGCCGTGAGCGAGATGGGCGACAGCGGCGTGCCCAGCAGCACGAGGTCGGTGACGGCGTTCTGCGCCTGCACCGCGAGGCGCGCCGCATGCCCGGCGCCGGCTACCGCGACGACGGCGATATCGCTGCTCACTGCGGCCAGTGCATCGAGCCAGCGCGCCAGCCGCGCAGCCTGCTCGGGCGTGCCGTCGCTGGCCCCGCTGCCGCCGCTGCCGGCGCTTCCCGAAATGAAACAGTCGGCGCGTGTGCCGAGCTGGACGAACCACTCGCCCGTGGCGGCCGCGGGCAGCGCAAGCATCGCCGGTTCGAGCCCCGCGATGGCGAGGCGCACGATCCGGTCCAGGGGTGCCGCGGGCCAAGCGCCCGCGCCGAGCGCCACGTGCACCGTCGTCGTCGGGATGCGCCCGGTGAGGTCTTCGATATCGAGCCGCGGCCACAACTGCGCGGCAGCCAGGCCGGTGCGGCGCACGTCGATGCCGCTGAGCCCGGTAACGGCCGCAGGCGGCGGCACGATGCGCCCGTCGCCGCCGGCCCAGCGCTGCGCGAGCGCCGCGAGCCCGGAGGCGATGCGCCCAGCGGCGCCGCTTTCGAGCGCACGGCCGAGGAGCAGGTCGGCCAGGTCGGCAGCCACGCCGGCCTCGGCCCAGAGCGAGTTCTCCAGCACGTCGAAGCCGAGCGGCAACTGCCCCGGCCGCCACTGGCGCAGCGCAGCGGGCGCGGCCAGCAGCAGCGGCGCTGGCCCGGCGGGTGAGATCCAGGCCACGAGTTCGGGCAGGTTCTCGCCGAGCACGACGCGGAAAGGATCGTCCGGATGGCCGCGGCCGAGGATGCCGGCGTGCCGGTTGCCGCTGCCACCGAGCAGGTCGGCCAGCAGCGAGAGCACGCGCGGGCCGACGGGGCTCGCGGCGACGCGCGGCAACCACGCCGTGAGCGCCGCTGCTGGGTCGGCCACGAGGTCCGCGAGGCGCAGCGCGATCCGCGACTCGTCGATGCTGCCGCCGGAAGTGCGCAGCGGCAAGTCCCAGCCGAGCGCGGCCACGACTTCGGAGAGGAAGCTCTGCGGTGCCCCGCCCGATCCCGCAAATGAGTCCGCGAGGTGGCCAACGAGTATCTGCACCGCGTCCCAGGCCGCGGGCGGCAGTGTGACGCTGCCGTCGGCGGCGATGGTGGGCAGTTCGAGCGGCAGCGTCGTGCCGTCGATCACCAGGCGCAAGTTCGGCGCGCTCACCTGCGCGCGCAGGCCCGATAGCAGACTTCCCGGGCTGCCCGAGCTCCCCGGGCTCGCCGGGCTCCACGCGAGCGTCACGCCCACGTGGTCGGCGACCAGCTCGGTGATGTCGCCCCCCGCCAGCCGCACCTGCGGCGGGCTCGCGCCGCGTTCGCGCGCGGTGATCGATGCCTCGGCGCCGGGCAGCAGCGCGGCAGTGCGCGCCGCGAGGTCGATCCGCGCCAGCGTGACGCCGATGCGCGTGGCCACCACCGTGCAACCCTGGCCGAGCGTGCCCACGCTCGTTCCTGCCGCGGCGCTGAGGGTGACCACCGCGCCGTCCGCGTACGCCTCCAGCGCCAGCGGGCCGATGAGCGGCAGCCGCCACGGGTCGGCGAGCGTGCCCGCGCCGGATACCGCACCCGGCGTGCCAGCATCGAAGAGCGCGGCGCGCAGCGTCTCCAGCACGTCCGTCGCAGCGGCGGCGTTGGCGAATACCTGCTGCCAGTAGCCGGCGACGGCGCCGACCGGGTCGGTCATCAGCGCCGGCAACGTCACCGCGGAGATGCCGGCGGGTGGGTCGAGGCCGAGCAGACGCTGCGCCGCGGGCAAGGCCGCGCCGAGTTCGCCGAGCAGCTCCTCGGCGATCTCCGAGACGGCACCGCTGGCGGCATCCATCACCGCACCGGGCGATGTCAGGTCCAGCGTCGCGTAGGTATTGCTGCCGATGGTCACGTTGTCGGCGGCGAGCACGAACTCGAGGCGCCGATCGCCGTCGAGCGAGAAGCCGAGCCGCAGCGCATCGGCGCGCGCCGCCGGCAGCGGCGGTGCCGCGGCGAGGTCGAGCACCGGCGCGCCGGCATGCCCCATCGCGGCCCACAGGCCGAGCGAGGGCAGCGCCGTCGCTTCGCCCGTGACGAGGTCGATGCGCAGCACATCGGCCACGGCCTCCACGCGGCGGTCGTTGTCGCCGACCTGCAGGCCCAGACGCGGCGTGAGGCGCAAATGGCCGCTCGGCCCCTCGTCGACCTGCAGCGACAGCGTCAACGCCGCGGGCCCTAGCGCAAAGCGCACTTCCGAACCGAACGGCGTGCCGCCGATCAGCCGGCCGATGTGCGCCAGCCAGTCGATTCGGGCGCCATCGTCCTGCACGATCGCCAGCACCCAGTCGGCGACGGCGCGCACGCCGCGCGTAGGCAGTTGCGTGATCGGGAAGTCGAGCACCGCGTCACCGCCGCGCAGGCCGAGCAGGCCGCCGAGCGAGGCGATGGCGGTGCCGTCGGCGGCTGCATCGGCAGCCGTCTTCACGAGCGAGAGCACGAGGTCGAGCAGCGCATCGTCGAGTTCACCCGCGCCATCGGCGGCCACGCGCACGTCGCGCGGCGCTGTGGCGCCGGGCAGCATCAGTCCGCTCAGGCTGAGCGCGAAGACGGGGTCGGCACCCGCGCCCGTGGGCAGGTCCACCTCGAGGCCGATGCCGCCCAGGCGCGCCTGGCCGGCTACCGGCGCGGCATCGTCGAGGATGATCGAGGTGCCGATGCGGATCCGCCCCGCCGCCTGGCCGAGCAGCAAGGGCTGCGTCACCGGCGGCCCGCCTTCCTTGGCCATCAGGAAGAGCGGTACCGCCAGCGTCGTCGTCGATGCCGGCGACGGCGTCTCGAATTTCAGGCCGATGCCGACGTGCAGGCCTTCGGGCCGCGACTCGTCGATGGTGACGGCGAGCGATACCACCGCATCGGGGCGCTCGATGCTGACGATGGGCAGCCAGACCACGCCCGCGGTGGTGGTGCGGTCGGCACCGCCCAGCGCCTCGTCGACAAAGGCGATCAACGCCGCGCGCTGGGCGGGGTTGGCCAGGATCTGCTTCAGGAAGCGGTCGGGCTCGCCGAACCAATCGGGGTTGGGCGCGCCGCCGTCGAAGATGCCCAGCGCCTCGGCCAGGTTGCCGAGGACGCCGAGATCCTGGCTGCCGAGGCTCATGGCGCGGCGCCCCGCTCTCGGATCTTGGTCGTGACGGGCTTCAGCCCACTCGAGCCGGCAAAGCGGTGGCGCGCCATCGGCACGATGTGCAGGCCGCGCCGCGAGGCCGCCAGCTCCACCGGCACGAGTACGTTGCCGCGCGCGTCCTTGCCAGTGGCGCCGGCGACGCCGCTCACGAGGCCGAGCAGGCATTGCCAGGCGAAAGCGACGAGCGCATCGCCCCAGGCGGCGACGATCAGTTCGGGCCCGTGCGGGCGGCGCAGCGCCGCGGCATACAGGCCAGCGGGCTCGGCGGCAGTGCCGCAGGCGAAGGTGACGCTGACGACGGCATTGCCGGTCTGGTCGCAGCGCACGGGGATCTGCACCGTGAGCAGGCCGTCGCTGCTCGTGAGCTTGATGCCGGTGAAGACCACCGCCAGTTCGCTCTCGCCTTCGATCCACACGACCTCGGTGCGCTTGCTAGGGCGGAAGAGGCCCGACGCGCGGCGCGCCGCCACCTGCAGCAGGGCCGACGCCTGGCGCACGGGCACCAGGATTTCCTTGCCGACGCTGCCTTCGTCGATCCGCCCGGGCACCGCCGCCAGCCGTTTCGCGCGCCTCTCCTCGGCGACGAAACGCGCAAATTCGGCTGCGATGGTTTCGGCCACGCGCGGGCACTCGTGGGGCGCAGATCCAGCGTATCAGGGCCGCTGTGGATCGGGTACGCGGCGCCACAGCCAGCGGCACAACATCTGGATTGCCGCGTCGACGACGAACCAAGTGGCAAGGAAGGCCGCCGCCTCGAGCGTGAAGCTCTTGAACTTGTAGAAAAGCTCGGCGATGAGCCACGCCGACGCGAGCGCGGGCAATTGCTCGATGAGGATCCTGCGCAGCGGCAGCAGACGCAACAGCTTGAACATCGAGCTACCTCCTGTGCCAATTTGCGGGTGCGCTCCCGAGGAGCCCCGACGGCCGGTGCGGGCCAAGGGACCGGGGGGCCAAGGGACTCAACGCACCTGGATGCTGGGCGACTCTAGGTGGCAGGCCAGCATGGACCTATCCCTAGCCGTTGGGGAGAAGGGCTTGTACGGATGCGAGGCTGGTCCTCAACCCCACTCCTGGATACATTCAAAGGCCCTTTTTCCGTGACCATGGGGGTGGCCAGGTCCGACCGTAGCGACTCTGATTGCGGTCTTTGTGGTCGAGGCGGCCCGTCAAGCGCCGGTGAACCCGGTCGCGCAGGCCGTCAGATCAGAGGGATCGCCTATGTGGAGCAGCTTGGTCCAACTCATACGTGCTCACCGACGATGCCCGCAGTTTCCCGCAGTTCGCCTCGCGCGCGGCGGGTTGCGCTGCCTCAGCGCCATCGTCCGGCCCTTGCGGCACCACCATCGCGCGCAGCGTGGCATTGGGTGCCAGCACAGTGCCAGCACGCCGTTGGCGTCGAATTCGTCCTTTGCGAACTGCGGCAAGTCGGCATGGCTACATGCGCGAGTACCCGATCGCGCGCGCCTGGGTGGACGCGCGCGTGCAGCGCATCTACGGCGGCACCACCGAGGTGATGAAGGAGATCGTGGCGAGGCAGTTGTTCGGCGGGAAGTGAGGCCTCCATCGGCCTTCAACCCGCCATCAACCCGCCTTCCACCAGCCTTCAATCAACCGTCAATCAAACGTCAATCAACCGTCAATCGGCCTTCGCCCCCGAAGCCTTCACGATCGGCCCCCAGCGCGCCACCTCGGCCTTCAGCATCTCGCCCATCTCCTCGGGCGTGCCGCCGAGGATGTTGTAGCCGAGTTCGTTCATGCGCTTGATGAAATCGGGCGAGCGCGTGGCCTTCACCGACTCGGTATTCAGCCGCGCGATCACGTCCTTCGGCGTGCCCGCCGGCACCGTCAGGCCGAACCACACGCCTGACTCGTAGCCCGCCACGCCCGCTTCCGCAATGGTGGGCAGCTCGGGCAGCAACGGGTCACGCTTGGCACCGGTGGTGGCCAACGCCTTCAGCTTGCCGGCCCTGATGTGCTGCAGCGCCGAGGGCACGTTATCGAACATCACCATCACCTGACCGCCCAGCAGGTCGGACACCGCAGGCGCGCTGCCCTTGTAGGGGATGTGCTGCATGTCGGTTTTGCTCAGGAACTTGAACATCTCGGCCGACATGTGCACGCTGGTGCCGCTGCCGCTGCTGGCATAGGTCACGCGGCCCGGCTGCTCTTTGGCCAATGCGATGAGCTCGGCCACCGAGTTTGCTTTCACCGAGGGGTGCGCCACCAGCACGTTGTTCAGCGACACCAGCGCGACCACGGGTACGAGGTCGCGGTTGGGGTCGAACGACATCTTCGTGTACAGCGCCGGGTTGATGCCGTTGATGCCGCTGGTGGTCATGAAGATCGTGTAGCCGTCGGCCGGCGAGCGCGCCGCCTCGGCGCCGCCGATATTGCCGCCGGCTCCGGGCTTGTTCTCCACCGTCACGGGCACGCCCAGCGCGCGCGACAGTTCGGTGGCGATGGCACGCGAGGCGATGTCCACCGCGCCGGCCGGCGGGAAGGGGCAGATCAGGCGGATAGGCTTGTTCGGAAACCCCTGGGCCAGCGCTGAAGGCATGGCGCCGGCGACGAGCGCGAGCGCCGTGGCGAAGGTGGCGATGAGCCGTGAGGAGATCGACCGGGCGGAGCAGTGCAGCATCGAGGGTGTCCTTGGCGTCAGGGTGTCGATATGACCTTAACTGAATTGCGCCGCTGCCGCTATGTGGCTCGCCCCAGCGCGCGCGACGCTGGGCACAGCGGCGGCGTCGAACAGCAAGCCCTGCACCACCAGCGGATCGTTGAAGGTGCGCACGGTGTCGAACGCCACCTGCGCCTCGGGGAAGCGACGGCGCAGCAGGTTGAGCCATTGTTTGAGCCGCCCGGCGCGGTGGCGCGGCGACACATGCGCGGCGATGCGGCGCCAGTAGTGCCGCAGCAGCGGGTGCAGCGTTGCCCAGTCACAGGCGCCGCCGCCTCCGCGAATAGCGAGCGCCAATCCCGGGTCGGAAACAATGCCTCGGCCGAGCATCAGCGCATTGCAGCCGCTCTCGGCCAGGCAGCGGTGCGCGTCCGCGACCGTCCACACTTCGCCGTTGGCCACCACCGGCAGCCGCACCGCGCTTCGAATCTTCGCGATGCGGTCCCAGTAGGCCGGCGGCCGGTACCCATGTGCTTTGGTGCGCGCATGCACGGTGAGCTCGCTGGCGCCACCCGCTTCGATGGCGAGCGCGCACTCGAGCATGCGCGATTCATCTCGATGGCCCAGGCGCATCTTCGCGCTCACGGGCATCGCGGCGGGCACGGCGCGCCGCACCGCGCCCACGATGGCATGCACGAGCTCGGGCTCGTCGAGCAGCACGGCGCCACCGCGGTGGCGGTTTACCGTGGGCGCAGGGCAGCCGAAGTTGAGGTCGATGCCGTGCGGCCCGAGCGTGGCCAGGCGCGCGGCGTTCTCGGCCAGGCAGCCCGGGTCGCTGCCGAGCAGCTGTGCACGCACCGGCGTGCCGGCGTCGGTGCGGCCGCCTTGCAGCAACTCGGGCACGACGCGTGTGTAGACACGCTCGGGCAGCAGTTGGTCGGTGACGCGGATGAACTCCGAGACGCACAGCTCGACGCCGCCCACGCGCGTGATGACGTCGCGCAGGCTGTGGTCGAGCAGGCCTTCCATCGGCGCGAGCAGGATGCGCATCGTGGCCAGGGGTGGCGTTTGGCAGGTGGCGCCTTGCGGGCACCGGGTAATGCGGCCGCGCGAGTCTAGCGGTGCATCCGGGTGCACACTCCCAGCGTAGCCAAGGCAGGAGGAGATACACGTGCACTGGGCCAAGCATCTGCTGATATGGGTGGCGCTGCCCGTGGCCACGCTGTTCTTGTTGGCCGCGTGCGCGCCGCTGGCGACGCTGAACGCCTTGTCACCGCGCAGCGGCCTCTCGCTGGACCAAGACGTGGCCTACGGCCCCCTGCCGCGCCAAAAGCTCGACATCTACCGCCCCGGCGGCGCGGCGCCGGCGGGCGGCTGGCCCGTGGTGGTGTTCTTCTACGGGGGCTCGTGGAACCGCGGTGAGCGCGCGGACTACCGCTTCGCCGGCACCGCGCTGGCCGCGCGCGGCGTGCTCACGCTGGTGGCCGACTACCGCCTGTACCCCGAGGTGCGATTCCCCGACTTCCTCAGCGATTGCGCTCAGGCTCTCGCCTGGGGACTGGACCGCGCCACCTCGCTGGGCGGCAACCCGAAGCGCGTGTTCGTGATGGGCCACAGTGCCGGCGCCTACAACGCCGCCATGCTGGCACTGGACGAGCGCTGGTTGCGCAGCGTGGGGCATACACCGGCGGAGCTCGCGGGCTGGATCGGCCTGGCCGGCCCCTACGACTTCCTGCCGATGACCAACCCCGAGACGCGGCCGGTGTTCTTCCACCCGAACTACCCGCCGGGCTCGCAGCCGATCGACTACGTCACGCCCGCTTCCCGCCCTGCCTTCCTGGCGGCGGCCCGCATCGACGAGCTCGTCAACCCGCAGCGCAACACCGTCGGCCTCGCGACGCGCTTGCGGACGGCAGGCGTGGCCGTCGAGCTGAAGCTCTACGAGCGTGTCAACCACATGACGCTGGCCGCGGCCCTGGCCTGGCCCATGCACTGGCTGGCACCCGTGCTCGATGACGTGGTGGTTTTCATCGGGCGCGGATGAACTGCTCCAGCGGCGGGACGCGGGTTGGGGAAGAAGAGCGCCTCGCCCCCGATCTTGTAGGCCGCGATGGCGGCCTGCCCGGCCGGCGCGACCACCCAGTCGGCAAACTGCTGCGCCAGCGCCGCCTTCACGTGCGGGTGCCGGGCGGAGCTGACCACCATCACGCCGTACTGGTTGAACAGGCTGCGGTCACCCTCGACCAGGATCGCCAACTCGCCGCGGTTCTTGAACGCCAGCCAGGTGCCGCGGTCGGCCAGCACATAGGCGTTGGTGGCCGAGGCCATGTTCAACGCCGGGCCCATGCCGCAGCCGCAGTCGCGGTAGCCGGTGGGCTTGCCCGCTGCCACGTCAAGGCCGGCGCTCTTCCAGAGCCGCAATTCGGCCGCATGCGTGCCACTCTTGTCACCGCGGGAGACGAAGGGCTGGCCTGCGGCGGCCAGCTCCTTCAGCGCCACGGCGATGTCGGTGCCCTTGGTGCGCGCGGGGTCGCCCTTCGGCCCGACCAGCACGAAGTCGTTGTACATGACATTTCGGCGGGTCGCGGCGTAGCCCTCGGCGACAAACCTCTCCTCGGCCGCTGTGTCGTGCACGAACACGATATCGGCGTCACCGCGCCGACCGATGTCCAGCGCCTGTCCGGTGCCCACGGCGACCACCCGCACGTCGATGCCGCTGGCCTGCTTGAAAGCCGGCAGCAGGTGGCTGAAGAGGCCCGACTGCTCGGTGCTGGTGGTGCTGGCCATGACGATGTAGCGCTCCTGGCCAACCGCGCCTGCGCCCGCCAGGGGCACCAGCACGGCCAGCAGGGCGGTGGCCATGGCGCGCCAGGGGCTGCGGGTCGCGCGACACCCGGGGAGCGGCGCAGTCAGGTGCTCCAAGGGAGTTCCCCTTTGAGGAACTGACGGGCCTGTTGGGGCAGGTCGTCGCCGTTGAAGAAGCGGTCGACAGGCTGGTCGGCCAGCAACCGACCCCCCTCGAGGTAGGCCACGCGTGTGCACAGCCGCTTGGCCTGGCCGAGGTTGTGCGTGCTCATCACCACCGTGACGCCTTCCTCGGCGAAGGTGGCGATCAGCTGTTCGACCTCGCGCTTGGCGCCAGGGTCCAGGCTCGCGGTGGGCTCGTCGAGAAACAGGATGTCGGGCGCCAGCGCCCAGGCCCGGGCCAGGGCCAGCCGCTGCTGCTGGCCGACGGAGAGCTCGCGGGCGGGCCGGCGCGCCAGGCTCGCCAGCCCCATGCGTTCGAGCGCTCGATGGCAGCGCCCGGCGCGCTCGGCCGCCGGTACGCCGTTGAGCCACAGGCCCACGAGCACGTTCCAGCGCACGCTGAAGCTGAGCAGGAAGGGGCGCTGGTAGAGCATCGCCGCGCGAAACGCCCGTCCCTCGGGCACGAGGGGGTGCGCGACACGCAGGCCACTTGCCGGCACCAGGCCGTGCAGCAGCAGCAGCAGCGTTGTCTTGCCCGAGCCGTTGGCGCCCACCAGGGCCAGCCGCTCGCCACGATGCAAGGCGAGGTTGATGCCCTGCAGCGCGCACAGTGCACCGTAGCGCACCGCAGCCTCGTGCAGAGCAATGAGCGGCTGGCGGGCCGGGCCCCTCATCGTCACGCCCAGGCCTCGGCCGGCGCGCCGCGGCCGCGGCGGCGCAGTTGCAGCAGGCCGATGAGCCCATTCAACGCTGCCACCACCCCCAGCAGCACGAGGCCGAGCGCCAGCGCCAGAGGCAGGTCGCCCTTGCTCGTCTCGAGCGCGATGGTGGTCGTCATCACGCGAGTGAGCCCGTCGATGTTGCCGCCCACGATCATCACGGCGCCCACCTCGGCAATGGCACGCCCGAAGGCAGTGAGCAGCACGGTCATCACGGCAAAGCGCTCGTGAAGCAGCAGGAGCAGGGCGCTGGCGGCACCGCCGGCGCCCAGCGATCGCAACTGGTCGCCGCCCGCGGCCAGCGTGCCCAGCAGCAGCCGACGTGTCAGCGCCGCGACCAGTGGCACGACGAGCAGACTCTGCACGATGACCATCGCCGCCGGCGTGAACAGGATGCCCCAGGGCCCGAGCGGGCCAACGCGCGAGAGCAGCAGGTAGACGACGAGACCCAGAACCACCGAGGGCATGGCCAGCAAGGTGTGGACGAGCCCTACCAACAGCGGCTGGCCGGGGAAGCGCGCCAGCGCCAGCCAGGCGCCGAGCGACAGGCCCAGCAGCGCACCGATCACCGTGGCCGAGCCACTGACCTGCACCGAGAGCGCAACGGTCTGCACCAGTCGCGGCTCGGCCTGGGCGATGAGTTGCGCGGCGGTGCGTAGGCTTTCGGCGAATGCGCTCACATGTCTGGTGGGAGTGCGACAAGGCAGGGCTCGCGCTGCGCGCGGTGGCGTCGCGGAGCGGGCCGATTGTCGCCAGCGCGGCAGAGCGTGGTCATTGTGCGCCGATGCATATCCGCCGGAGCCGGCCGCGATAGCAGGCACCCATGCCGCCGTCCAGCAGCTTCCTGATCACCATCACCGAAGCCGCGTAGTCGCTGCTCCCTCGTCCAGGTGGTGTCTGCGGCCGCAACGGACTCGGGGCGATTCTCCCGACGGGCCGAGGTCGTCCTGAAAACACCCCCCTGCAGCTGAGCCCTGACCAGGGCGCTGCCAAAAGCGCTGGTGTTATGCGTCGCAGTGGGTGAACCCTGCTCACCTGGGCCTATCTCCAATCCCGGATTTTCGATAGCCCCGCTATGACCAACTCAGCCGCCTTGCGGCCGTGTTGGGCACAGCGCAAGGCCGCATGGCCGACACCAGCCTGACCGTGCTACTCAGAGATCACGGCAATCGAAGCGCCCACGCCGTCGCGCGCTGTGGCGCCACTTGCGTCGAGGTTGTCGCGACGCGCCACGTCAAAGTTGGAGACGTAGGCACGTTTGCCGACAAATGCAATGGCCGATGGAAACTCCAGCGGTCCGGCGCTCTTGTTGCGAGCCACCAGATTCACGGCTCCCGCAGGGGTCACCGCAACCACCGCGTTGAGCTCGTTGGACGCAATCCATAGTCGCCCTGAACTGTCGAAAGCCCCGCCGTCTGCACCCTCGAGCAAGGCGTTCTGCACCAGCAGCGCTGGTGCAGAACCCTTACCGTCGGCAGCGATGGCCACCTTCCACAGTGCGCCGCGCGCGGTGTCCATGACATGCAGCATGCCCTGGGCGTCGAACGCCAAACCGTTGGCCACGATGGCCTGCGTGGTCTTGCCATCGGGCAGGGTGCGGACGAACCGTTCGATCTGCG
>JANNRI010000149.1:0-93885 GCA_031401195.1 Burkholderiales bacterium
GGTGCCGATCCCAGACCCGAAAGTGAAGCGCAGCCGTGTTCGCTTGCAAGGCGATGTGCCGAGCCCGCTGAAACCCCCACCAGGCTGCCACTTCCACACCCGCTGCCCGATTGCGCAAAAGGGCCTGTGCGACAAGGAGCGTCCGGTGCTGAAGGACGTGGGGGCGGGGCACCGCGTGGCTTGTCACTTGCGCAGCTGAGCGGGCTGGCGGGCTTCGCAGCCCGCGGCGGCAAAGGGCGTCGCCGGAGATCATCAGCCTGTGCCGCAAGCTGCCACGGCGTGGGCCGAATTGAACCTCGAGGTCCCGCGTCTGCCCTGCCCTGCGGCCCGGCTCAGCCCTTGTAGCCCAGCAGGCGCGCCGGCAGGAAGAGCAGCGCACGCAGCAGCGCGAAGACCGCGCCCACCGCCACACCGAGCAACCTGAACGGCAGCGAAATCAACCACACCACGGGCGCCAGTATCAGCGCCAGGATGGCCACAGGCCAGCTCAGCACGAAGAGCAGACACCAGCCGACGAAGAACAGCAGCACCTTCATGGCGCCGTGCCGCAGAGTTGTCGCTGCGCCACAGCGTCAGCCCTTGGCGCAGATAGGCGAGATAGCGGTCTGCGCGAGGTGCGCCGCTGCGGCGGCCTCGCTGGCAGCAAGGGTGTGGATGGCAGTGAGCAAGCCGAAGGTCACCGCGCAAGCGCCGAAAAATGAGACGAGGCGATCGGTAAGAGGGCGGGTCATCGTGGACTCCTTGGTGCCGGCAGCGCGGCTCGCGTTGAACTGCGAAGGCATGATGGCTGCGGGCCATCCGCAGCGCCAGCGGCGCGCGACGAACTGCGCTCGACGATGGACGAATGGCGCACTGCCCCGATGGGCGCGTGTCCGAGACCACTGGGTGGCCCGCAGCCCAGGCCCGGCGACCCCGGGGTCAGTCCGCCGCCGATCAGCTTTCCAGCACCACCTGCGTGGCGAGCGCCGATCCGACTTGGTCGGCCCGTAGCGGCGGCGCGAGCAGGAACCCCTGCCCGAGCTGCACACCCAGCGCACGCAACGCGGCCAGCTGCGCCGGCGTCTCGATGCCCTCGGCGATCACGCGCTTGCCCAGCGACATGCCCAGGTTCATCACCGCGCGCACGATCTCCACATTCTGCGGCTTGTGCTCCATGTGCGCGACGAAGCTGCGGTCGATCTTCAGGCTGTCGATGGGCAGCGTGCCCAGGTAGGCCAGCGACGAGTAACCGGTGCCGAAGTCGTCGATCGACAGCCGCACGCCGATCTCACGCAGCCGATGCATCGTGTCGAGCGCCTTGTCGAGCTCGCCCATCAGCGTGGTCTCGGTGATCTCCAGCGTCAGCTGCGCGGGCGCCACGCCGTGCCGGTGCAGCACTTGCTGCACATGGGCCACGAACTGCGGCCGTTGCAGGTCGCGCCCCGAGATGTTCACGTGCATGCCCATGCCCCGCAGCTTGGGCTCGTGGCGCTGCCAGTGCGCCAGCTGCTGCGCCGCGTGATCCACCACCCATGCCGTGAGCGCCTCGATGTGGCCCGACTCCTCGGCCAGCGTGACAAAGATCGTGGGGCTGATGGCGCCGCGCTCTGGATGCACCCAGCGCGCCAGGGCCTCGAAGCCGAACAGGCGGTACGGCTCCAGGTGGTAGATCGGCTGGAACATCACCGAGAGCTGCCCGGCACCGATGGCACGGCGCAGGTCGACCTCCAGCGCCAGCTTGTCGGCAATGCGCGCATGCATGCTCTGGTCGAAGGCGAGCACGCGGCCGCGGCCAGCGGCCTTGGCCTCGTACATCGCGAGATCGGCGTCGCGCTGCACCTCGTCGACCGAGCGGCGGCCATCGCCGCTGTACGTGATGCCGATGCTCGCGGTGGGAATCACCTCGGTGCCGTGCATCACCAGCGGCGTGGCCAACGCCGCCAGCATGCGCTCGGCCAGCCGCTGCCCTTCTTCGGGTTGCGCGTCGCTCTCCAGCAGCACCGCAAACTCGTCACCACCCAAGCGCGCCACCAGGTCTTCGGGGCGCATGCATTCGACGAGACGTCGCGCCACTTCGCGCAGCAGGTGGTTGCCCGCGACGTGGCCGAGGCTGTCGTTGACGAGCTTGAAGCGGTCAAGGTCGAGGAACATCACCGCGAACCGCTTGCCGGCGTCCTGCCGGCAGCGCTCCACCGCCACCGCCAGGCGCTGCTGGAAGTAGTGCCGGTTGGCCAGGTCGGTAAGGCCGTCGTGGAAGGCGATGTGCTGCAGCCGGCTCTCGGCCAGGCGCCGCGAGCTGATGTCGTGCAGCTGGTAGATGAGGCAAGTGCCGGTCTGGCCCGGGTCGTCGAAATGGCTGCAGTGCAGCGAGGCCCACAGGTCGTGCCCGCCCTTGGCCAGCAAACGCAACTCGATGCTGAAGCGGCGCCCGCGGTGGCGCTGCACCTCGGCCGTCTGGCGCGCAAAGAGTTCGGCGTCACCAGCGTGCAGCAGGGTGGCGAAATCCTTGCCGAGCAGTTCCTCCTCCGGCGCGGCGAGCAGCTCGCAAAAGGCACTGTTGACCTGCATCAGCCGCCCAAGCGGGCCGACGATGGCCATGCCGGCGGCGGCGTGTGAGAAGGCAGCGGTGAAGCGCTGCTGATTGACCTGCGCCTCGCGCTCGGCCTCGGCGATGCGGGCTTCCTGGGCGCGGCGTTCCCATTCCTGGCGGTTGAGGGCGTGGCGTAGCAGTGTGACAACGGCGAGGCAGACAGCGGCACCGACCAACATGACGGTGACACCAAACTGCTGGGCATTGATGTGAACCACGGCGGCCACCAAAGCCGACAGCAAGTACAACGCCAATACCCACGAATGCTCAACCCACCATCGCCACGGGTCGAGGGCTTTGCCGTGTTTCAGTGCGGGCAGCCAGATCATCGGCAACGTCGAGAAGACGAAGTAGACGAGGGCTGATGCACAAATCGAAGAGAACGTGGCCGTCATGGACGACAGCCCCTGTTCGGCCAGCGTTGCAGCGAGAAGCACCTGGAAGTGGCCAGTGACGAACATCGCGGTTGCCACCGCGGAGGGCGTCGACAGTCTGGGCGCGAGGCGGGCCGAAGCCCGCGTGGCGCCGATCACTCCATCCAAGGTCGCCGCGACCACGGCAGCGGCCGGACCGGCTGCAGCCAACAAGGCAAAGATAAAGATGTCGGTGACAGCGAAAGCGTGGCTCGTGCGCGGGATTTGCACCGGGAACATAGCCGCGAGAGCCACCAGCGCCAAGCCCACTGACACTTGGGCGATGTTCGTTGTCCCCGCTCCTTCTGCAGCCTCCAGCAAGGTCAGCAGCGCCCATGCCAGGCATATCGCACCTGCGACGAGCAGCGCCAACCACGCCCGGGCTGCGGCCGGTCTGTAGTCATAGAGATGAGCCTGCCGGAAGCGTCTGATCGTGCGAAACATTGTCCCTGCCTCGGGCAGCTCCGCTGCGGGCGACCGACGCGCCTAATTCTCCTCTCGCGAGACGTTAGAACGAGGCCGCCCCCCTAGAACATGGACTTGCGAGCCAAGGCCCTCATATGCTGCTGGCACGCGATGGTGACAAACAGCCGCTGTCGCCTCCATCCACCTCGGACCCAAGCATTCAATTCACGCCGAGAAAAGCCTTGTCGAGCGTCGCTCCGGGATCTGGAGACTCGGTGAGGATGAGGCCTTCGGTCAGGATCAAGCCTTCGGTCAGGATCAAGCCCTCGGTCAATATCAGCCCCTCGGTCAGGATGAGCCCTTCCGTGAGGATGAGGCCCTCGGTGAGGATCAGCCCCTCGGTCAGGATCAAGCCTTCCGTCAGGATGAGCCCTTCAGCCAGGAAGAAGCCCTGGCTCAGGGTGATGCCATCGAGAACAACCGCACCGTTGGCGCCCCATCGCAACCCTTCTGCGAGAGTGACACCGACCCCACTTCGCGCGCGTGCGGCCAGCTGCCGCACAGGGGTCAGGAGCACCTGACCCGATGCGGCAGGCGATGCCGCCAGCGGATCCAGCAATCGCACGCCTTGTGTCAAAAGCAGTTGCGGATCAGCGCTCCTCTCGAGGAGACCATGGGCCCCGGCATCGGGGTCGGCAGTGTGGCGCCGGTTCCAGCTGCGGGCGGTCTGCGCCGATATGACGAACTGCCTCACCCAGTTCAAACCCGGCTCGTAGATCGGTTGCCACCTCTCGAACAGCGTTTGGCCCGTCACCAGCCGATTGCCACCGGCAACGATGAGGCCACTCCACTCGAAACCGCTCCCGTTGAGCGTGGTGCGCGCTATCGGCATGGTGCGGCCTGCCGCCAACAACGGGTCGCCCGCCTTCAACCGACCCTTGGCAAGGGCCTGGGCGATATCACTGCGCAGCGATTGCGCCAAGCGCACCGCCCCCTCAAGATTCGCCTGCCCCGTCCCCTGTTCCAGCAAGCTCGCATTCGGCAGCGGCTCTGCCGTGTACTGCAAGATGGCCTTCACCAGCGCAGGAGTCAACCCTGGATTGGCCTGCAGCAACACCGCCGCCGCCCCAGCGACCACCGGCGCCGCCACCGACGTCCCTGACAAATTCATCAACGTCTGCCTTGGCAGCTGGGCTGCGCCGGGCACCTGCGTCAACTCCGGGTAGTTGCGTGCGAGGACGTTCCAGCTGGCCACATCGCCGTTGGCACCGGTGGCCATCGGCCCCACGATCCTGTTGCCCGGCGCCACGAGGTCCGGCTTGATCAGGTTGTCGACCCACGGCTTGCCATTGGTGTAGTGCCACACCCCGCGCGTCGGCCCGCGTGAGCTGAAGTTCGTGACGAGGTCGTCGGCCCGCGAGCCGGTGGCAAAGGGGTTCGCTGCGCCCACCGTGATCACCGACGGATCGTGCCCCGGAGAGACGATGCTGCCGTAAACCGTCTGACCGGCGGCGTTGCGCCCATGGTTGCCAGCCGCAGCGACCACCACCAGGCCGGCCGCACCGGCGCTGCGCGCGGCCACGGCCAGCGGGTCGACGATGAACGATTCGGTCGAGTCGGCACCGATGCTCAAATTGAGCACACGCAGCGGCGCGGCGCGGCCTGCACGATGGCGGGCGTCGTCGTCATGGCGATCGTGGCGGTCCATGCGCCCGCGATGGCCGCTTTGCGAGCGTTGGATCGCCCAATCCATGCCCGCCAGCAGGTCGGCCATGCTGCCCACGCCGCGATCATCGATCACGCGCACGTCGTAGAGATCGGCACCCGGCGCCACGCCGGAGGCATCTGGGCCCTGGATCATGGCGTCGCTGCGGCCGGCGGCCACACCGGCCACATGCGTGCCGTGGCCGTAGGGGTCGGCGGCCTGCATGGCATTGCGGATCGCGGCCAGGCAGGCGGCACCCACCGGGTGGCGCACAAGTTCGTCGGGCACCTCCAGTTGCGTGATCAGCCGCGCGCCAACCCCGTTGAGCAGGTGGCGCAGGATGGGCGAGAGGTCCACCCCTTTGCGCCAGCCGCCCTCGGGCAGGCAGCGGCCGAGCGTCACGAAGTCGACACGTTCGCGCACGCGGCTCTTGCCGTCGGCACCAAGGAAGGCGCGGTGCGCGGCGTCGATGCCGGAGTCGAGCACGGCGATGCCGACCCCGCGGCCATCGAGAGCAGTGCCATGCGGTGCGAGCGCGGCCAGCGCAGGGCCTGCACCTACCGTGGCCTGCACCAGGCTCGACGAGCCCATGCCCATCATCGGGCTCACCGTCTGACGCACAGTGCTGCGGTTGGGCACCACCTTGCGCACGTCTTCGCGCACGGCCAGCGCAGGCAGTGATGCCGCCGGCACCATGGCAGACAGAGCGCGCACGCTCTGATAGTTGTAGTAGACCGAGCCGCCATGCGCCACGATGGCGCGGCGCAGGCCGGTAAGTTCGGGGTCGCTGCCCGAGGCGAGCACGAGCACCTTCACGTGGTCACGGCCGCGCAGGGTCCGCCGCCAAGGTGCCTCGCCGGCCTGGCTGAACGGGGCGGCGCGCAGCTCGGGCGAGAGTTTGGCGTCGGCCGACTGGGCGGCCACGCCGGTACACATCCAGGCGAACACACCTATTGCAACCATTTTAGTAGTTAGGTGTGCCTGACGGCGCAGCGGGGAATTCATACGGTGGATCCTTTTCCGTGGGGCCGCCAGGCCCCTTCAATCATCGGGTTGTGCCTGCGTGCTGTTGGGCGGCGCCGCCCGCGTGCACGCAGCCATTGCGGATGAGTGCCACTGTGCGCGTGCAGGCGCTAGTGCAATCGATGGAATCGCGGGGCTCGCGCCGGGCAGTTCTTGTCATCGATGCGGCGCGCGGCGTCGCGATGGCGCGGCGGCGATGAATTGGCGGCAAATGGCCGTTCAGTTCTTGCGCGAACGCGGTTGTTCGCGCGGCGCGACGCGTGCGCAAAACGGTGCGCTCACGCGCCCAGCCCGCGCCGCATCTTGGCGGCCGCCCGCCGTCTCAGACCGTCGGTGTCGCGGGCGGCGCGGCCCAACGGGCGAGCACGCGATGGATCTGCTCCAGCCCATCGGTCAACGCAGCAGGTCCAGGCTGCAGGATGTCGCACGACTTGATTTCGTGCAGCGCGTTCGCGCGCACGGCCGGCACGTCGTGCCAGCCGGCCCGCGCGGCCACATTTTCGGGCCTGAATTTCTTGCCGCACCACGAGCCAAAGATGACCTCGGGCGCACGCCTGGCGGGTTCCTGCGCGTCGGCCACGATGCGGTCGCGGCCCATGGCCTGGGCAGCCAGTTCAGGAAAAATGTCATCGCCCCCTGCGAGTACGATCAGTTCCGAAACCCAGCGTATGGCGCTGATCATCGGCTGATCCCACTCCTCGAAATAGACGCGTGGGCGCCGCGGCCACTGCGCCGTCGTGGCGGCGATCTCTGCATGTCTGGCCGTGCACTTCTCGATCCAGGCCTCGGCACGCCTGTGCGCGCCCACGAGGCCGGCCACGAGGCGCATGGTGGCGAAGATCTCGGCCACGCTGCGCTGGTTGGTGACGAGCACGTTGAGCCCGGCGCGGATGAGCTTGTCGGCCAGCACGGCTTGCATGTCGGAGAACCCGATCACGAGGTCGGGTTCGAGCGCGACGATCTTGTCCACCTTGCCGTCGAGAAAGGCCGACACGCGCGGCTTCTCCTGCCGCGCGCGCCTGGGGCGCACGGTGTAGCCGCTGATGCCCACGAGGCGATCCTCCTCCCCGAGCAGGTAGAGCCACTCGGTGGTTTCTTCGGTGAGGGCGACGATGCGGCGCGGTCCCATGGCTGGCCTCGGTGTGGAATCAATTCGGGTGGCGGGAGTCTGCCTCACGCGCGCCGGCTTGGTCGCGTGCACCGGGCTCGAAGAGACTCAGCCGCCGAGCCAGCGCGCCAAGGGCGCGGGATCGAGATGCTGCTCGACCCAGGCGGCCACACGATCGAAGCGCTGGTCGAGCGTGGCCACGTCGGCTCCGAACAAGGCGCGCAGCACCGCGGGCGCCTCGAACAGGCCGTGCGCGGCAACACCGAGCACCTGCCCGCGCTGCCAGCCGATGGCCGCGCCCTCGGCATCGAAGAGCACCGGCTGCGCAGGGCTGGCCGTGGCGCCAGCGTGCGTCTGCGTCGTCCCGCGCATCTGCCACTGCGCGTGCTCCCACACCGGCATCTGCGTGCGACCGCATCGAATCTCGTAGGCATCGGCCTCCATGCCGGCCAGCGCCGCCCAGCGGCCGGCGACGGCGCCGAAGCGCACCGGCGCCGCACGCAGCCGCTTGGACGCCAAGAACTCCGTGCGCAGCGGCAGCAGGCCGAGCCCTGCGAGTTCATGCACCGGCTCGCCGTCATGGCCCTCGGGGTCGTGCAGCCACTCGCCCAGCATCTGCAAGCCACCACACACGCCGAGCACAGGCCGACCGCTCCGCACATGCACCTGCAGCGCGACATCGAGTCCCTGGCGGCGCAGCCAGGCCAGGTCGCCACTCACCTGCTTGGAGCCGGGCAGCACCACCCAGTCGGCATCGTGCAGCGCCGCCGCATCACGCGCCCAGTGCAGGGCGAGCCCGGGCACGCCGAGCAGCGTCTGGAACTCGTCGAGGTTGCTGATGCGCGGCGCGGCGACGATGGCCACGCGCAAGGCACTGGCCGACGCGGCGTGCGGCCTGCGCGACAGCACCGCCGTGTCGAACAACGCGTCTTCCTCGGGCACGCCGTGGTCACGCAGCATCGGCACCACGCCCACCGTGGGCACGCCGGTGTGACGCTCGAGCATCCCCGGCCCGGGCGCCAGCAGCGCGGCGTCGCCGCGAAAGCGGTTCAGCACGAACCCCTGCACCAGGCTGCGCAGATCGTCGGGCAGCAGCGTCCAGGTGCCTTGCAGATGGGCGAAGGCGCCGCCCCGGTCGATGTCGGCGACCAGCAGCGCCGCGGTGGGGCCATGCGCGCGCGCCCAGCGCGCCGCACCGAGGTTGACGTAGTCCTCCGGCGCGAGGTTGATCTCGGCCGGCGAACCGGCCCCTTCAATCACGATCAGCTCGTGCGCGGCGGCCAGGCGCTCGAATGACTGCTGCGCCTGCACCGCAAGCAGCGTGCTGCGCTGGCGCCAGGCCATGCGCGACAGCGCGGCATCGGCACGGCCGTGCACCACCACCTGGCTGGCCGTGTCGCGCTCGGGTTTGAGCAGCACCGGATTCATGTCGGTTGTCGGCACGGTGCCTGCGGCCAGCGCCTGGAAGTACTGCGCGGTGCCGATCTCGCCCACCTCACCATCGGGCCGCACCACCACGCGTGCGTTGTTGCTCATGTTCTGCGCCTTGAAGGGCGCGACGCGCAGGCCACGCTGTGCGGCGATGCGGCACAGCGCCGTCACGAGCCAGCTCTTGCCGGCGTGGCTGCTGGTGCCCCAGACAACAAGTGTGCGCGTCATGGCGTGAACCCGATAACCAAGCCGCGACGCTGACCGTGGGGCTTGTGAGTATCGCGCTCGACGGGTGGGTGTTCGATCTGCACGCACCGCTCCGGACCGAGTGTCGGGTTAGCCATGCAGCTCGGGCAGCACGTGGGCCTGGCCCCGGTGCCACTCGATGCGCACGGCGCCGGCAAAGCTCTTGCAGATGGCGCGATGCAGCGCCGCGTCGTCCGCGCTGCCTGCAGCACACACGCGCCCCTGGTCGAGCAGCAGCACACGGTCGGCGGCCAGCGCCAGCGGCAGGTCGTGCATCACGGTGACCACGGTATGCGTGGTGGCAAGCCGGCGCGCCAGCTGCGCCAGCGCCACCTGGTGTGGTGGATCGAGGTGTGTGGTGGGCTCGTCGAGCAGCAGCACCGGCGCTTCGGTGGCGAGCGCACGGGCGAGCAGCACCCGCTGACGTTCGCCGCCGGAAAGGTCGGCCAGGCGCCGGTATTGCCAGCCGGCGCATTCGGTGGCGGCCATGGCGCGGTCGACCGCGGCTTCGTCCGCCGGCCCGGCCACACCGGCCAGGCCCAGGTGCGGCAGGCGCCCGAGCGCCACGGTTTCGCGCCCGCTCAGGTCGCCGCTGGTCTCACCCAGTTGTGCCAGCCAGGCGATGCGCCGGCCCCGCTCGCGCGCCGGCAGCCCGGACAGGGGCACGCCGTCGATCGACACCTGGCCTTGCTGCGGCTGCAGCAGGCCGGCCAGCGCCCGCAGCAGCGTCGACTTGCCAGCGCCGTTGGGGCCGACGATGGCGGTCCAGCCGCACTCGAAGCGGCACGACGCATGCTCGAGCACCCGCCGGCCGCCCAGCCGCACAACCAGGTTCGTGGCCTGCAGGACGCCGGCTGCGGGGGCCGTCATAACCCGGTCCTTCGGTGCAACAGCAGCAACAGGTAGGCGCCGCCGATGACGGCCGTGATCACGCCCACCGGCAGCTCCTGCGGCGCGGCCAGCGAACGAGCCAGCACATCGGCCGCCATCAGCAGCACGCCCCCGGCGGCGGCGCTGGCCCCCAGCAGGAAGCCGTGCGAGGAAGGTGCGAGCCGGCGCACGACGTGCGGCGCCGCCAGGCCGACAAAAGCCACCAGTCCCGCCTGCGACACCGCCAGCCCGGTGCACAGCGCGAGCAGCAGCACCAGCACCATGCGCAGCCGGGCCAGCGGCACCCCCAGGCTCGTGGCGCTGTCTTCGCCCAGCGTCAGCGCATCCAGCACGCGCGCCAGGCGCAGCGCCGCCGGCAGCGCAATGACGATGCCGATTGCCAGCACCGCATTGGCGCCCCAGCCGAGAAACGAAGTGCTGCCGAGCAGGAACAGCTGCTTGCCGCGCAGCGCCTCGGGGCTGATCAGCGTGAGCAATTCGCTGATGGCCCCCAGCAGCACACCCACCACGACGCCGGCCAGCAGCAGGCGCATCGTCTGCTGGGCGCCGCGCGCCAGCGTGAGCGTGAGCATGACCCCTGCGAGCGCCCCCACGAAGGCCGCGCCAACGAGGCCGACTCGCTCAAACCAGACCGCGGTGGCCAGGTTCACGCCCCAGCCGGCCAGCGAGCCGGCCGAGAGCACCGCCACCACGCCCAGCGACGCTCCCGCTGCGGTGCCGAGCAGGAAGGGCTCGGCCAACGGGTTGCGGAAGACGCCCTGCGCCAGCGCTCCGGCCAGACCGAGCAGCGCGCCGACGAGCCAGGCCCCGAGCGTACGCGGGGCGCGGATGTGGCCGAAGATCAGTGCCGCCTGGTCCGCCGCCAGGTCGGTGCGCAGCGCCTGCCACGACAGGCCGGAACTGCCGGCCGCCAAACCGAGCGCGGCCAGCCCCAGCGCCGCCAGCAGCAGCGCGATCAGCACGCGGCGCCGGCGGCGCGCAGCGCCCTCCGGTGATGCGGCATCCACGAGCGGCGTCATGGCGGCGCCCGCACCGGACAGGTCCGCGGCGTCCATCATCGTGGAGCTCCGCGCTCGACGGGCGTGTTGCCCAGCGCGGCCAGGCAATCGGCCATCACCAGCGCCGCCTCGCCCAGCCGCGGCCCCGGGCGCACCAGCATCTCGTAGCGTGAGGCCTCGAATGCACAGACGCGCCCGTCGCGCAGCGCGCGCAGGCTCGACCAGCCCGGGCGCGCAGCCAGGCCCGCCGACTCGCGCGCGGTGATCATCACCACATCGGGCTGGGCGCGCACGACGAACTCCGGGTTCAGCTTCGGGAAGGGTCCGAGATCGGCGGGCACGGCGTTGCCCATGCCGATGAGCGCCAGCGTCTCGCCAATGAAAGACGCACGGCCGGCCGCGTGCGGCGCCGAGGAGACCTCGAAGTAGACGGCGCGGCCGCGCAGCGCCGGCGGCACGCGGGCCGCGGCCTGCGCAATCTCGGTCTCGATGCGCGCCCAGGCCTCGGCACCGGCCTGCGGACGGCCCAGCAACGTGGCCAGGGTGCCGAAAGTACGGCGCACATCGGCATGCGACTGCGACTCCAGCGCCAGCACCACCACGCCGAGTGCCTCGAGCCGGTCGAGCAGGCGCGTGGCCTTCGCGGCCAGCACGATGTCGGGCCTGAGCTGCACGATGCGCTCGATCTGCGCGTCTTCGAGTCCGCCGAGCTTGGGCAATGTGCGCACGCCCTCGGGCCAGTTCGACCAACGGTCGGTGCCGACAAGCCGCTGGCAGGCGTCGAGCGCGCACAACGTCTCGGTGAGCGAAGGCAGCAGGCTCACGATGCGTTGCGGCGCGCGCGCCAAGGTGACGGTGGTGCCGCGGTCGTCGGTGAGGCGTATCGGCTGCGCGAGGCAGGTACCGAAGCCCGTCAGGCCGAGCAGCAAGAACCACGCGGCCCGCAGTGTTGCCTGCGATGTCGTCGCGAGCAGCCGCCATCCCCGCCGCGGGACGCGTTGGCGGCGCATCGCACCCGCAGGCGCGATGCCGCTCTTTGCCCCGCCGAAAATCAGCCCGCGCATCGCCGCCGCTCCGGCTCACAACCCGCCGTAGCGCAGCGTGAGGTAGGCCTCGCGCCCGGGCTGGTTGTAGCCAAACACCGTCTCGTAGCGCTTGTCGCCCGCGTTGTTGAGCTTCAGGCCGAGCGCCCATTCGCGCGCAAAGCGCCAACCAGCGCGCAGGTCGAGCGTGCCGTAGCCGCCCAACCGCGTGGTGTTGGCGGCGTTGTCGAAGCGCTCGCCGAATCCCGTGGCGGTGCCACCGGCCGAGAAGGCCCCGGCACGCCAGTCCAGTGCGAACCGCACGCTCTCCTGCACGCGCCGCGGCAGGACCTTGCCGAAGTTGGCCGTGCCCTCGCTCACATTCAGCGGCTCGATGCTGTCCAGTGAAGACGCGAGCGTGAATGCGCCGAGCACCGCTTCGACACTCGCCGACAGGCCTTCGATGCGCGTGCGCGGGAGGTTCGTCGGCAGCGGACCGCTGGAGATATAGCCGCGGATGCGGTTGTCGAACCAGGCCAGGCGCGCGCTCGTGTCGACACCTCGCCAGCGCAGGCTGAGTTCGGACTGGCGCCCTTCTTCGGGCAGGAGGTTGGGGTTGCCGAAGTTCGGGAAGTAGAGCTGGTTGAAGCTCGGCGCCACGAAGCTGGTGCCGAAGGACGCGGCCGCGCGCATCGAGGGCAGCACGTCCACACCCCAGGCGAGCGAGCCGGTACTCTGGCTGCCGAACTGCGAATTGCGGTCGCGCCGCAGGCTGGCCTGCCAGTGGTGCAGGCCAGCGTTGCCGGAGAGACCCACACCGGCGCCGGTGATGGTGCGGTCGGACACTGCAAACGGCGCCCCCGGGCGGCTCACGACCTGCTCGATGCGTTCGGCCAAGACCAGCACGCTGCCCAGCGGCGTGGCGACGGTGTTCTCCCAAGTAAGTTGCTTCTGTTCGGTGCCGATGGTGCCCAGGGTCGCGAAGGCCGAGGCGCTCGCCAGCGTATCCAGTTCGTCGGTGGAGCGGGCCACGCGCAGCAGCGTGCGCCACGGGCCGGCCACGGGCCCCTGTGCTGTCAGCGCGATGACCTCGCTGCGCATCTCGGCGCGCGCGTCCGCACCCGGGCCGTCATCGATGTGCGTGAGGCCCTTGCTCGTCAGCAGCGTGGCGTCGGCACGCCAGCCACCGAACTTGAAGCCGGCGCGCGCCGTGGCGCTGGTCTGCTTGAAGCCGTCGACATCGTCGTTGAAGTTGCCGAAGGGCACGTTCGGATTCGTGGCCGAAAAGCCATCGCTGCGCAGGTGCTGCACGCGCACGGCGCCATCGAAGGCGCCGAAGCCAAAGCGCAGCCCGGCTGCGCCTTCAGCATAGGCACGGCTGCCTACCGTGAGCGAGGCATCGGGCTTCAGGCCGGGCGTTCCCCCGCGCGTGAAGATCTGCACCACGCCACCCACTGCATCGCTGCCGTACAGGCCCGACAGCGGGCCGCGAACGATCTCGATGCGCTCGATGGCATCCAACGGCAGGTTGTCCCACACCGGGGTGCCCAGCGTCGCAGATCCGTAACGCACGCCGTCGATCAAGAGCAGCGTGTGGCGTGTCTCGAGCCCTCGCAGCGACACAAATGCGCTCTTGCCGAGGCCGCCGTTGCTCGAGAACTGAACGCCGGGCTCGCGCGCCAGCAACTCGGCCAGCGTGCGGCCGCCGGCGGCTTCGATCTGCGTTCGATCGATCACCGTCACTTCGGCCAGCGCCTGCTCGACGCGCTGAGGCGCGCGGGCGCCCGTGATGACCACCTCTGGCTCGGCCGCTGCCGCGAAACCTGCCGCAAAACTTGCCACAAACGCCCAGGCCCAGGCCGCAGCCCGCAGCCACTTCTTCGAGTTCGGATTCAAGGAAAGACCTCCTGCCACACGCCCCGTGCGGCAACGATGTGCCAACGCAGGCGTCGAGAAGGAAGCACATGCACAGGCCGCACACGCGGCGTGGCCGCCAAGCATGGCAGCCACCCGGGTGCACCCGTGCGCCGCCCTCCGCGACGCCAGCATCCCATGCACCGGGCCGGTATCCGGGCTCGCGAGTGGCGTGGAACCCCTGCATGAGCAGGCTCCCTGCAAGCACGCTGCGCCTTCCCAGGGCATGTATCTCCCCAGTGGCTGTCATGCAGCGCGCTCCTCGCTGACCGTTGCGGGGGCAGCGCCGGAATCGCGACCGTGCCGTTCAAAAAACGTCACTGACGCTCACCGGCTTCCCGTTCAACCCACCACCCTGAGCGGGGCGGCAGGCACCTGGTGCAAGCGGAGTCGATGGTAGCGCAGCGCCCCGTGGTGGCGTCCACGCGCTTTCACGGGTGGGGCCTGCGAGGCGCGCACGGGTGCCGTGCGCGGCGTGGGTGGCGCAGAGCGGTGCAGCGACGGCGCGGAAGCGGCCGCAGGTGCCGAACCTATAATCGCTCATTCCCACCTGGGCCCTGCGCAGGCCAAGCTGCAATGACCAAGTTCGTCTTCGTCACCGGCGGCGTGGTGTCCTCGCTCGGCAAGGGCATCGCGGCGGCCTCGCTGGCAGCGATCCTCGAGTCGCGCGGCTTGAAGGTCACCCTCATCAAGCTCGATCCGTACCTCAACGTGGACCCGGGCACGATGAGCCCGTTCCAGCACGGCGAGGTCTTCGTCACCGACGACGGCGCCGAGACCGACCTCGACCTCGGCCACTACGAGCGCTTCATCACCACCAAGATGAAGCGCAGCAACAACTTCACCACCGGTCAGATCTACAAGAGCGTGCTCGAGAAAGAGCGCCGCGGCGACTATCTGGGCAAGACGGTGCAGGTGATTCCGCACGTCACCAACGAGATCCAGGAGTTCGTGCTGCGGGGCGCCAACGCCACGCCGGTGGACGTGGCCATCGTCGAGATCGGCGGCACGGTGGGCGACATCGAGAGCCTGCCTTTCCTGGAGGCCGTGCGCCAGATGAGCCTGAAGCTGGGGCCCAGCAACTTCGCCTTCGTGCACCTCACCTACGTGCCCTTCATCGCCGTCGCGGGCGAGCTGAAGACCAAGCCCACGCAGCACACGGTGCAGAAGCTGCGCGAGATCGGCATCCAGCCCGACGTGCTGCTGTGCCGCGCCGACCGCTACATTCCCGACGAAGAGCGCGAGAAGATCAGCCTGTTCACCAACGTGGCCGTGCACGGCGTGATCTCGATGCCCGACGTGGACACCATCTACAAGGTGCCGCGGTTGCTGCACGAGCAGGGGCTGGACGAGCTGATCTGCATGAAGCTGCAGCAGCTCACGCGGCCGGCCGACCTGAAGCGCTGGGACAACCTCGTGCACGAGGTCGAGCACCCGCAGGGCGCGGTGCGCATCGCCATGTGCGGCAAGTACACCGACCTGTCCGACAGCTACAAGAGCCTGAACGAGGCGCTGCGCCACGCCGGCATCCACACCCACGCCAAGGTCGAGATCGAGTACGTCGACGCCGAAACGCTCACCGATGCCACGGCGGCGGTGCTGGCGCCGTTCGACGCCATCCTCGTGCCCGGCGGCTTCGGCAAGCGCGGCATCGAGGGCAAGATCGTCGCCGCGCAATATGCGCGCGAGCATGGCGTGCCCTACCTCGGCATCTGCCTGGGCATGCAGGTGGCGACCATCGAGTACGCGCGGCACGTGGCCGGGCTCGAGGGTGCCAACAGCACCGAGTTCGATGCCGAGTGCAAACACCCCGTCATCGCCCTCATCGAGGAGTGGCAGGACCGTGACGGCAGCATCCAGAAGCGCAATGCCGGCTCCGACCTCGGCGGCACCATGCGCCTGGGCGCGCAGAGCTCTGACGTCAAGGGCGGCACGCTCGCGCACGACGTCTACGGCGCGGTGGTCACCGAACGCCACCGCCACCGCTACGAGGCCAACGTCAACTACCTCGAGCGCCTGCAGCAGTCGGGCCTGGTCATCAGCGCGCTCACGCAACGCGAGCAGCTCACCGAGATTGTCGAGTTGCCGCGCGACAAGCACCCCTGGTTCATGGGCGTGCAGTTCCACCCCGAGTTCAAGAGCACGCCCTGGGGCGGCCATCCGCTGTTCAGCAGCTTTGTCAAGGCGGCGCTGGAGCATCGGGCCAGCCGCGGCAAATCGCCCATCAAGGTGGTGGCCTAGATGAAACTGTGCGGTTTCGACGTCGGCCTCGAGCGCCCGTTCTTTCTCATCGCTGGGCCCTGCGTCGTCGAGAGTGAACAGCTGCAGATGGACGTGGCCGGGCAACTGCTGGAGATGACGCGCGCGCTCGGCATCCCCTTCATCTTCAAGAGCAGTTATGACAAGGCCAACCGCAGCAGCGGCGCGACCTTCCGCGGGCCGGGCATGAACAAGGGCCTCGAAATTCTCGCCAAGGTGAAGCGCGAGTTGAAGGTGCCCCTGCTCACCGACGTGCACGACGAGTCACAGATCGCCGCCGTGGCCGCGGTGGTCGACGTGCTGCAGACGCCGGCTTTTCTCTGCCGCCAGACCGACTTCATCCGCGCCGTGGCGCAAAGCGGCACACCGGTGAATATCAAGAAGGGCCAGTTCCTCGCGCCTCACGACATGAAAAACGTCATCGACAAGGCCCGTGCCGCAGCACGTGAGAAGGGCCTGCCCGAAGACAGCTTTATGGCCTGCGAGCGCGGCGCGAGCTTCGGCTACAACAACCTCGTCTCCGACATGCGCAGCCTCGCCATCATGCGCGAGACCGGCGCGCCAGTGGTCTTCGACGCCACGCACAGCGTGCAGCTACCCGGCGGCCAAGGCACCACGAGCGGCGGGCAGCGCGAATTCGTGCCGGTGCTTGCGCGCGCCGCCATTGCGGTCGGCGTGGCTGGCGTGTTCATGGAAACGCATCCCGATCCTGCCAAGGCGCTCTCCGACGGCCCCAATGCCGTGCCGCTGAAACACATGCGTGCGCTGCTCGAGCAACTGATCGCGCTCGACCGCGTGATCAAGTGCCAGCCACTGCTCGAAAATCACTTCTCCTGCTGAGGAAGTCAAACCGTGCCCGTTGCCTACATCGTTGTCGAGTCCAAGATCTCCGAGCCCGAAGCCTTCAAGAAGTACATGGCTGCCGCACCCGAGGTGGCCAAGGTGTTCGGCGGCGAATACCTCGTCCGTGGCGGCCGGCTCGAGGTGCTGGAAGGCACTTGGAACCCGCCACGCATGACGGTGCTGCGCTACCCCAGCTTCGAAACCGCCAAGGCCATGTACGACAGCCCGGGCTACGTCGCCGCGCGCAAGCTGCGCGCGGGCGCCACGTCGATGTTCAACATGGTGCTGGTCGAGGGCGTCGATGCGCCGGTCTGACGTTGGCTTGAAGCCTCACGCGAAAACGAAAACCAAGGAACTGACTTCATGAGTGCCATCGTCGACATCGTCGGCCGGGAGATCCTGGACAGCCGCGGCAACCCCACCGTCGAATGCGACGTGCTTCTCGAAAGCGGCACCATGGGCCGCGCCGCCGTACCCAGCGGCGCGTCCACCGGCAGCCGCGAGGCGATCGAGCTGCGCGACGGCGACGCGGCGCGCTACGGCGGCAAGGGCGTGCTGCGCGCGGTGGAGCACATCAATACCGAAATCAGTGAGGCGGTGATGGGGCTGGACAGCTCCGAGCAGGCCTTCCTCGACAAGACGCTGATCGACCTCGACGGCACCGACAACAAGGGCCGCCTGGGTGCCAATGCCATGCTCGCCGTGAGCATGGCTGTGGCGCGCGCTGCGGCCGAGGAATCGGGCTTGCCGCTCTACCGCTACTTCGGCGGCATGGGCCGCATGCAGATGCCGGTGCCGATGATGAATGTCATCAACGGCGGCGCGCATGCCAACAACAACCTCGATCTGCAGGAGTTCATGATCCTGCCGGTGGGCGCGCCCACCTTCCGCGAGGCGGTGCGCTACGGCGCCGAAGTCTTTCATGCGCTGAAGAAACTCATCGACGGCCGCGGCATGAGCACCGCGGTGGGCGACGAAGGCGGCTTCGCACCCAACGTCCCTGGACATGAAGCGGCCATCCAGCTCATCCTCGAAGCCATCGAGAAGGCGGGCTACAAGGCCGGCGAGCAGATCGCCATCGGCCTCGATTGCGCGGCCAGCGAGTTCTACAAGGAAGGCAAGTACCACCTCGAAGGTGAGGGCGAGGGTGGCCAGGTGCTGAGCGCCGCCGAGTGGACCGATGTGCTCGCCACCTGGTGCAACAAGTACCCCATCGTCAGCATCGAAGACGGCATGCACGAAGGCGACTGGGACGGCTGGGCGCACCTGACGAGCGTGCTGGGCAAGAAGGTGCAGCTCGTGGGCGACGACCTCTTTGTCACCAACACCAAGATCCTGAAGGAAGGCATCGACAAGGGCATCGCCAACTCGATCCTCATCAAGATCAACCAGATCGGCACGTTGAGCGAGACCTTCGCCGCCATCGAGATGGCCAAGCACGCCGGCTACACCTGCGTCATCAGCCACCGCAGCGGCGAGACCGAGGACAGCACCATCGCCGACATCGCCGTGGGCACGAATGCGCTGCAGATCAAGACCGGCTCGATGAGCCGCAGCGACCGCATCGCCAAGTACAACCAGCTGCTGCGCATCGAAGAAGACCTGGGCGATGTCGCCAGCTACCCGGGCCGCGCGGCGTTCTACAACCTGAAGACGGGCGGCTGACGCCAGGCCGCTGCAGCGACGCGGTCCCCAGCCAGATTCCCGAGCGAGCCACTGGACACACCCTCCATGCGCATGCGCTGGCCCTGGTCCACCGTCGCCCTCACCGCCGCCGTGGTGGCCGTGCAGGCCGACCTCTGGCTCGGGCGCAGCAACATGCCGCAGGTGATGAGCCTGCAGAGCCAGCTTGCCGAACAACTGGCCATCAACCGCACGGCTGAAGAGCGCAACCAGCGGACCGCAGCCGAACTGGCCGACCTGCGCGAGGGCCTGGAGATGGTGGAAGAGAAGGCGCGCCACGAACTCGGCATGGTGCGCGCCGACGAGATCCTCGTGCGCTACACCCCGCGTGGCAACGCGGGCGCGGCCACGGCCACGGCGCCGGCTGCACCTGCGGCGGCGCCGGCCGCCACGGCCTCCCGCCGCTGAATGGAGCGCTTCTCGCTGGACGCGCTGCTGCAGGCGGCGAGCCCGCTGATGGCTGCCGCGTTCACGCTCTGGGGCAGCCCGGCGACTTGGTTGGAAGTCATCGCCTTCGCGCTGTCGCTCGCCATGGTGGCGGCCAACATGCGTGTGGCAGTCATCGGCTGGCCGCTGGCCATCGCCGCGTCGGCGCTGTACGCGCTGCTCTTCGCGCAGAGCAAACTCTATGGCGAAGCCGGTTTGCAGATCTTCTTCATCGTCGTCTCGCTGTGGGGCTGGTGGCAGTGGGTGTCCGGGCGTGGCGCTGATGGGCAGGCGCTGCAGGTGCACCGCCTGTCACGCCGCGGCGGCGCAAAGGCCCTGGCCGCCACGCTCGTGGCCTGGCCGCTGGCCGGCCTGCTGCTCGCACGCCACACCGACAGCGACGTGCCCTACCTTGACGGGCTGGCCACCGTGGCGAGCGTCACCGGGCAGATCCTGCTCGGCCGCAAGGTGCTGGAGAACTGGCTCGTGTGGTTCGCGGTGAACGTCTTCAGCGTCGGCTTGTTCGCCTACAAGGGCCTGTGGCTGACGGTGCTGCTGTATGCGTTGTTTGCCGTGCTTTCCGTCGCCGGATGGAGATCGTGGGCGCGGCGCATCGCCGCGGCTGGGATCCCGCCTCCTGCGTCGCCCACGCACATGGACGGGGGCACGCTCAGCGCGCATCGCTGAGCAAAACCAAGACCTGCACAGCCACGCCGCGCAGCAACGCCGCGGCGGCGGGGTCGGGCCACAACACACGCGCGAGCGACACCGCCCCGATCGCCATGCCGACCAGCACCGAGGCGCGCTCGAGCTCTGCAGCGCTGGCGCGCGCGCAGGCCGCGAGCGGCTCCTGCTTCGGCCCGCGCAGTACTTCGCCCAGCAAGCGCCGCCAGGCGAGGCGGTAACCGGCTCGCGCGGTTTCATCGCCACGCGCCGCGTCGCCGCTCAGGGCGGCGAAACTGCAGCCGGCCGCCACCTCGACCAGATGGTCCGGGTGCAGGTAGTCGGCAAAGACCTGCGCCGTCTGCCGCCGCCAGTCGGGAAGCGTTCCGGGCACGCGCCGCGCCAACAGGCGGATGAAGCCGTGGTCGTGTGTCAGCACCTCGCGCAGCAGGTCCTGCTTGGAGGCGAAGTGGGCATAGAAGCCGCCGTGCGTGAGCCCAGCGTCGGCCATCACCGCGCCCACACTCGCGGCCTCCGCGCCGCGCTCGCGGAAGAGGCGCCCGGCGCTGGTCACGATGCGATCGCGCGTGCTGCCCTTGCGCATCGACCGCGAGTTCGATGGCTGGGGTGGTGCCGGGGTGGACCGCGGGGTGGACAGCGGAGTAGACAGCGGGGTTGATCGAGACCTCGAATGTGAAGTCGATCGTGAGGCCGATCGTCGTTGCGGTGTAAGAGGCATGGGCGTAGTATGACGGTCATCATACGAGAGTTACGCCGCGCACCGTCATGCTGGAACTGCTGCAATTCCGCTTCTCGCCCTACAACGAGAAGGTGCGCTGGGCGCTCGACCTGAAGCAGGTGCCGCACCGGCGCACGCCGCTGTTGCCTGGGCCGCACCTGCCGCGCGTGCGCAGGCTCACCGCGGGGGCCACTTCCTCGACGCCGGTGCTGGTGCTGGACGACGCCGCGCCGCCGGTGGGCGGTGCCCGCGTGCTCAGCGAATCGGCCACGATCATCGACTGGCTCGAAACACACTACCCCACGCCGGCGCTGCTGCCGGCCGACCCCACGATGGCCGCTGCGGCGCGCCGTGTCTCCGCGCGCTTCGATACCGATTTCGGCCCGCGCGGACGCCGCGCCGTGCTCGCGGCGCTGCTCACGTCGCCTGCCTACTTCGCTGCCGTGTTCGGCGCCGGCCACGGGCCGCTCGCGCGCGCGGGTTATGCCCTCACAGTGCCGCTGGCGGCGCCCCTGGTGCGCAAGGGCAATGGCATCGCCGGTGAGGCGTCGGTCGCCGATGGCCTCGCGGCCTTCGAAGAAGCGCTCGACCTCGTCGCGCGCGACGCCGCCGCCAGTGGCTACCTGGTCGGCCCGAGCTTCACGCTTGCAGACCTCACCGCCGCCTCAATGCTGGCGATGTGCGTCGACCCGCCCGACTCGCCGATGACGCGCCCGCGGCCGATGGCGCCGGGATTCGCGGCACTCGTCGAACGCTTCGCGCGCCACCCGGGTTCGGACTGGGTGCGTGGTGTCTATGCCCGGCACCGCGGCGCGCGCGCCGACTTCAACGGCGCCAGCTCCCTGGCACACGCAGCTTGAGAGGGTCCATCGCATGGCCACCTGGAAGAAGTCCCCTCCGGCGTTGATCACCGCCTTCGATGCCGCGCTTGCGGCCGAGCCGCAGGCCGAGCGGCGCCAGATGTTCGGCTACCCCTGCGCCTTCGTGAACGGGCACATGGCCGTGGGCCTGCACGAGGACCGCCTGATCGCCCGCGTGCCCGACGAAGCCAAACGCCGACCCTGCGTCATCCTCGGCCGGCGCATGAAGTCCTACACCGCGATCCCGCTCGACGAAGCGCTCGCCCCGCGGGCGATGCCGCATTGGGTGTCGCGCGCGGTGGCATTCACGGCCACGATGGCACCCAAGCCGATCAAGCCAATCAAACCAGTCAAGCCGACAAAGCCGTTGCAGCCGGCAACGGCCACGGGCGCCGCGAAAGCAAAGCGACACGCGGCGTCGGCCAAGCCCAAGCCTGCGGCCACGGCGCGCAAGGCACGTACCCCAACGGCGGCGTCCGCGATATCCGCAAAGAGCGCGTCGCCGAGGAAGACCGGCAGCGCCCGTTCACGCTCGGGCTGAGCGCGGCTGCGGCAGAATGCCGCGATGCAGGGTCCAGGGACACCTCGGTGAGCCGATATCCAGAGGGCCCACCGTCGGCCCACTGCATCGCCGTGGTGGGCGCGGAGAGCACGGGGAAGACCACGCTGGCGCGCGCCCTGCGCGACGCCCTTGCAGCGCGCTCGGCTGACTCGGCGCAATCGGCGCAATCGGCGCGATTCACACCATCGGCCCATTCGGCCCTTTCGGGCCAATCCGCCCTTTCTGCCACCAGCCCCGCGCGGATCGCCCTGGTGCCCGAGACCTTGCGCGAGTGGTGCGAAGCCACTGGCCGCACACCGCGCGCCGACGAGCAGCGGCAGATCCTGGACCTGCAGCATCAGCGCATCGACGCGGCGGCGCACACGCACGACGTGGTGGTGTGCGACACGACGGCGCTGATGACGGCGGTCTACAGCCGCTTCGTCTTCGGCGACCGTACGCTCGAGGCCACGGCGGTCGCGCTGCATCGGCGCATCCGCACGACGCTGCTCACCGCGCTCGATCTGCCTTGGGTGGCCGATGGCCACCAGCGCGACGGCGCGTTTGTGCGCGAACCGGTGGATGCCCTGTTGCGAGGGCTGCTGGCCGAGCACGCCATCGACTTTGCGGTGATCGGTGGATCGGGCCCGGCGCGGCTGGCCCAGGCCGAGGCTGCATTGGGTGCAGCCTGGCCGCGCGCTGCCCCTTCGGTGACCGCAGCACTGGAGGGCCCAACGGGCGCGGCCGATCCAATTCCTGCCGGCCTCTTCTCGCGCCTGCAAGCCGGCGGCGAAGCGCAGACGCCCTGGCGCACCTGGACCTGCGACTGCTGCGTCCCGCAGGCCGAACGCACGCTGTTCAAGGCGCGGCTGCGCAGGGCTGGCTGAGTCGGGTGCCGCAGGTACGACCCGACACTCTTCAGGTTCCCAAAAGGCCCGTTCGAAACAAGCGTCCGAATCCGGCCAGCGGCCCACGCGAGATGGGCCCAGCATCGAAGCCATGCGCGCTGATCACGACAAGCCTGTGCCGACTGCCAACGAACCCGAGGCACTGCCCCGCCCCTTCAACCACCTCGCCGGTGCCAACCTCGCGGCGCAGGCGGCCGAGCAGATCAGCCTCGCGGCGGTACCCATCGTCGCGGTGCTCGCGTTCCAGGCCGGCCCGCGCGAGATCGGCCTGCTGGCGGCAGCGCAGAGCCTGCCCTTCCTGTTGCTCGCGCTGCCCTGCGGGCTTCTGGCCGACCGCGTCTCGCGCCGCGCTCTGATGGTGGTGGCCGAGGCCGTGCGCGTGGGCGCCATGCTCGGCCTGCTGGCCGCCACATGGGCCGATGCGCTTTCGCTGCCCCTGCTGGCAGCGTTGGGCTTCCTCGGCGCCACCGGCACGGTGGCCTTCAGCGTCGCGGCACCGGCGCTCGTGCCCATGCTGCTGGCGGCGCAGGCCCCACGTTCGATGCTGGTGCGCGCCAACGGCCGCATCGAACTCGCGCGCAGCCTCGCCTTCGCCGCCGGGCCGGCGCTTGCCGGTGCGCTGGTGGGCGCCGCCGGCGCGGGCACGGCATTCGTCGTCGCAGCCCTGCTGGCAGCGGGGGCGGTGATGCTGTTGTTGCAGCTTCCGCGCACCCCTCCGTCAGGCCATCCGCAGCGCCATCCGCTCGTCGAGTTGCGCGAAGGTGCGGCCTTCGTCTGGCAGCACCGCCTGCTGCGGCCCATCCTGCTCACGGCGGTGGTGTGGAACCTCACGTGGTTCGTGCTGCAGGCGGCCTACGTGCCGCATGCGATGACGCACCTGGGCCTCGGCGCCCGCGGCGTCGGCCTCACGCTCGCGCTCTATGGCGTGGGCATGGTGCTCGGCGCGTTGGCCTCGCCGCGACTGATGGCGGGTTTTCCGCTGGGCGCCGCCCTCTGCCTGGGACCGGTGGTGTCGGTGGCCGCGGCCCTCGTGATGGCGGCCACCTTGGTCTGGCCCACGCCGGTGCTCGCAGGCCTGTCGTTCTTCCTCTTCGGTGCCGGGCCCATCGTGTGGACCGTCAGCTCGACCACGTTGCGCCAGACGGTGACATCGGCGCAGCTGCTCGGTCGCGTCGGCTCGATCTTCCTCACCGCCAACGCCGGCGCGCGCCCGCTGGGCGCGGCGCTCGGCGCCGCGGTGGCCACGGCCACCGGGCCCGATCAGGCGGCCAGCGCCTGCCTCTTGCTGGCCGTGGCGGGCTTTGCGCTGCAGGCCATCATCATCGCCGCCTCGCCGGTGCGGGTGCTGCAGGTGTTGCCGGCGCACGCGGCCTGAGGCGGATGCGCGCAAAGCATCGGGCACCTCAGGCCGGGTGGACAGGCATGCCGGACACCTCGGCACCCTCGCTTCGCTACTGAAAGGCGCGCGAGCCCGGCGGCTGGTCGACATCGGGCGTGAAGAGCTTGGTCACGTCCACGGCATCGAAGCGGTACTGCACGCCACAGAACTCGCAGCCGATCTCCACGTCGCCGCGTTCGGCAACGATGGCATCGACCTCCTCGCGGCCCAGGCTCTGGAGCATGCCGGCCACGCGCGAGCGCGAGCAAGTGCATGAGAAGCGCGGCGACATCGGCTCGAAGATCCGCAACGTCTCCTCCCAGAACAGGCGGTGCAACACCTTTTCGGCCGGCAGCGCCAGCAGCTCCTCGCGCCTGAGCGTGCCGGCCAGCGTGGCGATACGGTTGAAGGCCTCCGACAAGCCGATGTCGTCTTCGTTGCGCCGCGCCGATCCCGGTGTGCCTTCGAGATTTCCCTCGCCCTGTGCCGGCAGGCGCTGGATGAGCAGGCCGGCGGCGAGCTCGTCATTGGCCGCGAGCATGAGACGCGTATCGAGCTGCTCGCTTTGCAGCATGTAGTGCTCCAGCACCTGCTCCACGCGCTGCAGCGGCTCGCGTCGGTCACCGTGCAGAGACACCACACCCTGGTAAGGCTGTTGGCCAGGCAGCCGCTCGCGCGGGTCGAGCGTGATGGCGCAGCGCCCCTTGCCGTGCACGTTGACCAGCGCCTCGAGTTGCGCGTCGGAGTTCACCGTGCCGGTGATCTTGGCCGTGGCGCGGAAGGCCAGGTCGCTCTGCACTTCGGCCACCGCCAGCTTGACCGGCCCGTCGCCGTGGATCTGCAGCACCAGCGCACCGTTGAATTTGATACTGGCCTGCATCAGCGCCCCAGCCGCGGCCATCTCGCCCAGCAATTCGCGTACGGGCGGTGGATAGCCACCGGCGGCCTCGCGCCGGCGCAGCACCTCCCGCCAGCTGTCGGTGAGCCGCACGAGCATGCCGCGCACGGGCAGCCCTTCGAACAGGAACTTCGTCAACTCGCTCATCGGGGTGTCAGCATCCAGTCGGCTTCGTATCTGGCCTCAGCCCAGGCGCCGCAGCAGGGTGCGGTGCCGCTCGGCATGGGCCACGTAGTGCGCGGTGCCCGCGCGCATGCGTTCAAGCTGCGCCGGCTCGAGTGGTCGAACCGCCTTGGCCGGCGCCCCGATGATGAGCCAGCCGTCCTCGAACACCTTGCCCTCGGGCACCACGGCACCGGCGGCCACCAGGCAGTTGGCGCCGATGCGCGCGCCGTTGAGCACGATGGCCTGCATGCCGATCAATGCGCCGTTGCCGATGGTGCAGCCGTGCAGCATCACCTGGTGGCCGATGGTCACGTCTTCGCCCACCACGAGCGGGCTGCCCATGTCGGTGTGCATCACTGTCGCGTCCTGAACGTTGCTGCGCGCGCCGATGCGGATCCACTCGTTGTCGCCGCGCAGCACGCTGGCGTACCAGACGCTGGCGCCCTCGGCGAGCTCGACACGGCCGATGACTTGCGCGCTGTCGGCCACCCAGGCCGTGGGCGCGATGCGTGGGGTGTCGTCGCCGAATTGATAGATGGCCAAGGAGCGCTCCAGCGGGGTCGGGGACTGGTGAACAAGGAAACCGATAATTCTAGGGATGGAGCTGCGACACGAGGCCTTGCGCCTGTTGGCCCTGGCTGAGCCCGCCGAAAAGGCGGCCGCCGTGCGCGCACTGCCCACCGATCTGGCGCTCGACACGGTCACGGCCCTGCATCCGCCGGCCACACTGCCGGGCCGCCCTTCTCTCCCCCGGCTCGTCGACCCGGCCCAGGTGCCGCGACGCACACCCTTCACGCCGGCCGGGCGCGCCGCGCTGCTGCATGCGGTGGCCCACATCGAGTTCAACGCCATCAACCTGGCGCTCGATGCGATCTGGCGCTTTCCTGGCCTGCCGCCCGCGTTCTACCACCAGTGGCAACGCGTGGCCGCCGAGGAGTCACTGCACTTCACGCTGCTGGCCCAGCACCTGGCGAGCTTCGGCCACGCCTATGGCGACTTCGACGCCCACGACGGCCTGTGGGCGATGTGCGACAAGACCGCCGCCGATGCCGTGGCACGCATGGCCCTCGTGCCGCGCACGCTGGAAGCGCGCGGGCTGGACGCCACGCCCCCGATGCGCGAGAAGTTCGCGCGCGCGGGGGATATACGCGCCGTCGAGATCCTCGACATCATCCTGCGCGACGAGATCGGCCACGTAGCCGTGGGCAACCACTGGTACCACTGGCTGTGCGAGCGCGACGGGCTCGATCCGGTGGCGCACTACGCCGTGCTGGCCGCGCGCCACGGGGCACCACGGTTGAAGGGGCCCTTCAACCTGACAGCACGGCGCGCGGCCGGTTTCAGCGAGGACGAACTGCGCGCCTTGGAGCGCTGAGCGGGCGTGCTCGCGTCCTGCAGCTCGGACCCTTGCGACGGCGGATCTGATGCGCTGTTGCCGCGTCGGCGCTGAAGCGGACTACCATCGGCCGCGAACGTAACTGAGAACGCAACTGAGAACGCAACAGCGATCGCAACAGCGAACGTTGCAGCGAGCGCAAGAGGCAACGCCATGCCGCATCCACGCCGCCTCGGAATCTGGTTGACGGCCACGATCGCCGTCGTGGCGGCCATTGCCAGCTATGCGTGGTGGCGCAACCAACCGAGCGGCCCGGCACCGCGTGTGACGGCGCAGGTCCAATCGCCCGACTCGCAGCGCTCCGCGGCTTCGGTGCCCGTGATCGCGGCGCCGGCAACGCTGCCCCTCGCCACGCCAGCGACGGTGATGGCTGCTCCGGCGGCGCCGCTGACCGAGCCCGGCCTGCGCGAGCAACTGGTCGAGTTGCTCGGCACCCAGGCCGTGCTCAGCTTCATGCAGACGCGGGACTTCGCGCACCGCTTCGCGGTGACGGTGGACAACCTGGGCCGCGAGCACGCGGCGCCGCTGCTGTGGCCGGTGAGCCCAACGCCAGGCCGCTTCGCCGTGGTGGCGGGCACCGATGGCCCAGCCATCGGCGCCGACAATGCGGTGCGCTATCGGCCCTTCGTCGAACTGGCACAGAGCGCAGATATCGCGCGCACGGTGGCCCTGTACATGCGATTGCGGCCGGAGGTGCAGCAGGCCTACGAGAACCTGGGCTATCCGAAGCGGTCCTTCCATGCGCGGCTGCTCGAGGTGATGGACCTGCTGCTCGCCACGCCCAGCGTGCCGCCCCCCGTGAAGGTGCAGCTCATCGAAGTGAAGGGGCCGATTCCCTCCACGCGGCCCTGGGTGCGCTACGAGTTTGCCGATCCGAACCTGGAGGCCATGCCGGCGGGCCAGAAGATGCTGGTGCGCATGGGCGAGGACAACGCGGCGCGCCTGAAGGCTCGGCTGCAGGCGCTGCGCGCCGAGCTGATTCGGCAGGGCGTGCGGGGCTGACGCGGCCAGGCGCTGCAGTCATTCCAGGTGCTACAAGCGCTGCAAGCGCTCCCAGAACTGGCGCCGATTCGGAATGTTCGGCAGCACCAACTGGCCTTCATGCAGCGTATAGGGCGCGTCGGCTTCCGGTTCGCCCTGCAATTGCAGCATCAGGCGCTTGCCCTCGACCCGCCATAGCCCCGAATGCGGTGCGCCGCGAGAGGTGGCCGTGACAGTCCAGTTGGACATGCGGCCGTCGGCGGCAAGGATCAAGTGTTCGTCGATCGGCTGCCCGGCGATGATGCGCGTCTTTCGCCAGTGGCCCACCAACTGCGCCGGCCGGCTCGCGGCCGGGGGCGGTGCGGCGCCCTGCCCGCGCGCCGCGGCACTGGCGAAAGCGAAAGGAAGCAGCAGTGCACGAACGCGGCTGCGCTGGATCGACATGATGGATTCTCCGGTTGCTGTGGTCACGGCCGCTGAAGCATCTCGAGCAATGCATCGTCGAGTGCCATCGCATCGCTTGCCAGGTCGGCCACCACCCAACGCGCCCCTGGGTCCTCAGCCCCTGCCACCAAGGCGCGAAGTTCATCGTAGGCCTTGGCGCTGTCCACCAGCAACAAGACCGGCAACGAGCGCGCGTGGCGTGCCAGGTGCAGCAATTCGTACCGACACCCGTCGCGGTTGCGCGTGAAGCCGCGCAGGTCCATCAGGACCGCCTGGCAACGATCGGCCAGGGCACGCATGGTCGGCTGCCACGTGTCGGCATGACACCAAAAGTGACCGACCCGGTAGCGGCCATCGACATCACGTTCATCGGCAAGCGATGCCAGACGCGCGGCCAGGTCCCGAGGGTCGCGAACGAACAATCGCCGCAGACGGCCGCCCAGGAAAGCGACGAAATCCGCGGGCCCGATGTTGCGCAGCGCGAGGTCCCAGCCGGCGATCATCCGAATCGGTCCCACATGCCGCCAGCGTGCTTCCAGGCCTTCGAAGAGCGCCTGCATCCTTCGGTCTGCCGCAAACACGCGCAGCAGCAGCAATGCGCGCGGTGGCTGGTCCGCGCCCGGCACGGCCATTGACTTCCAGACCAGGCGGCGCAGGATGACGAATGGAACGAAACTGGCCAGCACCAGCACGTGGCCGGCGTGCTGGCCCATGATGAGGAAGATGGTGGTCTGCATCAACAGGTACACCAGCCACCAGCTGTCGACGAACAGTTCCAGGTCGCTGAATCGCCGCTGTTCATAGGCGGTCTGCAAACCTCGCACTGCAAGATAGCCCACCCAGGCGCCGACGGCGAAACCTGCCACCCGCCATGGCCAGGCGGTCTCCAGCCCGAAGCCCTTGACGACATATTGAACCATCGCCACCGCGAGCAGGCTGGACGCCAGCGAGACAACCAAGACCATCGGCGCCACGCCGCGCCAGAACCTCAGGCCGAAGATGCCCAGCACCAGCAATGGAAACAAGGCGAACGTGGTGAAGAGGGTGAGGGCCAGATCCCTGCGATCGCCGAGCAACCCGTACAGCGCCGCGCCGGCGAGGAAGAACGCAGCCACGCGGAGGGCCGGTCGCAAGCACAGGAGCGTCAGCACCGTGGCCAGCAGCGGCAGGAGGAAGACCAGGAAGACCGTCGTGAGCACGATCGCGCTGGCATGCCGCGCATAGACCGAGGCAAAACAGACGGTGAGTACCCCGGCGACCCACAGGCCGGCGACGGCGTAGCCCGCCACGATGCGCCACACGGCTGCGGGCGTGGCAGACAGGCCCGCGCGCCAGGGCAGACGCTTGGGCGCCTGCACCGAGGTCACGCGCTGCCAGCGCAGCGGCGGCGGCGAGCCCGGCTCGGCCTCCATCGCCTCCATCGCCGCTGGCGACGCTGGCGACGCCTCGCCGTGCTCCATCCAGCGCGCCACGAGTCGGCGGAATTGCCACAACAGCAATGGCGACAGCAGCAGGGTGATGACCACGGCATAGACCGTTGACACCATCAACCACTGGGCCCAAGTACCAAAGACATTCGCCATGGCGCCAGCTTGGCACGGTCACCCCGGATTGACCAATCCGGCATTCTGGGGGGGCACCGGCTGAGTGTTCGCACACCCGGCTGGCCGCGGCAGTCACCCGTGGATCAAAGACCAGAGGCCGCTAGCGGCCTGGACCTCTCAGGTCGTCCGCCCGCCAGCCGCGTTGCGGCGTTCGCGCGCTGCGTCCTCGAGCATGCGCAGCAATGCGGGGCCGCCCTCGAGGTTCGGATTGACCTCGAGCGCGCGCTCGTAAGCCTTCAACGCCTGCTCGACATCGTCGCGGCGCAAGTGGATCTGGGCCATGCCCGACAGCGCCCCGAAGTGCAGCGGATTGCGCTTGAGCACCTCGTCGCAATCCCGCAGCGACTCTTCATGGCGGCCGAGCAGGAACAGCACCGTGGCGCGCTTGTTCCAGCCTTCGGCAAAGGCGGGCCTCGATTGCACGATCTGGTTGAAGAGCGCGAGCGCAGGCTCGAGATCGCCTTCGCCCATCAGCTGCGTTCCTTGCGCCAGCTTGCGGTCGATGGCTGGGTCCCCCGATCGGCTCCACAGCGTCCAGAGCGCGGTCGCGGCGGCCGCCCGCACGTGCTCGCTGGCGTCGCGCAGCGCGCTCGCCACGCGCGGCGCATCGGCCATCGTGCCTACCACGGCCAGCCTGCGCAGCGCTGCCAGGCGCCGGGTCGGGTCGGACTCGGTCAGCAGACGCAAGGCCATCTCGCGTGTCGCTGACGCGGCCGATGCGGCCGGCGCGGCCGCCGCGGAATCGGCGGTGAAGGCAAGCGCCGCGAGGCCAGGCATCAGTCCCGGCTTCAGTGCCGGCATCAGTGCCGGTATCAGTGCCGGTATCAGCCTCGGCAAGAGCCCAGGCGACAGCCCGAGCATCCACCACAACGCCAGCCGCCGTGCCCGACGGCGCGGCGGCGGCGAAGGGCAGTCAACCGCGCGGATGGTGCTTCGCATGCAACTGTCGCAGCCGCTCGCGCGCGACGTGCGTGTAGATGGTGGTGGTGGCGATGTCGGCATGCCCGAGCAGCATCTGCACCGCGCGCAGGTCGGCGCCGTGGTTCAGCAGGTGGGTGGCGAAAGCGTGGCGCAGCGTGTGTGGCGTGAGCGGCGCGGTGATGCCGGCAATCATCGCGTAGCGCTTCACGAGCTGCCAAAACATCTGGCGCGTCATGCCGCTGCCGCGGCGCGTGACGAAGAGCGCCTCGCTGGTGCGGCCGGGACCGAGCAGCGCTGGGCGGCCCTCGGCCAGCCACTTCGTGAGCCAGGCGTGGGCTTCTTCGCCGAAGGGCACGAGGCGCTCGCGCGCACCTTTTCCCAGCACGCGCAGCACGCCTTCGCTCAAGCTCAGGTGCAGAAGCTTGGATTCCACCAGTTCGCTCACGCGCAGGCCGCTGGCGTACATCAGCTCGAGCATGGCACGGTCGCGCAACCCGAGCGCCGCATCGGTGTCAGGCGCGGCGAGCAGTGTCTCCACCTGCGCCTCGGACAGAGTCTTGGGCACGCGCAGCGGCTGCCGAGCGGCCAGCAGTTCCAACGTTGGGTCGGCACTCACGCGCCGCTCACGCAGCGCCCAACGGAAGTAGCGCTTGAAGACAGTGAGCCGACGGTTGGCGGTGGTGGCGCGGCTCGCGCCGTGGCGCGCCGCGATATAGCCCAGCAGGTCGGCCTTGCGGCATTCGTCGACGGTGCGCCCGGGGTGTTCAGCGAGCCACGCGCCCAGCAGCGTGAGGTCACGCCGGTAGGCCGAGAGCGTGAGCTTGGACAGGCCGTCCTCGACCCACAGGGCGTCGATGAAGCGGTCGATGCACTCGCCAGTGCGCTGGGCACAGTGCTCGTGCTCGCGCTCTTGCTCGCGTGCGCGTTCCTCCGACCGGCCACCTTCAGAGTGTTCGGCTCGTTCGAGGGGGCGATCGGTCGCGGCGCTCAAGCCATCAACGTGTTCGACGCAGACTCACTCCAGCGTGAGCTTCTGGCGCGCGACGACGCCCTTGTACACCTCAAGCTCGGCCTTGATCTGGGCCGCGAACTGGTCTGGCGTGTTGCCGACGATGAGCGAGCCGGTGTCCTCGATGCGCTTCCTGACGTTGACGTCTCCCAGGGCCCGGGCGACGGCCTGGCTGACCTTGTCCACCACGTCCTTGGGCGTGCCCTTGGGCGCGAGCACGCCGTAGTAGGCCATGCGGTTCACGGGCTCCAACCCCACTTCTTTGAAGGTGGGCACGTTGGGCAGCACCGAAAGACGCTGCGGCGCCGCGACCACGATGGGCACCAGGCGCCCGTCCTTGATGAAGGGCAGCGCCGAGGGCAGGTTGTCGAAGATGATCGTGACCTGGCCGGCCACGGTGTCGTTGAGCGCGGGGCCGGCGCCGCGATACGGGATGTGCGTCATGAAGACGTTGGCCAGGCTCTTGAAAAGCTCGGTTTGCAGGTGACCGATGCCGCCCGTGCCCGAACTCGCGTAGCTGTACTTGCCCGGGTTCTTTTTCAGCACCTCGAGAAAAGCCTTGTAGTCACGGGCGGGAAAGCTCGGGTGCACCGCGATCACGTTGGGCGTGGCCGCGATGTTGATGATGGGCGTGAAGTCGGTGAGCGGGTCGTAGCCGATCTTCGGGTTGATGGCCGGGTTGGCGGCGGTGGTGGAGACCGTGGCCATGCCGAGCACGTGGCCGTCGGGTGGGGCCTTGATCATCTCGAGCGCGCCGATCGAGCCGCCGCCGCCAGCCTTGTTCTCCACAACCACCTGCTGACCGAGCGCCGCCCCCATCGCCGGGGCCACGATGCGCGCGACGATGTCCGTCGTGCCACCGGGCGCGAAGGGCACGATCAGCCGCACGGGCTTGCTCGGATAGCCCTGCGACAGCGCGGCGGCCGAGGCCAGCGTGGCGGCCATCGCCAGGCAGGCGGCACGGATCAGGGGGGTGTGGCGTCGCTTCATTCGAAAGGTCTCCGTAGGGAAAAGGCGGGTGACGAAATCAGGACGACTTCGCGACCGGGGTGCCGAGCAGCCCGGTGCGAAGGTCGCGGTGGTAGGGATGGTCGCCGATGAACGAGCGCAGCAGCGCCACGTAGAAATCACCCCCGGCGATGGCAGGGCCACGCGGCTTGCCGTTGAGCAGCATCAGGGTGCCACGCGCGGGGTCGTGATCGAAGTCGACGGTATCGCCGGCCTTGACGTCGCGCACGGCACGCATCTGCTCGAGCAGCACACCGAGGCGCTCGCGCAGCGCCTGCTGCTCGGCCGGGCTGGCATTGCGCATCACGCCCTTCTCGACGGCCTTGGCCAGTTCCACGGCCGGCGCTTCGCGCAGCATGACCACGCGCACGCGCTTGGGGCCGGTCTGGCCAAGCACACGCTCGGCGGTGGTGGCGCGGGCGGGCAGGTAGAGCGCGGCCACGTAGAGCTTGAACCAGCCCGCGGCGCGCAGGCCGGTGCCGTTGAGCAGCAATTCGCGCCCTGCAAGCGTGATGCGCTCGTCGAAGCGCACACCCTCCAGCACGCCCATGGCCTGCGCGCGGACAGTGGCCGCCAGGGCCATTCCGGCGGCCAGGGTGAGGTGCAGCAACTCGCGTCGGCGCATGGTCGCATTGTGAATGTTGGCCAGGGCCTGGCCCCAGCCGACAACGCGCCCCATGCGGCGCGCGACGACACCGCCCGGCGCGAAAGAGGGGCCCCGAGACCAGCGCGAACTAGACTGCGCCCCCATGCAGGTGGCCTGGCTGCTCGTTCCCGACTTCCTGCTCATCGCCTTGGGCTGGCTGATCTGCCGCACCACCTCGCTTGGGCGCCCGGTGTGGGACGGCGCCGAGCGGCTCGTGTACCACGTGTTGTTCCCGGCGCTGCTGTTCGAGGCCATCGTGCGCAGCCCGCCGCGAGCCGCCGAGGCCTGGCCGATGGTGGCCTGCGCGCTGGGCGTCACCGCGGTGGGCATCGTGTTGGCGCTGGCGCTCGGCGCCTGGCCGGGCGTCGACACGCGGGCCCACGCGGCGGGGGCGCAGACGGCGTTCCGCTTCAACTCCTATATCGCCTTCGCGCTCGCTGCGCGCCTGGGCGGAGCGCAAGGCGTGGCCGGCATGGCGCTGCTGCTGTCGGTGTGCGTGCCGGTCGTCAACGTGGCCGCGGTCTGGCCGCTGGCGCGGCAGGGCCGGCATGGCTACCTGGGTGAGGTGGCACGCAACCCGTTGATCCTGGCCACGCTCGGCGGGCTGCTGTTCAACGCCCTGTCCTGGGAGCTTCCGCAGTGGCTGGGGCTCACGCTCTCGCGCATGGGCACGGCGGCCGTGCCGCTCGGCTTGATGGCGGTGGGCGCCGGGCTCACGATGGGCGCATTGCGCGAGGCGCCGCGGCTCGCGGCGGCGCTGCTGGTCATCCGCCATGCCGTGCTGCCGGCGGTGGCGATGGCGCTGGTGCTGCTGCCGGCCCTGGGCCTGGGCACGGCGCAGCAAACGCTGGTGGTGGCGTTCGCCTCGCTGCCCACGGCCGCGAGTTCCTATGTGCTGGCCGTGCGCCTGGGTGGGCACGGTGCCTACGTGGCCGGGCTGGTGACGGTGTCGACGGGGCTTGCCATGGCCGGCCTGCCGCTCGCTTTGTGGGCCTTGCGCACGCTGCAAGGGGAGAGCGCGCCCTGAAGGTCTCGAGCCATCAGGACCCAAGCGGAATCAGCGGCAGCAGTGGCAGCAGTGGCAGCAGTGGCATCAGGGACGGGGCGCGCCGCAGCTCAAGACGCCGGAGCAACACTTGCACGACCACCAGCCTGGGCCAGCGCCCAGTCGATGTGCTCGCGCACCATCTCGTCGGCTGTGCCCCGCGCCGCGGCCAGCGCGTGGACGATGCCTGCACTGGATTGGCCTCGCAGAGCATTGCCCAGCGCCACCGCCAGGTTGCGGCGCCAGCGCGAAAAGCCGATGCGGCGCATCACACTGCCCTCGGTGCGGCGCAGGAATTCGGCCTCGTCCCACGCCCAGAGTGCCAGCAACGACGAGCCGGCGAGCCCCTCGCGCGGATCGAAGTCGGGCAACGTGCTGCGCGCGGCGTACTTGTTCCACGGACAGACGAGCTGGCAGTCGTCGCAGCCGAAGATGCGGTTGCCGATGGCGGTGCGGAACTGCAAAGGGATCGGCCCCTGCAACTCGATCGTCAGGTAGCTGATGCAGCGGCGCGCATCCAGGCGGTACGGCGCGACGATGGCGCCGGTGGGGCAGGCCTCGATGCAGGCGCTGCACGAACCGCAGTGCGCGCCGGTGGGCGCATCGGCCGGCAGCGCGAGGTCGACGAAGACTTCGCCGAGGAAGAACATCGAGCCGCCCTCGCGGGCCAGCGCCAGCGTGTGCTTGCCGCGCCAGCCCAGGCCCGAGCGCGTGGCCAACTCCACCTCGAGCACCGGGGCCGAATCGGTGAAGACGCGGTGGCCGAAAGGGCCCACCTCGGCGGCCACGCGGTCAGCCAATTGCCGCAGCCGCTGGCGCAGCACCTTGTGATAGTCGCGGCCGCGAGCGTAGACGGAGATCACCGCCTCGTCCGAGCGCCCCATGCGGGCGCGCTCGTCGGACAACCAGGCTTCTGAAGCGTCGCGCGGCAGGTAGTCCAAACGGGCGGTGATGACGCTGGCTGTGCCTGGCACCAGCTCTGCGGGCCGGGCGCGCTTCAGGCCGTGGCGCGCCATGTAGTCCATCGAACCGTGGAAGCCCGCCGACAGCCATGCGAGCAGGCCCGGCTCGGCATCGGCCAGATCAATGCCCGCAACAGCGATCTGGGAGAATCCGCACTCGTGCCCCCAAGCCCGCAGCCGCTCTCGCAAACCGACCGTATCGACGTCGGCCAGCCGTCCGTCACTCGGCAACCCGGGCATGGAGGGGGCGGCGGTGTCCACAACGCGATGATTGCAGGAACGGCCGCCGGCCACGAGACGCCGCTGCTTCGCCTATGGCTTTGGCCCGACGAAGCCGCCTGCCAGGCCCAGGCCGATGCGCTGGCCCGGCGCCCTGCACTCGCCAACGCGATGCTTGAATTGCACGGCCCGCTCGGCGCGGGCAAGACAACCTTCGTGCGCCACCTGCTGCGCGCACTGGGCGTGGCCGGCCGCATCAAGAGCCCCACCTACACCGTGGTCGAACCCTACCGCGTCGGTGAGCTCGAGATCTCGCACTTCGACTTCTACCGCTTCGAAGACGCCCGCGAGCTCGTCGATGCAGGCCTGCGCGAGGTCTTCGCGTCACCGGGCCTGAAGCTCGTGGAATGGGCCTCGAACGCGGCCGCGCTGCTGCCGCAGGCCGATCTGCGCCTGGTCATCGAGCCGCAGGCGGACGACAGCCGCCGCGTGGTGGCCCAGGCCCTCACCGCGCGCGGTGCGGAGTTGTTGGCGTGATGGCCGGCGGAACAACTGACGCAACGGCGGGCGCAAAGGCGGGTGCAACGGTGGGCACAACTGTGGGCGCAACGGTGGGCACACCTGTGGGCGTGGTGCGGCGGCGCACGCTCCTGCTCGCCGCGGGGCCGGTGGTGCTCACGCTTTCGGCGCCGCAGCTCGCACGCGGCGCGGGCATCGTCGCGGTGCGGTTGTGGCCGGCACGCGAGTACACCCGCGTCACCATCGAGTCCGACCGCATCCTGCAGGCCCGCCACAGCCTGTTCGAGGCACCCTACCGCCTGACGGTGGACATCGACGGCCTCGAACTCGACACTGCGCTGCGCGAGCTGGTGGGCCAGGTGCGGCCCGACGATCCCTTCATCCAGGGCGTGCGCGTCGGCCAGTTCCAGCCGCGCGTGGTGCGGCTGGTGTTCGACCTCAAGCAACCGGTGCGGCCGGAGCAGTTTGCGTTGCAGCCGGTGCCGCCTTACCAGCACCGCCTCATCTTCGATCTCTACCCCGTGGAGGAGCGTGACCCGCTCCTGTCCATGGTGCGCGAGCGCGAGGAAGCCACCGAGCGAGCAGCGCGTGCGCTGAAGGATGCGTTGGGGGACCTCATCGCCCGCATCGAGACCGGGCCCAGGGTGCCACCCGTCGTGCCGCCCGTCGTGCCGCCCGCCGTGCCGCCCGCCGTGCCGAACGCGCCGCCCGCACCAAGCCAAGCGGCGTCCGCGCCGGTGCCGATGACCCCCGCACCGCCGCCGCCGCTGGCACCGCTCACACCCGCCGAGAGGCAACGCTTCGACCGCCTCATCATCGTCGCCCTCGACCCCGGCCACGGCGGCGAGGACCCCGGCGCCATCGGCCCCACGGGCCTGCGCGAGAAAGACGTGGTGCTGGCGATCGCCCTCGAACTGCGCGAACGACTGAACGCCGTACCCGGCATGCGCGTGATGCTCACGCGCGAGGGTGACCACTTCGTGCCGTTGTGGGAACGCGTGCGCAAGGCCCGGCGCGTGCAAGCCGATCTCTTCGTGAGCCTGCACGCCGACGCCTTTCTTCGCCGCGAGGCGCGCGGCGCAAGCGTTTTCGCCCTGTCCACCCGTGGTGCCACCAGCGCCACGGCGCGCTGGATGGCCGAGCGCGAGAACGCCGCCGACCAGGTGGGCGGCGTGAACATCGCCCGCGTGCGCGACCCGCAGATCCTGCAAGCCATGCTCGACATGAGCACCGCGGCGCAGATCAAGGACAGCCTTGTGCTCGGCCGCGAAGTGCTCGCGCGGCTGGACAAGGTCGGCAAGTTGCACAAGCCGCAGGTCGAGCAGGCCGGTTTCGCCGTGCTCAAGGCGCCGGAGATCCCGAGCATCCTGGTGGAGACGGCCTTCATCTCCAACCCCGAGGAAGAGAAGCAACTGCGCGACCCCGACTACCGCCGGCAGCTGGTGGGGGCGCTGGCCGCGGGCATCAGAAGGTACTTCGCGAAGAATCCTCCGCTGGCCCGGCAGCGGCAACTCGGCTAGGGCGCGCGCCGGCGATGTCGGTTGACTTCACCGGAATCGCAGCACGAGAGCGATGGCACCCACCATCAACCCCACCGCCGCCCAATCCTGCCAGTGCAGCACTTCGCCAAGGAAGAAGGCGCCGCTGAACACGCCCAGCACCGGGATCATCATGACGCTGATGCTCGAGGCCACGGGTGGCAGCGTGCGCGCCAGGTAGAGCCAAGCCGCTTGAGAGAAGCCGAAGATCACGACAGCATTGAAGGCCACCGCCGCCGCCACGTGCGCTTCGGGCCAGCGCCATCGCGAACTCTCGAAGACGATGCTCAGCAGGCTCATCACGAACGTGCACGCCACCGTGATCCAGAATACGATGGCCAGCAGCGGCACCGGCATCTTCGAGCGGCGCAACATGTGCGTGCCCAGCGCCCACACCGCCGCCGCGGCCACCACGGCCGCCGCAGCCCAGGGTGCACCGGCCAGCCGGGTGAATTCCTCGGACAGCAGCAGCATCACGCCCAGCCCGGCCGCGGCCACGCCGCACCACTGCCGCGGCGAAAGGCGGTCGCCGTAGATCGCCGCGCCCACCAGTGCGGCGAAGACCGGCATCGTGTAGCCGAGGATGGCCGCGCGCCCCGAGCTCAGCGCCTGCACGCCGAAGATGATGACCACGTGCCACACCAGCATGTTGGGCGGCGTGAGCCGCGCCACCTCGGCCCAGTGCTGGCGCGGAATGGCCAGAGGCACCTTCAACCAGCGCAGCGCCAGCCACAGCACGGGGAGGCCGAACAACATCGACAGCGCACGGAAGGTCAGCGGCGGGTAGCTCAGCGGCGCCGAGGGCGGCCCGCTGACGCCGACCTTCATGATCGGCCAGTTGATGCCCCACACCAGCGTCAGCAGGACCAGCACCACGAGCTGACGCCGCGTGAGGTGCACACCGCCGGCCGTGCCGCCCGCCACGGCGCTTGCCGCACCGCTGGCCACCTCACTCATCGGCGGCCCGAGGTCTCAAGATAGCGTTTACGCCGAAAGAACAAGATCAACCCGAGGCCGACCAATAACATCAACCCCACCGCAGCCCAGAAGCCGGCGATGGTGTGGATGAAAGGCATGAACTCGAAGTTCATGCCGAAGAAGCCGGTGATCAGGTTGAGCGGCAGGAAGATCGCCGTCAGCGCCGTGAGCGTGCGCATGATGTCGTTGGTGCGATGCGACAGCGCCGAGAAGTGCATCTGCACCGCCGTCTCGGCGCTGTGCTCCATGCGGCGCACGTGGCTCAATACGCGCTCGATATGTTCGAGCACGTCGCGGCTTCTCACGCGCAGGATCTCGCGCTCGCGCCGGCGCTCGGCGTCGGGCTCGTCGGGCCATTCGTCCAGTGCGTCGATCCACTCCTGCACGGCAGAGCGCTGGTCTTCGCAGGTGTCTTCCAGCTGGTGCAGCGCGTTGCGCGAATCAAGTAGCACGGCCCAGTCGGCGAAGCGGTTTCTGGGGTCGAGCAGCTCCTGTTGCAGCACGCCCAGCTGGCGCGTCAGCAGGCGGCGCAAGTCGAGATAGCCGTCGACCATGTGGTTGACCATGCGCAGCATCATGTCCGCGGCGCTGGTGGGCAGGCGCGCGGTGCCGCGCGCATCGCCCGCGCCGGGCCCGGCCATGCCCAGATAGCGCGTGGCAAAGTGGTCGCGCACCTGGCAGTCGGTGGGGTGCACGGTGATTAGCACACGATCGAACACGGCGAAACCCACCGGGCTGGTGTCGATCGAATTGAGCACATGTCGGGCGATGGTGGACGTGGTCTTCGGCTCCTCGCCGGCCACCGTGCCATTGCCCGCCGCGAGCCGGCGGAAGACCAGCACGTCGTACCACGAGGTGTAGTCGAAGTGGCTCGGCAACTGGTTGTTGATCAGGTCGGAGACATGCAGGTCCACCAGCGAGCCCATCGCCCAGCGTTGCAGCGCGGCCTGCACCTCGCCGTGGCCGACCTCGAACTCGCGGCGCGCGCTGCCGATCCATAGGAATCCGTGCGCCGGCACTGCCTCGGGCAGTGCAGTCAGTTCTTCGATCTGCTCGGCCGAGATGTGGAAGATGCGCATGTGGCGGGTGGCAGGCGAACTCGCCCGTTCAGGCGCGCTTGAGCAGCCGCGCCGCATCGAGCGCGAAGTAGCTCAGCACGCCGTCCGCCCCCGCCCGCTTGAAGGCCAGCAGCGACTCCATCATCACCGCGTCGCGGTCGAGCCAGCCGTTCTGCGCCGCGGCCATGAGCATCGAGTACTCGCCGCTCACCTGGTAGGCGAAGGTGGGCATGCGGAACTCCTCTTTCACGCGTCGCACGATGTCGAGGTAAGGCATGCCGGGCTTGACCATCACCATGTCGGCGCCCTCGGCGATGTCCAGCGCCACCTCGCGCAGCGCCTCGTCGCTGTTGCCGGGGTCCATCTGGTTGACCTTCTTGTCGGCCTTGCCGAGATTGCCGCTGCTGCCCACGGCATCGCGGAAGGGGCCGTAGAAGGCACTGGCGTATTTGGCGCTGTAGGCCATGATGCGCGTATGGATGGCGCCGCGGGACTCGAGCGCTGTTCGAATCGCCCCGATCCTGCCGTCCATCATGTCGCTGGGCGCCACGATGTCGACGCCGGCCTCGGCCTGCACCAGCGCCTGCCGGGTAAGCACGGCCAGGGTCTCGTCGTTGAGGATGTAGCCGGTGGCGTCGAGCAGGCCGTCCTGCCCGTGGCTGGTGTATGGGTCCAGCGCGACGTCGGTGAGCAGTCCGAGCGTGGGAAATCGCTTCTTCAGCTCGCGCACCGCGCGCGGCACCAGGCCCTCGGGGTTGAGCGCCTCCTGGCCGTCGGGCGTCTTCAACTCGGGCGCCAGCACCGGGAACAGCGCCATCACCGGCACGCCCAGCGCCACGCACTCCTCGGCAACCGCAAAGAGGCCGTCGACGCTGCGCCGGCTCACTCCGGGCATGCTGGCCACGGGCTCGTGCCGGCGCGTACCGTCGAGCAAGAACACCGGCAGGATCAGGTCTTCGGGGGCCAGACGATGTTCGCGCACCAGGGCACGCGTGTACGCATCGCGGCGCAGCCGGCGCGGCCGGCTTGCGGGATAAGGGGGTAGGGTCTGCACTTCAGTGAACCTTCAAGGTCAACAACAGACCCCGTCCAGGGGCCACGCTCGGGGCGAAACGATCGCACCCGACTGTTCATTCTGGACATCCGCAGATGCGGCACTGCCCACTGGTTTGTTGGAAATCCTACTGCTAAACTTGATTTTGAACGGTTGCCGCGAGGCCGCTGTTCCCTGCTTTTCCTCCCTGAGCAGGTGCCTTAGCGTGATGACAGCGATAAGGCTTCCTGGCCCCGGCCCCGTGCTGGGGCCGATTTTTTTGGGCCCACGCACGAGGTGCGTCAGCAGGCGGCCACGGGCGCTTGCACACCGGCGCCGCCGATAATGAGGCCATGGCTTCGACGGCATACCTCTGGATCAAGGCCTTCCACATCGTCTTCGTGGCGAGTTGGTTCGCGGGCCTGTTCTACCTGCCGCGCATCTTCGTCAACCTCGCCGATGTCAGCGCCGAGAGCCATGCCGAGCGTGAGCGCCTGCTGCTGATGGCGCGGCGCCTGTACCGCTTCGCAGGGCTGCTGATGGTACCGGCGCTGGTGCTGGGCTTCGTGCTGTGGCTGGGCTACGGCGTAGGCCGTGGCCCGGGCAGCGGCTGGATGCACGTGAAGTTGGTGCTGGTGGTGGGTGCTGTGGGCTATCACCATGTGTGCCGCCGGCTGCTGCGCGACTTCGAACAGCTGGGCCGCCGGCGCAGCGGGCGCTGGTTCCGCGTCTTCAACGAAGTCTCGGTGCTGCTGTTTGCCGCCATCGTGGTGCTGGTGGTCGTGAAACCATTCTGATCGCGCACGCCCGCGCTGATCATCCACCACGCATGCCATGACCACGCAGCGCTCCGCCGCCTCCGTGCTGGCGCTGGCCTACGCCGCCCTGGTGGTCTACGCGAGCCTGTACCCCTTCGAGGGCTGGCGCTGGCTGGACGGCGCGGACTTCGCCGATCTCGTGATGTTGCCCTGGGGACCGTGGGGCACCGACTTCGACAGCTGGTCCAATCTGCTGGGCTACATCCCGCTAGGCCTGCTGTTGGCGATCGCTTGCCTGCGCTCAGGGTCGTCGCTGCGCCTGGCCATGCTGGTGGCCATGTTCGTGCCTTCCGCGTTGTCGTACGGGCTGGAGATGGCGCAGAGCACCCTGCCGACGCGGCATCCGTCCTTGAAAGACTGGGCATTGAACACGGCTGGCGCCACCCTCGGTGGCCTGCTGGCGTTGGCCATGCATCACCTCGGGCTGGTGGACCGATGGCATGCGCTGCGGCAACTCTGGTTCGAGCCCGACAGCGAGGGCGCGCTGGCATTGCTGGCGTTGTGGCCCGTGGGGCTGCTGTTTCCTGCTCCGGCGCCGTTGGGACTGGGGCAGGTGGGCGGGGGGCGCTTGCAGGAGATGCTGCACGAATGGCTCGGGGCCCTGCCGTGGTCGACGGTGCATGAGAGCGCACGCGAGGTGCTGGCCGCTCCGGCAGCCGCGCAAGCCGTGGCCGCAGCCACACCGGTGGTGGGCCTGTCGCCGCTGTCGGAGCTGCTCATCGTCTCGCTCGGGCTGCTGGCGCCCTGCGTCGTGGCCTTCAGCGTCGTGGCGCCGGGCTGGCGGCGCCTGGCCCTGGCCTTCGGCGCGCTGACCCTCGCCGCACTGGGCATGACGCTGTCGACGCTGCTCAACTTCGGGCCCCGGCACGCGCTGGCGTGGATCACGCCCTGGGCGGGCCCGGCGGTTGGGCTCGCGGCACTGGCCGTGCTGGTGCTGGCGCCATTGCCGCGTGCGCTGGTGCTGGGGGTCGGGTTGATGGTGCTCACGGGTCTCGTGGTGGCCGTCGGCCAGGCGCCGGCAGACCCGTACTTTTCGCAAAGCCTGCAGGCCTGGGAGCAGGGTCGGTTCGTACGCTTCCATGGCCTGGCGCAATGGGTCGGCTGGTTGTGGCCCTATGCGGCCATCGCGTGGATGCTCTCGCGGCTTTCCATCCGCTCCTGAGGACCTGCTGCGCTGCGCTGCGGTCGGGGCCGCGGGTGCCCTACCTACAATTCGCTTCGATGAGCTACTACAAGCACCACCTCTTCTTCTGCCTCAACCAGCGCAGCAACGGCGAGGCCTGCTGCGCCGACCATGACGCGCAGGCCGCTCTCGACCATTGCAAGTCCCGCGTCAAGTCGCTCGGCCTCGCCGGCCCCGGCGGCGTGCGTGTGAACAAGGCCGGTTGCCTGGACCGCTGCGCCGGCGGCCCGGTCGCGGTGGTCTACCCCGAGGAGACCTGGTACACGTTTGTAGACCGCGCCGACATAGACGAGATCGTCGAATCGCACTTGCGCGACGGGCGCGTGGTCGAGCGGCTGCTGCTGCCGCCGGACGTGGGCCGCTGAGCCGGCGTGCCGCGCACGCCGCCCAGCTCGCCGCCCGCCTCGCCGCCCACCTCGCCGCTCACCTCGCCGCCCCACTCCGCCGCCCCACTCCGCCATCTTCCGCCAGCCATGAACGCCACCACCCAGCGGCTCATGCTGCCCGGCCCCGAGGGGCCGCTCGAGTGCGCCATCGACGCTCCTGCCGAAGGCACGGTGCTGCGCGGTGTCGCCGTGTGGTGCCACCCCCACCCGCTGCACGGCGGCACCATGGACAACAAGGTCGTGATGACGCTGGCACGCACCTTCGTGCAGTTGGGTTGGCGCAGCGTGCGCTTTAATTTCCGCGCGGTCGGCAGCTCTGCCGGGCGCTGGGACGAAGGGCGTGGCGAGATCGACGATGCGCTGGCCGTGGTCAGCGCGCAGCGCCTGCCCGGGCTGCCCTTGATCCTCGGCGGTTTCTCCTTTGGTGGCTATGTGGCCACGCAAGCCGCAGCGCGCCTGGCCATCGCCGGCGAGCCCGCGATGCGGCTCGCACTGGTGGCGCCCGCTGCAGGCAATTTCACGCTGGCACCGGTGCCCGCAGACACGCTTGTCATTCATGGCGAGGTGGACGACGTGGTGCCCCTGGCCGCCGTGCTCGCGTGGGCGCGCCCGCAAGCCTTGCCCATCACGCTGGTGCCTGGCGCAGGGCACTTCTTCCACGGCCAGCTGACGCTACTCAAGCAGATCTTGACCGTTGCGTTCCGCTGATCGGGGTCCCCTTCCAATCCAGCGGATTCGCGCAGCCCAGGCGTGACCCACTTCCGAATGCACTCCATGAGGCTCATCGCCGCGTTGACTTTCACCGCCCTGGTTTCGATGACCGGCCAGGCCCTGGCTCAGGCCACCCCGCAGCGGCCCGAGGTGGCCGCACGCCAGTATCTGCTCATCGACCTGTCCAGCCAGCAGGTGCTGGCCGAGTTGGGTGCCGACCAGCACGCCGAGCCGGCTTCGCTGACCAAGCTGATGACGGCCTATCTGGTCTTCAACGCCTTGCGCGACAAGAAGCTGGCACCCGACCAGACGCTGCCGGTGAGCGCACGCGCCTGGAACGAACGCAAGGGCGGCGCCTCGGTGATGTTCATCGACCCGAAGATGAAGCCGCGCGTCGACGAACTGCTTCACGGCCTCATCGTGCAAAGCGGCAACGATGCCGCCGTAGCGCTGGCCGAAGGTGTCGCCGGCTCGGTGGAGAACTTCGTCGCCGCCATGAACCGCCAGGCGCAAGACTGGGGACTGAAGAACACGCAGTTCCGCAACACCAGCGGACTGACCGAGCCCGGCCACCACAGCAGCGCGCGCGACGTGGCCTTCGTGGCCGCGAAGATCATCGCCGAGCATCCCACCCTGTTTCCGCTCTACGCGGTGAAGAGCTACACCTTCAACGGCATCAAGCAAGAGAACCGAAACCGCCTGCTCGGCCGCGACCCCACCGTGGATGGCATGAAGACCGGACGCACGGATGCCGCCGGTTGGTGCCTGGTGGCCACGGCCGTGCGCGACACGCCCGCTGGCAAGCGCAGGCTGCTTTCGGTGGTGCTTGGAGCGGCCAATGACGAGGCGCGCGCCAGCGAGAGCCAAAAGCTGCTCAACTGGGGCTACACGGCATGGGACGCGGTCAAGCTCTACGAGCCCAACCAGGCGCTCGCGACTGTGCCGGTGTGGAAGGGCGCCGCCAAACAAGCGCGCCTGGGCGTGGCCGCCGGGCTGGTGGTGAGCGTGCCCAAGGGCGAAGGCGCGCGACTGCAGTCGACGCTCACGCGCACCGACCCGCTGCTGGCGCCGCTCGCTGCCGGCCAGGCGGTGGGTACGTTGAAGATCACCACCGCCGCCGGCTCGCCGGTCGTGAGCGTGCCGCTGGTGGTCTTGCAGGAGGTGGCACTGGCGGGCTGGTTCGGCCGCACATGGGACTCGATCAGACTCCTGGTCAGGTAGCCTTCTCGCGGCACGACCGTGCGTGCCAGAATGAAGTCAACCACCCGGTAAGCCACATGGTCGACTACCTCTGCTTCCTCAATGGCGAGTACCTGCCGCTCAACGAAGCGCGCGTCAGCGTGCTCGACCGCGGCTTCATCTTCGGCGACGGTGTCTACGACGTCGCGCCGGTGTACGGCCGGCGCCTGTTCCGCTTCGACGAGCACATCGCGCGCCTGAACCGCAGCCTCGACAAGCTGCGCATCACGCGCCCGGCCACGCGCGAGCAGTGGCTCGAGCACTGCCGCAAGTTGGTGGCAGCGTTGGCCGAGAAGACCGGTGCCGAGGACCAGGTGATCTACTTCCAGGTCACGCGCGGCGTGGCGCCGCGAGACCACGTCATGCCCGAGGGCATCACGCCCACCGTCTTCATGATGGTCAACCCGATGAAGTCGCCCAGCGCCGAGTTGCGCCGCAAGGGCGTGGCCTGCGTCACCGCGCGCGACTTCCGCTGGGAGCGCGGCGACATCAAGAGCACGAGCTTGCTCGGCAACGTGCTCGCGCGCCAGATCTCGGCCGACCACGGGGCGATGGAAACCATCATGTTCCGCGACGGCTTTCTCACCGAGGCCTCGGGCAGCAATGTGTGGATCGTGCACGAGGGTGCGCTGCTCGGGCCACCCAGGAGCGATCACGTGCTCGAGGGCATCCGAGTCGAGTTGCTGCGTGAGCTGTGCGAGGACTGCGGCGTCGCGTACAACCTGCGCCCCATTCCCGAGGCCGATGTGTTCAGTGCCGACGAGGTGCTCATCACCTCAGCCACCAAGGAAGTGCTGCCGGTGACCACCCTCGACGGCGAGCCCGTCGGCCACGGCGCGCTGCGCGGCAAGCCGGGGCCGGTGTATGCGCGGCTGCACGAGGCTTACCAGCGCGCGAAGCTCACGATGAGTCTCTAAGTCCGGCGTCACCGGCTCGCGAGCCCATGGCAGACACCCCGCCCGAGCAGAGCCTGATCCAGTACCCGAGTGCCTTCCCGATCAAGGTCATGGGCGCCGCGGTCGATGGCTTCGAGACCGCCGTGGTGGCCGTGGCACGGCACTTCGACCCTGGCTTCGACGCGGCCACCGTGGAACGCCGACCGAGCAAGGCGGGCAACTACCTTGGCCTGACGCTCACCGTCACGGCGACCAGCCGCGAACAGCTCGACGAGCTGTACCGCACGCTGTCCACGCACCCGATGGTGAAGGTGGTTCTGTAGAACTTGACGGGACGGCGCGCGGACCGGCTCAAGATGACGGGCCGGGCGCGCTCAACCGCTGTTCGATCTCGCGCTGCTTGGCCGGTGCGGCCTCGTCACCCTGGCGCGCCGCCGCGCGGTACCAGTGCAGCGCCAGGCGCAGGTCTTGCGCCACGCCCTCACCGCTCTCGTACATCGAGGCGAGGATGTACTGCGCTCCCGCGTCACCGCCCTTGGCGGCCTCGCGGTACCAGTGCGCCGCCCGGTTGGCATCGCGCGCACGGCCGCGGCCAAGATAGAAGGCGGTGCCCATTGCCACCATGGCGTCGACGCTGCCGCGCGCGGCGGCCGCTTCGTACCAGTCGTGCGCGGCCACGAGGTCGCGGCGGCCGAGTTCGCCGCCCTCGAGCGCGCGGCCCAGTGTGAACATAGCGGTGACAAAGCCGCCCTTCGCGGCCAACGACAGCCAACGCTCGGCCTCGGCCGCGTTGGCGTCAGGCAGTTCGCCACGCAGGTGCATCACGCCGAGGTTGAACTGCGCCGGCGCAACGGCGCGTTTGGCCAGCACCGCGAATTCGCGCGCCGCCTGCTCGAGCCGCCCAGCTTCATAGTGCGCCACGGCTGCGTCGACGCGCGCACGCAGCGCCGGCGTCAGTGTGGGGGCTGGCTGCGTGGACGGCGCCCGCGGCACGGCGGGCACGGCCCGCGCCGAGGGGGCCGGTACGGCGGATGACGTCGGTTGCGCGGTTTGCGCGGTTCGTGCAGTTTGCGCGGTTTGCGCCGGTTGCGTGATCTGCATCGGTTGAACGGGTTGTGCCAGCGGCGCTGCCGGCGCCCCGACGGCGACGGCGCACGCGCCCGCCAGGCACAGCCCAAGGCCACGCCGCAGCACTTGCGCACTGCGCGTGCCCAACTGCTGTCGCTTCACAGGCCGGTGCCACGATAGCCAACACCGCCAGCCTGAGGCGACCCGCTGTGGCCGGTGCGTGGAGGCTGTCATATCGCAGCATTGTGCGCGCGCGCCTTGCGGATGAAATCTCCTGGCGCGACTTCCTGCGATGCCCTCTGGCGGGCCACCATGCGCAGCCTCGGCAGTCCGACCCCATAGCGTGCATGGTCCAATCCCGCCATGCCAACGCCGCCACGATCCCGAGGCCCCGCGCGCCCAGCGCAGCCAGCGCACCCCGCGAGCCCTCCGCGCCGCCCGCACCCGCCACAACCCGTGCGCGCCACCGGTGCGGCCCAGGCCGCACACGCAGGGAGCGAAGGCGTGCGCATCTCCAAACTCATCACCGAGCGCGGCCTCGCCTCGCGCCGCGAGGCCGATGAGTGGATCGCCGCCGGTTGTGTGCGCGTCAACGGCATGCCGGCGGTGCTCGGCCAGCGCGCAGCGCCCGACGTGGTGATCGACATCGATGCACGCGCGCGGCAGATGCAGGCGGCCACCGTCACCGTGCTGCTGCACAAGCCGATCGGCTACGTCAGCGGCCAGGCCGAGGACGGCCATGCGCCCGCGGTCACGCTTGTCACGCTGGCGAGCCGCTGGAGCGATGACGGCACCCGCATCGAGTTCCACCGCGGTCATCTGCGCCACCTGGCACCGGCCGGGCGGCTCGACATCGACTCCACCGGCCTGCTCGTGCTCACTCAGGACGGGCGCATCGCCAAGCTGCTCATCGGCGAGGAACACCGCGTCGAGAAGGAGTACCTCGTGCGTGTGCGTCACCAGCATCCGGGGCCCTTGCCCGATGCCGGCATCGAGGCGCTGCGCCATGGCCTCGCGCTCGACGGCGTGCCGCTCAAGCCCGCGCGCGTGAGCTGGGCCAATGAAGACCAGTTGCGCGTCGTGCTGCGTGAAGGCCGCAAGCGGCAGATCCGCCGCATGTGCGAGTTGGTGGGCCTGGAGGTGCTGGGGCTCAAGCGGGTGCGCATCGGCTCGGTCGTGCTGGGCGCGCTGCCGCCCGGGCAGTGGCGCTACCTCGGGCCGCACGAGAGGTTCATCTGAAAGTGCCGCCACCTTCCGCGACCGTGGCCGCGGCCACTCCCACGACACGGCCGGCGGTGGCCGCGCCGCTCTCGATGCGCCGCGCCGCCTTCACGATCGCGCTGCTGCTCAGTCTGCAGCCGGTGGCCACCGACGTCTACCTGCCTGCGCTGCCCTTGCTCACCCAGGCGCTGCAGGCCCCGATGGCCGCGGCGCAGCTGACGATGGGGGCGCTGATCCTGGCCTTTGGTTTGGCGCAGCTGGTGTGGGGCCCGGTCGCCGACCGCGTGGGCCGGCGTCCGGTGTTGCTGGCCGGCCTCGCACTGTTCACGCTCGCGGGCCTGGGGAGCGCGCTGGCCGGTGGCATCGGGGCGTTGGTGCTTTGGCGCGTCGTGCAGGGCGTGGCGCTGGCCGCGGCCGTGGTGTGCGCGCGCGCGATGGTGCGCGACCTCTACGAGCCGGTGACCGGCGCGCGCGTGATGTCGATGGCGATGTCCGGGCTGGCGCTGGTGGCCATCAGCGGCCCCTCGATCGGCGGCGCCGTGGCCGCCGCCTTCGGCTGGCGCAGCACGCTCGTGCTGGTGGCGCTGGCCGGGCTCGGCGCCCTGGCCTACGTGGCCAGGCAGGTGCCGGAGACAGTACCGCGACGCAATCCGCTGGCCACGCGCGCGGGGCCGCTGCTGCGCGGCTGGGCCACGATGGCCGCGCACCCGGTCTTCCGAGCCTGGACGCTGCTGTCCGCTTGCACCTATGGTGGCCTGTTCGTGGTGCTGGCGGCATCACCCTTCGTCTATATCGACGTGCTCGGCCTGTCCAGCGCCGCCTTCGGGCTCACGTTGGCCTGGGGCGGCGCGGTCTACTTCGTGGCCACCTTCGTTGGCCGGCGCTGGATCGTGCGCCACGGCATGGGCGCCGCGGTGGCGCGCGGTGCCGCGTTCACGCTCTTAGGCGGCGCGCTGGCGATAGGCGCCACGCTGGTCGAGCATGGCGCGTTGTGGTGGCTGCTTGCCGCCCACGGCTTCTATGTGTTCGGCCACGGCATGCACCAGCCCTGTGGGCAGGCCGGCGCCGTCGGGCCATTCCCACACGCGGCGGGCGCGGCCGCGGCGCTCGCGGGCTTTGTGCTCGCGCTGGTCGCTTTCGGGGTGGGGTTGTGGCTGGGCGCCGCGCTCGATGGCACAGTGCGTCCGCTCGGCCACGGGCTCGCCTTCTGGGCCGCGGCGACGGCGGTGGTGGCGTGGACGCTGGTGCGCCGGCATGTTCCGCGCTGAACTTGCGTGCTGAGCATGCCCGGTGCTGATCTCGGCGACCTCGGCGATCGCGGCGATCGCGTCAATCTCGGCAATCGCGGCAATCGCGGCGATCGCGACAATGGCGCGCCTGCCCAGCAGGGCCTGCCTTTGCTGGGCCTGTGCCTGGCCGGCCCCACCGGCGCTGGCAAGACGGCGCTGGCGATGGCGTTCGCGCGTGCGTGCGCAGCCCGCGCAGGCGGGCACGTGGTCGAGATCATCAGCGTCGACTCCGCGCTCGTCTACCGCGGCATGGACATCGGCACCGCCAAGCCGAGCGCGGCCGAGCGCGCCGAGGTGCCGCATCACCTCATCGACATCCTCGAGCCGCACCAGACGTACTCTGCAGCCACCTTCGCCACCGATGCGCGGCGCCTCGCCGGCGAGATACGCGCGCGCGGCCACCTGCCGCTGCTGGTGGGCGGCACGATGCTGTACTTCAAAGCCCTGCGCGATGGCCTCGATACGATGCCCGCAGCCGACCCCGGGGTACGCGCCGCCATCGACGCCGAAGCGGCAATCCGCGGCTGGCCGGCGATGCACGCCGAGTTGGCCCAGGTGGACCCGGCCACCGCGCGGCGGCTGGCCCCAAACGACGTGCAGCGCATTCAGCGCGCGCTCGAGGTGTGGCGGGTGAGCGGCTGGCCCCTGTCTGCCTGGCAGAGCGGCGGTCACGGCAAACACCAGGCCGAGCACCGCATCGCGCGGCGCCCGGTCGATCCATCGGCCCCGCAGCCCTGGCCATTGGTCTCGCTCGAACCCACCTCGCGCGCCTGGCTGCATGCGCGAGTCGAGGCACGCTTCGCGGCGATGCTGGAGCAGGGCCTGCTCGACGAGGTGCGGGCATTGCGCGCACGCGTCAACCTCCACCCGGCGCTGCCGTCGATGCGCTGCGTGGGCTACCGCCAGGCCTGGGAAGCGCTGGACAGCGGCCGCATGGAGACGCTGGCGGCCCGTGGCATCGCGGCCACGCGCCAGCTCGCCAAGCGGCAATTGACCTGGCTGCGCTCGATGCCCGAGCGACTTGCCTTGGCCTGTGACGCACCGGACGCACTCTCGCTGGGCCTGGACACACTGCATCGCGCCGCCGGGCACCACGACGCGCCCTCGGCCCGTGCTCCCCGAGAACTCGCCCGCTAACAAGGCTGGCCGGGGCCGGTTCAACTCGTAACCCGTGACCCGATTTCTAAGGTGATGCCCCCGGTCAGCCGCTCAGGCCGCCGAGATATAGTCGTTCGAGTTGTCGTCCACGTGACACACAGCGCGAGCACGCAGCCAACGGGCAGGCTCACGAGGCCACCGAATAAGTACGAGCAGTGACCAGCGCCCACCCGCGCCGGGACGACTGGAGGAACTCTCTTGGATTTCGCCGAACAACAGCGCAACCCCGGGCGCCACGTGGTGGGCATCGGCATCGTGCTGGCCCTGCATGCGGTGCTGGGCTGGGCGCTCATCACCGGGCTTGCCCAGCGCATGGTCGAGGTGATCAAGTCGCCGATAGACACCAAGATCATCGACGAGGTCAAGCCGCCGCCGCCGCCGCCGCCTGAAAACCTGCCGCCGCCGCCGAAGTTCCAGCCGCCGCCGCCCTCGTACGTGCCGCCGCCCGAGGTGAACGTGACGCCGCCGGCAGTGGCCGCGCCCACGATCACGACGGTCATCACGCCACCGCCCGCACCAGCGCCGGTGACGATCGCGCCGCCCCCCTCGCCAACACCCACGCCACCCGCGCCACCGCCACCGCCGGCGCGCGTGGCCGCGCGCCCGGCAGTGTTGAACGTGCAGTCGTGCGCCCCGCGCAATGAAGACTACCCTGCAGCCGCACTGCGCGCTGAGGCGACCGGGACCACGCGCATCCGCTTCACGGTCGGCGCTGACGGCAAGGTCGAAAGCTCGCAAATCGTGCGCTCCGCCGGACCCAGCCGGGAGCACAAGATGCTCGACCGCGTCGCGCAGACCAAGCTCAGCGAGTGCACATTCAAGCCCGGGGCCGACGAGAACGGCAGGCCCACGGGCGGCACCACCGAAGTCGAATTCGTCTGGAAGATCGAGTAAGCGTGGCGCGGCGCACGAATGCGGCCGCTGCCGCGTTGCGCCAGACCTCGTTTCGCAAGCCCACACCGCCAACCAAGGCGCCACGCCAAAGGCCGCAAGCGCCCACAGCCTGTATCCCAGGAGGAACCATGTCCTTGAACCTGCTCACCCGCGCCACGCTCGCCGCGGCCATGATTGTCGTCGTCACACTGGCGGCCACGGTGCCCACACCCGCGCTCGCGCAGGCTGCCTCGGCGCCGCCGGCAGCGGCTCCTGCCGCGCCGGCAGCGCCGACTGCACCCGCAGCAGTGGCCCCGCAGCCGCCGCAGATTGCCACCGCGGCCAACTCGGCTACGCCGGCCAAGCCGGCGGTGACCGAAGAAGCAGTCGACAACCCCTACGGCCTGAAGGCCCTGTGGAACCAGGGTGACTACGTCGCCAAGGGTACGCTGGTCATCCTGCTCATCATGTCGATGGGCAGTTGGTACGTGCTCTTCACCAAGCTGCTCGAGCAGCGCACGATGATGAAGAGCGCCAAGGCTGGTGCCGAGGCCTTCTGGAAGACCAGTTCCGTGAAAGCCGGCGTGACCTCGCTGGCGGAGGGCTCGGCCTTCCGCTGGATCGCCGAACAAGGCGTGAAAGCCAGCGACCACCACGAAGGCACGATGGTCGAGAGCATCGACAAACACACCTGGATCAGCATGTCGGTCGACCGTGCCGTGGGCAGCATCAACAGCCGGCTGCAGGATGGCCTGGCCGTGCTGGCCACCGTGGGCTCCACGGCGCCGTTTGTGGGCCTGTTCGGAACCGTCTGGGGCATCTACAACGCGCTCGTGAAGATCGGCATCAGCGGCCAGGCCTCGATCGACAAGGTCGCCGGCCCCGTGGGCGAGGCGCTCATCATGACCGCCATCGGCCTGGCGGTCGCGGTGCCCGCGGTGATGGGCTACAACTGGCTCGTGCGCCGCAACAAGAACGTGATGGACCTGACGCGCACCTTCGCCGGTGACCTGCACAACGTGCTGATCGCGGGCAAGCGCTGAACCCGCGTCGGCTGTTGCAGCATTTCCCCTAGGAGATCGACATGGCGATGCAAGTCGGTGCACCCGAAGGCGGAGGCGAGGACCAGCTCAACAACACCATCAACACCACGCCCCTGGTGGATGTGATGCTGGTGCTGTTGATCATCTTCCTGATCACGATTCCGGTGGTCACGCAGACCATCAAGCTGGAACTGCCCAAGGAACGCAACCTGCCCACGCAGACCAAGCCCGAGAACATCGTGCTGGCCGTCAACCGCGACGGCGAGGTCTTCTGGGGCCTGGAACGCATTCCCGATCAGGAGGCGCTGGTGGCCCGCCTCAAGGTCGAGTCGGTGAAAGAACCGCAGCCCGAGGTCCACATCCGCGGCGACATGGAGGTGCGGTACGAATCGGTTGGCCGCGTGGTCGTCGCCTGCCAAAGGGCCGGCATCTTCAAGGTCGGCTTCATCACCGAGCCGCCGGCCGGCCAGGCGCCTCGCTGAAGACGCCCGCCACCCAAGCACAACCAAGGACACCCCATGGCCATGCAGGTCGGCAACTCCGGCGCCGATGATGACGCTGAAGTCATGATCGACATCAACACCACGCCGCTCATCGACGTGATGCTGGTGTTGCTGATCATGTTCATCATCACGATCCCGATCCAGACGCACGCGGTGAAGATGAACATGCCGGTGCCCAACCCGAACCAGGCGCCGCCCAAGCCGCCGGTGATCATCCGCATCGACGTCGACTTCGACGGCACCATCGGCTGGAACGGCGAGATCGTCTCCGACCGCGCCACGCTCGAGCAGCGGTTGCAGCAAGTGGCCTCCGAGGCCGACCAGCCCGAGGTGCACCTGCGGCCGAACAAGCTCGTCACCTACAAGGTGGTGGCGATGATCCTGGCTTCGGCGCAGCGCCTGGGTGTCACCAAGATCGGCATCGTCGGCAACGAGCAGTTCCTGTAGAGGAAGGTGCGACAGACATGAGCACGCCCTTGTTGCGCCCGAGTTTTCGCGCGCGCGCCCGTTTGATCAGCCTGGCTACGGTCGTGGCGCTTTCTGTGCTCACCCCGCCGGCACCCGTGTCGGCCCAGGGTGTGCGTCCCGAGGTGGGCAAGCCGCTGCAGGCTGCCGGCGACTTGCTCAAGGCCGGCAAGGCCAAAGAGGCGCTGTCCAAGGTGCGCGAGGCTGAGGCGATGGCTGGCATCACGGCGTCCGAACGCAGCATCATCGACGGCATGAAAGCCGCCGCCGCGCAACGCGCGGGCGACTTGCCAACCGCCATCCAGGCGCTGGAGGCGATGGCTGGCCGCGCCGGCGGCGCCCAACTCGGCCAGCTCGCCGAACAGCTCGCCTCGGCCTACGCGCAGCAGCGCAACAACGCGAAGGCCAACGAGTGGCTGGGCAAGGCCCTCGCCGCGGGCAACAACGGGCCGTCAGTCAAGCAGTTGCAGCAGTACCTCCAATCCAGCGGCGGCGACTACAGCGCCATCGCGCGCGACGCCTCCGCAGCCATCGCCGCGGCCGAGGCCGGCGGCCGTCGCCCCGATGAAGGCGACCTCCTGCGCCTGGCCGATGCGCAACAGAAAACCGGCAACACCAACGGCTACGTGCTCACACTCGAGAAGCTGCTGCTCAACCACCCGAAGAAGGAATACTGGGCCGCTTTCCTGGGCCGGCTGCCGCGCAAGAGCGGCTTCTCGCCGCGCTACGAACTCGACGTGATGCGCTTGCGCCTGGCCACCGGCGCGCTGGCCAAGACCGAAGACTTCATGGAGATGGCGCAGCTGTCACTGCAGGCCGGCCTGCCCTTCGAGGCCAAGCGCATCGTCGACCAGGGTTACAAGGCCGGCGTGCTCGGTGCCGGCACCGAAGCCGCGCGCCACCAGCGCCTGCGCGACCTGGCCGACAAGCAGGCTGCCGAGGCCACCGCCAACATGGCGCGCCAGGCCACCGAAGCCGCTGGCGAGAAGGAAGGCGACAGCCTCGTCAAGGTCGGTTATGCATACGTCTCGGCCGGCGAGGTGGACAAGGGCCTCGGCCTCATCCAGCAAGGCCTGACCAAGGGCCAGCTCAAGCGCGCCGAGGAGGCCAAGTTGCGCCTGGGCATGGCGCAGCTGCAGTCGGCCAAGACTCGCGCGCAGGCGATGCAGACGCTGCGCGGCGTGAAGGGCACCGATGGCGCTGCTGAGATCGCACGCCTGTGGACCATCGCTCCACAGTAGGTGCCCCTGCCGCCTCCTGTGAGACGAACAGTGAGGCGAACAGTGAGGCAAACACCGAAGTGCGCCGTTTTGAGGTTGCCGGATGAACGCAGGCCTGCCGGCCTATCTTGAGCCGCTCTCCCACGGCGTCTTCGCCGTCGACACCGGATTTCACCGTGACCGCTTCGACGCCGCCTACCTCGTGGTGCAGGAGGGCCGCGCCGCATTCATCGACACCGGCACGGCGTTCGCGGTGCCGCGGCTGCTGGGCGCGCTGGAGGCGCTGGGGCTGGCTCGCGATGCGGTGGAGTGGATCATCCCCACCCACGTGCACCTCGACCACGCCGGCGGTGTCGGCCAGTTGATGCGCGAGCTGCCTCGCGCACGTGCCCTCGTGCACCCGCGCGGCGCCCGCCACATGATCGACCCGACCGCGCTGTGGCAAGGAGCCTGCGCCGTCTACGGGCCCGAGGAAATGGCGCGCAGTTATGGCGCACTGCTGTCAGTGGCGGCCGAGCGAGTCACGGTCACGGTTGACGGCATGGTCGTGCACCTGGGCGAGCGCCCGCTGGTCTTTGCCGACACACCCGGCCACGCGCGCCACCACCACTGCATCTGGGACGAGGCCTCGCGCGGCTGGTTCACAGGCGACACCTTCGGCCTCAGCTACCGCGAGTTCGATACCGCGCGGGGCCCCTGGATCATGCCCACCGCGACCCCGGTGCAATTCGAGCCCGTAGCACTCGAGGCCTCGGTGCGGCGCATGCTGGCACGCGAGCCCGACTGCATGTACCTGACGCACTACAGCCGCGTGGGCGAGGTGCAACGCCTGGGCACGCTGATGCTGCACCTGTTGGCTGAACTCGTGGCGCTCGGGCACCGCGAGCGCTCCAGCCCCGACCGGCACGAGGCCTTGAAGCGCGGCCAACTCGACATCTTCTGCGCCAGTGCCGCCGCCCACGGCTGCCCCTTGGCGCGCGAACAGATCGCCGAGTTGCTGGCCATCGACGTCGAGCTGAACGCGCAGGGCATGGCGATCTGGCTTGATCGCACCTGAGCAAGCCTTGTCGACTTTGAACAGGAGCATGGCATGACCCACCCCTCCATCCGATTCGGCCTGGCCGGGCGTGTCTACGTCGTCACGGGGGCCGCTCAAGGCATCGGCGAAGCCTGCGTGCGCCGCCTCGCCGCCGAGGGTGCGCGGGTCGCGCTGTGGGACATGGCCGATGCACCCGGCAGGCGGCTGGCAGCCGAGATCGGCAACGCCGCCCTGTACTGCCACTGCAATGTCGCGGTCAAGGCCGAAGTGGACGCGGCTCTCGCGGCCACGCTGGCCGCCTTCGGCCGCATCGATGGCCTCGTCAACAACGCCGGCATCTTCAAGGCCGCGCCCTTTCTCGACATCACCGAGGCCGACTGGGACGCGGTGCTCGACGTCAACCTCAAAGGCAGCTTCCTCGTCGGCCAGGCCGTGGCGCGCGAGATGGTCAAGAACGCGGCTGCACCGGGCCAAGGCTGCCGCGGCGCCATCGTCAACATGAGCAGCGTCAACGGCACGCTCGCCATCCCAACCATCGCCAGTTACAACGCGAGCAAAGGTGCCATCAACCAGCTCACGCGCGTGATGGCGCTTGCGCTCGCCGACCAGGGTGTGCGCGTGAATGCCGTGGCACCCGGCACCATCGCCACAGAGCTGGCCAGGAGCGCGGTGCTCACCAGCGACGAGGCCAAGGCGCGCATCATGAGCCGCACGCCGATGAAGCGCCTGGGCGAACCGGGCGAGATTGCCGACGTGGTGGCGTTCCTGCTCAGTGACGCCGCGAGCTACGTCACCGGCGAGATCGTGGTCGTCGACGGTGGGCGCATGACGCTCAACTACACGGTGCCGATTTGAACTATCACGGCGAGGCCTTCTTCGCCGTGATCTTCGCCGTGATCTTCGCCGTGATCTTCGCCGTGATCTTCGCCGTGATCTTCGCCGCCATCGGCGCCGCGGTGCTGTCAGGCGCAGGGACCTGAGTGCGCGCGCCCTCGGCGAGGTCCTGGTACAGAACAGAGCTCAGCCAGATGCGTGGCCGCTGGGAGCGGGTGCGGCGGGGCGCGCCTCCTTGATCGGCAGGTGGATCAACGCCGCCGCCGCGGCCAGCAGGATGTCGGCATACCAGACCCAGTCATAGCTGCCGGTGGCCTCGAATACCTGGCCGCCGAGCCAGGCGCCGAGGAAGCCGCCGACCTGGTGCGTGACCATCACGAGGCCGAACAGCGTGGCCATGTGGGCCGGCCCGAAGAAGCGCGCCACCAGGCCCGCCGTAGGCGGCACGGTGGAGAGAAATGTCGCCCCCATCACGGCTGCGAAGATGAGCATCACGGTCGTCGTCTTGGGCGCCAGTACAAACAGCAGCACGGCCACGCCGCGCACCGCGTAAAGCAGCGACAGCATCGACTTCATGCGCCAGCGGCCCTGGCTCATGGCCCAGCCCACGCCGATGCTGCCCGCGATGTTGAACAGGCCCAGCATCGCCAGCGCCCACGCGCCAACCTGCGGCGGCAGGCCGCAAGACTCCACCACGCCGGGCAGGTGCGTGCCAAGAAAAGCGACGTGGAACCCGCACACGAAGAAGCCCGCGGCCAGCAGCCGAAAGCTCGGATCAGCGAGTGCGCGCGCCACCGCGACACGCGTGGTTTCGCGCGGCGCGGCGCTGGTGCCAGCGGCCTGCGCCTGGCCACGCAACACCCAGGCCGCGGGCAGCGCCAGCAGCGTGATGAAGGCCAGCGCCTGCACCGCTGCCACCCACCCCGCGGCCGAGGTGAGGGCCTGCGCCACGGGCGCGAAGACGAACTGGCCGAAAGACCCGCCCGCGTTGACGATGCCGGTGGCCAGCCCCCGCTTGGCCGGCTCCACCAAGCGCGTGGTGGCCGCCATCAACACCGAAGGCCCGGCCATGCCGGCACCCCCGGCCGCGAGCACGCCGATGGCCAGGATCAACCCCAGGGTGCTTTGCATCTGCGGGATGAGCCAGGTGCCCAGCGTCACCAGCAGCACGCCAACAAAGAGCACACGCCCGGGCCCCACTCGGTCGGCCACGATGCCGGCGAGAGGCTGCGTCAGGCCCCACCAGAGCTGCCCGAACGCGAAGGCCAGGCTCACGCTCGCCAGCCCCAGGCCCGTGTGCGTGTTCAGCGTGCCGACGAACAGGCCCATCGATTGCCGCGCGCCCATGGTCACGGCAAAAGTGCCCGCGGCGGCCAGCAGCACCAGCAGCAGCGGGCGGTAGGTGATGGAGGCCGATGTCGCGCCCACGGGCCCGGTACTGCCGGAAGAACCGCTGTCAGCCATCGTGTCTCTCCCAGGGGTCTTCCAGCAGCGCCATGGCTTCGTCCAGCAGACCGTGCAGGGCCACCACGCGTGCTTCGCCCAGGCGCTGATTCAGCGCCATCTGGCCGCGCTTCCAGGCGCGCTGTGCGTCCTCGCGTTGGGCCAGGCCGGCCAACGTCGGCGCGACGATGCGGCCACGCTGGTCGTCGTCGGTTCCGACCTCGACGAGCCCCTTGTCGACGAGTGGTTGCAGATTGCGCGAGAGCGTGGACGCGTCGAGCTTCATCGCGGCGGCGAGTTCGCCCGCGCGCAGCGGCCCGAGCGTCACGACAAACGACAGCAGCGAGTACTGCGTTGCCTTCAGACCGGTGGGGCCGACAAACCCTTCGTAATGCCGGGCCACCAGGCGCCCGAGCTGCCGCACCTTGAAGTTCGTGCAGCCCCGAGGGGCTGTCGCCAGGACCGAAGCCTCGGAGGCTATGGGATAGTTGCGCGAGGGCATGGACTATGATAGTTGCATATGCAACTTCCGCTCGAATACTCCGCCATGACGGCTCCAGACACCACCGCGCGCACAGACCACCTCGAGCAATGGCTCGCCGCCGAAAAGGCACAACGCGAGCGTTGTGCGCAAGGCCCGGGCCCGGGTGTGACGCCGCGCGAGCGGGCCGTGCAGATGGACGGCATGGCGGTGCTGCAAGCGATGTTGCGCGGCGAAGGCCCCACGGCGCCGATCGGCCACACGATGGACTTCATCCTCGTCGAGGTCGGGCCCGGCCGCGCCGTCTTCCAGGGCACACCGGGGCCGGCGTTCTTCAACCCGCTGGGCGGTATCCACGGCGGCTGGTATGCCACGCTGCTCGACTCGGCGCTCGGCTGCGCCGTGCACACACTGATGCCTGCCGGCCGCGGGTACACGACGGCCGAGCTGGGCCTGAACCTCGTGCGCGCTATCGGCCCGAAGGTGCAGCGCGTGCGGGCGATCGGCCAGGTGCTGCATTGCGGGCGCCAGCTTGCCACGGCCGAGGCACGGCTCGTCGGCCCCGATGGCACGCTGTACGCGCACGCCACCACCACCTGCCTCGTGTTCGAGATGCCCAAGGCGGCGGGCTGACCACGGCCGCGCCGACTGCGCGCGCGCCAGCGGCGCGGCACAATGCCGCGATGAACATCCTCCACACCATGCTGCGCGTGGGCCACCTGCAGCGCTCGATCGACTTCTACACCCAGGTGCTGGGCATGACGCTGCTGCGCACCACCGAGCGCCCGGACCAGAAGTACGACCTCGCCTTCGTGGGTTACGGCCGCAACCCCGAGCACGCCGAGATCGAACTCACCTACAACTATGGCGTCGAGAAATACGAGCTTGGCGCGGCCTTCGGCCACATCGCCATCGGCGTGCCCGACGTAGCCGCCACCTGCGCGGCAGTGCGCCAAAAGGCTGCGGCCCTGGGTGGCGCGATCACCCGCGAACCCGGGCCGGTGAAAGGTGGCACGACCGTCATCGCCTTCATCACCGACCCTGACGGCTACAAGATCGAGCTCATCGAGCGCGGTGCATAACCCTCCCCCCGAAGCGACCTTCGGTCGCCTCCCCCCAGGGGGCGCCGCCAGCGGCCCGGCCAAGCCGGTTCCGCGGCGGCCACCTGGCTAGGATGAGCCATCATGTACCGACCTTCCCACTTCGAGTGTCACGACGAAGCCGCGCTGGCCGCGTTGATGGCCGGGCACCCGCTGGCGCAGATCGTGCATCTAGGCGCCGAGGGCGGCCTCGACGCCGACCCGGTGCCGCTGCTGTACGACGCGGCGACGCGCACGCTCTTCGGCCACGTGGCCCGCGCCAACCCACTGTGGCGCGTGGCGTCGGGCAAGCCGGTGCTGGCGATACTCATCGGCGCACAAGCCTATGTGAGCCCGAACTGGTACCCGAGCAAGGCGGCCACGCACAAGGCGGTGCCCACCTGGAACTACGCCGTCGTGCACGCACACGGCACGCTGCACGCGCGCGACGACGTGGCCTGGCTGCGCGAGTTCCTGCCGCGTTTGACCGCCACCCACGAAGCCTCGCAGCGGCGGCCCTGGTCGATGGCCGACGCACCCGAAGACTATCTGCAGCAGATGTTGCGTGCCATCGTTGGCATCGAGATCCCGCTTACCCGGTTGGTGGGCAAGGTGAAGGCGAGCCAGAATCGCAGCGCGGCGGATCGTGAAGGCGTGGCCCAGGCCCTGGGCACGCATGCGATGGCCGCGATGGTGTCGAACCCGCCCCGCTGAAGGCCGCGTCGCGCCTGCGGGACAGCTGCCGAAGGAACCTGCCGTGATCCGAATCGACCTTGACATCGCACCCCGGCTCCTGACGGTCGCCACCATCGTGCTGCTCGGCATCGGCAACGCACAGGCGCAGAAGATCCGCCCGGGCCTGTGGGAGAACACGGTCACCATGAAGTCCAGCGGCGGCGAGGCCGAAGCGGCCATTGCGCGTATGCAGGAACAGCTGGCCCGCATGTCCCCTGAACAGCGCGCGCAGGTCGAGGCGATGATGGCGCGCCAAGGGCTGGGGCTGGCTGCGGGCAAGCCGAATACGGTGCGTTCGTGCATCACCCCCGAGATGGCGGCGCGCAACGAGATGGCCTCGGGTGACGGCCGCTGCAAGAGCAGTGGCCATACACGCACCGGCAACACCGTGCGCTTCAGGTTCGCCTGTCAAGGCCAAGCTGGCACCTCTGGCGAGGGTGAAGGCGAGTTCAAGCTCATCAGCGACACCGAGACCCAGGGAAAGATGTTCATCAACGCCCAGCTCCAGGGACGCGCGACCCGCATGGACATGGAAAGCACGAGCCGTTGGGTGGCGGCGAACTGCGGCGACATCAGGCCGCCGCCGATGCCGAAGTAGCGCTGGCGCGGCGCACCCATCGCGGCGAATGCTGCGTCTCGATCAACGCAAGGCACGCGCCTCGCGTGCCAGTTGCGTGATGCGCGCCCAATCGCCGGCGCGCATCGCGTCCACCGGCGTCAGCCACGAGCCGCCCACCACGCGCACGTTGGGCAGCGCCAGGTACTGCGGCGCGGTCTGCGCCGTGATGCCCCCGGTGGGGCAGAAGCTGATGTCGGGGAACGGGCCCGCCAGGGCCTTGAGCATCGGCAGGCCGCCAGCGGCGCTGGCCGGAAAGAACTTGAGGAAATCGTGGCCGTCGGCGCTGGCGGCCATCACCTCACCGGCCGTGGCCACACCCGGCAGCAAGGGCAGGCCGGCTTCACGGCAGGCCGCGCCGATCGCGTGCGTGTAGCCCGGGCTCACGCCGAAGCGGCAGCCGGCGTCGCGCGCCGCGCGCACATCGGCGGCGCTGCGCAACGTGCCGGCGCCGACGATGGCCTCGGGCACCGCACGCGCAATCGCCACGATGGCGGCCAGCGCAGCCGGCGTGCGCAGTGTCACCTCCAGCACCTTCACGCCGCCCTCCACAAGGGCTTGCGCCAGCGGCACGGCGTGTTCGATCAACTCGATGACGATGACGGGAATCACCGGCCCGTGGCGGGCCAGCCCAGCCGGCGAGAGATCGGCGGTGGACGCGTGTGTCGGTTGCATGTGGCGAACCTAAAGCCAGCTCACCGCGCCCTCTTCGGCGCTGGTGACGTTGCGCCGGAAACCGGCAAAGAGCTCGCGGCCGAGATCGTGGGCGTGGGCCTCGGCCTCGTCGGCAGGGCGCAGCGCATAGTCGCGGCCGGCCCAGGTGCCTTCGTCGACGAGGGCGGCGAGCGTGCCGGCAGCGGCATCGAGGCGCACGACATCGCCATCGCGCAGCTTCGCCAGCGGCCCGCCGGCCAGCGCCTCGGGGCTCAGGTGTATGGCCGCTGGCACCTTGCCGCTGGCGCCGCTCATGCGCCCGTCGGTCACCAGCGCCACCTTGAACCCGCGGCCCTGCAACACAGCCAGCGGCGGCGTGAGCTTGTGCAGTTCGGGCATGCCGTTGGCGCGCGGTCCCTGGAAACGCACCACCACGACGACGTCCCGCTCGAGCTCGCCGGCCCCGAAGGCCGCATGCATCGCCTCCTGGCTGGTGAAGACACGCGCCGGCGCTTCGATGACGAGTCGGTCGTCTGGCACAGCCGAAGTCTTGATGACCGCGCGACCGAGGTTGCCCGTGAGCAACTTCAGCCCGCCGCTGGCCGAGAAGGGCCGTGAGACCGGGCGCACCACCGACTCGTCGGGCAGGGCCGCCAGGGCCGCATCGCGCCACTGCACTCCACCACCCTGGACTCTCGCCTGCCCTGTCCCCTGCGCTCCCCCGTGCAGCTTAGGGATGCGCGCATAGCCGGCCAGTCCGCCCTCGCCCACCGTGGCCACGTCGGCATGCATGAGCCCGGCGGTGAGCAATTCACCGATGACATGGCCAGGCCCGCCAGCGGCCTGGAACTGGTTCACATCGGCCTCACCGTTGGGGTAGATGCGCGTGAGCAGCGGCACCACCGCCGAGAGTTCCGCGAAGTCGTTCCAGTCGATCGTGATACCCGCCGCGCGCGCCACCGCCACCCAATGGATGAGGTGGTTGGTGCTGCCACCGGTGGCCAGCAGCGCCACCATCGCATTGACGATCACGCGCTCGTCGACGAGGCGGCCGATCGGCCTGAAGGTCTCGCCGCGCGCGGCCACGCGCAAAACCGTGGCCACCGCCTCGCGCGTGAGCGCATCGCGCAAGCCCTCGTGCGGGTGCACAAAGGCGGCTCCCGGCACGTGCAGGCCCATCGCCTCCAGCAGCATCTGGTTGCTGTTGGCCGTGCCATAGAAGGTGCAGGTGCCCGGACCGTGATACGCGGCGCTCTCGGCGGCGAGCAGCGCCTCGCGGCCCACGTCACCGGCGGCGGCGCGCTCGCGCACCTTCGACTTGTCGGAGTTGGACAAGCCGCTGCTCATCGGCCCCGCAGGCACGAATACGCAAGGCAGGTGCCCGAAGTGCAGCGCGCCGATCAAGAGCCCGGGCACGATCTTGTCGCAGATGCCCAGCAGCAGCGCGGCATCGAACAGGTCATGCGAGAGCGCGATCGCCGTGCCCATGGCGATGGCGTCGCGCGAGAACAGGCTCAGCTCCATGCCGGGCTGGCCCTGTGTGACACCGTCGCACATCGCGGGCACCCCGCCGGCCACCTGTGCCGTGGCACCGAGCCGCCGCGCCTCGTCTCGAATGAGTGCCGGGTAGCCCTCGTAGGGTTGATGCGCCGAAAGCATGTCGTTGTAAGCGCTCACCACACCGATATGCGGCGCGCGCTCGGCCACCACGCGCAGCCGATCGTTGGCGGGCAATGCGGCAAAGGCGTGCGCGACGTTGGCGCAGCCCAGGCGATCGCTGCCTCGCGGGCGGGCCAGCAGGCGTTCGATGCGCGCAAGGTAGGGCTTGCGAGTCGTGGCGCTGCGTTGCCGGATGCGGGCGGTGACGGATTGCAGCGTGGGGTGCATGGGGAAGGTGCCGGCGTAGCGTGCGAGGCTTGGGGAGCAGAAGCGGGACAAGCCCAGCGACGGCCGCATCGGATGTAATCTAGTTTCAAATTCTGGACGCACTGAGTTACACCGTCAAATCAACCTGCCCTGTCAAGCGGCCCTATCGGCGACTTCAGCGTGTGCGTCTGGGCCCAAGGAACCGGACTGGGACTGGCGTCGAGCCGCACGGCTCGGCAGGCGCTGGCGACAATGTGCGGCCATGACGAGCACCCTGCCCCCGGAACTCATCGTGCGCGACCCCGCAGAGCAACTCGCGCTGCTGCGGCGCCGCTGGTATCGCGAGGCACAGTGGTGGGTGTTCGGCTACGCCTCACTGCTGTGGCGGCCCGAATTCGAGGCCGTCGAACACCGTCCGGCGCTGCTGCGCGGTTGGCACCGCGCGTTGCGCATGCGCTCACGGGTCAACCGCGGTACGCCTCAAGAGCCGGGTCTGGTGTTTGCCCTGCTGCCCGGTGGGGCCTGCCGCGGCGCCGTCTACCGCCTGCAACCGGCACGTGCCGAGGAGGAGCTCGAACGGCTGTGGGCACGCGAGATGCCTACTGGCGTGTACGACGCGCGGCTCGTGCCCTGCCACACCGACGCCGGGCCGGTGCTGGCGCTGGCCTTCACGCTCGCGCGCACCAGCCCGGCCTGCCTGCCGCGACTGGCCGACGCCGAGATGCTTTACATCCTGCGACATGCCCGTGGGCGCTACGGCACGACGCTGGCGTACCTGGCCGAAACCGCCGTTGCGCTGCGCGAGCGAGGAGTGCGCGACCGCGAAGTGGAAAGGCTGATGGCGCTTTCGCGGCGGCACGGCTTGCTGGACTGAGACAGCGCCTGTCGCAGCGCCACGGGGCGCCACGCGGCCACAGGGCCGCAGGGCCACAGCGCGACACGGCGACAGAGGCCCTCGCCAGAGCCCAGACACCCGCACTGTTCGGCGCACCGCTCTGCTCAGGCAGGCGTGGTCGGTAACGCCGCGGCCGCCAAGCGCGCCGCCTCCAGATCGGCGGGCGTGTCGATGTCGATCAGCACGCCCGCGTCGGGCACCTCCTGCCCGAAGGCTGGGTAACGCGCCACGATGCGCCGCGCGCCCTCGTCGCCCTTCAGTTGCATGAGTTCGGAGTAAAGCTCGGCCGAGAAGCCCACCGGGTGCCCGCGCCGGCCCTTGTGCTGGGCGTAGACCACCGGGTGGTGTTCCAGCGCCGTGGCCACTGCGAGCAAGGTGCCCGGCTGCACGAGCGGCATGTCGCCGGGCAGCACCAACCAGCCCGGCGCGCCCGAGCGCTCCGCAACACCGGCCGCGATGGATAGACCCATGCCGCGGGCAGCTTCATCGTCGCCGAGCACGACGATGTCGCGCCGCGCCACATGCGCCGAGGCGCAAGACGCGAGAGCGGCGTGCGTCACCACCACCACCACCGGCAGCTGGCTTTGAACGGCATTGCGCAACACCGTGCCCAGCACGGTTGAAGCGCCGAACGGCTGTTCCAGCTTGCGCTGGCCGGCGCCGAAACGACTGCCGCGGCCCGCGGCCACCACGATGATGGTTGGACGGAACCTCATGCCCTGCTGCACTGCGCCGGCGCGAGCCGGCGCGTGACCTTTCTTTCCTTCCGTGATGTGCCCGAGGATGCGGCCGGCGAGGCCGCGCAGAAAGTGGGACGTGTACTTACGGCGTTCCACCTAAGGGATGCACCCGCCCCCCGGGGCAAGCCGGGCCGCTCACGAGAGCAGATGCCATGGGGCCGTCGCTCGCAAACCAGCACGAAGGCGATGTCTATACTGGATCCGATGACGGGCCACCCCCTAACTTGCCCTCTTCTGACAGCCCTCTTCTCACAGCCCTTCAATGACCGCACCCGATCTGGCCGCCCAACGCAAAAGCTACGAGCTCGGCGAGCTCGAGGAATCTGCCGCCCACGATGAGCCGCTGGCGCAGTTTCAGCGCTGGATGGACGAGGCGTTCGCGGCGAAGTTGCCCGAACCGACGGCGATGACGCTGGCCACCGTGGGTGCCGAGGGCCGCCCCTCCACGCGCATCGTGCTGGCCAAGGGTGTGGACACACGCGGCATCGGCTGGTACACAAACTACGAAAGCCGCAAGGGCAGGGAGCTCGCGCTGCACCCGTTCGCCGCACTGCAATTCCACTGGGTCGAACTCGAACGCGTGGTGCGCATCGAGGGGCTCGTCGAGAAGACTGCTGCCGAAGACAGCGACGCCTACTACGCCACGCGCCCGCTCGACTCGCGCCTGGGCGCCTGGGCCTCGCCGCAAAGCCGCGTCATCGCCTCGCGCGCCGTGCTCGTCGCCGAGGCCGCAAAGGCCGCGCTGCGCCATGGCCTGCACCCCGCACGCCCGCCGCACTGGGGCGGCTACCGCCTGGTGCCCGAGCGCTGGGAGTTCTGGCAAGGGCGCAAGAGCCGGTTGCATGACCGGCTCGTCTACAAGCGGGAAACCGGCGAGGCCGCCCGCTGGGTGCGCGAGCGGCTCGCTCCATAGTCGCTCCGTGGTGGCTCCTTAACGGCTCCTTGGCGGCTCGTCCGCGGTCCGGGCGGCCATATCGTCCTCACCCGCCCCGCATCGGCGGCGGGGCGGGCCCGGCCTCACCAACGCCAGCGCAACCCGGCAGCGAACGAGCGCCCTGCCAATGGCGCCAGCCCGCGCATCGTGGCGATGGACGAGGCATTGAAGCCGAGCCGGTCGGTGACGTTGCCCAGCTTGACGAAGGCGCTCGCCTCGCCGGGCAGCGGCAATGCCAACCCGGCCCACAGGTCGAGCATCGTGTAGCCCGGCGTCGCCGTGTCCGTGGCCGGCACGCGGTCCTGCTCGGCGGCATGGCGCACCACCAGGCCGCCGCGCCACGCGCCGCGGCTCGCCTCCAGCGACAGACGCGCGCGCATCGGCGCGATGCGCGGCAGCGGCTCGCCGGCATCGAGGTTGTCGCCCTTGACTTGGTCGAGCGTGAAGGCGAGGTCCAGCGTCACCGGCGCGCCCGTGAGCAGGCGCGTGCGCCCCTCGAGCTCGAAGCCGCTGAGCCGCGCACGCACGGCACGGAAGGCGTACTCGGGAAACACCTCGTCGGGGTCGCCGGGGTTCTCGGCCGGGATCGTGATGTCCACGCCGGTGGCATCGAGCGCGATGTAGTTCGAGAAGCGTGTCGTGAACCACTGCACCTCCACCTTGTGCGGCCCGCTCGTCCAGGCCAGGCCGAGCTCGGTGTGCCGGCTGCGTTCGGTGGCGAGCCCGGTGTCGCCGCGCTCGAAGGCTGCGGTAGCCACGTGCACGCCGTTGGCAAAGAGCTCGTAGTAGGTCGGCGCCCGCTGGCTGCTCGCCCACGCCGCCGCGAGCGACAGCCCGGCTGGCAACGGCACGCGCGCGCCCAGCGAGAAGCTGCGCAGCGAGAAGCTGCGCTCGCTCGCCGCGCCGAAACGCACCGCGGCGGCACCGGCCGGATCGCCATCGGACGACACCCGTACGCGCTCGCTACGCAGCCCCGCGTTCAGCACTGCCACGCCCGCGATCTGGAACTCCTCGAGCACGAAGGCCGCCTGGCTGCGCGTCTTGGTGTCAGGGACGAAGGCCTCTTCGCCCAGGGCCGAGAAGTCCATCTGCTCCCATTGCACACCGAACACGCCGCGCAGGCCGGCCAGTGGCGCGTGACGCACCTCCACGCGCGCATCGTCGGCACGGCTCTTGAACGTGGTGCCGACTTCACCCGTGCCCTCTACCTCCTCGTGGCGGTAGCGCGTGTGCGCGGCATCCACGGCGATGGCCTCGACGCCGGAAGGCCCCGCCTTCCAGACGCCGGAGAAAGCCCGCCGCTCGCGCTTCATGCGGATGGTCACGTCGGGCTCGACAGTCACGCCGTAGTTGTTGCGGTAGGTCTCGGTCGAGAGGCCCGCATGGCCGGCACTGCCGACCAACGAGGCGCCCACCGCCCCGCCCTCGCTGCGCGAAGCGGAGTTGCGCACCCGGTCCGCCGGGGCGAGCGCGGTGCCGTCCTCCAGGGGCGTGAAGGTGGGCGTGCGCTGGTCGTCGGTGCGGCGGCCGAAGGCGTCGGCGTGCCAGGCCAGGCCCACGCCCGAACCGGCGCCGAGGCCGAAGCCCCCCTCCAAGACCGCCGCAGCAGAGCGCTCACCGGACGCGCCACCGGCGCGCACCTCGGCCCGCGCCGCGACGCCGCCGATGGCAGCGCGCGGGATGCGGTTGTTGATGGCGTTTACGACGCCGCCGGTGGCGCTGCCGCCGTACAGCAGCACGGCCGGGCCGCGCAACACCTCGAGGCGCTCGATGACGAGCGGATCGATGGCCACGGCATGGTCGAAGCTCAGGCTGCTGGCATCGATGGAGGCGCCGCCGTTGTCGAGCATACGCACGCGGTCACCGTCGAGGCCGCGGATCACCGGTCGGCTGGCGTTCGGCCCGAAGCCCGTGGCGGACACGCCCGGCAGGCCATCGAGCGTTTCGCCCAGCGTCGCGGCGCGGCGCAGGGTGAGACCGTTGCCGCTGAGCACCGCCGCGGGCAGCAGCGTGCGTTCGCTTCCCAGCGGGTTGCCTGTGATGACGACGGTGGAGTCAGGCGGCGTCTGCGCCAGGGCGCCTTGCCCCAGCAGCGTGGCCGGCAGAGCCAACAGGGGCAGCAGCCGGAGCCGCCGACGGCGCTGGAATCGATGAATTTGTTGATTGCTCGTCATGATGTTCGCTTCGGATAACAAGAATGGAAAACGGCCGCGCGCTGGCGCTGTGCGCCTACGGCGGCGGTGGGTTTCGAGGAAGTGCGCGGTGGCCGCGCGAACGCGGATATCGCGGCCCCTTGGCAGCAAGAACCAGCCAAGGCAGGCGCGGCGACGGCGGCATTGCGCCCGGTGGACCCTGCCGCACCAGCGGCAGTGCCTCGCCGGGCCTCAGGTGGCCAGTGGCCTTTCGCGCCCCCGCGCGGGAGGGCCGCGCGCGAGGTAGGCGTGCGTCGCGCTCGCGACCGGGCACGCCTGCGCGCGTGCCGGCAGCGGTGCCGACGCCCGTGGTGGCAGCGCCGGCCACGCCGCGACACTCAACGCGTCGGCCTGAGCGGCCTGGTCGAGCAGACGGCATTCGACGCCACCACGCTCGTGGGCGTCGAAGATCGTCCCGTCGTCGTGGCCGCGTACCTGTGTCTGTGCTTGTGCTTGTGCTTGTGCTTGTGCTTGTGCGTGGGCGAGTGCGTGGGCGTGTGCTTGGGCGTGTGCTTGGGCCCGAGCGGCTGCGACATCACGGGCTGACTTCGTGGCGCGCGCCGCGTCTGTTGCATCCGGTTCGTGCGCCGAGTGCACCACGAGACTCGAGCGCGCACCCTGCGGCCCACCGTGCACCACGCGGTGCGCCAGGCCCAGCGCCTGCACCGCCACCAGGGCCAGCGCGAGAAGCGCTGCGCCGATGCCGTGGCGCGATCGCTTCATGCCTGGTGCACCACGCGCTGCGGGAATGGGATCTTCACTCGCGCCTCGTCGAGCGTCCGCAACACAGCCATGTTCACGTCGCTGCGCACGTTGTTCTGGCCGTTCTCCAGGTCGGCGATCCAGAACGCCACCGTGAGCTCCAGGCCATCGGAGGCAAAGGCCGTCAGCATCACCCCGGGCGCCGGGTCATGGATGACTCTTGGCACCGCGGCCACGGCGTCGGCCAGCCGCGGCATCAGCGTCTCGAGATCCGTGCCATAGGCCACCTGCACGACCGTCGTCATGGCCACCTTGCGATCGGCCAGCGAGCTGTTTTCCACGCGCTGCGTGATCATCATCTCGTTGGGCACGATGGCCTCGCGGCCGTTGAGCGCGCGGATCACGGTGTAGCGCGTGCTGATATCGGTGATGCGGCCCTCGAAATTGTCGACCTTCACCATGTCGCCGATGCGCATGCTGCGCTCGGCCAGGATGACGAAGCCGCTCACGTAGTTGGCCGCGAGTTTCTGCAGGCCGAAGCCGATGCCCACGCCCACCGCCCCGCCCAGCACGCCGAGCGCCGTGAGATCGATGCCCGCCGCGCTGAGCGCGAACACCAGCCCCACGAAGAGCAGCAGCGCGCGCAGCGCGTTGGCCGCCATCTTGCGCACGCTCAGGTTCTCGGTGGCGCCCTTGAGCAGGCGCGCCTCGAAGGCCGAGCTCAACCACAGCGCCAGCACCAGCACCGCCACGGCGGTGATCGCGCCTTCGAGCATGTTGCGCAGCGAAATCGTGGTGGCGCCGAACTTCCAGTGGATGGCGTCCAGCTCCTGCAGCAGCAGCGGCAGCACGCCGGTGATCCACAGCACCACGGCGATCCAGGCGATCCACGACACCCAGCGTTCAACCGCGCGCATGACGCCGGAAGCGGGAAAGCTCTTGTGCAGCACGCGCACGGTGAGGCGGATCACCACCAGCGAGAGCAGCACCGGCACCACGAGCTTGAACACCGCCTGCGGCACCTGCGGCAGGAACGCCGAGATCAGCCAGCGCGCAGCGAGCGCGGCCAGCAGTGCGAGCACCGGGAACAGCACGCCGTCGACGATCCGTTCGCCGAACCACACCGAACCCGCCCGCGGGTCCTTGCCGCGCAGCTGTCGCACCACCGCCCAGGCCAGCAAGAGGCAGCCGACGAAAGCGGCCAGCTCCACCAGCGCGGTGGGCCGCGTCAGCGCCTGCAGCCAGGCCAGCAGATCAGCGGTCGAATCGGCGCGTGGCGTCATCCGGGATGCGCCCCGCGCTGACCCCGCCCCGTTGCCCAGGACCGCTCAATGCACATCGGCAAGAACACGCAAGTGGGCCGCCACGCTACGCGCCAGCGCGCCGAGGTTGTAGCCACCTTCCAGACACGAGACGATGCGCCCCCGCGCGTGCCGCTCGGCCACGGCCACGAGCTGCCGCGTGATCCACTCGTAGTCGGCCTCCACGAGGCCCATCTGCCCGAGGTCGTCCTCGCGATGCGCGTCGAAGCCGGCGGAGATGAACAGCATCTGCGGCTTGAACACCTCCAGCGCCGGCAGCCACTGCTGCTCCACCGCCTGGCGCATCGCCGGCCCGCGCGTGTAAGGCGGCAGCGGCACGTTGACCATGTTGGTGCCCTTGGGCACGGCGCCGCTGTGGGGGTACAGCGGGTGCTGGAAGAAGCTCACCATCAACATCCGCTCGTCGCCGGCGATGATGTCCTCGGTGCCGTTGCCATGGTGCACGTCGAAGTCGACGATGGCCACGCGTTCGAGGCCATGCACGTCCAACGCGTGGCGCGCCGCCACCGCCACATTGTTGAAGAAGCAGAAGCCCATGGCTTCGTCGCGCGTGGCGTGGTGGCCAGGCGGGCGCACGGCGCAGAAGGCACGCGCGGCGCGTCCGGCGAGCACGTCGTCGGTGGCCGCCACCGCCGCGCCTGCGGCGCGCAGCGCAGCGGCCAGCGTCTGCGGGCAGGCCACGGTGTCGGGGTCGAGGTGGCGGGGCGCACCGGCCTCGCGCACCTGTTGCAGCAGGTCGGTGATCTGTGACACGTAGCCCGCGCTGTGCGCGCGGCCGATCTGCTCGGCGCTGGCCTCAGGCGCTTCGCGGAAATCCAGCGCCACGTCCAGGCCCGTGGCGCGCAGGTGGTCGCCAATGGCGTCCAGCCGCGCGGGGCATTCGGGGTGCCCCGGGCCCATGTCGTGCTGGCGGCAGGCCGGGTGGCTGTAGAAGGCGGTGTTCATTGACGGATGTGCGCGGATGAAACTGGGGCTTTTCGGGTATGGTGGTGCCGATGGACCTGCGCCTGATGAAGCCACCCTCGTCAACGTCGATCCCGCCTGCGGGCCCAGCGGCGGCGCCCGACGGCGCGGGCAGGTCATCCGGGCCTCGCGAACTCTCGCGGCGTCTGGCCGCACTGGCCGACCAGATTAGCACGATCGTGGTGGGCAAACGCGCGCAGGTGGAGGACTGCGTCGCCTGCCTGCTGGCTGGCGGCCACCTGCTTATCGAAGACGTGCCCGGCGTGGGCAAGACCACGCTGGCGCACACGCTGGCGATGTCGCTCGGCCTGGAGTTCCGGCGCGTGCAGTTCACGGCCGACCTGCTGCCCACCGACTTGCTGGGCGTGAGCGTGTTCGAGCGTGCGCAGGACCGTTTTGTCTTCCACCCGGGGCCGGTGTTCACGCAGGTGCTTTTGGCTGACGAGATCAACCGTGCCGGGCCGAAGACGCAGAGCGCATTGCTCGAAGCGATGGAGGAGCAGCAGGTGACGGTGGAGAACGAGACGCGCGCGCTGCCGCACCCCTTCTTCGTCATCGCGACCCAAAACCCGAGCGATCAGTTGGGTACCTACCCGCTGCCCGAAAGCCAGCTCGATCGCTTCCTGATGCGCATCACGCTCGGCTACCCCGACCGCGCCAGCGAGCGCGCACTGCTCGAGGGCGGCGATCGGCGCGAGGCGGCGCGGCGCCTGGGCGCTGTCATCACGCCGGCGGAGCTCGCACAGGCACAGCAAGCGGTGCTGGCGGTGCGCGCCGGCGAGCCGCTGCTGGACTATCTGCAGTCGCTCATCGCGGCCACGCGCGACGGGCGCTGGTTCGCCGAAGGCCTTTCGCCACGCGCGGGCATCGCGGTGCTGCGCGCGGCGCGGGCGCACGCGCTGCTGGCCGGGCGCGACTATGTGGCCCCTGACGACGTGCAGGCGATCCTGCCGCAGACCGTGGCCCATCGGCTCGTGCCCGTGGCTGGCGCGGGCCGCGGGCCCGTCGAGCAGGTGCAGGCCATGATCGAAGCGACATCGGTGAATTGAGCTCCCCAAGAGCGGTTGGGGTCGAGATGAGCGGGCAAGTGATTTCTGCGGCGGTGCCACTGGGCTGGCTGCAGGCTTGGTCGCCGCGCGCGCAGTTCCGCCGATGGTGGCAGGCCCGTCTGCCGCTCACCGACACCTGGGTGCTCGGGCAGCGCAACATCTACATCCTGCCCACGCGCGCGGGGTTCACGTTCGCGCTCACCCTGGTCGTCATGCTGCTGGCGGCGATCAACTACCAACTCAACCTCGGCTACGCACTCACCTTCGCACTGGCCGGCGCGGGCATCGTCTCTATGCACATGACGCACGGCAACCTGCGCGGGCTCACGCTGCATCTCAAGCCAACGGCCAGCGTCTTCGCGGGGCAGGCGGCACTGCTGGAGGTCGTGGTCACGAACCCGGGCCGCGCCCGCCATGGCCTGGCGCTGCGATTCGAAGGGGCGCCGCATCGGCCGCTGGGCGCACCGGCTGGGCCAGACGGCGATGTGCGATCGAATGCCGACCGCGCTGCCACGCGACGCGACCCTGTCGCGGGCCATGTCAGCGCCTGGTGCGATGTCGACGCTGGCGGCCAGCACAGCACCCACCTCTCACTCGTGCCACCCACGCGCGGCTGGCATGCGGTGCCCACGCTGGTGGTGGAAACGGTGTTCCCCTTCGGCCTCTTCCGCGCCTGGACGGTGTGGCGTCCGGGCGGCCGCGTGCTGGCCTGGCCGCGGCCGGAAGATCCTGCGCCACCACTGCCCACCAGCGCCGCCGTACCCGGGGCCGAGACCAGCCACCAACGCAGCGACGGCGGCGAGTTCGACGGCGTGCGCCCTTGGCGACGCGGCGACACGATGCGCCAGGTGGTGTGGAAGAAGGTCGCCCGCAGCAACGAGCTCGTCAGCCGCGAGACCGCGGGCGCCGGGCGGCGGGAGGTGTGGCTCGACTGGCATCACACCGCCCTCCTCGGCACCGAGCCGCGCCTGGCGCGCCTGGCCGCCTGGGTGCTGGCCGCCGACCGCGCCCAGCTTCCGTATGGCGTGCGCTTGCCCGGGCAGGAACTCGTACCCGCGTCAGGAGCGCCCCAGCGCATCGCGGCGATGAATGCGCTGGCCTTGTGGCGTTTGGCGCCATGACCCGACTCGACCGCATCGCGCAGGGCCTGCGCCGCCTGCCGCGCGAGACCCGCGACACGCTCTTGCTGCTGGCTGTGATCGGGTTCACCACCGCGCCGCACCTCACGCACGTGCCACTCTGGTGCGGGGCACTCGTGGTGGCGGTGCTCGGCTGGCGCGCCTACCTCGCGTTGACCGGCCGGCCCATGCCCAGCCGCTGGGCGATGTGGGCGCTGCTGGTGCTCACCGGCGGCCTCACGCTGTGGAGCGAGCGCACCTTGCTCGGCCGCGAAGCTGGGGTGACGATGCTGGTGGCCTTGCTGGCACTGAAGACGCTGGAGCTGCGCGCCAGGCGCGATGCGCTGGTGGTGTTCTTCCTCGGCTTCTTCCTGCTGCTGACGCAGTTCCTCTATTCACAGTCGCTGCTCACGGGGCTGTGGATGTTGTTTGCCCTGTGGGGCCTGCTGTCGGCGCTGGTGCTTGCACACATGCCAGTCGGCCGTCCGAGCCTGGGGCAGGCCGCGGTGGTGGCCGCGCGAGCCACGGTGCTGGGTCTGCCGGTGATGGCGTTGCTGTTCGTGCTCTTTCCGCGCATCGGCCCGCTGTGGGGGTTGCCGCAGGATGCGGCCGGCAAGACGGGTCTCTCAGGATCCATGCGGTTGGGCAGCGTGGCCGAGATCGCCAACGACGACTCCATCGCCTTCCGCATCCGATTCTCCGGGCCGCGGCCGCTGGAGCGTCAGCTCTACTTTCGCGGCCCCGTGCTCTCGACCACCGACGGCCGCGAGTGGACGCGCCTGGTGCCCACCGTGGCCCCGATCCAGCGCACGCGCGCGGAGCTGCAGACGCGGGGCGAACCGCTGCGCTACGAGATGACGCTGGAGCCCGGGCGGCTGGGCGTGTTGCCCCTGCTCGAGGCCACGCCCGACCAGCCCACGGCTGCCCCCAGGCTCGACGGCTGGCTGTTCAGCCTGCGCCCTGACTTGCAGTGGCAAAGCGACCGGCCACTGGCCGAGCGCCTGCAGATCGAGGCCAGCGCGTGGCTCGATTTCCGCCACGGCCCACGCGAGCCGGTGCCCGGGCTGCGCGACTTCATGCAGCTGCCTTCAACCGCCCACCCGCGCACGCGCGCCTGGGCCGCGCAACTGCGGCAGCAACCCGAGCTGAGCGGCGCCGACGCCGCTCAGCTCACGCAGGCCGTGCTGCAACACATCCGCAGCTCGGAGTTCATCTACACGCTCGAGCCCGGGACCTACGCCGGTGACGCCATCGACGAGTTCTGGTTCGAGCGCAAGCTCGGCTTTTGCGAGCACTTCGCTGCCGCCTACGTGGTGGTGATGCGCGCGCTGGACGTGCCTGCACGCATCGTCACCGGCTACCAGGGCGCAGACCCCGACATGCAGGACGGTTATTGGGTGGTGCGACAGAGCAACGCGCACGCCTGGGCCGAGTACTGGCAGGTCGGCCAGGGCTGGGTGCGCGTGGACCCCACCGCTGCCGTGGCACCCGAGCGGGTGCAGGCCGGCCGTAGCCTGACACCGCCGCGCGGGCTGGTGGCCGGCGCGTTGCGCACCATCGACCCGGCGCTGGCCGAACGGCTGCGAGGCGCCTGGGAGGCGCTGAACAACCGCTGGAACCAGTGGGTACTCAGCTATTCACGCTCGCAGCAGTTCGATCTCCTGCGCGCACTCGGTCTCCAGACGCCGAGCTGGCAGGACCTGACCACGCTGCTCATCGGCACCCTGTGCGGCGCGGCGCTGGCGGGCGCCCTCTGGGCCTGGTGGGACCGCCACCGGCAAGACCCCTGGCAGCGGCTCTCGCGCCTCGTGCAGCAGCGCCTGGCGGCACTGGGTGTGGCGGTGCACGCGCACGAGCCGCCGCGCACGCGCGCGCAGCGCGTGCGCGAGCGCCTGGGGGCCGCTGGCGAAGGCCTGGCCGGTCTTCTCGAGGCACTGGACCGCTTGCGCTACGCCGAAGGTGCCCCGGCGCGCGGCTTGCAACGCGCCTGGTGGCCGCGGTTTGCGGCCGCTGTGCGGCACACGCCGCGCGGCAACGCACCCTGAGCCCGAGCGTGCTTGACGCGCGTGCATTTGGCACGGCGGGCCCTGCGCTGCGCCGGAATCGCCGAAAGCACCGACGGCGCCACTCCATCGCACGCGGCGCGACGCCGATACCCAAGAGGCCGACCTGGCACTCTGCCAGCTCGCGCGCCATCGAAGTGTCCGCCCAACCTGCATTGCTGGCCCTGCTTGGGTTCACCGTCTTCGAGCGCGAGTCGTTCGAAGCATTCTTCGCGCTCGGCCGCGAGCAAGGCCCCGGGTACGCGTTGACCGGGGACCTTTGGCGCGCCGAATGCGCAGTGGTCGATGCCGACAACGACGAGGCCGTGGCGCGTCTGATGCATGCCGGCCTGCTCGAGCGGTCGCTGCTGCTGGGCAGCACACCGCACGCCGGCGCGGCACTGCAGCTGCCGCGGCCGATCAACCTGCTGCTGGTGATGAGGGTGCTGGACACGATCGTGGGCGCGCGGCCGCGCGCGGCCACGCGGCTGGCGACTTCGCCCGACGACCCGCCCGCGCGCAAGTTGACGACGCGGCAACGCACCATTGCGAGCGCGGATGAGGCTGCAGCTCCTGCGGTGCCGGGCACGGAACCCACGGCACGCAACACGCGAACGACGCACACCGCACGCACATCGCACGCGGAGCACACGGAGCACACGGAGCACACGGAGCACACGGAGCACACGGAGCCGACAGAGCCGACAGAGCCGACAGAGCCGACAGAGCCGACGGTACCCACGTCACGTACACCGACCCGCCCACCTTGGGAGCGCCCGCCGCACAGCGAAGACCATGTCCAGCGCGTGCTGGATGAACTGGCCTTCCGTACCGCGCCGCTGCCGCCCAACCTGGACGTGCGCGCTCTCGCGGCCGAGGGCACGCCCAGCGCGCGGCGCAGTGCAGCGGCACTCGAGCGTGCCGATCTGAGTCTGGCCAGCACGCGCCGCGCGGTGTTGCCCATGGAGCACATCCTGGTCATCGACAACGACGCGGCCACGCTGCGGCTGGTGGCCGTCCAGTTGCAGCGCTTTGGCTTCCAGATGCACCTGGCCGGCCACCCCGATGACGCGCTGCGCCTGTTGATCAGCCGCTTCCACGACTACGTCTTCATGGACCCCGCGCTGCCGGGGTTGGATGCCTTGCTCGTGTGCCGCCTGGCCAGGCAGATTCCGTCGCCCGACGAGCGCGCGGCCACTACGGTGGTGCTTCTGGCCGACCCCAACGACCCGGCGGCGCCGCTCGAGCGCGCGCTGCCTGCCGCCGACGCCTGCCTGAGAAAGCCACTCGACCAGCGCGCACTGCTCAAGCTGATGGGTGAGCGCGAATTCGCGCGCGTGGCCTACGAGGACACTGCCCGTACGACGACACTGATCTGAGGGCCGCCGGCCACGGCAACGGCAACGGCAACACGGGGCAACCTCAGGGCAATACGGGGTCACACCCCCGGCAACAATAGCTGAGTCATGACAACCAACGCCCGCCCCGGCCGCCGCCTCTTTTGCGCCGCTGCCCTCGGCCTGTCCAGCACGAGACTTTGGGCCGGCGGGCCCAGCAGTTCCCAGGCCACCACGCTCACCGGGCCACGTTATGCCGGCCATCCGGGCGTCGAGACGTTCGCCGTCGACGTCGCACAGCGCCGCGGCCTGCCAGCGCGCTGGCTGCTCGGCCGCCTGGCGCAGGCGCGGCGCAGCGACGCCGTACGCCGGTTGATCATGCCGGCGCCAGCAGGCACGGCGAAGAACTGGCGCACCTACCGCGACCGCTTCGTCGAACGCGAACGCATCGGTGCCGGTCTCGCGTTCTGGCGCAGGCACGGGCGTTGGCTCAGCGAGGCCGAGACACGCCATGGCGTGCCACCGGAGATCGTGCTGGCCATTATTGGCGTAGAGACCTTCTACGGCCGCATCACCGGCAGCTTCCGCGTCGCCGACGCGCTGGCCACGCTGAGCTTTGATTTCCCGAGCGGGCGGCGCGACCGCAGCGCGTTTTTCCGCACCGAGCTCGAAGAGTTCTTCGTGTGGTGCGCACGCGAAGGGCGCGACCCGCTGGCACCGCTGGGCTCCTACGCCGGCGCGATGGGGCTGCCGCAGTTCATGCCCAGCAGCATCAACCGCTATGCGCTCGACTTCGACGGCGACGGCCGCATCGACCTCGATACGAGCGCCGCCGACGTGGTGGGCAGCGTGGCGCGCTACCTCGCGGACTTCGGGTGGAAGCCGGGCCTGCCCACGCACTTCGCTGCTTGGCCCTCCGGCGGCGCCGACGATCTCGCGATGCTGCGCGAGAAGGACATCCTGCCCAGCTTCAGCGTGCCGCAGATGCTGGAGCGCGGGGTTCGGCTGCCGGAATCGGCACAGGCGCACGAGGGCCTGCTGGCGCTGGTCGAACTGGAGAACGGCGCCGATGCGCCGGTCTACGTCGCCGGCACCAGCAATTTCTACGTCGTGACGCGCTACAACTGGTCGAGCTACTACGCGATGGCGGTCATCGAACTCGCGCAGGCACTGAAGGCGCAGCAGGCGCAGCAGGCGCAGAGATCTTGAGCCCGAACCAACCGCGCCGGCTCAGCGGCGCCGGTACCCACGCCGCTCCATGCAGTCCGACATCTCGCGGCGGAAGCGCTCTTGCTCGGCGCGGGTCAGGTCGTCCGCGGGTTCGCGCCTGGAGCGTGATTCACGCGCTTCCCGCGAATCACGCTCGGCGCGCTCTGCCCGCTCGCGCTGGTCTTGCGCCGCGGCACCCACGGCCGCACCCAGCAGCGCGCCAATGACCATGCCAGCGCCCGAACTGCGCGGCGAGCTGATGATGCCGCCGGCCACCGCGCCCACGGCCGCCCCGGCCACCACCTCGCCGCCGCCCGAGGACGGCGCGGCACGCTCGGCCAGCGGCGACATGCCGGGTTCGATGCCCGTCTCGCGCACCGCGTACCTATAACACTCCTGCCGATCGCGGTCGTATATCGATTCGGCGGGCTGATAGCCGCCAATCGGCACGAACCAGATCGGGAACGGCACCCAGATGCGCACATGAGGCGCCGGGAAGTGGGGCCGGTGGAAGGGCGCCACCACGCAGCCTCCGAGGGTGAGCGCCAAAACTGCCGACGCCAGTCTGAGGGACAGGGCGCGCGGGCGAGACGACGAGAGGCGTGCGAGCTTCATGGCCCGCCAACGCCTGCCAGCCCGCGGCCGTTTACCGGCGGAAAGGTAAAGCATCGCAAAGCCCGCTCCTGCTCCTGCCTTCCAACACGGACACGCAGCAAGCCCTTCGGGGGGGGGCAAGATCATGCCGCCATGGGCACCAGGAAGTCGCGGCTGATGCCCACGCCGAGATCGTTCACGCGGTCGAGGAAGTGCGTGAGATACGCGTGCAACCCGGTGGCGAGGATCTCGTCGATGCGCCCGTACTGCAAGTCGCTGCGCAGGCGCCCGGCACGGCGGCGCGTCTCCACGCTTTGTGCATTGGCCACCTGCTCCAGGTTGAGCACGACCTCGTTCATGCAGGCGGCCAGCGAGCGCGGCATGTCGGGCCTCAAGATCAGCAACTCGGCCACACGCTCGGGGCGGATCACGTTGCGGTAGACCTTGCGGTAGATCTCGAAGCCCGAGACGGAACGCAGGATCGCACTCCAGTGATAGAAGTCGACCTCCTGCGACTCCTTCGTGGCGCTGCCGAAATAGTCACCGGCGGCCCCGCCGATGAGCGCGTGGAACTTCACATCGAGCAGGCGCGCGGTGTTGTCAGCGCGCTCCAGGAACGTGCCGATGCGCAGGAAGTGCAGCGCCTCGTCCATCAGCATCGTGCCGACGGTCACGCCGCGGCTCAAGTGGCTGCGGAACTTCACCCACTCGAAGAAGGCGCCCGGGTCGCGTTCGAACTCGCCGTCGTTGAGCTTGCGGTTGAACTCGAGCCAGGTCTGGTTCTGGGTCTCCCAGACCTCGGTGGTCAGCGCCCCACGCACGGCGCGCGCGTTCTCGCGCGCGGCGCGGATGCAGCAGGTGATGGACGAGAGGTTCTGCTCGTCGCCGACCATGAAATCCATGACGCTCTTCGCGTCGACGGTCTTGTAGTGCTCAGCGAATGCGCCCGTGAGCTCGCTGATGGAGAGCAAGCCGCGCCAGCCCTGCTCCGCCGCATCGGCACTCTGCGGCAGCAGCGCGGTCTGGTAGTTCACATCGAGCATGCGCGCGGTGTTCTCGGCGCGCTCCATGTAGCGGGCCATCCAGAACAGGTGGTCGGCGGTACGCGAGAGCATTTTTGGTCCTTCTCTCAGGCTTCGAGTACCCAGGTGTCCTTGGTGCCGCCACCCTGGGACGAGTTGACCACCAGCGATCCTTCTTTCAGCGCCACGCGCGTGAGGCCGCCCGGCACGGTTTGCACCGTCTTGCCAGAGAGTACGTAGGGGCGCAGGTCGATGTGCCGCGGCGCGATGCCTGCTTCCACGAACGTGGGGCAGGTGGACAGCGCCAGCGTGGGCTGCGCGATGTAATTGGTGGGGTGCGCCTTGAGCACAGCGCGGAAGGCCTCGATCTCGGCCTTCGTGGCCGCCGGCCCCACCAACATGCCGTAGCCGCCGGCGCCGTGCACTTCCTTGACCACCAGTTCACCGAGATGATCGAGCACGTATTGCAGGTCCTTGGGCTCGCGGCACAGGTAGGTCGGCACGTTGTTCAGGATCGGCTTTTCGCCGAGGTAGAACTCGATCATCTTGGGCACGTAGGGATAGATGCTCTTGTCGTCGGCAATGCCGGTGCCGATGGCGTTGGCCAGCGTGATGTTGCCGGCGCGGTAGACGTCCAGCAGCCCCGCGCAGCCCAGCGTGCTGTCCTTGCGAAAGGCCTTGGGGTCGAGGAAGTCGTCGTCGACACGCCGGTAGATCACGTCCACGCGGCGCGGGCCCTGCGTGGTGCGCATGTAGGCGAAGCCATCATCGACGAAGAGGTCCTGTCCCTCGACCAGTTCGACGCCCATCTGCTGCGCGAGGAACGCGTGCTCGAAGTAGGCACTGTTGTACATGCCCGGTGTCAGCACCACCACGGTGGGCTCGTTCACGCCCGCAGGCGACACGGTGCGCAGCGTCTCCAGCAGCAGGTCGGGGTAGTGGGCCACCGGCGCCACGCGGTGCATCGCGAACAGCTCCGGGAAAAGCCGCATCATCATCTTGCGGTTCTCGAGCATGTAGCTCACGCCGCTGGGCACACGCAGGTTGTCTTCCAGCACGTAGTAGCTGCCGCTGCCGTCGGGCTGGCCGGCACGCACGATATCCACACCCGCGATGTGCGAGTACACGTCGCCCGGCACACTCACCCCCATCATCTCGGGGCGGAACTGCGCGTTCTTGAGCACCTGCTCGGCCGGCACGATGCCGGCCTTCAGGATCTCCTGGCCGTGGTAGACGTCCTTGATGAAGCGCTGCAGGGCGGTCACGCGCTGCGTGAGCCCAGCCTCGAGTTCGGCCCACTCGTGGCCGGGAATGACACGCGGGATGAGGTCGAAGGGGATCAGCCGCTCGGTGCCCGCCCCATCTTCGTCCTTGGCGCCGTAGACCGCGAAAGTGATGCCCACGCGGCGGAAGATCATCTCCGCCTCGTCGCGGCGGCTGCGCATGAGCTCGCCCGTCTGGCGCTCGAGCCAGTGCAGGTAGGTGGCGTAGTGCGCGCGCACGTTGTCGCGCTGCAGGCCGGTGGCATCGCCCTGTGGTTGGCCCTGTGGTTGGCCCTGTGACCGGCCCTGTGATTGGCTCTGGCGTTGCCCGGAAGCCGGTGGCATCGGCATCGCCTGCGCGCCGGATGCCTGCCGCAGCATTTCGTCGAAGGGATGCTTCATGAAGGAGGTCTTTCTGAGCGTCGCATCGTTGGGAAATCAGCGTGCCGTGCCGGGTTTGGCAGCACCGGCGGTCCGGTCAGTCCCGAGACGGGCCCGACCACCCGCGTGGTCACGGCCACGCTCAGCTGGTGCTGCCCGCTGCCACGGATCACGCCACGCAGCGGGGTCACGTCGCCGTAGTCGCGGCCGATCGCCACCCGCACGTGGCCGGTGCCGGGCACGAGGTTGTTGGTCGGGTCGAGGTCGAGCCATCCCGAGCCCGGCCCGGCCGACGGCACGCCCGGCGTCGCGGGGCACCACAGCTGAGCCCACGCATGCGAGGCATCCGCGCCGAGCATAGGCGCGCTGCCTGCCGGCATCTCGGGCGGCCACGTCAGCAGGTAGCCACTCACGTAGCGGACCGGCAGCCCCAGCATGCGCAGGGCGCCGATCATCAAGTGCGCGAAGTCCTGACACACGCCGCGTCGTTGGGCGAAGGCCGTGGCCAAGGGCGTGTCGACCTCGGTGCTCTGGCTCTGGTAGCGGAAATCCGCATGCATCCGCTGCATCAGCTCCAACGCAGCCATGACCACGGGTCGCCCGGCGGTGAACGTGGGTCGCGCGTAGGCGCGCAACTCCTGCAGGCGCGGCACGTAGGGCGAAGGTTGCGCGAATTGCACTGCCGGTTCGTGGGCCACGCCGGCCACATACTTCAGGCGTGCGACCAGCTCCTCCCAAGGTGGACTGGCCTCGGGACGCAACTCTCGAAAGCGGGCGCTCACGCGCAAGCGGCTGACCGCGCTGACACGCAGCGCCTGATGAGGCTGGGCCAGCGCGAAGTGGGTCTGCGTATTGCCCATCGCGTCGATGCTGTCACGCCGATGCGCCGGCGCGGGATCGATCGCCAGCGCGAATGCTTCGAGCGCCTGGGCGCCGTCTTGCAGCGGCCGCAGGTGCGCCTCGTGCTGCGCCAACGACACCGGGCTCGCATAGCGATAGTGGGTGTCATGGCGCACCTCGAGCGTGAGCGCGAGGGCGTCTGGCATGCCTACACTCGCGGCGCCGCTCACCACACCCCCTGCGCACCGCGCAAGCCGGCATCGTTGTCGCGCAATGGGCGGCGCCTCATATGCGCTGATCCTGCCCGTGCGCGAGGTTGAAGTAGCGCTCGCTGACCTCGCTGGCCAGTTGTGCGGCGCTGTCGGCCAGCTCGGCGCACAGCGACTGCAGGCGTGCGGCAATCTCGGGCTCGGAACGGTCGCGCAGGTCTTCGAGGGCGAGCCCCGCACCTTCGGCCGGCAGGTACTCGAGCAGCGACGCCGCCTTGCCCGCGTCGCCCGCCGCCTGCACCGGCAGCTTGCCGAGCTCGGTGCGCAGGCGCCGCAACACGCCGGCCAGGCTGCGCGGGTTGGTGCTGTCCAGCACCAGCAGGTCGGTCAGGGGCAGCAGATCTTCGTGGCGTTGATAACGGGCGCGGAAAGTGATGAGGCTGTCGCAAAGCTCGAGCAGCAACTCCACGCCGGCCGGCCGGCCGATCAACGCCTGCGTGCCCAGAAAGGTCTGCCAGCGCGTGCACAGGCCGATCAGCCGCTCCAGAAGCCGGCCCACAGCGAGCAGGCGCCAGCCGTGGTCGCGCGTCATGCGGTCGGTTTGCGCACCGGTCACCGCGGCCAGATGCAAGCCCAGGCGGTCGAGCGCGGCCACCGCCTGCGCGCGACCGGGCCACTCGCCCAGACCCGGCCCGGTCGCCATGCCCTCGGTGAAGCTCTCGCGCAGGCGGCGGATCAGCCCCCAGTGCTCGCTGGAGAGGCGCTCGCGCAGCGCCAGCGCCGACTGCTCGAGCACGCGCAGGTTGAAGGCGATGCTGCAGGTGCCGCGTTCAGCGTTGGCATCGCCCATCGCGGCCAGCACCGCGCGCTCGAACAGGTGCGGCGCTCGATCCATCCCGGGCACGCCGGGCGGGGCCAGGCCGGCGCGCACGGCCAGCTCGGTGAGCGCGCGCTGCTCGGGCGCGCTGGCATCGCTGTCGGCATCGATCAGCGCCAGCGTGGCCCGTGCGAGGCGCATGAGCTGCTCGGTGCGCTCGGTATAGCGGCCAAGCCAGAACAGGTTCTCGCCCGTGCGGCTGGAGACCGGCCGTCGTCTGGCCGCCAGGTCATCCACCGAGAGCTTGCCGGGCAGCATCGAGTAGGTGTCCACCGCGCCCTCGGTGAGCACCCAGGTGTCCATGCTCGCGCCGCCGCGCTGCATGGAGATGCTCTCGCCGCCGGTCTCGGGGTTGCGGCCGGCGACGCGCGTCATGCCACCCGGCAGCAGGTGCCAGCGGCCATCGGTATCGGCGATGGCGTAGGCGCGCACCACCGCCGGGCGCAGTTGCACCGAACCGGCGCCCCAGGTCGGCGCGTGCGCGAGCAGCAAGCGCGCCTGCAGCGTGTAGGCGTCGGGGTCCGCGTCCACGGCCGCCGGGTCGGCTGGCAGCACGCGCGAGGTGCGCACGCCGCTTGGGTAGGTGCTGCGCGTGACGAGCTCGGCCAGGCGCGGCCGCGCATCGGCCCAGGCCGCAGCCTCGCCGCACCACCAGCTCGGCAGGGCCGGCAGCGCCAGCGGCTCGCCGAGCAGGCGTTGCGCGATGCCGGGCATGAACCCCATGAGCGCGGGCGTTTCCAGGAACGCGCTGCCCAGCGCGTTGGCCACCACCACGTTGCCGGCACGGGCGGCCTGCACGAGGCCAGGCACACCGAGCGCGGAATCGGGGCGCAGCTCCAGCGGATCGCACCAGTCGTCGTCCACGCGCCTGAGCAGGCCATGCACGCGTTCCAGCCCTTCCACCGTTTTCAGGAACAGGTGTTCGCCGCGCACCGTGAGGTCGCCGCCCTCGGCCAGCGGCAGGCCAAGATAGCGCGCCAGGTAGGCATGCTCGAAGTACGTCTCGCTATAGGGGCCGGGCGTGAGCAGCACGATACGCGGCGTGCCGCTGCCGCCCGGCGTGAGCGCGGCAGCGCGCTGCTCGATGCTCGACAGCAGCGCGCGGTAGCTGCTCGCGATGTGCTGCACGCGCAGCTCGCGGAAGGCCTCGGGAAACTGACGCGAGACGACGAGCCGGTTGTGCAGCACGTAGCCCAGCCCCGAAGGCCCCTGCGTGCGCTGCCCGAGCAGGCACCAGCGGCCTTCGGCATCGCGCCCAAGGTCGAAGGCGACGATGAAGAGGCGCTGCCCACCTGCCGGCAACGCGCCCACCATCGGCCGCAGCCAGCCCGGATGCCGCCACAGCAGCGCCGGCGGCAGCAGCCCTTCGTGCAGCAGGCGCTGCGCGCCGTGCAGGTCGGCCAGCATCAGCTCCAGCAGCGTGGCGCGCTGCGTGAGCCCGGCCTCGAGATGCGCCCAGTCCTCGGCCGACACGAGGTGCGGCAGCAGCTCGAGCGACCACGGCCGGCTCGCCACGCCACCATCGCTGTACACGTTGTGCGTGACGCCGTCGCGGTGCAACTGCTGCGCCACCTGCGCCACGCGACGGTCGAGTTCGGTGCGCGCCTCGGGTGTCGCGGCCATCTCCGGCACCGCGGCGGCGAAGCGCTGCCACGCTGGGCGCAGGCGGCCGCCGCCGTCGTGCAGCTCGTTCCAGAAGCTGCCGGCCACCGCACCGGCATCGAGCACCGTCGACGCCGCCCCTGCCAGCGGATTGGCAGAGTCGGACGGAGAGGTGGACGGAGAGGTGGACGCAGAGTTGGATGGGTGAGGCATCGGCGGGGGCGCCCTCAGTCGCGCCGCAGGTCCAGCGTGAACGGCAGCTCGAGACTCGGCTGCGCCGGCTTCACGTCCATCTGCCCCGGTGTGTGGCCGAAGCGGAAGAAGCGCGCCAGGCGCCGGCTCTCGGCCTCGTAGGCATTGACCGGGAAGGTGTCGTAGTTGCGCCCACCCGGATGCGCCACGTGATAGCGGCAGCCGCCGAGCGAGCGCGCGATCCAGGTGTCGACGACGTCGAAGGTGAGCGGTGCATGCGAGCCGATGGTGGGGTGCAGCGCCGATTGCGGCTGCCAGGCGCGGTAGCGCACGCCGCACACCGCCTCACCGACGCGGCCGGTGGGCGCCAGTGGCAACGCGCGGCCGTTCACGGTGACCACATGGCGGTTCTGGTTGAGGCCGCCCACCTTCACCTCCAGCCGCTCGAGCGACGAATCGACGAAGCGCACCGTGCCGCCGGGCGCGCCCTCCTCGCCCATCACATGCCAGGGCTCCAGCGCATTGCGCAATGTCAGCTGCAGGCCGGCCACCGCCACCTCGCCGACGAGCGGGAAACGGAAGCTGAAATGCGGCGCGAACCACGCGTTGTCGAATCCGAAGCCTGCGCCGCGCAGGTCGGCCAGCACGTCGTCAAAGTCCATCTGCACGAAGGTGGGCAACATGAAGCGGTCGTGCAGGCCGGTCCCCCAGCGCGTGAGGCGCGTGGCACCGCGGCCACGATACGGCTCGCGCCAGCACCAAGCCACCAGCGCACGCATCAGCAGTTGCTGCGCGAGACTCATGTGCGGGTGCGGTGGCATCTCGAAGGCGCGCAGCTCGAGCAGGCCCAGGCGTCCGGTGGGGCCATCGGGCGAATGGAGCTTGTCGATGCAGAACTCGGTGCGGTGCGTGTTTCCGGTGACGTCGACGAGCAGGTTGCGCAACGTGCGGTCGATGATCCACGGCGGAACGCCCGACGTGCTACCCGACGTGCCACCGGGCCCGCCCCCGGGCGGCCCGTACAACGACACCTGGCGCTCGATCTCGGCCAGCGCGATCTCCACCTCGTAGACCTGGTCGCTGCGCGCCTCGTCGAAGCGCGGGTGCTGGCTTGTGGGGCCGATGAAGAGGCCGCTGAAGAGGTAGCTCAGGCTCGGATGGTTGTGCCAGTAGGTGACGAGGCTGGCGAGCAGGTCGGGCCGGCGCAGGAACGGGCTGTCGGCGGGTGTCGCGCCGCCGAGCACGAAGTGGTTGCCGCCGCCCGTGCCGGTGTGGCGGCCGTCGAGCATGAACTTCTCGGCCGAGAGCCGGCTCTGGTGTGCCGCTTCGTAGAGAAACTCGGTGTGGTCGACAAGCTCGCCCCAGTTCGACGCCGGGTGGATGTTGACCTCGATCACGCCGGGGTCGGGCGTGACGGCCAACACCTTCAGGCGCGGGTCGCGTGGGGGCGGATAACCTTCCAGCACGATCTGCAGGCCGAGCTCGGTGGCCGTGGCCTCCACCGCGGCGAGCAGTTCGAGGTAGTCCTCGAGGAAACGGAAGGGCGGCATGAAGACGTACAGCACGCCGCTTTTGCCCTTGGCCTGCTTCTCGGCCCAGCTCTCGGCCTTGGGGCCGTTGGCGCGCTGCGGATCGCGCACTTCCACGCACAGCGCCGTGCGGGTGACATGGTCGGCGCTGTGGAAGCGCGATGCCGCCAGCAGCGGGTCGCGCGCCGAGGGCACGGCCGGGTCATGCTCGGTGCCGATGCGCTCGGTGCCCATGCGCTCCACGCCCGGGCCGGCGGCCACGGTGACAACGCCCAGCCAGCCGGGCCCCGTGCGTGCGGCGTCGTCGGCACCGTCGTCCGCAGCCGTTGCGCCGGCGGAGCCACCGAGCATCTGCTGCATCCGCATCGCCGCCGCCGAGGGCAGCGCCGGCCTGCGCGCGAACGGGTCAGCGCCCAACGACCAGGGTTGGTCGCTGCCATTCGCCCACGGCAGCGAATCGAGTGGCAGCCGGTAGCCCATGGGCGAGTCGCCCGGCATGAGGTAGAGGCGTTCGTCGCGCAGGAACCAGGGCCCGGTCATCCAGGCCGGGCCCGCGAGGCCCACGCGCCATTCGCGCCTGAGCGGCAACAGGTAGCCCACGGGCGCGGCCAGGCCTTGCGTGAACACGCGGCGCAGACGCACGCGCTCGAGCTCGTCGTCCAGCCGTGCATCGAACGGGTCGACGTTCGAGGGCAGGCGGCGCTCTCGCCAAAGGTAGTACCAGGTGTCCTCGAAGCCGGGCTGGAGGTAGCGCGCATCCAGACCCAGCCGGCGTACGAGTGTGCGCATGAAGCGCTCGGCGTCGGCCACCGTGTAACGATGGTGGGTGCGCTCGTCGGCGAAGAGCGCCGGGTCGTTCCAGCAGGGTTGGCCGTCAGCGCGCCAGTAGATCGAGAGTGCCCAGCGCGGAAGTTGTTCGCTTGGGTACCACTTGCCCTGCCCGAAGTGCAGGAAACCCCCGTCGCCGTAGCGCGCACGCAGCCGCTGCACGAGCTCGGTGGCGAAACCGCGCTTGGTGGGGCCGAGCGCATCGGTGTTCCACTCCGGCGCGTCGCGGTCGCCCACGGCCACATAGGTGGGCTCGCCGCCCATCGTGAGGCGCACGTCCTGCGCCGTCATTTGCGCGTCCACCGTGTGGCCGAGCGCCTCGATGGCCGCCCACTGCGCCTCGGTGTAGGGCTTGGTCACACGCGGGCTTTCGTGGATGCGCGAAACCTGCATGTGGTGGCTGAACTCGACCTCGCTGTCGTCGACGCCACCACTCACGGGCGCCGCGCTGCCCGGCTCGGGCGTGCAGGCCACGGGGATGTGCCCCTCGCCGGCGAGCAAGCCCGAGGTGGGATCCAGGCCGATCCAGCCCGCGCCCGGCAGGTAGACCTCGCACCAGGCATGCAGGTCGGTGAAGTCGCGCTCGGCGCCCGAAGGGCCATCCAGCGCCTTCACATCGGGCTGCAGCTGGATCAGGTAGCCGGAGACGAAGCGCGCCGCCAGCCCGAGGTGGCGCAGCGTCTGCACCAGCAGCCAGCCGGTGTCGCGGCACGAGCCGCTGGCGTTGTTGAGCGTCTCCTCGGGCGTCTGCACGCCGGGCTCCATGCGGATGAGGTAGCCGATGTCGCGCTGCAATCGCTGGTTCAGGCCGACGAGGAAGTCGATCGTGCGTTGCTCGGTGCGCGGCACGCTGGCCGTGAAGGCCTGGAATCGCGGCGTGAGGGCGGTGCACACGAGGTAGGGCGCCAGCTCGTGCGCCAGCTCGGGCGTGTAGGCAAACGGGAACTTCTCTGCCGCCGGCTCGAGGAAAAAGTCGAACGGGTTGTAGACCGACATTTCGGCCACGAGATCGACCGTGACCTTGAACTCGCGCGTCTTCTCGGGAAAGACCAGCCGCGCGAGGTGGTTGCCGAACGGGTCCTGCTGCCAGTTGATGAAGTGCTGCGCCGGCTCCACGCGCAGGCTGTAGCTGAGGATGGGCGTGCGGGCGTGCGCCGCCGGGCGCAGCCGCACGATCTGGGGCCCGAGACTCACGCGCCGGTCGTAGCGGTAGTGGGAGACATGGTTCAGCGCGACGTGAATGGACAAGGGGCGTGCTCCTGGGGAAACCTCGGGTAGGCGATCAAGGATGCAAGTGTCGGGCCAACTCCACGTACCGGCACCGGCGCCCACTCTCACCTCGGCGCCGACCCCCGCACAGTGGCGCTCGATGCCTGGACAGCAGCCGCTACGAGGGCGGCGCCGGGGCCGCTTGATGATGCCAGTAACGCCGCGCCGCCACGCGCTCGCAGCGCGGGCCGCCGTCGCTGCGCCACGTCAAGGCACCGCAACGGTCGCTGCGCAGCAGCGCGACGCCGCGCGACTCGTAGCGGGCCACGATGTCGGGCGCCGGGTGCCCAAAGCGGCTGCGGTAGCCCGCCTGCGCCAACGCCAACTCGGGCGCCACGGCCTCGATGAAGGCCGGCGTCGAGGACGTCCGGCTACCGTGATGCGGCACGAGCATCACGCGCGCGCGCAAGGCGGCCGTGTCGCCGGCGGCGAGCGCGTTTTCCTGCGCTGCCTCGATGTCGCCGGTGAAGAGCACGCTCGTGCCGCCCGGACCGCGCGTGGCTCCGGCGCTCGTCGCGGACACGCGCAACACGCAGCTCATCGCGTTGGGCCGTTGGCCGGGCGAACCGTAGCCCGCCGACGTGGGGTGCAGCACTTCGAAGATGACGCCGTCCCATATCCAACGCTGGCCGGCCTCGCAGCGGCGGTGGGTGGCGCCGGTGGCGAGCGCGCGCGCCACCAGCGGGTGCGCCTCGGGCAGCGAACTGCTCATCTCGCGCACCGGCAGTGCAGCCAGCAACGATCCTGCTCCACCCACATGGTCGGTGTCGCGGTGGCTGAGCATCAGATGGTCCACCCGCGACTCGCCACGCCAGCGCAGCAGCGGCACCAGCAGCCGGCTGCCGGCGTCACTCTCTGGCGAGAACGCCGGGCCGGTGTCGTAGACCAAGAGATGCTCGCGCGTGCGCACGAGGGCAGCGGTGCCCTGGCCGATGTCGAGCGCCACGAGTTCGAACTCACCCACAGCCGGCCGTGTCAACGGGGGCGCAAGCAGAGGCAGCATCAGCGGCAACCCCAGCACGCGCAACCGCCATGGCAAGGGCAGCACCGCCACGAGGCCGCCGAGCAAGCCGGCCGCCACTGCCCAAGGCGGGGCCGCCGCTGCCTGCCACACCGCCGCAGGCCAGGTCGCCAGCCACTGCAGGAACAGGCTGAGCGCACCGATGCACGCCGCGGCCAGGCTCCACAGCGGGGCGGCGAGCACGCCCAGCAGTGCCAGCGGCGTGACGAGCAAGGTGACCACCGGAATGGCCACCAGATTGGCCACAAATCCCACCAGCGAAATCTGCTGGAAGAACACCAGCGTCAGCGGCGCCAGGCCCACGGTGGCGATGGCCTGCGTGCGCAGCGCTGGGAGAGCGGCCGCCCAGATCGCCGCGCCGGCGCGGCCTGCCCAATGGGCGAGCACGGCGCGGCCGCGGTCCGGTGCGCCATCCGCGGCGCCATCCGCAGCGCCATCCGCAGCGCCATCCTGGCCCCGGCGCTGCGAGCCATCCGCCGAATTACCGGGCATCGGCTCGGACGAGCCCGGATCCGAGGCCGCGAGCAGCCCGACGGCCACGAACGAGAGCCAGAACCCGGGCTGCGACAGCGCCCACGGATCCGCTGCCACCACCACCGCCGCCACCATCAACAGCACCAGGTGCAGCGGCCAGCGCCGGCCGATGCTGCGCAGCAGCGCCGCCGTGGCCAGCATCCACACCGTGCGCTGCGCCGGCACGCCCCAGCCGGCCACCAGCGCATAGAGCAGCGCCACCGTCACGCCGCCCCACCGCGCCGCCAATGGCGCCGGCAGCCAAAGCATGGCGCGCGTGCTGCGCCGCCACAGCCAGCCGAAGCAGGCGCCCGCGAGCCACGCGAACATCGTGACGTGCAGGCCCGAGATGCTCATCAGGTGGGCCACGCCAGTGATGCGGAAGAGGTCCCAGTCGTCACGCTCGATGGCGGCCTGGTCGCCGATGGCCAGTGCCGCTATGACACCGGCCAGGCGCCCATCGCCGCCGATGCCCGCTGCGGACGAATGGCGCTCTATCGCATCGCGCACGTGCTGGCGCAACCGCTCGACGGGGGCGCCAGCCCCCACCGCCAACAGTTCAGCGACATCGCCGGCGCGCGAACGCACGGAGCCGGTGGCCCCGATGCCGCGCTCGAACAGCCACATCTCGAGATCAAAGCCGCCCGGGTTGAACGCGCCATGCGGCTGCTTGAGCCGCACCGTCAGCCGCCACCGCTGGCCGGCGCGCACCTCTGTGGCGGGGCCGAGCAGCAGCGCATCGGGTTCGGCGCCGCGATACCAGCCCAGCGACAGCAACGCGGGCACGGCGACGCTGCGGCCTTCGAGCTGCGCCGACTCCACCTCGAACAGAAAACGCGAGCCGAGCGCGCCGTGCCGCGGCAACTGCGCGACAAGGCCGGTGACCACGAGGTCACGACCTTCCAGCGCGGCGGGCAGCCGCTCGGCGAGCCGGGCATGTGCACGCAGCGTGGTGGTGGTGTAGGCGAGCGCGAAGGCCGCCACGAACGCCACCATGTAGGCCGCCACGTAGGCCGCCATTGAGGCCACTCTGAAGGTCACCCTCAAGGCCACCCCCGGTGCGGCCAGCTGCGGCCCTCGGACCCACACTACCGCCAGCAGCAGCGCCACCAGCAGTGCGGCACACCCACCCAGCGCCCAGGCCATGGTTGCCGGCATCAACGCGGGTTGCCGCAACTGCCACGCCGCACCTGCCAGCCAGCCCGCAGCCGCCAGGGCCAGCAGCGCCATGCGCAGGCCGGCGCCGCCCGTTTCCTCCTCGTGCACCTGGGGCGGTCGCAACATGGCCCCAGTGTAGGATGCCCGAACCACTCTCAGCGGCTGCGTAGGAACCCCCCATGTCGACGATTCAGCAACGCCTCGCGGCGCTCCACATCACTCTGCCTGCGCCCGGCACGCCTGCCGCGGCCTACGTGCCATTCGTGCGCACCGGCAACCTGGTGTTCATCTCCGGCCACATCGCGCGCAAGGACGGCAAGCCTTGGGTGGGCCAGCTCGGCGGCAACGTCGCCACCGAAGAAGGCAAGCTCGCCGCGCGCGCCATTGCCATCGAGCTCATGGGCACCCTGGCCGTGGCCGTCGGTGGCGACCTCGGCCGCGTGAGGCGCATCGTCAAGGTGATGAGCCTGGTCAACAGCACGCCCACCTTCACCGAACAGCACATCGTCACCAACGGCTGCAGTGAGCTGTTGGTGGAGGTCTTCGGCAAGGAAGTGGGCTCACACGCGCGCAGTGCCTTCGGCGTGGCGCAGATTCCGCTGGGCGCCTGCGTCGAGATCGAGCTCGTCGCCGAAGTTCAGTGATCCTGCCCGGGCCGCCTGCACCCGGCGCCGCGTCGAAGTCGCTTTCGGTTCGGGCGCTGTGGGTCGCGGTGGCCCTGCTGTGCGCAGCGGCGCTGGCGGCGGCGCTCGTCTCGCAGCACGTTTACGGCATGCAGCCCTGTCCGTGGTGCGTTCTGCAAAGGCTCGTGTTCACCTTGATCGGCCTGGTGGCGGCCGTCGCCGCGGTTTGGCCAACGCGGCCGGCGCAGCGTGCCTGCGCGGTGCTCGCGGCCTTGCTGGGCGCAGCGGGCGTGGCCGCGGCGCTGTGGCAGCACTTCGTCGCAGCTTCGGCCGCCTCGTGCGACCTCACTCTGGCCGACCGCATCATGAGCGCCATCGGCCTGGACATGGCGCTGCCCGGGGTGTTCGCTGCCTTCGCCTCGTGCGCCGACGCGAAGACGTTGCTGCTTGGTATGCCCTATGAGTTCTGGAGCCTGGGCCTGTTTGCCGCGCTCCTGGCGGCAGCCTGGGTGGTCTGGCGGCGGCTCAGCATTGCGCCGGGCGATAGCGACCTGGGCATCGCGACGCGCAACTGACGACCCGGCGGCTTGGGCTCCAGCAAACTCAGACGCCCGCTCACAAACCTTGAAGTGTCTGCAGCCCGTCCAACCCGTCTCACGCCCCTCCGGCGTCGGCGCACAGACGGCGTCAGGCTGTAGCGCCAGCCTGTGCCAGCGCCGAGACCACCTCGGGCGGGGCCTGCACCAGCTCGATCAGCACGCCCTCGCCGCAGATCGGGAAGTCATCGGTCGGCTTCGGGTGGATGAAGCAGATGTCGTGGCCCGCGGCGCCCTTGCGGATGCCACCCGGCGCAAAGCGCACACCATGCTCGGTCATCCAGCGCACGGCCGCGGGCAGGTCGTCGATCCACAGGCCCACGTGGTTGAGCGGCGTGGCGTGCACGGCGGGCTTCTTGTCGGGATCGATCGGCTGCATGAGATCCACCTCGACCTCGTGCGCGCCACTGCCAAGCGCGCAGATGTCCTCGTCGACGTTCTCTCGCTCGCTGACGAACCGGCCCTTGACCCTGAGGCCGAGCATGTCCACCCAGAGCGCGGCCATGCGCTGCTTGTCGAGGCCGCCAATGGCAATCTGCTGCAGGCCGAGGATGCGGAAGGGCTTGTGGGATGCAGGCTGCTCCATCGCTCAAGCGTAGCACCCGCGCCCGGCTCGGCACGCCGGCGGCGAACGCCACACAATAGGCTCCAGTCACCCACGCAAGCCCCAAACGACCGCCATGCTGATCCAATTCTTCTACACCCTGCGCTCGGCCAAACTGCCGGTGACGGTGAAGGAATACCTGATGCTGCTGGAGGCGCTGCGCGAGGGCGTCATCGACGACGACGAAGGCCCCACGATCGACAAGTTCTACTACCTCTCGCGATGCGCGCTGGTCAAGGACGAGGCGCACTTCGACAAGTTCGACCGCGCCTTTTCGGCCTACTTCAAGGGCGTCGAACTGCTCACCGACTTCACGCAGGACATCCCGCTCGAGTGGCTGAAGAAGACGCTCGAGCTCGAGCTGAGCCCAGAGGAGAAGGCCGCCATCGAGAAGATGGGCTGGGACGAGTTGATGGAGACCCTGAAGAAGCGTTTCGAGGAACAGAAGAAGCGTCACGAAGGCGGCAACAAGATGATCGGCACCGGCGGCACCAGCCCCTTCGGTGCCTATGGCTACAACCCGCAGGGCATCCGCATTGGCCAGGACAAGGGCCGCAACAAGAGTGCGGTGAAGGTGTGGGACCAGCGCGCCTACAAGGACTACGACGACACCAAGGAGCTGGGCACGCGCAACATCAAGGTCGCGCTGCGGCGTTTGCGCCGCTTCGCACGCGAAGGCTCCGACCTCGAGCTCGACCTCGACGACACCATCCACTGCACCGCGGCCAATGCTGGCCTGCTGGACATCAAGATGGTGCCCGAGCGCCACAACAAGGTGAAGGTGCTGCTGCTGATGGACGTGGGCGGCACCATGGACGAGCACATCCACCGCGTCGAAGAACTCTTCTCGGCCGCGAAGACCGAGTTCAAGCATCTCGAGTTCTATTACTTCCACAACTGCGTCTACGACTTCATGTGGAAGAACAACCGCCGCCGCTTCAGCGAGAAGTTCTCCACCTGGGACGTGATCCGCAAGTACAACAAGGACTACAA
>JANNRI010000150.1:0-9739 GCA_031401195.1 Burkholderiales bacterium
TCCGCGGCGACGATCTCGGTCGTGTACTTCTCGACGCCTTCCTTGTCGGTCCACTTGCGCGTCTTGAGCCGGCCCTCGACGTACACCGGCCGGCCCTTCTTCAGGTACTCGCCGGCGATCTCGGCCAAGCGGTCATAGAACACCACACGGTGCCATTCTGTTTCTTCCTGCTTCTCGCCGCTGGTTTTGTCTTTCCACTGCCGGCTGGTGGCGATGGTGACGTTGCAGATGGCCGAGCCGCTGGGGGCGTAGCGCACCTCCGGGTCCTTGCCGAGATTACCGACGATGATGACTTTGTTGACCGAGGCCATGGGCGCTCCTTGAGCGGGCGTTGAAGGGAGTGGGCAAGCATGATACCGACCGGCGGCAGTGCGCCCATCCCTAGGCGGAGCGTCACGGCTCGCCGTCGTTGTAGTCCAGGTTGTTGGCCGGCCGCTGCATCAGGCGGTGGCCGGGCGCAAAGGCGCCGAGCTTGCCGGAGTCCGGGTAGTAGCAGATCTCTGGCCGCTCCTGGGTGCTGATGCTCAGATAGTGCATCGGCGCATCCGAGGTGTTGATGAACTGGTGCGGGTACTCGGGCCCGGGTGGGATCACCACCACATCGCCCGCGCGCACCGGCAGCATCTCGCCGGCCACGCGCAGCGTGCCCTGGCCTTGCAGGATCACGAACATTTCTTCCTGCGCCAGGTGGTAGTGGTAGGGACAGGAGCGCTTGCCAGGCGCCAGGATGTCGAAGCCGGCACCGAGCTTCTTGGCCACCATGGCGTCGGTGACGCCGCCGCACATCGTGTCGTAGAGCGGTTCGCGCAGTTGGCGTTCGAGTTGGACCTCGTCGGTGTTGCGAATCAACTGGGCGCGCAGGGGGCGGGCGGCGTCGGACATGGGGGCCTTTTCAGTGACGTGCCACGATCTTCGCACCGACCCCTGGCTTACCATCCCCGCCCGATGACCGACCCCCTCGCGCTGCCCCAGTCCGTCCTGCACGAAGTCTTCGGCTACAGCGCCTTCCGCGGCCTTCAGGGCGAGGTCGTGGAACACGTCACCGGCGGCGGCGACGCGCTGGTGCTGATGCCCACCGGCGGCGGCAAAAGCCTGTGCTACCAGATCCCGGCCATCGTGCGCCACCGCGCCGGCCGCGGTGTGGCGGTGGTGGTGAGCCCCTTGATCGCGCTGATGCACGACCAGGTCGGCGCGCTCGAAGAAGCCGGCGTGCATGCCGCCTTCCTCAACTCCACGCTGTCCAGCGAGGAGGCCTCGAACATCGAACGTGAGCTGCGTTCGGGCCGCCTGGTGCTGCTCTACGCAGCGCCTGAGCGCCTGCTCACGCCGCGCTTTCTGGGCATGCTCGACTCGCTGCACGAGCGCGGCCTGCTCAGCCTGTTCGCCATCGACGAAGCCCACTGTGTCAGCCAGTGGGGCCACGACTTCCGCGAGGAATACCTCGGGCTGTCGATCCTGCACGAGCGCTTTCCCGGCGTGCCGCGCATCGCGCTGACGGCCACCGCCGACGACATCACCCGCGCCGACATCGTCAAGCGCCTGGCCCTCGAAGACGCCCAAACCTTCGTCGCCAGCTTCGATCGGCCGAACATCCGCTACACCATCGGCGAGAAGGACGAGCCCAAGCGCCAACTGCTGCGCTTCCTGCGCGACGAGCACGACGGCGAGGCCGGCATCGTCTATTGCGGCACGCGCAAGAAGGTGGAGGAAACCGCGGACTGGCTCACAGCCGAAGGCATTACCGCCCTGCCCTACCACGCGGGGCTGGACTCCAGCGTGCGCCAGCGCCACCAGGACCGCTTCCTGCGGGAAGACGCCATCGTGATGGTGGCCACCATCGCCTTCGGCATGGGCATCGACAAACCCGATGTGCGCTTCGTCGCCCACCTCGACCTGCCCAAGAACATCGAGGCGTACTACCAGGAGACCGGCCGCGCGGGCCGGGACGGCGCACCCGCCGACGCGTGGATGGTCTATGGCCTGCAGGACGTGGTCAACCAGCGCCGCATGATCGACGAGAGCCCCGCCGAGGAAGAGTTCAAGCGCGTGCAGCGCGGCAAGCTCGATGCGTTGTTGGCCCTGGCCGAGGCGCACGACTGCCGCCGCGTGCGGCTGCTGGGCTACTTCGGTGAAGACAGTGTTCCCTGCGGCAACTGCGACAACTGCCTTACCAATCCCGACACCTGGGACGGCACCGAAGCGGCGCGCAAGCTGCTGTCGTGCATCTACCGCTTCCACCACCAAAGCGGCATCGGCTTCGGCGCCGGCCACCTGATCGACGTGCTGCGCGGCAAGGTGACGGACAAGGTGACGCAGCACGGCCACCAGCGCCTGTCGACCTTCGCCATCGGTGCCGATCTCGACGAGGCCCGGTGGCGCGGTGTGCTGCGCCAGTTGGTGGCCTTGGGCCATGTGGTGCCCGAGGGCGAATACAACACCCTGGCGCTGACCGACACGGCACGCACGGTGCTGAAGGGCGAGGTGCCGATCGTGCTGCGCCTGCCGCGCGCGCAGATGCCTCGCGCCCGCGTGCGCAAAGAGCGGGTGGGCTCGTCAATGCGAGCGCCGGCGGCCACCGCCGAACTCGACGTCGCCGCGCAGGCGCGCTTTGCAGCACTCAAGGCCTGGCGCGCCGAAGTTGCTCGAGAACACAACCTGCCGGCCTATGTCGTCTTCCACGACGCGGCGCTGGCAGCGATGGCGCGCGAGCAACCGGCCTCGCTCGGCGAGCTGGCGGGGATCAGCGGGGTGGGGGCGAAGAAGCTCCAGGCCTACGGCCGAGAGATCCTGCGGGTGCTGGGCGATGGCGCCTGATTCGCGCGCTCAGCGCACCGCCACCGCCACCACCGCGCTCTCCCCCGCCTGCCCCGCATCGTCGATCGCGCGGGCCAGGTAGCGCACCTCGCCACTGATGCCCGCGGGCAGCGCGGTGGTCAGCGCATAGGGCGCGCTGTTGTCGCGGCCCAGCAGGGTGTTGCCGCCGTTGTCCACGCGGTAGAAAGCGACTTCGACAACGCGGTAGTCGTCCGACGCTGCCGCCACCAGGCCGATGGTGTCGCCGCGCGAGGCCTCGGCGGGCGACGCGGCCAGGCTGACGCTGGGCGGGTCGTCGCCCGGGCCGATGCCGAAGTACAGGCCGGCATTGCAGCCGGCCACGAGGGTGGCGGCGGCGGCAACTGCGGCGGCGGTGTGCAGGCGGGCCATGCACCATCATGAACCCGGTGCAGGCGCTGCGCAACGGCTCGCCACGCTGGCGGATCAAGCCTTCGGCCAGGCCGCCATTTCCTCGCGCACCACGCGCACGATGAGCGCGTCGAGCGTCTCGACGGAGTAGTTGCGCACGTCGTGCGGCGTCTCGCGGCCCGGGCCGCTCGATGGGTCGTGCGCCTTGGCATAGGTCAGGAACACGAAGCGCCCGCCGGTGTACTGCGCGGCCTGGCGAAAGACATATTCGCCGACCGGATCGAGGCCACTGGCGCCCACGGCCACCAGCTTGATGCCCTTGGCCAGCGCGGCCATCGCGTCGGTGTCGTAGAAGGGCGCGCCGTAGTCCAGGTGCGGCGGAGCGTCGGCCACCAGCAAGAGCATGCGTGCGGTGCCGTCGCCGCGCCACGACAGGCGGTGCACGGCGGTGTGCAGGGCTTCGTTGAGCGCCTCGGGTGTGTCGCCGCCGCCATCGGCGCGCAGTTGCGCCAGTTGCTGCTGGAAGGCGGGCAGGTCGTTGGTGAAATCGGCGCCGCGCACGAAGAAGGCGTCGCCGCGGTCGCGGTAGGCCACCAGGGCGTAGCAGACGTCGGGCCGGCTCGGCAGCTGCGCGATCTGATCGGCCACGGCACGCATCGAGCGCTTCAGCTTGTCGATCTCGTCGCCCATCGAGCCGGTGGCGTCGATCAGGAAGGCGATGTCGAGTTGCGGCTTCGGTGGCGCGCGACCCGCGTCGGCGAGGGTGATTTGCAACTGGTGCTTCTGGCCGCGCTGCAACAGCGCCGCACCGCGCGCGCCGCTCCTGCCATCGCGCACCTGCACTTCGAGCAACGAGGCGCCGAGGCCCGGCACGGCCGCCAGCGGGTGCAGCCAGGCACGGCCGGCCGCGTCGGTGCGGGCCCACAGCGGCAAGGCGCGCGTGCCGGCAAACACGGCAACCTCGGCATCGGGCACGCCACGGCCGCGGGCGTCGTGCACCACCAGGGCATAGCGCTCCTGCACCTCGCGGGCGCGCACCGGCAGCTGGGCATGGCGTTCGCGATAGGCCAGGTATTCGCCGAAGTCGGCGTTGTCGTCGACCAAGCCGGCAGCCACCGGCTCGTCGGCCGGGCGGGCCGGCTGCGGCAGGCCCGCGGCGAGTTCCTGCCGGGCCTCGGGTGCCACCGCCGAGCGCAGGGCATCGGCCATCGCTGCCGGCGCAGCAGCTTTGCCCAACGCAATCGAGGGCGCCGCGGCGTGCTCGCGCAGGCGGTGGTCGCCGCGGCGCAGGGCACCGCTTTGTTGTGGCTCCCAACCCGGGCCGGCGCCGACCTCGAAGGGCTGCGGCGCACGCGCGCAGTGGCGCGCCGTGGGCGCCGCCGGTGCACCCGCCTCGGGCCCGGCCCAGAGTGTGCCGCTCCAGGCCTTGGATGGCACAGCCCCCTTGGGCGCGGGCGATGGCCATTCATGGGCCTGCAAGCTGTCGCTGCTGCAAACCAGCAGCGCCGCCAGCGGCAGCGCCAGGGCAGCGCTCCAAGCGGCGTGGCGAAGGGTCAGGGGACGGGTCATGGTTGGTGCCTCGGGTGGGTTGCGACCCAGGCTGATACGGCCGGGCCGCCGGTTCAGGGTCACTAACCCCGTGAGCAGCCCACGGCCGTACAAGGCTGCATCACCGCACCCGACCCACAATCGCACCCACCGATGGCCGACGACCTTGAGCCGGACGACGACAGCCTGATGCGCGCCTTCGCGCAGGGCGATGCGCGCGCCTTCGAGCGCTTGTACGCGCGCCACCATGCCGCGCTGTACCGCTTCGTGCGCCGCGTGCTCGGGCGCGAGGCGGGCACCCAGGCCGACGAGGTGTTCCAGGACACCTGGCTGCGCGTGGTGCGCGCGCGCGAGCGCTGGGCGCCGCAGGGCGCGACCTTTCGCACCTGGCTGTTCACGCTGGCGCACCACCGCGCCATCGACCAGTTGCGCAAGAGTGGCCGCGAAGTCGTGCTCGAAGCCGCGGAGGATGAACGCGAGCCCTGGCAGCCGGCAGCCGTCGCCGCCCCCTGGCAGGATTGGCCCGCCGCCGACAGCGTCGAGGACAAGGCCTTCTGGCGCGCTGCCGGCCAGCGCCTGCTCGACTGCCTCGACGGCCTGCCGGCCGTGCAGCGCAGCGCCTTCCTGCTGCACCACGAAGACGGCCTGGCGCTCGAAGACCTGGCGCGCACGCTCGAAGTCGGCTTCGAAACCGCCAAGAGCCGCTTGCGCTATGCGATGAGCAAGCTGCGCACCTGCATGGGGGCCTACCTGCCGGCGGCTCAGGAACGATGAACGCACCCGCACCCGACGACGATCCGCGCGATCCGCACCTGCTGGCCGCCTTGCGCCATGCGCCCGACCGCGATGCACTGCCGCCTGCACCCGTGACGGCCGCGATCCTGGGCCATGCCCGGCAAGCCGTGCGGCCGGCCCGCGCTGCTGCGCCTGCGTGGCGCGCTGGCTTGCGCGCGGCCTTCGCCCGCCTGTGGCAACCCGCACCGTTGGCCGCTTTCGGCACCCTGGCCATGGCAACCTTGATCGGCGTGATGTGGGGCGGCCAGCCGGTACCCGATGCCACGCCGGGCCTGCGGCCCGAACATGCTGCGCCTGCGCCTTCGGCGCCACGCGATGCGGCTGTCGCCGTGGGCAGCACGGCGGCGGTGCTGCCGGCGTCGCGCGACGTTGCCAGCGAACAGAAGGAAGCCGCGCCCGACGCCGGGCCGAGCAAGCCGCGCCTGGCGCAAGCGCCGAGTTCGCCGCCGGCCGCCAAGGCCAAGTCCAGCAGGCCCGCCGCAACGCCGCCGCCCGAAACGGCCATTGCCCGTGCAGACGCGATGCAAGAGCGCGAGGCCCGGCGCGACATCGCCGACGCCGTCGCGCCGCAAGTGGCGGCTGCGCCAGCGCCAGCGCCAGCGCCCTCGCCGGCACCAGCGCCGGCACCGCTGCAAAGTGGCGCGCTGGCCAAGTCGGCGGCCGACGCGGCACCCAACTTGCTGCGCGCACGCAGCGAGCGGGCGGCCCCGGCACTGGGTGCGAACACCGGCGCGGCACCACTGGCCGGCGCCGCCGCCGAGATCGACGCCGCGACAAGCAGCGACGCCGCGCGCGTGCGCTGGCGCATCACGCCGCAGCGCACGGTCGCCCACGAGGCCGCGCAGCGCGCATGGTGGGCGGCAGTGCAAACCGCCACGCAGGGGCGCTGGCAGGGGGCGTCGGCAAGTTCGGGAAGCGGCGCCGCGAGCGAGGCCTTGACGCTGTTGATCGACGGCGCGGCACGCGGCAGGCTCGCGTTCGAGCCGCTGGCCATCGTCTGGCACGACGCCAACGGGGCCACCTGGCGCGCCCCCATCGAGGCGCCTACCCTGCGCGCCTGGCAGGAGGCCCTGACCCGCTGGTGAAGCCCCATTTGCGGCCCGGCCCCCGCAGTGCCGATAATGCTCGGTTCGCCCTTTCGGATCGACATGCCCCCAGACCGCACCCAGCTCCGCATCCGCGGCGCGCGCACGCACAACCTGAAGAACATCGACCTCGACATCCCGCGCGACGCGCTGGTGGTGATCACGGGGTTGTCGGGCTCGGGCAAATCCAGCCTGGCTTTCGACACCCTGTATGCCGAGGGCCAGCGCCGCTATGTCGAGAGCCTCTCGGCCTACGCGCGGCAGTTCCTGCAGTTGATGGAAAAGCCCGATGTCGATGTCATCGAGGGCCTCTCGCCCGCCATCAGCATCGAGCAGAAGGCGACATCGCACAACCCGCGCTCGACCGTCGGCACCATCACGGAGATCCACGACTACCTGCGCCTGCTGTACGCCCGCGCCGGCACGCCCTTCTGCCCCGATCACGACTTGCCGCTGCAAGCGCAGAGCGTGGCGCAGATGGTCGATGCCGTGCTGGCGTTGCCGGAAGAAACGCGGCTGGCGATCCTGGCCCCTGTGGTGCGCGACCGTAAAGGTGAGTTCGCCGATCTGTTCGCCGACATGCAGGCCCAGGGTTACGTGCGCTTTCGGGTCGATGCTGCGGTGGTCGAGGCGGCCGAGCTGCCGAAGCTGAAGAAGGCCGAGAAGCACGACATCGATGTCGTGATCGACCGCGTGAAAGTCCGCAGCGATCTTCAGCAACGCCTGGCCGAAAGCTTCGAGGCCGCGCTGCGCATTGCCGATGGCCGTGCCTTGGCGCTCGAACTCGACTCGAGCAAGGAACACCTCTTCTCCAGCAAGTTCGGCTGCCCGGTTTGCAGCTACTCGCTGCCCGAACTCGAGCCGCGCCTGTTCTCGTTCAACTCACCCGTCGGTGCCTGCCCGAGCTGCGACGGTCTGGGCCAGGTGACGGTGTTCGACCCGGAGCGCGTGGTCGCCTTCCCCACACTCAGCCTGGCCAGCGGCGCGATCAAGGGCTGGGACCGGCGCAACGCCTACACGCACTCGATGCTGGAAAGCGTGGCCCAGCACTACGGCTTCGATGTCGAAACGCCCTTCGAACAGCTCGCCCATGAGCACCAACAAGTGCTGCTCCACGGCTCGGGCACAACCGACATCGCCTTCGTTTACCAGGCCGAAGGCGCGGCCGGCAGGAAGCGCAGCGTCAAGCGCTCGCACCCCTTCGAAGGTGTGATCCCGAATTTCCAACGCCGCTGGCGCGAGACCGATTCGGCGGCGGTGCGCGAAGACCTGGCGCGCTACCAGGCCGCAAAGCCCTGCACCGATTGCGGCGGCACGCGCCTGAAGCGCGAAGCACGGCATGTGTTCTTGCAGGGTGAAGACCCTGGCGTACGCGGCCTGCCGATCTACGAAGTGGAACACGCCACGCTGGCCGAGTGCCTGGCGCATTTCGAGGCCCTGCATCTGGTCGGCAACAAGGCCGATATCGCCGAGAAGGTGATGCGCGAAATCCGCTCGCGCCTGAAGTTCCTGAACGACGTGGGCCTGAACTATCTGAGCCTGGACCGCAGCGCCGACACGCTTTCCGGCGGCGAAGCGCAGCGCATCCGCCTGGCATCGCAGATCGGCTCGGGCCTGACCGGCGTGATGTATGTGCTGGATGAACCCAGCATCGGCCTGCACCAGCGCGACAACGAACGCCTGATCGCCACCCTGCGCCGACTTCGCGACCTGGGCAACAGCGTGCTGGTGGTTGAGCACGACGAAGACATGATCCGCAGCGCCGACCATGTCGTCGATATGGGCCTGGGCGCCGGCAAGCATGGCGGGCGCGTGATTGCGCAGGGCACGCCCGCCGAAGTGGCGGCGAATGCCGAGTCGCTGACCGGGCGATACCTCGGCGGCGCGCTGCGTATCGCGGTGCCCGGCAAACGGATCACGCTGGCCGACAGCACCGACCCGCAAAGCCTGGCCATCGTCAACGCCCGCGGCAACAACCTGCACGGCGTCAACGTCGAGATCCCCGTGGGCCTGTTCACCTGCATCACCGGCGTGTCGGGCTCCGGGAAGAGCACCCTGGTCAACGACACGCTATATGCGGCGGTGGCCAGGAAGCTGTACCAAAGCCATGCCGAGCCGGCGCCGTACGACGCGATCGAGGGCCTGGAAGCGCTCGACAAGGTGATCAACGTCGATCAGAGCCCGATCGGCCGCACGCCGCGCAGCAACCCCGCCACTTACACCGGCCTGTTCACGCCGATCCGCGAACTCTTCGCCGAAGTGCCGGCCGCGCGCGAGCGTGGTTATGGCCCCGGCCGCTTCTCCTTCAACGTGGCCGGCGGGCGCTGCGAGGCCTGCCAGGGCGACGGCGTGCTCAAGGTCGAGATGCACTTCCTGCCCGACGTGTACGTGCCCTGCGATGTCTGCCACGGCGCGCGCTACAACCGCGAAACGCTGGAGATTCTCTACAAGGGCAAGCACATCACGGCCGTGCTCGGCATGACAGTCGAGGATGCGTTCGGCTATTTCTCCGCGGTGCCGAACATCGCGCGCAAGCTGCAAACCCTGCTCGATGTGGGCCTGGGCTACATCACCCTGGGCCAGAGTGCGACCACGCTGTCGGGCGGCGAGGCGCAGCGAGTCAAGCTCGCACTCGAGCTTTCCAAGCGCGACACCGGGCGCACCCTTTACATCCTGGATGAGCCGACCACGGGCCTGCATTTCGCCGACATCGAACTGCTGCTCAAGGTGCTGCACCAGTTGCGCGATGCCGGCAACACCATCGTCGTGATCGAACACAACCTGGACGTCATCAAGACGGCAGACTGGATCATCGACATGGGCCCCGAGGGTGGTGGCGGCGGCGGCCGAGTGGTGGTGGCCGGCACGCCGGAGACTGTGGCCGCGTTCGAGGGCAGCCACACCGGGCGCTTCCTGGCGCCGATCCTCGCGCGCTGATCGGGCCGGCTGCAAGCGCGGCGCGTTTCGGCTACCGTTCGCGTCTTGCAGAGTCGAAGTAGGAATGCCAGTCACCCGACACCCCCTTCACAGATCCGTACGTGCGGCGCTACCGCATACGGCTCCTGCCTTGGGTCGTGACGATCAGACGCTGGTTCGGGTAAGGGTGGCAGATGCGTGGGGATGGCAAC